>JAYUQP010000091.1:0-178731 GCA_043757265.1 Bdellovibrionales bacterium | reverse complement strand
TGAGAATGGAAAATGGACAATCGAGAAATTCCAAACTGGCGTTTGGAATTTGGTAGGGGTGCACGGACTTGAACCGCGGATCCTCCGGTTATGAGCCGGATGCTTTAACCAACTAAGCTACACCCCCGCAAAAATACAGAATCCCGAATACTGTTAACTGTATCCAGGATTCCGAATTGTAGTTTAACTATCGATGAATGCTTTTAGTTTTGCTGAGCGGGAAGGATGGCGCAACTTGCGTAGGGCCTTTGCTTCAATCTGACGAATCCGTTCACGAGTCACGTTGAAATCCTGACCCACTTCTTCCAAAGTATGATCGCTCTCTTCTCCGATACCAAAACGCATGCGCAAAACTTTTTCTTCGCGAGCTGTCAGAGTTGAAAGCACGCGACGGGTTTGTTCGGCTAAGTTTAAATTCACAATCGCTTCTGCGGGATTGATGACTTTTTTGTCCTCAATAAAATCTCCCAAGTGCGAATCTTCCTCTTCACCCACTGGTGTTTCAAGACTGATTGGCTCTTTTGCGATTTTTAAAACTTTGCGAACTTTATCAACATGCATATCCATTTTTACGGCGATCTCTTCAGGCTGCGGCTCACGGCCTAATTCCTGAACAAGATAGCGCGATGTACGAACAAGCTTGTTGATTGTTTCGATCATGTGCACCGGAATACGAATGGTGCGAGCCTGATCGGCAATGGCGCGAGTGATGGCCTGACGGATCCACCAAGTGGCGTAAGTTGAGAATTTGTAGCCACGACGATATTCAAACTTATCAACAGCCTTCATCAGGCCAATATTGCCTTCTTGGATTAAATCCAAAAATTGAAGGCCACGGTTGGTGTATTTTTTTGCAATAGAAACCACCAGTCGAAGGTTGGCTTCAACGAGTTCGGATTTTGCTCGGTCAGCATCGCGCTCACCTTTCCAAATGGCGGTGTTGGTTTCGCGGATCCAGTTGAAATGCATCTGTGTGTCTTCGGTAAGAATCGAAACGCGCCCTTGCGCATCCGACGCCAACAAAAAGTAACCACGAAATTTATTAAAGTTTAGGCCTGTCTCACGAGTCATCACAGCAATTTCTTTTTCGCTGGATTCGATTTTTGCGTAGCGCTCCGCAAGTTGCGGAAGATCTTTTGAGAACGTTTTTGTGACAGCTTCTTTGACTCGACCTTGAAGCTGAGACATGCGCTGAACTAAGTTTTTAAATTTAATTACAACGCGGTTGATAGTTTTACGGTTGAAGTTAATGGATTCAAACTTCACCATCAACTCATCCACTATTACAGAAATTTCCTGTTCAGCTTCTTTTTTGTCTTTTTCTATAACATCAACTTGCTCAAGGACTTTGAAAAATCTCTTGGCCTTTTTTTCGTATTTTTTAACTTCGCCAATAAGCTCGTGAATTTTATCGATATACTCTTGCTCGTTGTATTGAGTTTCTTCGTCCTCAAGACCGCGGAAGATGGCTTTTACTTTCAAGCGGCCTTTATCAACGCGCTCACCAAGATTGATAATCTCACGGGTTCCGATAGGTGTAGTTAGAATGGCGCGAACAATCTGACGCTCGCCTTTTTCGATTCGTTGTGCAATTTGCACTTCACCTTCGCGAGTTAATAGGGAAACACTTCCCATTTTACGCAGGTACATGCGAACCGGATCGCTGCCTTTTACATCGGTGGCTTCGGCAACGTCTTCTTCTTCGCTATCATCAATTTCTTCAAGGAAGGCGGTTTCCTCGCCTTCTTCTTCATCGTGGACGTGCTCTGTGATTGAAATACCCTGCACTTCAAGGCCATGCATGAGTGAATCTAGGGCTTCAGCGGCAATGATTTCAACAGCGAGAGATTCGTTGATTTCTTCCACTGTGAGCGAGCCTTTTTTTAATGAAAGGTCCACCAGTTTTTTTAGCTCATCTTTGATCAACTTTTTTTGTTCATCGATGGCTAAAGGGGGAAGCTCTTCTCTTTTAGGCTTATTCATGACTCTCCTTTAACGGGACGATTTAATTGAATTCGATTCTTGTGTATATTCATGATCTGTTCCAACTTTTCTAAACTTGTACCTTCCACTCCGTTTTGGAGCTGTCCTGCAATAACATCGCTTTGACGCCGTAAATGGCGTGCTTCAACGCGTCTTATGCAGCTCAAAGTCGTCTTCATGGCTTCGTCTTCGGCCCCATCAAGGGACCAAAACTTAAACAGACCTGTAAGTTCTTCAGGGTCTTTTATGCGCGACACTACTAGCGGCGCCAGCTTATCAAAATCACTTGGATTTTGTCTATATTTGTCGATGACAAGGGACAGTAGTTTTTTCACGGACTCTGAAGAAAATTTCGGACCCACTTCTGTTTCGATCACTTTGATAAGTGATTCTGGTGAGTTAAGCAGCACTCCCAGCAGATAAAGTTCCTCTTTTGGGGCACCTTTTAACTTCCATTGAACAGGTTCGTTGGGATCTACGAGTGGGCCAGCGGCAGTTTGTGTGGTGATTGCAGCTTTAGGAGATGAAAGTGGTTTTGGCGTCTCGTCTTCAAGTGATCGGACAACCCATTTTGCTTCCACAGACAGGCGTTTTGCGACCTCTTTAATGTAAAGATCTTTTAAACTTCGATCGCTGATGACGTTGAGGTAGGGCGCCACTTTTTCCATAAATACGAGTTTTTCGTTGGCAGTAAATTTTGAATCCTTTAGCCAATCATTAATCATCAAAATGAAAAGTTCTTGTGCCTGATCGATTTTGGTTTGCAGAGATCCTGCACCATACTTTTTTACGAAATCGTCTGGATCTAAAGACTCAGGCAAAAATACAGCGAGAGGACACAGTCCTTGGGCAAACATCGGTACGAGGCTGCGCTCGGCCGCATTCATACCGGCAAAATCACCATCAAACATCAGTACAATCTGGGTGGTGTACTTTTGAATCACGCGGGCATGGTCTTCGGTGAGTGCTGTTCCAAGAGTTGCAACCACGTTTTTGATGCCTGCCGAGTAAAGGGCAATCTGATCCATGTACCCTTCGACAATCACCACGCGGTCGTGCTGACGAATGGCCTTTGCCGCAAAATTGAGCCCGTAAAACGTGCGGCCTTTATGAAAAACCGGCGACTCAGGGCTGTTAAGATATTTAGGTTTTTGTTCCTTGTCGAGAACCCGACCGCCAAAACCCACCACATCCTCTTGGGTTGATAGAATTGGAAAAATAAGTCGGTGGTGAAAAAGATCGAAGAAGCCGTTTTTTTTTGGTTTAATTAAACCAAGCCGCTCGGCTTCGTCCAAAGGTACACTCTTATCGCGGAAAAATTCGTAGAGGTCCGACCAGTTATCACCAGCGTAGCCGATTTTCATTTCGTCAACCGTCTCTTCGCTGAGCCCCCGTTCGATCAAATATTTTTTTGCGACGTGGGTATCGGGCAGGATTTTGAGCTGGCGGTAAAAAAACGATGCGGCAAATTTATTGATTCTAAAGAATGTTGTTCTGTGAGTGCGGTCTTTATTTTCCTCTGGATTTTCGGGCATTGGGATGTTTGCTCTACGAGCTAAAAACTCGACGGCATCGGTAAAACTCAGGCCGCTGTGCTCTTGCAAAAATGTATAAACGTTGCCCGATTTTTTGCAGCCAAAGCAGTGATAGACCTGTTTATTATCGGAAACCGAAAAGCTTGGCGATTTTTCATTGTGATCAGGAAATGGACAGAGGCCCATAAACTGGTGCCCTCGGCCCTTTAGTTCCGTGTACTGCCCAATGATATCAACGACATTATTGGCATCTCGAACTTGCTCAATAAAGTCTTGGTTAAATTTCAATCTGGTGTCCTGATTCCCCAAAAATGGAGCTCCCTTGGGAGGAGGCTCCGTTTAGTCCGAATTTTATTATTGGGGCTGTAGTAACTTTTTGACTACTTCGCTGACGATCTTGTTGTCTGCAGTGCCCTGTGTTTTCGTTTGAACCGCTTTCATCACGGCTCCCATTTCCTTGGGCGAAGTGGCACCGACTTCTTGAATAGCCTGTTTTACAACAGCCTCGATTTGATCTGCACTCATCTGCTTGGGCAAATACCCCTCGATTATAGATAATTCCATTTTTTCTTTGTCTGCGAGATCTGTTCGACCCGCGGACACATACTGTTCGATGGAGTCCTGTCTTTGCTTGACCGACTTCCTGAGGACAATCACCACATCTTCATCGGTTAAAGGATTGGGACGAAGTTCGATTTCCTTATTTTTCACAGCAGCTTGTAAAAAGCGAAGAGTGCTGACCTTGTCAGCATCCCTCGCCTTCATAGCATCTTTGGTGTCATCTGAAATCTGTTGCTTAAGCGACATGGTTAATAATCTCCGAGCTAGTAATCTCCAAAGCGTCGTACTTTTTTCAACGAGCGCTTACGAGCCGACAACGATTTTTTCTTTTTTCGAACGCCAGGTTTTTCGTAATGTTCGCGCTTTTTTACTTCAGACAAAACGCCTGATTTTTCGCAGGATTTTTTAAAACGACGGAAGGCCTGTTCAAAGCTCTCACCATCGCGCAATCTTACTAATGACATAGTCAATCACCTGCCCTTCAACGGATGGTAGTAACAAAAGTAAATAGGGCTGTCATCTTTAATGACAACAAGCGAAATGCCTTTTAAGTTCGCAAGCTATGGAAACATCTGAAGTTGGGGAAAAGTACGAAAAATGGATGCGCCTTGCCTTAGAAGAGGCTGCTTTAGCGGCCGGGAAGGATGAAGTTCCGGTGGGGGCCCTGGTTATCAAGAATAACCAGATTATTGCACGGGCCCATAATTTACGCGAAGCCCAACGATCCCCCACGGCCCATGCCGAGCTTCTTGCCCTTCAGGTGGCAAGCCAGCGGCTTGGTTCCTGGCGCCTTGTTGATTGTTTGCTAGTCACTACGCTTGAACCCTGCGTGATGTGTGCGGGGGCTTTGATTCAAGCCCGAATCAGCACTGTCGTTTGGGGCGCGCGCGACCCCAAGGGTGGAGCTGAAAGTGTTTTTGGCCTGCTCTCAAATAGTAAACATAATCATCGCGTCAATGTGGTAAGCGGCATCCTGAATGATGACTGCTCTGAGATCTTAAAAGAATTTTTTCAAGGCAAACGCACTTAGAGGTTGAAAAGCTATTTGTTTTGTAAGCAACACACTTTAGAAAACGCCCAACAAATTCTTAAATTCAACAACTTAAGCAAGGTGTTAGTTTTTCGAGAGTGTCTAGTCAAATGTTACTAAATCTTGTTTCAAAACGAATCGTTGTGAAAAAATTTTGCCGATTAAAGGTTCTGCTTGAGACAGTCATTTTCTATTCAAACAGATTATGTTTTATTTATGCTAACCTGATTAGGTTCAGGGGGTTCGATGAAAAAAATGAAATCAGTGTTCTTACTCATATTTTTTCTGGCGACCTGTGTTCTTTATCAAAATTGCGACAGCCCCGAAAGTATCGGCGGAACTGAAGCTGCCAATTCCCAGACTCTCCCAGGTGACCTACCTCTAACGGATCCAAACTCTGGAAATATTCCTATGACTCCGCCAACAATAATACCACCGACAACAGTTCCCACCGTCTCGCAGCTCAAAAGCATTCCAGCCGGGACGAGCTGGTTTTGGCAACTTCAAGGGGCCCTCAAATCAATTCCAGCCGCCAAGGTTTACGACGTAGATCTCTTTGACCAAACTGCCGCCACCTTCAGCTCGCTAAAAACGGCTCAACATATTGTGATCTGCTATTTTTCTGGCGGAACCTACGAAGACTGGCGTCCCGACGAGAAACAATTTCCCACTAACACATTGGGAAATGGCCTGGGTTGGCCTGGAGAAAAGTGGCTGGATGTGCGCGATGCCACGGTTCGAAATATTATGCTCAGACGTTTGGATTTGGCCAAAAGTAAAGGCTGCGATGGTGTCGAACCTGACAACGTTGATGGTTATGCGAACAATAGTGGATTTAATTTAACCAGACAGGATCAAATCAATTTCCTTAACTTTTTAGCTAACGAATCCCACAAGCGGGGAATGACTATTGCTCTTAAAAATGCGACGGATTTAGTTCCCAGTCTGGTGTCGGCATTTGATTTTGCTGTTGTGGAAGAGTGCTTCAAGTATAACGAGTGTGATGCTTACACGCCTTTCATTTTGCAAAACAAAGCTGTTCTGAATGCTGAGTACAGCGCATATTCTGCCGCGATTTGCACACGAGCAAAAACTCTTAAGTTTTCGACCGTTTTCTTCAATTTGGACTTAGACGGAAACGTTTATAGACCGTGTCCTTGATTCACACCCGCGAGTCTTTGGTCCTGAAACTGAAAATGTTGAAACTTACTCAAGCAGAAGCCAAATCGTCTCAAAACGAGACTAATTTACAAAAAATTTAAATCGCTGGTAGATTGTGTCGATAGGTGTGTTAAGCTTTTTTGAGGGGAATTCTGTGTTTAAAAAATATATTCTATTTATTTCGATCAGCGCACTTACGGCTTCCGTGGCTTTGGCGCGTTTGAATTCTGCTGACGATCCGAACTTGCGCTCAGGCGGCACTTCCACTCCGTCTTTTGCCGATCAATTTGCAAACTTCGTAGCCATTGCGGCGTCGCTCAACAGTGGTGGGCCAGGAACAAAAAGTCTCGATGCTGCCAGCAGCGAGGTCTCTGAGGACACGTCCAATATTCAACTTAGTGGTAATACGAAAGCCGCTCCGTCGGAAAATAGCGCGACCGATTCCGATAATACTGAGATTTAATCTAATTTTACTTTAAACCAATTAACATAAAGCGTTTGAATTCTGGGAGTGCCTTTTCACCTTGGTAGTCGACCCGAGTCAACTTCATCGCCTGTGCGAAATCCACAAGAGTTTTAAAGCAGGCAACATGTTCGGGAATATGAAACCCATCGTTGGATTGTAATATCACTTTCGTGCCTAAGGGAATCTGCTTCCACCATGCATCGATATCCTGAATATGCTCACAACTCGTATTGATCACCACATCGGGCATCTCGATGAGTTCACAAGTGCTTCCATTCTTACGAAGAACTTCGTAGGTGGTTGGGTAGCACATCTGCGTGATGTTCTTGGTAGAAGCCTTGTAGGCCCATTCCTTTTGTACTTCGCCTTGATTCATTATTTCAGAAGCGATGTTGGCTTTTGCATCAAGATCGAAGGACCGAATTTTTGCGCATTTGATTTGTTGGTCGTACATCATTCGAGGAAGCAGCCCGATCCAGCCTGCAAGCACAAAAACTGTTTCTCCCCAGTGCTCGCCCCAAACTTTTTTGGCTTCTAGAATCAACCATTTTTTGCTATCGAGTTGCCCGTAGGCGAGCGCATCTGAATATTGGGGAAATTCGGAAAACATTCTGAAAATTCCTTCAAACGCCTCGCGAGAAAAGAAATATTCGGAGGAATGCCGAAGTCCTTGAAACACGCTGCTCTGCACACCGATCTCTTCATCTTTGATTTTTTTTAATAGGGTAAAATAACTTTCACTAAAAAAATCTGTCTGGTTCGCGATCAAAAAGCGTGTCGTTTGAAAAAATTCATTATGGGCTGCAGCCGGTACAGAGCTAAACGATTTGATGGCAAGAAATAAAGGCACCCATTTTTTGAAGTTTTCTAGACCAACTAGATGGCGGATCGTCATAAAAAACTCTTCAGACGACGCCTTTTCGGGCAACGACTTTACTGTACTGAAAAAATCTTCCCAATCATTAAAATCCGCCAGCTCTGCTAAATGCCGAATGGTCATCAAATAATCTTCGAATGACATTCCGCTGGGGATCGATTTCGTCGTGCTGAAAAAAACCCTCCAATGCTTAAATACAGCAAGTGCCGCCAAATGCCTAACGGTCATTAAATACTGGGGGTAGCCCGCCTTTGCTCCAAAAAGCATATTTGTGTCTAAAATTTCTTTAGCGCACTCGTCCAACACTGCCGGTGTGAAATTACGGAATGTCTCCAAAACGTCGTTTACTTCATCCACCGATTTGGCATAAGAAAGTGCATCGAGTACAGCTTGCCGAGAGAAACTAAGACTCTCCCGTGGCAAGTCGAATATAAGATTGCAAAGCTTAAACACCTGCTCATCAAAAACTTTGGATTTATAATCTTCGGCCATGGCTTGAGACCTATCAGCTGAAGGACAAACTCACAATACCACTAACTCGGCTCGTTATGTATTTTGAACCTTTGCAAGAACAAGAACCTTTATCATATTCTTCCGAAATGCATAAAAAAGGTTTTGCAGCACCAAGTGATACATTTTGCGCCCTTCCGTGGATCCATCTCTCGACACGCCCAAATGGACACATGCGAGTCTGCTGTACGGCAAATGCCTCATCTGCGGGAGCCACCAACGACAAGGTTTGGGGCGGCGAAGTGGGTATCCTCAAAAATAATAATGGGAAACCTGCCAATTTGAACCATACACCCCTTTTGGAGGGTTGGAATAACGGTTACATGCGCGATGTTCGGCAAAAAATGCTGGCCGGAGAAATTCCTGCCTCGTGCACAAAATGTTTCAAAGAAGAAGCCGCAGGCCATCGGTCGAAAAGAAATTGGGAAACAGAATATTGGAGTTCGCGGATTGATTTGCAAAAACTAATCAACGAAACAGCTGATGATGGTTCAGTCCCGGCACGAATTTATTATGTGGATTTACGCCTTGGGACCAAATGCAATTTAAAATGTGTAATGTGTTCACCGCACGATAGTTCGCTTTGGGTTTCGGATTGGAAAAAGCTTTATCCAAAAATTCAGGATGCCAATCTTAAAGAAGTGATGATTTGGGATAACAACGGCCGCGTTGACGGTGCTAGCTACGATTGGCATAAAGACAATCCAGAGTTCTGGACTCAACTTTATGAACAAATCCCCCACATGCAGCAGCTTTACTTTGCCGGCGGTGAAAGTACGATCATCGAGGAGCACTACGAGTTGCTGGAGGAGTGCGTTCGCCGAGGGTACGCCAAAAATATAGAACTCCGCTACAACAGCAATGGCATTGAGCTTCCCGACAGGTTATTTGCACTTTGGGAAAAATTTCGTCGTGTGCGTTTTCATTTTAGTATTGATAGCATCGGCGAAATGAATTCGTACATTCGATATCCTGCTGACTGGCTAACGATCGAAAAGCACCTGCGGCTTCTCGATGACACTCCAGAGCATGTCGAAGTGACAATTGCCTGTGCCGTCCAGATGCTCAACATGTATTACATCCCCGATTTCATTCAGTGGAAGCTTGCGCAAAATTTTAAAAAAATCAATGCTTGGCCGTTGGGTGCAGGACTTATTAACTATCATTTTGTGTATCATCCCGCGCACTTAAACGTAAAAGTTTTTCCAAAAGAATTTAAGCAAAAGATTCGTTCTAAATACGAAATTTTTTATTCTTGGCTGTTAAAAAATCATCGCAACGATGCCGAATTTGTTAACAATCCATACGGTATTCAACGCCTCGAGGGAATGTTGAAGTTTATGGAGTCCGAAGATTGGTCCAATCGCATGCCACAGTTTCGCGAATACATAGGGCACATGGATTCAATCCGTGGAACAAATTTTGTAAATACATTTTCAGAGATGAGCGAGCTCATAAATAAACCCTTCCAAGCCCATACCCTGGGTGCACCCAATGAGATCAGCAATGTGGACACTGTCTGATTGGAAACGCCTCCAAAAAATTGAACCGCCAACGTATAAAAATTTCGTTGTTACTATTGGTTTTTTGTTATTTGCCATTTCTTTGGTTTTACGCTCTTGGCAAGCTGGCTGCATTACCATGTTATTTACCGTTTTAGCCGTTTTCTGTCCAAAAGTGATTCATACTTCCAATCTACTTTGGCATCGATTTGGCCTGTTATTAGCTTGGTCAATACAACCCATGGTTCTAATTTTTATTTATTTTCTTGCAGTCACGCCAACTTCTATGTTGCGAAAAGTTTTTCCTAGGCCACGAGGAGATGGCGCCTGGGTGAAAAAAGAAAAACAATGTAAGTTTGAGAAAGCTTTTTGAATGAAGATTTTAGGGATTTCTTGCTTCTACCATGACAGCGCCGCCTCCTTAGTCATTGATGGCCAACCCGTTGCCGCCCTGCAAGAGGAACGCCTATCTCGCATAAAAAATGACTCTTCATTTCCTCGACATTCGATAAAAAAAGTATTGGAACTAGGCAAAACGAAATTCGAAGATTTGGAAGCCATTGTTTTTTATGAAAAGCCCTTATTGAAATTGGATCGTTTGCTCGAAACCTATTTGCAAGACTGCCCTTCAAAACCGATTTATTTTGTAGATTCATTTCAAGAGGCCACCCAGAAAACACTTTGGTGTCGCTCGACTCTTTTTAAAGAGTTGCAAAAAATGAGTCCTCAATTTGAGCAAGATCGACTATTTTTTTCTGAGCATCATCTGAGCCATGCCGCGAGCGCTTACTATCCGAGCCCTTTTGATTCCGCTGTGGTTTTGACGATGGATAGTATCGGCGAGTGGACATCTACATCAGTAGCTTCTGCCTCGGGCAATGAATTGACAATAGAAAAGGAAATTCACTATCCGCACTCGCTGGGGCTGCTTTACTCAAGTCTCACCTCATTCTGTGGATTTAAAGTGAATTCTGGTGAGTACAAACTGATGGGGCTCGCCCCCCATGGAACACCTCGCTTTGCCGACCTTTTCTTGCAAGAACTCATAGAGCTTCGCCCAGATGGCTCCTTTCAGCTTAACCAGAAATATTTTAATTATTCTTCGACATCCGCAATGTACACCCCTGCTCTCATAGATTTATTAAAAACAGATCCACGACAGCCAGAAACCTGGATAGAGCCAATCTATATGGATATCGCAGCTTCGACCCAGCGAATTCTTGAGTTGGCAGTTTTGAATATGACCCAGAGCTTATGGCGGGAGTATCAAAATCCTAATCTTTGCCTTGCTGGGGGCGTAGCATTGAATTGCGTGAGCAATTCTGCAATTTTGCGTCAGGGCTTATTTAAGAATTTGTGGATCCAGCCGGCAGCAGGTGACGCTGGTGGCTCTTTGGGAGCGGCCCTTGCGCTTCATAGTCTTCATTTCAAAAAACCCCGCTTCCGAAAAAAGGACTCTGATTCGATGTCCGGAGCCTACTTAGGTACTGAGTATAATTCAGCACAAATTAGAGAAGCTTTAGATAAAGCAGAGCTCTCCTATCAAATGTGCGATGAAACTGTTTTGCTCGAATTCACAGGCCAAAAGTTATCTGAAGGGAAATCGGTCGGCTGGTTTCAGGGACGCATGGAATTTGGTCCCCGCGCTCTTGGCGCGAGATCTATCCTGGCAGATGCCCGTCATGAAGAGATGCAAAAAAAACTTAATTTGCAGATTAAATTTCGTGAATCCTTTAGACCATTCGCGCCAATAGTTCTCAGAGAAAAAGTAAGCGAATGGTTTACAGGGATTGCTCCAGATTCGCCCTATATGCTGTTTGTTGACTCTTTTTTGAATGCCAAGCAGGCACTCCCAGCAGTAACGCATTTGGATGGGAGTGCTCGACTGCAAACCGTCACTTTGGAAAGCAATCCTCGACTCCATCGGCTACTTAGCACTTTCGAAGAAAAAACTGGAGTTCCTATTCTTTTGAATACAAGTTTTAATGTACGTGGGGAACCTATCGTCGAGTCGCCGACTGATGCAATTCAGTGTTTTTTGAGAACAGATCTAGACATCCTGGTCCTTGAGAATTTTTTAGTAGAAAAAGATAAGAACTTACTTAAAACTATTAACAGAGATAGCAAAACCGATTTGGACTAAAATGCGCACATTCATTGAACTCATTCAATTTGCTGCAGAAAATAAAAAATGGTGGCTGCTTCCATTTTTTGTGGTCATCTCATTTATCTCGGCCCTTTTGTACCTTGGCAGTGGAACAGCCGTTTCGCCCTTTATATATACAATTTTTTAGTAAATCGTTATGCAGCTGCATTGCTAATAGACGGTTGTATTCTGCAGATGGGTGCCCATCGTAAGGTATTTTTAACGGCTTATTGGCAAACCTTGAAAACTTCAATTTAGAGTAATCTAAATAAAGAATTCTGTA
Organism: Bdellovibrionales bacterium; assembly: GCA_043757265.1. Classification (GTDB taxonomy): domain Bacteria; phylum Bdellovibrionota; class Bdellovibrionia; order Bdellovibrionales; family JAGQZY01; genus JANPLN01. The sequence continues at coordinate 166,677 of JAYUQP010000091.1, read as the reverse complement.
TTTTTCAAGATAGGGAATAATTCGCGAAGCTTGAGCTTCCCCCGGTCGAAAGAAAACGATAAATTTATTTTGTGATTCAAACTTTTTAAGATAAGCGTCTTTTACCTGCTTTATCGCTAAAGCATATTCTTCAAAAGCCGCGTCATCAACTGGTGGCCAGTCAAATGCAATGGCTCTTAAGAATTCTGATCTATCAAGTGCTTTACGCAGTTGGGTCCAAATTGGCCGGTGAAAACGATAAATTCCGCCAAATTTAAAAATATGCTTCTCTTTTTTTAGAAACCCCCCCTCCTCATTCCAAGCACCAACGGTTCTGATGGTGCCTAAAAAGCGTGGAACATGATCAACTGCAGAAAAATTAAACAGGACTACGCCTTCTAATGGACTAACACCCTCCCAAACATCTGTTGCTTCTTGAGAAACAACAACGTCAACAACAGACCCACCCATCCTTCCTAAATTGAAGTAGCTGGAATCTTGATCGATTTTTTGCAGCTGAGAGGACAAGGTTTGATTGTCTTCTAATCCTTCGCCAAAAGTGAATGAACAACCCACTAGAAAGATGTGTAAAGAGCTTTCTTTCGGAGAAGACGTCGTACTTCGTCGACCATACTGGTCGAAATTTGATTTCACATTATAAACTTCAATACTGCTGTCGATGAGTCTAGAGGTCTGTAATCCTGAAAAAGATTTTTTGTGAACGCGATACCCTGATTGCAAAGTAGTGAAGAAGTCGAAAGTTCTCTGCGACCTTTTCGAATTGAAAGCATCAAAACTTTTGTTGGGTATGGGAATATTTAATTTCGTAACAATGAGGCCGTACTTTTGGATTTCAGAGAGCTCTACGTTTTGTGCGTTTTGCAAAAACCAACCAAACGGATGGTCATTCATCCTCGCAAAAATCTCTAAAATTGTGAACAATGTTCCCAAAGAAAACAAGACCACAAAAATTGAGAAACTGATTTTTGTGGAAGCATTCAGCTTCACTTAAACTGCTCGCGAAACGGATCAAACTCTTTTCCACAAGTTTTTGCACAGGGTTTAAGTTTTCCAAGCTTGGTTGATGGAAGCTTCCAACTCTTTTCAATTTTGTCAAAAAAAGCACTCTCTACAATTGATTGAATGGACTGATTTCTGGCTGAAATAGACTTTTCTTTTTCCGGTAAAGTGTTAATCAAGGACCACATCTGTGATGAGCGAGGCTCTAAATACCAAGGATACAATTGATTAGCTGTCCAACAACAAGGAAAGATAAAACCTTCAGCGGAAACGTAAACACTTCTCTCTGCGTCTACTTTGCACTCAACATGAGTTTGATCCAAATATTTTTCAAGATGCCCATATTTTTGCACCAGAGCCTCTTCATTGGCGAGGGCGCCGTTGTGGTATTTTGGATCCACTGGCATTTCTAAATAATACTCGACTTCGCCCTGGATATCGAAAACGGCTTGCCGAGACTTAACTTCTGATTTCGTGTTACTAAAAAAACGTCCAGTTTTTTTCAAATTGAATTTGTAAAAACCCATTTTCTTGGCAAGCGCTTGAGCCTCTTCAATCTGATGCTCATTGTGCTTAAAAACAATAAAATCCCAAATAGCTCTTCCGCCTGCCTCGATAAACGCCTGCGCGTTTCGCATTATCACATCAAACTGCGTACCGCGCCGATAAATGTGGTTGGTATCTGCCAACCCATCAATGGCAAAATGTGCGTCTTTGGTTAAGGCAGCAACTTCTATCCACCATGTTGCTGGGCGGGCAGAGGCATTTGAAAACAGGGAAATTTGAATGTTTGGATTTATGCTTTTGAAGTATTTGAGTGACTCGAGAGTGTCTTTTGCAGCAACTGGATCGCCATAATTTCCACAGTATAGAATCCTTTCAAGTTGTTGCACAAAATCCACTGGAAAAATTTTTTGGATGTCGGAGAGCGAAAGCTCTGTCAAAGGAAGCTGCGGATTCACCTGCCCACCGCAGACGTTGCGCAAACACATCGGGCATGAGGCATTGCACTTGCTCGTGATTTCCAAGTGCACCACTCGGATATCTTGCGCCTTATACACTCGGTGTATCCCCGGGCCATAGCGGCCATTGCGATCCCGCTTTGCGCTTCGGGATTTTGCTATCCGCGCTGCTTACACAACTCTGTGTAATACATGGCAAAGCCTTGGGAAATAATTCAAATCCACTCTCGATAAAACCAAGTGGTTTGTCATTACAGCTGTAACTTCTCTTAATCGCACCGTCCGGTTCACGAATGATTATACTTCGATAGCCCGCACTGCATTCCCAGCCTTTGAATTGGTTAAAATTAAAGGCATTAAATCGCTCTGCTTGATCCATAAACCATTTCTTACCTTTGTTATCGTTGAACTCAACTTGCATGATCTGAGGCACATCTTCGCCTGAGGTGTCCTTTTCCTGTAAGGGTGCAAAACGTGGTTTGGGGCGCAAAGATAATTTTGAACTGCTTTCGAGGCGCTTCGCCGTGTAATCCCTTTGCGGCATACCATTCCGCAGGCGCTTCAGCATGTCGTCTGTATAGCCTTCGACAACCGCCGTTGCCGTCGGGTTGCTCTGGGGTTTGAGTGTCACATTGATACCCTGCTCGTGAAAATAAAGCGCTTCCGCCCATAGAAGTTCAAATCTCTCTGGAACCATCACCATGTTGATTGTGACATTGATGTCCTGTTCCTGAAGAAAAACCAATTTTTCAGCAAAAGGTTCCTTTGTTGTAAACTCTTTGTGGTAGCTTGCCGTCACGCTCACTCGGTTGATGTTTTTGGTGGTCTCGGCATATTTTTTAAACCATCCAAGACCCGCGCTAATATTGCTCGTCATGTGCAGTGATTGGTAATTGCAATTTTTCTGATCCGAAGAATAATTCTGAAGTATTTCCAGGTATCCAGGGTGCATTGTCGGCTCACCTCCACTAAACGAAAAATGAAATGAATTAAAATTTCTTTCACGCGCCTGTCGTTTGATTTCACTGAGAGTTTTTAAAACTAACTCGGTAGAACGATGATCCTTTTTATCAGATCTGGCGTAAGGCCAACAATAGGAGCAGCGATAATTGCAAAACCGTCCCAAGAGCCAACTCACACAAAACAAATCGCGGTACAATAAAGTCCTCTGCCCTACGGACTCAATATCTTGAAATGGGATTTTAGTGAAATCGTAGGAGGACCAGTAATTTGCCATTATTTTACCTATACCAATGGACAAAAATTATTCAATCATGGCAAACTAGACGCAGAGAGTAATCTATGCCAAAAGTCACCACGCTCATTATCATCGCGCTCTACACCACAGTCGCTCATTTTTGCTTACCACAGTGGAATGATGGAAAGGACTTTCTGTTTCTTTCGGCCTGGAATCTTTTTGGCGGAGGAATCAAAACTCAGGTTTATGATATCACTTGGGATCAAGGCGCGACTTATTTGGTACGCGACCATCAGCAGCTGATGTCCGATGGCCAAATTGATAAAATCAGACTTTTTTCGGCACTACAAAAAAACCAACCCCAATTGATTAAAACCTTCCATTTAAAACAAATTCAAAATCTCTGCCACTGTAATGACGTTCAGCTTGCTACCTTATCGGGATCTCTTTACGAGCACTTTATATTAAAAAAGCCTCTTCCTGTGGCTCTGACAACACTATGACTCAACTTTTTTGTAGACTGTACTACCTATGTGTCTGCTCTTTAGTTTTTGAAAATTCTTGGTTTTTTCTGCAGCTTCATATTCCAAACCCGAGTTATGTGGCCTTCGCTCGCCCGTTGTCCTGGTTGCCTCTGAATCACGAGATTGTTTACCCCATTGTTTTTTTTGTAACGCTTGCCACCCTCATATCAACGTTTCTTTACCCTGTTCGAGCGCTGCGAATTTTTTCCATGTTCACTATTTTTCTTTTTTTTTCGATGAATTTTTCTTTTGGAAAAATAAATCATAATATCCACATTTGGATTATTGCGGCGATATTTTTTTCGCTATTAAAGAATCAAAACCCATTAAAACTTACAAGCAACTTATTTTACGTGCGACTGATGCAGAGTTTTTCACTGTGCCCCTATTTTTTCTCCGGATTATGGAAGATTCGTGGGCCGCTTTTTTCACAAGATCTGCATTTAAATGCCGCTGAACAAATCACCTATGCGCTAGCCGAGGGAAATTATATTCACCCTTGGCTGGTAAACACTCTTCTCTATCAGTATCCAAAAATCGGCGGCTATGGGTTGCTACTAGTGGTGGGATTTCAACTGGCGACTATCGTGCCAATCTTGCAGCAAAAAAACTTCAAGTTTTGGGGATTCATGGCTGTCGGCTTTCACATCACTACAGGTTTAACTTTAGGAATTTGGTTTATACAAACGATTTTAGGTCTGTTGTTTTTAGTTGTTGGAACTGAATTTTTTTTGGAAGCGGAACGGAACATCGAAAAACAATAAAATCTTACGAAAACTCCACAAACTCGTAAGGTTTTTTGTCGTCTGGTTTACCATCACCCGCCCGCACTCGAGCCTTTGAACATTTATCCACGCAACGCCACTTCAACTGCGATCCATCACTCCAGCTTTTTACCAGATCTTTAGTAAAAAACGAATGGGCTAATATTTCATCTAGTGTGTGGTCATCTAATGAGTTAAACGAGCTGCCAAACATTGCGAAGACAGTCTCCTGCAGACGTTGTTTTTTGAGAGCATTCTCATAACGGATATTTGTCCAAAAGCAACAGGGCCAGACTTGAGCGTCCCAAGAAATAAAAATCATTTGTCGAATATCCCTGTAAACGCAATCTACCGGATCACTCATCCGTTGATCAATGAGTAGCATGGCCGCAGGATCTCCTGCGCGAAGTCCGCGATTTGGAGCCACTTTTTCAGCTCTCATTTTCAAAATTTTTTCTAATCCCCAGGCGGAGCTCATCGTTCGGTCGGGTCTGGCTTTAAAGGCAACACACCCTAAATCCTGGGCCATTTGTTTCGCTAAGGCTACCTGATGTTGGTTCCAGGGGAAAATAAGCATCTGCCATTCGGCTTTTCCACCAGCATTTATAAAAGCTATTAAATTGTTATAGACCCGATCCCACTTTACTCCGTATCGGTAAATGAAATTTGTGTCTTCTAAACCATCAATGCTAAATTTAACGCAGGAGCCTTCGCCAAACCTTTGCAACTTTTTTGCAAGCTCCGTGAAAAACTCCTCATTCCTGAGGCCAGCATTTGTATGTATCGACACGCTAACTTTTGAATGGAGACGGTAAATTTCATCGAGAATTTCAAAAAAATTAGAATGCATCAATGGTTCATCCATCGTTCCACAAAACTCTATTGTTTTTAGTTTCTGAGCAAATTGTGAAGAGAAAATTTCGGTTATCTTTTCGATCGGCATTTCTTTGTTTTGCGGAATAACTTCTTGTGTGTGACTTAGAGATCTCGAATCAGTTCGAATACATGCTGGACATTGGGCGTTGCACTTTGTTGATATTTCGATTTGAATGGAATGTGCGCTAGCGACGTAAGAATAATTCATGCGTTTAATTGAAAGTCATTGAAAGTGTTCGTTAAAAACTTTTGCAACATCTGCGGGTTCTTTGATTTTGTGATACACAGTCCGCAGTTGCACACTTCGTTGGGGCAAATCACCGGCCGCAATTTTTTACTTTTGAAGTTTTCTTCGAGTTCGTTCAGAATCTCGTCGATATTTTCAGTCGACCCGATAGGTCCGCGTCCGCCTTGGGGGCGCGCTTTGCAAGTTTGGTGATAGTAAATTTTCTTTTCCTCGTGGTGAATGTGTAAAAAAAATAAATTTACCAGGCAAAACCAGCCCTTAAACTTTCTAAAAGATAGCCTCTTTGTGTCTGCTTGTGCGAGGATAGTTCCTGTATCTTCCGGCTGTCCGTCTTCGGTATGAATTTCTTTGAAAGAACGGCCCCCACAGCAGACTCGACCAGCATGATGCCCAGGAACCTTCGCCTCGGGCTCTTTACTTCCCGTTTGCGATAAGCTCCTAACACCGTTTGATTTGATATAATCTATTTGTTGTTGGCTATACAAATGGGCTGCAGGGTCTCCTGGATGCTCGCCGATAAATCTTAAGCTGTATCGAATCCCATTTGTTAGGAAATCCGAAACAAGTTTTGTACACTCAATAAAATATTCTTGGTTGGCGTGTACCATAACGTTAACCGAGTAATTTTTTATCAGCCCCGCACGAAAGTGTCTGTCGATGCCATAAATGTTTTCGATTATTTTCGTTTTGGCGCCTGCGCTAGCTTCGAAGTGCAAACTGATAGTCATGTGATCCAAGACAGGGAGAAGATCATCGAGAACAGTTTTACTCATGAGACCATTTGTAGTCAATCCAACCTCTAGCAGAGGGTCTTGCGTTTTGATGTAAGTACAGAGCGGTAGAAATGCAGGATTCATCGTTGGTTCGCCACCAGTGAAACTAACTTGGGTCGCAATTTGCCCGCGCGAATATTCACGGAGTCTGCGTGCGTACTGTATCGGGAGTCGGGCCGTGTTTTTCAAATCTTCTAGTTCAGCATGTGTTGACCAGTTATTATGACGATGTGGAGGACAGTAGGTACAGTCTAAATTGCAGCGTCTTCCCAAATCCCAGGTACAAACAAAATCATAACTGCTTTGCCAAATTCCTGTCGGTGGCGGCTTGGATTGTGGTTCTAACATAAAATTATTACCTTTATTTTACAAAAAAGAATTCAACTCTGGCATCAAATCAGAAATATTTTGCTTTCTTATTTTATCCAGCCCCGAGGTGTATCGTTTAAATTCTGACCAATGTTCGGCATGAGTGTCAGTGTTTAGCATGTACTCCTTGATAGATTTGGCAATGCTTTCTGCCTGTTTTAAATAGTTTGTAGGAAGCTTTTCTTGTTTTACCCAGTCCACAAAGTCATCAAATCGAGTGCCAAATTGATTCTTTAATTCTTTGGGCAAAACACGTACGTTAAGGTGCTGGGGATTATGTGCCATATGATAAGTGATGATTGGCTTTCGCTCACTCCCGTTAAAGCGGTTCAACCCGGACTCTTGTAGCTTCCATTTCATAAACTCTGGCATGTGTCCAACATTATAGGCTGTCACGGTGTACGCTATCCAAAGGTGAAGGGACCCTTCGTGGGCATTTAGTTTTTGCAAGTTTGCGTACACTTCATTCCAGCGACTGGGGTAGCGCTGATATTCGGCAACGGATCCGTACCCGTCAATGCTTGCACCTATACGTACCTCTTTAAAAGATTTCCACAGTTCGAGTGCACGGTCCGGTATTTTTGTGCAGTTCGTATTGTATTCCAAAATCATACGGGCGGCGTAACCGCGCTCTACACACTTTGCTAAAAAATCATAATGTCTTTTTATCAAAAGCGGCTCACCACCTGCCATGTAAACGTGTTGAATTTGGTCGAGTTGCTTTTCGAAGCTTGTCCAAAATTTATCGCTGAAGTGCCAGTCGTAGGCTTGGGAGGAGAAATTTCCAGCCGCCTGAGTGATTTTAACTGGTCCAGAAGTGTCCTTAAATTCTAAAGACCCGGTAAGCTGGTACCAATCTTCGTACCAGGCGGAGCTATCTGTGGGCCCGCACATACGACATTTCAAATTACATAGATTTCCAAATCTAAGATCATAATAAGAAACGGTAATATCTTTTGTATCAATGGAACCATCCAATTGGGTTTTCTTGATGGCCTCGTTTTTTGTTAACGACCATTGGTCTCTTTCATATTTTCGTCGAGAGCTAAGACCCGCCTTTTCCTCACGATGGCACCTCTCACACGCTGAATTCCAACGTCCGTTCATCATATCGACACGTATCTCTCGAATCAGGGAACTATTGCGAGGGCTAACAAGGTCTCCCTCAGAGGCGTTGTAACATTCGCCGCTCTCTTTTCTTAGCAGACCCTGGGATTTGCTAATATTGGCTTGGCAACAAACACGCATATCTCCATTAGAACGGACGGCTTGAAAAATCCAGGGTATGGGGCAATATGTATCTTCCACAGACAATTCTTAACCGACGTTGTGGGCTCACGCTAGAGAATGAAATTTTGTTGCAGCGCTTAATTTGCTCAACTCAACGTTAAATCAATGAACTGCACACTAAGTTTCTGTAGCATTTTCCCATGCGCCACATAGATTTGAGCCAATGGTTTAAAAGGCAACCTATCATCTTAATTTTAATCTTGCTCTTATACTCTGCTATTACAATTGTCTTGTTTTGGCCGGGATTTTATAGCGAAGGAACTATTAAGTATCTTTACAATTTTCAAAACCAACCAGATTATAACTGTTTGAACGACTGGCGCGGCTTTATATATCCCTGCCTAATCAAATTATTTTACGAGAAAGATATCCTACTTGGACATTTTTTCGTTTTCCAAACGCTCTTCATTGTTTTTTTAATTTTATGTACCTTCTGGCAGCTGCAAAAACTATCTTTCGCTGCAGCGCTGGCAAGCCTATCCCTTTTTTTTCTTTCGCCAATTAACTTTAAAATGCACGCGTTTTTGGATCGAAATGTTTTCTATCCTTGGACAGTATGGGCTGCATGTTTGTGTCTTTTAGGAATATCGACTGGCACAAAGCGAAATGTATTTAGGGAGCGCATACTATTCTCTTTGGCTTTCGCTTTCTTTTTGTTAGCTGCGCAGATGAGACGAGAGGGATTTCTCCTCCTGGGTCTATTTTGTTTGGAGCGTTTTTTATCAATCTCGTCGAAGCGTGTTAAAATTTGGAGTGGTGTACTTGCCGTTGTAGGCCTTTTAGCTTTTAGCGGAGCCGTTAAGCAGAAGTGGCCGTCGATTTTTTTATCCGACCAATACTCTCTCAATTCTTCACTAAATACGTTTTTCTTGTTGAGGCAGGAAACTCAAGCGCAATTGACAAAGAAGCAGCAAAACATCGTTGAGGCCGTCATTCTTCCAGAAAATACTCCTTCACTTTTTGGTGACGCCAAAACTTATCATATTCCCTGGTCTCTCCTCCAGCCGCAAATTAGTGATATACAAAGACAAAGTTTTCAATCACTTGTGCTAACTCTATGTGTGGAAAACCTTTTATCCTGTGTCAAAACTAAGATAATTCTTTTTTACAAATTTTTGCCCGAAGGGCCCATGTTTTATCCGGCCGAGCATCAACAATCATATCGGTTCGACCACGTGGAGTCGATACTCGAGTCGGTCCACAATCTGGCATTGAACCATTGGTCCTCCTTGAACATCCCCAAAGGCAGAGTATTCGACCATCTTTACGGTTCTGGGTCCCCGGGTCTAGGTTACTATTCTTTTTGGGGAATGCTTTGCATCTTTTTTTTATCCCAATTTCTTTCGATTAGACGCCTTACATTGATTGCATTTTGGCCGGTTTATGCCCAGGTGTTGGCGGTGTTTTTCTTTGGCTCTCTAGGTCAGATGAGATACCTTTACTTAGTCCATATTTATTTCGTCGCAGTTGGACCATTGGTAATCCTACAACTTGGCAAAATATTTTTTAACTTCTTACGAAAATAGTTTTGGTAATTTCGAAGAACCTATATTTCCGCCCCACCTAATCCACAGCTAATACGAAAAGGAGCATTGGCCAATATATGGCAAGAAACAAAGATTACACAGCGAGAGCAACGAAGAAAACCCAAATGTATTTATAAATTCCTCTAAGCATTTTGGGTAAGAGTTCGTTTGAAAATGAACATGCCACCGAATGCCTTAAACAAAACTTTGCCCAAAAAAAACGCTGAATACGCTTGAAGGCCTTTGCTGAAAAAAAATGTATAGGCTACGGCGTGTGATGTTCCTAACCCATCTAAGCCAAGTGGCACGACTTCGGCGAGCATCAAAACGCTTGCCAGGAACACGTCACGATCGATATTCAAACTCATCGAAGCAAGCCCCAAGAAAAGGAAAATTTTCAATAAGTGAGCGAGAGCGCTTAGAAAAAAAACTCGTCCTGAAAACGCAAAGCCGACGGACCCGCACAGAAGCAATATAGAATGAACCATAAAAGATTCATAGCTCAGCAACATAACTGCCATAACCGTTAGCAGAGTATACAGACTCCACCACCTTTCTCTGACGCACGTTGCGCCCGCGTCCCAGAGGTCGTATTTATACTCCCGATTTAGAAACAGAACTTTCTGCAGATCTCCGGCCAAGCCACCAAAGCTCAATAACCCCACGAACTGGGCAGTCCAACTAACTCTGAAAAGGCTGAAAAACGGAATTGCTTTGGATTGAAGAAATTCCCGCCAGCGCAGGGCTTGCAAAAGAGTGCCCACCAGGTGGACCACAAAAGACAACCCCACACCGTAAATAAGGTAAGAGTTTAATTGGAGGCTTGAAAACGGTCGCCAGCCTTTGCCAAGCAATAACTGAACGGCACCCAGCGCTATTGTGAAATTCAAGATCACTTTGATCCACCGAAAAGAAAATTCTGGTTTTTTAAACTTCTCTTTTTGTTTCACTAGAAAGTGAGAAAGTTTCAGATCAAATAATAAAATTGGAAAGGCAAAGCTGTAAAAATACAAAGGTAAAAGCACATACTTCCCATTTCCACCGGGTGCAAAGATGAAAAAAATCAAAGTTTGCAAAAGGCTGGAGCTGGAGAAAATTAAGTTCTGTTTACGATAAGGAGAAATTACACTAATTATGATTGCCAATAGAGTAAGAGCTGTTCCGAACCAAAAACTACCGAAAAGCAAGAAGTAGCGTACTGTATGTTTTTTTACGGAGTCTATTTTAAAATCTAACCAACCATCGGTACTCACCAGTCTATTTTCGTAGATTTTGATTTGAGTTTTCTCGAAAGCTTCGATTCTTTTTTTCTGAAAGTAGTTAGGAGGGACTATATCAACATATCGTCTCCCCCCAGCCCACAAATAATGCCATCTAATCTGTAAAAATAGAATTGGATGTTTTATAATTAGTCTGAAGACTGCTGAGTGAAATCGCAAAACGTCCGTACGCTGAAGGTCATCTCGAACAAGAATTCCCGGGTAAACGCTCCTTACTTGGGGTATTTTGTTAAGATCTATAACCTTGTTGAATATCTCTCGAACAGATTCATCAACAATCTCTGGATGTTGATCGAGCATTCGAAATGCCACCGGAAGTGATAGATGTAGGGAATACTTTGTTCTTTGTGCTGCCTGCATGGGTGATAAGATCAGATTGAGTACGAAGAAAAACACTGAGAGAAAAATACCCAACCACATTTTTCGAACCGAAATACGTTTGAGCATAAAAAGTTGAATTGGAAAAAGTGAAAGGTAAAGCATACCTTCCCATCGCAGAAGTGCGGCGGCCAATAAACCAACAACAATGATGCATTTTTTATAAAAATGAAGTTTTGTACCATGCGAAAATAGCAAAAAAAGCGGCGGTGTGGCACTGCAAAGTGCAAACAAGACATCTCTTTCGAGATAAAAGAAGGATAAGATAAAAAATGGGAAAGCGAAATAGAAAGCAGTCGTAAAGAAGAGGGACTGAATCGAACATTTTTGCGTTTGTCGTAAAAAGTATAGCAAAAAGCTAATTCCAATTACACCCTGCAAAATCATTGTATACCCAAAAACGAAATTTGATGACGAGAAAAAACATAGAATCTGCGAAAAAAAGAACGATTCCCATGCTTGTACGCAACCCCCTGGTATTTTACCCAAAGCATGAGCCGCATAGCCTACAGTGTCGTACGCATAAAGCCCGGGCCACGAATTGAAGAAACTTACAAAAGTTAGTAAGAGCACAGAGCCGAACGAAAAAACCTTTAAAAAATACTGTTGCTTTGTTTCCATGGCCCACCTACGCTAATTATAGGTATTTATACTATATATGCAAAATTATTTCCTCACATCAAAGAAGACTCATTTTTCGCTCCCTGCTCTCTCTGCAGAAATCGGCTGTAACCATAAGGGTGAAATTAAAATTGCACGCCAAATGATTCGTGAATTGATCAAAATTCCAAATTTACAGATTATTAAATTTCAGAAGCGCACTATCTCCCCACAAACTGTGAACAATTATAATCAGCCGCACCCAGATCCAAAGGTGAGCTATGGCAGGACCTACGGCGAACACCGGATAGCTCTTGAGTTTTCTCTTGATCAGCATCGTCAGATACAAAAACAAATCGAAGATGCGGATTTGGATTATATGAGCAGTGTTTGGGATTTGGGCGCTGCAGAAGACATCGTATCACTTAGACCTCGGCACATTAAAATTCCCTCTGCGAAAAATACCGAGGACCCCCTGCTAAAATATATCCTACAAACGAGAATACCGAATGTGCATATTTCATTGGGAATGCTAACTCCCAAAAAAATCCAGAGTCTCATAACCAAGATAAATAAAATTAACGTCTTGAAGAAAAGAATTTATTTCTATTTTTGTGTTTCGGGTTATCCAACACCTTCCTCCCAAGCATGCCTTCTTGAAATGTGGCGCCTGAAGACTCAGCTTTCAAAAATATCATCCTTTTTTTTTGGTTTTTCAAACCACGACCCGGGTATTTTTTTAGATAGCATGGCGGTTTTTGCAAATGCCTCGTATATCGAGAGACACGTGACTTTGAACAAGGATTGGAAGGGTACAGACCACTCTTTTTCCCTCACTCCCTTAGAAATGTTAGCCTTAAGCAAGCAAATGACACAGCTACATCATGCTCTCCGGTTTCGCCCAGAGAACAACCTCCTGCCTTGCGAAACTCCTGCGCAAAAAAAATTAAAATGAAGTTTGCTTCGTTTTCAAAGGACATTTTGTGTACTCTGGATTCTTTGGAAAAAAAAGATGCCACGATGGAGCGAGAATCTCTGGTCAAATCCTATTTTTCAAAACGTCCAATTTTAAATTCAGTTTATTTTTTAAGTCAGATACTTTCTAGCTTCACGTTAGGTCGTTTTTTTTTGCTGGTCGGAGTTTTCATATTTCGGATTCCACGCCATAACAAATACCACCTTCAACACCAGACTATTTTTCTTTATAAAAATAATAATGAAAAGAAGGCCCTACTCCTTTGGTCGCTCGACGCTCAGGCCCTGCACTTGCAGATCGACTTTGTTGATGTCTTACGGAATATTGTTTCTGCTTTCAGCCGGCTTTTTTTACTTCGCAAAGTTTATACTCAATTTTTACAAAAAAGAGCGAAGGGGAAAGTGCCCGTTTATATTTTTTTACGCCAGTGTGAAATGCTATGTTGGTTGCTTTACTGGGAAAAAAAGTTGCACGAGAGTTCTGTGCAAACTCTTATCGTTTCCACCGATGGTAACCCCCACGGTTTGGCTATTTTTATTGTAGCTCAAATTCTCAAGAAAAAAAGTATCTTTGCAACGCACGCCTGTTTGCCCCTCAACGCAGCTCCCTTTACTGCGACCATCGCTCTTTTGTATGGCCCAGCTGCCCAAGAGCTTTATCTAAAAAACGGTTGCGCGTTTCAGGAAATTAAATTTCTTAACTCGACTCGAAAGCTACCAACATCTTTTTTGCCTCGAGCACCGCGAATTCTGATTGCATGCTCGAAGGTGCTTCGCTGGGAACAACTTCAGCCCTACATGCAGAGTCTCGCGAACTGCAAGTTTTTTTTGCGCCCGCATCCAAACCATGTGGATAAAAAAGAGTCGTACGCATCACTTGGGATTCCTTTGCTGACCATGGAAGCCATTGATCAGTGCCTTTCAACCATCGATCTGGTTTGGGGAGGGAACTCCAATTTGCATCTTGATTGTTTTTTGCAAGGAAAACCAACCTTTTTCCTTCCGGAGATCGAACTGGTGACAGAACCGCAGTTGCCGTTTGTGAACGGTCTTATTCCGCGTTGGCAAAAAAATATCTCAATCCAAGGCAACGTTGATCACTTTTGCAACTTGGCTTCCCAACCGAATTGGTTGCAAGAAATGGGTCACTTTCTGCAATTCACAAAGGAGATACTGAATGAATAATATTGCATTTATTCCTATGCGCATGGGATCAAAAGGAATTCCTCGCAAAAATCTAATTCCAGTTCATGGCCGGCCACTTTTTTTTTGGGCCTTAGACGCTGTCCTAAAATCTGCATGTTTTAGTGAAATCGTTGTTTCAACCGAGTCTCGCGAAATTGCCGACGAGGTAATGCAGCAGTTTGGCTCTCAGGTTCAAATTGATATTCGCCCAGCAGATTTGGCTACGGATTTCACTCCGACAGACGATGTGCTCCTTCATTACGCGGAACGCAACCCTTGCGATTGGCTTGGACTATTTCAGGTCACTTCGCCGCTACTTAAGGCAGAACATATCCAAAAAGCCGTGTCGCACTTTCAAAATGGTCATTACGACTCCCTCCTTTCGGTTTGCGAATTTAAGCGCTTTCTGTGGTCTGCCGATGGTTCGCCGCTAAATTATGATCCTCTGCATCGCCCTCGTCGACAGGATTTTAACGGCTGCCTCATCGAAAATGGAGCATTTTACTTTATGTCTCATCACGGACTTTTAAAAAATCGCTGCCGGCTGTTTGGAAAAATTGGAACTCAAACATTGCCAGAAGGATTGGCTCACGAACTTGACTCCCCGGAAGACCTTCGCCTAATCCAAGCTTTACTTCTTTGACAGCGCGTGAAGTCATATGGGCTTTCTTCTTACCCAAATTCTTTAATTCAGTATTATTGTTTTAAGAAGAATGAAGACGAATTCAAATGAAATTTGCAGCATGGCTACAACTCCCAGAACTCTTTGCAGTGCCGCGTGGACCGACATCAACATTGATTTTTCAAAAAGAAAGCTTCGCCATTGTTGTAAATCCAAGTGGGAACATTTTCCAGATATAATCAACGCATCGTTCATTAACGCCAGTCCCCAGATTTTATCGAGAAGAAATGATCTTCTGCACAATGTGGAGAATCCAGACTGCGACTCTTGCTGGGAAGACTATAAAATTGGCAAGAGTGCCTATCGAGATCACAAAAATACTTGGACCTCAGTTGCACATGTTTCCGACCAGTTAAAGTATGTCGAGCTTATGTTTGATAATCTATGTAACATGAGCTGTATCTACTGTAGCTCGAATTTCAGCTCAAGAATTGCCAAAGAAAACGATGAACCAGTAGTTTCAGCCGTAACTAATCAAAACGATATAGATAACTTTATACAATGGCTCACCGGTCTGTGCGACGACCAACAAAAGCCTTTTACTATTTGTTTTCTTGGAGGAGAGATCACTCTCAGCCAAAACTTCTACCGTTTTTTCGAAATTCTTTGTGGAAATGAAAAATTGCGCCAATCGCGTCTACATCTTTCATTTCTAACCAATGGAAATACCCCTAGGCCATTACTCTTAAAATTTTTTAAAACGTTAGACAGTTTTCCCACTCACTGGACATTTGACATTGGTATCAGCAATGAAACCTTCGGAAATCTTTCTGAAGTTGTGCGATGGGGTCTGGACTGGAATCTTTTTGAAGAGAATTTTATTTCTTATCTTAAACATCCAAAGATTAAAGACCTCACGCTTTCACCGACTCCATGTTTATTCACGGTAGGCTCCATGTGCGAATACTTTGAATGGGCTTTCCTGCAGTTTAGAACTCATGGAAAAAAAGTTAATGTTGTTGGCAATTGGGTTGCGAACAGCACCTTAGATCCAGCCTACGCAAACAAAAACTTGAAAGCTAATGTCGCCTCCGTTTATAATTTGTTTTTAAAAAATGTGGACCTGTTTGCGTGTCAGGATCAATATCGCCTTTCTTTAAAGTGGCTTGAGGCTCTCGAATTGCGCGTTGGAAGTGCTCAATCGGATTATACCGAAATCAACTCCCTTCTACAAAAATGGCAAACTCAAAAAGGAGACAGGATATCTATATTGAAAAGTCATTTATCTTTCGATTAAATATGGGGCGTGTATGACAAAATGCTGGGTTCCATTCAAAGAAGTTAATTTTTATGTGCCTTCTGGTATTATTGCCTATTGCTGCAAACATGTACCGGAACTCTGCGAGCCCATTGAATCCTATGCCCATGGGAAACTCATTCTCGATAACATATATTTGCAATCAATGCGAAAATCCTTGTTCTCAAATGACAAAATCGCAATATGTACTGAATGTTGGAAGTCAGAAGAGCGCGGAGAGAAGTCCTGGCGCCAGACCGAGGGTACAGTACCCGATGACAAATTGAATAGTCTTTCGTTCGATAAAAATTCTTACACTCAGGTTGCTTTGTATTTTGATAACACCTGTGATTCCGCCTGCGCTTACTGCGGACCGCAATTAAGTTCTAAGTGGGAAGGGGAACTCAAAAAAGCAGCCCCCCTAGATTTACCTTTTAAGTTTCCTTACAAAACTGTTCCAAAAGATGTGCAAACTTACGAAACGAGAGTTCAGAGAATTTTAGAATTTCTGGAGGCTCTCGGTGCACAGGCTGGACTGTATCAAAAAAAGATACATTTAACTTTTCTGGGCGGAGAACCTCTGCTTAGCCCCGAAATAAAGAATGGCTCTTTTATGAAATATCTTGAGCATTTTTATCGCGCCACAGATGCTTCTAGAGATTTCCAGCTTGTTCTTACATTCCATACGAACGCAGGTACACCCAAGTTTCTTTTAGACCGTTTTTTTACAGATCTGGCACATGCAAAAACTATATATAAAAATCTGAAAGTGAAGGTTATTTTCAGTATCGATACTGTTGGCTCTGCACATGAATTTATACGTTTCGGCTCTAAGTGGAGCACGGTGGACGCAAATATTCACACTTACTGTGCGCAGCCCATAATCGATCAAATTGGCTTTAGTCCAACTCTTTCGGTTTTCAGTATCACAACGCTTGAAAGCTTATTTTTATATCTTGCTAATATCGCCCGTACGTACAGTATGCAGATCAACACGTGTCTTGGTACAGCGTATTTTCCATTTTATCTAAACCCTTATGAGTTAACTTCGGACTTTGCTCCCTACATTCAAAAAGCCCAGCAAACCTTTGCAGAGAATAAAATATTTTTTACGCAAGAAAGCCAGGATATCATCATACCGACGCTGGAAATGCTTTACACAAAGATTTTGCAAAACGAATCGAAATCGGCACAAACCGTAGAATCTTTAAGTACTTATTTAGATTACGTTGCGAAAGTTCGAAATATGAAAGTGCACGATTACATCCCGAATTTTTCGGCAGGTGCTGATACGTCGGCGTCGCCAGGGCTGTAGTCGAGATTTTGACTCAAACTTGCAAGCCATGGGAAGGTCGATCTCCAGTTTGTTCCACGGCGCTGGTCAAGAGAATCTAGAGTTTTACAGAGGAGTTTTTGGGCCGGAATATCCTCGCCGCTTGTTTCTATTTCTTTAAAAATAGTCTTTGGATACTGTTTGTAGGCTCTTTGTTTGTATATTTGATCATTGAGAGCAAGAATTTCTTGTATTGAATCCTGATAAATTCGATATGGCATAATGCTGGGATCAAAAATATGCGGATCTATGCATTTATTAAAATTCACTGGAATATATTTATGTTCACACCATTTTAAAATTTTTCTTTGGAGCTCTGGAATATATGGAATGCTTAACGAGCTCACGGTCATGTTTATGGTTGGTATTACTTTTTTTGTTTCGTAAACAAGAAAGTCCATATTCTTTTCGAAAGTTTCCATATCATGTCCAAAACGAATAAATTCACTCGCCGGTCCCCAACAATCGATGCTGACTGTGACAACAACCTCTCTCACTGCCTCCGCAAGTTCTTCCAACTTTTGCGTTTTCTTTTTGAAAATCTCAGGCTTTACCTGCATGTTCGAGTAAATTTCAAAATCGAGCTCAAGATTCGGATGCTGAATCATCCAATCAATACACTCCCAAGTTTCTCCATGGATCCAAGGCTCGCCACCTAAAATATCAAATGCTTTTAAGTTGCGGTAATTCTCATCCATCCATTTCCAGAAAAGAGAAACACGCTGCTGATATTTTTTTTCATTTAATTGAGAATACTCAACAACTTCAAGATCACCTGCTTCTCTGAGCTCTTTCACCCATGCCGTCGAGAGATTCGGACCGCAGTAAACACACTTCATATTGCACTTATTGCTAAAGTGCATACTCACTTGTGTTGGCTGAATGACAACCTCGTTTGGGTTTTTTAACAGCTCTTGTGGTACATAACGTGCGTTATCGTTGTTCTGTAGCCAGTTTAACCTATCGCTCACTCCGCCAATTTGTTCTTGATCACGACAGTGCTCACAGCCTCGGGAAAAGTTAGGCCACTCGCCGGAACGCATTTTTAATCTGTCCTGCAATACGGGCTCGGTATTATGAATATTGAAATTTTCGCCGATGGAAACCGCTTTATTGCGGTGGCACGAAGATGATGTGTAGTCCCACAGATAAATACTGACCTGGGACATTTTCAAAAGACACGATTTACTTCCAGAAGCTGGAAACCAGTGATTGTTTATTTGCATATCATCCGCTAAATCGCTACGGAGACAGATCTCCGCAGCGTCATTAAATCTTTACTGAGTGAGTTGGATTGGCTCGGCTTCAACTTCTAAAGAACTTCCTGGCCAGTCTTGTACGAGAATTTTTTGTTTTCCACGAGTTGGAAACATGTAAGTTTCGTCGGTGGCATGAACCAGTCGTGAGCGTGTCTCGTCGTGATAACCGATTCCCATCAGCAACATAGGTTGTCCCTCAAGGCCCAAAAGATTTTTGATTGCATCTTGGTCCATGCACTGACAGCAACCCGTGCGATAACCTAACAAACTTCCAGCAAGGTTTAAGTATCCTGCCGCGATTCCTACCGCAACATTAGCATCTCTTTCAAGAACTGCTTCTGCCTTAGCACTTACTTCGTTATTGAGATAAAGCTTCGATGTTTCGTCGTTGCGAGTTTGGTCTTTTTGATCAGACATGTCTCTGTAACTTTCAAAAACCACCAACAGGTTTGCCAAAGTTTGGCTATTCGTTGTTTGTAAGCTCAGATCGTGAACTTTTTCTGTTGGAGTCAGCTCGTGAATTTTTGAAATAAGCCCTGGATCAGTTATAAAATGAAGTTTGTAGTGAGCGACATTTTGTTTGCTGGGGCACTCGGTGGCCGCTACTTTCAAAATTTCAATGTGCTCCTGTGGGATCTGCTCAGAGAGATCAAAGTTTCTTTGGCAGTGTTGACTCCGGCGAATTGCATTCACCAACCCTTTAGTCTCTTCTTGTGTCGACATAACTTTCATTTTTTCCTCCTTGTTTATATTTATTTAAATATCTTTGTACTCCGGGTACACCTCATAGAGATCAGTTTTATGATATCTATCTAGCGCCCCCGAATAATTTAAAAATTCAGCCCATTGATCGAATCTATCTTCGCTATTCATGTAGCTTAGCACTTGCCCCACATACCTACGAATTTTTTCCAGCTGAAGATCCGCTGAAACTTTTTTTGACCGACTTTTAATTGTAAGCAAAGGATCCTGGTAAAGCCAATCATTAAAATCTTGTGTGATCTTTTTCTTCATATGCACTGGTAAAAGTTTAATGTTCAAAGCGTTTGGATACTGCACCAAGCTTGCATGAAAATACACATCAAGGCCAATTACGTAGTCCACCATTTCCACTAGACGCGTAATGTTAAGTAGGCTGATTGTGCATGTGCCACTGAGTTCTACATTATCCAGCTCTGCATTTAACGTGATTATATTTGTCTCGACCTTCTTGATATTCTGTCCAACTCTCACATACGAAAAACACGATGGCGATCCATCCAAGCTGACACGCACCCATAGCTGCTTAAAATGTCGCCATAAATCCACGATACTCTTTCCCTGATAGTGAAGAGTGTTGAGGTTTGTATTGTAACTCAGCCTCAGGTGCTTGGAGTGCGGAATCAGTCGTTCTAAAAAGTCATAGTGTTTTTCGTGATAGAGCGGCTCGCCACCCGCAATAAGGATTTCGTTTAGATTGGGCGCTAGCTTTTCGCATATTTCGTTCACGATTTTATCGGATAAAGCAATGTGCTTGGGATTTTTGCGATAAGTCCCATATGTCTTCATCACCTCTAAAAGCTTTTCGTCTTTTTTTACGGCCTGTTCCCAAGCGCTGCTATAGTCAGGGCTACAATGTCTACACATCAAATTACAAATATTATCAAACCGAACTTCGATGGAAGACATTTTTGATAATGGAAACGTACCGTCTTCCAAAATATTTTCTGCGACCTCTGGTTTTATAACGTGTGCGTATGTCTTCAAACTTGTCTGGCGCGTACTTTCACAACCACTTGCCTCAAGATCCCAACAGCTTCTGCAACCATTAGGTTTTTTTCCTGCCAAAAGATTTTTTCGTAACTCGCGCAATGGTGCCCCATTCCAAATATCTTCTAAACTTTGCGAAGAGTAATCCCCAATTTTATCAGGGAATCTCCAGCAAGCGCTGACCTTCCCCTCTTGTTTAATATTCAAATGGTTGAAAGGGTTTGGGCAAAACGTGCTACCGTTTGAACTTTCCATCAGATCGAAACCTCGTTAATTCGGGTTCGATAATCCGCCAAGTATTGAACCTGCATCCACAGTTCTGGTAGAGAGTCTTGAAAACTTTGTCCACGTAGTTTATCAAGGTCGGCCGTAAAGCTGAGGAAAGTTTGTAACAAGGCCGGATCCTGCTCGAGTATTTTGGGAGCTGGTAAAATATGACTCTGAATATGATCGATCATAAACAGATAACGCCGATAATAGCTTTGTTTAACAGCCATTTCTGAATCGGTCTTGTTGATTGAAGAAAGTTTCAACCATTCAACGAGTTCCTGCTTAATTCTAAAAATTCCCTCTTTAAACTTGGTTTTATCCGGGAGCAAACATGCACTGAGATAGGAGGGAGTCTGTAAAAGCGTTGGGCTCACCCGCCCCACACTATGTATATAACTGCCATCACGAATGGCTTTTGATTCACTCTCCGCTAGACTGAAAATATATTTTTCTCCAAAATACTGAAACTGAATATCATTCCACCACTTAAACATGTCTTCGAGCTGAAGCACGTTGTACAAATTTATGGTTGGCGAAAAGACGATTGAAAATTGCTCGTGCTTCAACGAGTGCTGCACCCAGCGATGAGTTGCAGCCTCGATGGTCGCCCAGTGGCTTGGGAACCGAATGTAATCGTTCACCTGTCCTAAACCATCGATACTCAGGAAAATGGAAACCCGTTTAAATTGATTAAGCCGAGATAGTATAGTCTCTTTTGGTATCCAGCTCGCGTTTGAATATATCTCAATCGAAATTTGTGAGGCTCTTGTCGTCGCAATAATTCGATCCAAAAAAGGTATGAATTCCGGAGCCATCATCGGCTCGCCGCCAGTCAGTTTAATCATTGTCAGTTTCTGCACTGAGTTTTCATCCAATTTAATCGACAAAGATGGTGGCCTATAACCGTAGTTTTTTCGGTCTTTGTAGACGCTCGCTAATACTTGATCATCTTCTTCCCAAGTGGTGCTTAAATCACTCGAGCAAGTTCTACATTTGAGATTGCACAAACGTCCCGTGGTGAGCTCCAAATATTTTAGGTCGACTCCGTCGGAAGCTGTAACCACCTGCGAATTCGCACCCCACGAATGATTTGTGTTGTACCTTAAGCTGAAGGTTCCCGCTTCATCATCGCGATCACACTTCCAGCAGCCAGCAATTTTTTTTCCTTCGACCATGTCCGTACGCAGTTGGTTCCAAAAGGCGCTGTTATGAGCTGCTGATAGCGATGTTTTGTTCACATTGTGGTCGGTAATTTTTTTATCTTTGTAGGAAGCGTGATGGATATCAAACCGGCAGCAAGGTTTTATCTGCCCGCTAGGCTTTACTTGCATATGGATCCATGGATAAATACAAAATGATTTATTGTTCAACATACTCAACTACGTTCCGCATACTCACTCCACACGTCCTTGCACAAGTTAATAGCTTTCCATCTCGAATGCTCTTTTGTCTCCAACTACTTTCAATCACATTCAGATTGTGTACGGCTGCGTCTACTGTCGTCTTATTGAGATCCACGGAGTCTAAATCAAACCACTTTCTAAATTGTACAGAGCCTGGACTGTCGTGATGGAGAGTCCCTAAAAAGCAGCACGGCAATAAATGTCCCGAAAAAGAAAGATAGAGCTCACGCTTCTTAATCGCCTTACATTCAATTTCTATATCGTCCAAGCCTGGCCACATATCGGTCAAAGAAGCGAATTCGAAATAATCGCCAGCTGGAGTATGTTCATTGTCTCCAACGTTTGGGTGTCGATACATTGGCGCCGACGGCGGTTCTAATTCGTAGAGTTTATGCCCATTCTCCATAACGCTCCAATGACGAAAACCTTTAAATTTTTGCGTCACTTTGATTCGAAAGTCTAAGCCCAGTTGTTCCGCGACTGCGCGAGCTTCTTCAACCTGATGTTGATTGTGTTTAAAAACGATAAAGGTCCAAGATCCCCGTCCACCCGCTTCAACAAATACATTCAGGTTTCGCCAAACTTTTTCCCAAATCACATTTCGACGATAAAAGTGATTTGTGTCCTCGAGGCCATCAATTGCAAAATTAACTTTCGCATGGGTCTGAGCTAAGCGAGTCCACCACTCTTCGCTTTGCATTCCCGCGTTACTATCCACATTTACGCTGATATCGAACTTTCGCAGATGTTGTACAAAATCAATCAAATTGACGTTTAAACAAGGGTCACCATAAACACCACTAAAGTAAACATGCTTTAATTGAGAGGAAAATTTATCAGAAAACAGTTTAAAAAATACATCCGGCGTAAGGTCTGTTCTTTCCAAGTCCGGCTGGAGAAACCCTGTTGCCGTGTAACGGCTGCACATAGGACAGCGGCTATTGCACCTGCTTGTAGTCTCGACATGCACCGTGTTCACAGTTCCAAACACTAAACTCTCCTATTTGTCATTAGCGACAAACCGGCCTTCATGTTTACGCCATTTGCGGGGAAGTTAATTCCGCTGTGAGCTTGGCTTCGATCAAAAACAATCAAGCTCCTTCGGTTCCAGTTGAATACTTTGTCGAGTTCAAATCCATCGAGCCACTGTTTTGGAAAGTGCGAGAAATACCTCTGATGTATTCCGCCATCAATGGGTCTATTCCAGTCCACCGTCCATGGTTTGCCGTCTGCCTGGTAACACTGGAGTTGTGAGTAATCTCGCACAGTGAAGTAAACATCCGTCTGATACTGAGCATCTGATTTCGCAAAATTAGAACCGTACTTGATAAAACGATTTTTAAAAATAGCAGTTCCTGCCTCGGGCATCTTATCTGAATTTTTATAGAGCTTGTTTGTATGACCAACAAAAAGAGGGATAATAATTTGTTTTCCGGGAATTAATTGGTGTTCGCCCATTTGCGGTCGCCCGGTATCTATGTGCAAATTGTAGGGGGAGCTCGTAATGAGGAAATTACCTTCCCATGCCTGAGTCCGTTCAAGTTCGGGAACGACAGCTTTTATTTTTTCATAAATTTTTTCTTCGATCAAAGCATTGTCTACAAAAAAATGGAGAGTCCCGCACTCTTTGGTTCTTCTCTTCTGATGCCCTTTGTACATGAGATCAGTGAGCCACTCGAGTTCTGCCTCAGAAAAAAAGTTTTCTATTTGGAAACTCTCCCCCCAACTTTTTTTCCAAGCTGCCTCATGCTCAATGGGCACTCGCAAGTCAACTTTGTTTTCTTCAGGAAGATCCGTACTTAACTTCGAAATTGAAAACATTGTCCTACTCCCTTTTTCCGTGGCGATTTATCCTACATCGCCGCATCTGAAGTCTCGTAAAGCTTTTGTGGCTTTGTGATTGTTTTGCCGTGGCGCGAACACGTGTCGATACAACGGGTTATCTTCCCGCAATTGCCTTTTCCCAAGTCGCTTTCAAAGCTTTCTATGAGATCCTGTGCAAAAAACCGTTGTCTCACAATTTCGTCCGCTGAAAATTTCTTGAGGTCGTTAAATTCATATCCATAATTTTCAAAAAGACGCTCTGTGAGAAAGTCGCGCTGCGCCTGGGAAATAAAAAAGCCATTGGAAAGAAAACAGCAAGGCCACAAACGGCTTTCGTGACTCAAAAAATACATTTGATTTTTGAGACTGTTGCAATCGATATCGCTTGCCTGTGCCGTTGTATAATCTCGCAACCCATGACGAGGTTCAACATCACTGTTTTGCAGTTTACGCAATCGTACCTCATCTAGCCCCAGATCGGAGATATGTGACCGATCTTTCCGTACGTGAAATTCTTTAAATTGTAACTCTTTACTTAAGGCAACCGCCTCATCAACTTGATGAGCATTCCAAGGAAAAACCAAGTATTGCCAGACTCCGTATCCTCCCGCGCTTAAAAAAGCAGACGCATTTTCGAGAATTTTATCAAACTGTGTTTTTTGTCGATAGATGGAGTGCGTATCGCTCAGGCCGTCTATGCTAAAGTGCACCGAATGCTTAGAAAACCGTTGCAGCGACTGCGCAAGCCCGGCCCACTCTTCGGTCTTTCGTAAACTTCCATTGGTGTGTATACAAATTTCAAAATCTGGATTTACAAGTAATGCCAGATCGAGAATTTCAAAAAACTGCGGATGCATTAGTGGCTCATCAATACTTCCACAAAATTCCAACTGCTTGAGAGACTTCATCACGTTGCTTCGCAAAAGGCGCTCTATGGTATCTAATTCCACCAATTGACGTTTTGGTATCGACGCCTTTGTTTGGTTGTAGTTTACCTGATTCGTCCTTTGACAACCTAAGCACAGAGCATTGCAAAGCGAACTGATCTCCATTTGTAATTTGTTTGGAGTCTTTAAAAATTCGTTCATGGATTTACATTCCGCAATATCGGCTCTCTGTAGCTTTCAACTTCTCTCATAAGTTGCAATTGAGTTTCATCTCCCGTACCAAAAAAATGTTCGTCAGAAATCGGAAGTTTGATATCGACATGAAGAGTAGTTACATGCTGGCTAACGCGTTTTAAATGTTCACTGGTCAAATATGAAATTCGGTGTGCTCCGTAGTCGATAGTATTTGTACCAAAAGCTGGAATGTCACCAATAGCGAAGTAGGCCCTAGAGCTCTCAAGCTTAGAAAGCAGATTTACTAGCGCCTGGTCGGCCAACAATAAATTTGCGGATATAAAGAAATGCTTCTTAGCTTGGTACTTTATCCAAGCCGCTTGTAGATTTTTCTCGTTGCCAACAGTCTCAAGCAATATGAAATATTGACGGTCAATCACATCTTCCTGACTGGGGTTCCATACTTTTTCATCTTGAATAGACATTTGCTGAATCAGTTGCTTGAGGTGAACGTGGGTTCCGTTCCAAGCTGTGGTAATTTTTTCTTTCCAAGCGATATTTTTTGGGAAAATATCAAAGTGAATATGCTGCTTGGACAATGGCGCAAACGTATCTAGTAAAAAACTTTTAAATAAACTGCACGGAGAAAGGATTGTCTCCGCTGTTTCGAGGGCTTGTTTGCAGACGCTTTCTTTGAGTCGAGGGAATAAGGCCTCGGTGTTGAGAATAAAGAAATGTCCCTCTTTGCCAAAGTCAGAATGCTGCAAATTTCTTTTACGTAGCTGTAGATTTGCAAACTTGACTAAATTTTCTTCCATTAACACTGGCAAGTTCTGAAACGCCGCCATAAATTCATTAAAAAAAAGAGGATTTGCTTCGGGGTATGTGTGTAAGATTTCTTGTCGTAGATCTTTGGGAACGTTTTGTATGTCGATTCCTTGATCCAAACTTGCGTTAAAAAACGACGTACCCGGAATCGACTCCGTCGCCTCGAAATACGTCGAACTGGGCGATATTCTATCGGGAGTGTAATCACCATGCATGTTTTCTGAAGAAGCAATTGGTCTATGGATTTTGCTGTAGCTCCCTTCCCAAGCAGGGCATCCCCGAAGGCGCCATTCTTTTAAGTTAAAAAACGCGGTCGTCGGATATGCATAAAAATGGTCTTTGTAGGTCAGATTCTTTTTTTGTTTTTCTTTGTTGATGATATGGCAGGAAACTAACCAAGACTTTTTATTCAGAATCTCGATATGGCTGAGCCACTTTTGATGATAGTTGTGAAAATTTCCACAAAAAGCACCAAACCAATTAACCAGCAAATAATCTATGTCCTGATGTTTGTAGTGGTTAAGAGCGCTGTCCACACTTTCCGTAAATTGAGCGTAATTAACTTGAGAGTCATCGTTTTTGGTCTGTCGAATCCACGCGCCTCTTTTGTAGTAAACAAGCCAACTGTCCAAAATATTTTTTGAGATCTGATCTGTGATTGAATTAGAAATGATAATCGTGTGCGCCATTTTATGCATAGACTAGTTTATACCTTACATAGCTTTCATAAAAACGTTGCGACCACTCGGAGGATCTTTTGCCGTGGATAATAAGGTGGTAGCGATCTTCGTGGCTGCGGTTTACCACACAATGAACGTTGTAAAGATTGAGACTCATTACCGTACCTTGTTCAAATGGAAGATAGCCGAACTGATCCATGAAAAAAAAGCAGTCCTTCGGATTATTAAGTGCGATATTGATGGGGCCAATTCGATTTTCTTCTTCGCTCAAACTGTCTTTGTGCGGAATGATAAATCCCCCAGCGCTCAGTTTCATGATCCGGACTCTGTAGAACTTCTCGTAATCTATTTGGTTCTTAAGGAAGGAAACCAAGGTCGGACAGAATTTCGCGATATCTGTCCAAACAAACGGTACGTCCTCAATATTCTTGTAGCCGTACCTTTGATGAGCTTCGGTGTGCACAGAACTTAAACCATGCAAACATAAACTGCTCCAGCCACGATGCGACTCATGTGCCCGGTGAGGCACATAGTGGTTTTCGAGTGACTTCACCTCACTGTGCATTTGTGGCCAGTCTACCCGTTCAAACCCGACAATGGGTAGAAAGGGAATGTTTGAGGTCCCAAGAATGTCCTGTGAAGATAACAGATTTTGCGGGTATATCGGCCCTGCGGGCTTAAAATTTCGAGTTGTGAACCAGTCTACTGGCTCAGAACTAATACCCCATTCATCTATCATACACCCTCGTCCAAAGATAAACTGTTCCCCATCACTTTTAATACTCACAAAACGTTTTCCTGGCAACCGCTCCATTCGCCATGATCATCTATTGCAGGGCCTGGCCGACCTGCGCTATTGACGTTGCAGTTGGGGCTAGGATAGGCCTAACGCTCAACCTCTATTTAGGAGTAATAATGGAAAAGGTTAAAGAGACTAAAGAATACAAAGTATTCAAAAAATCGAGTGGCCGATACTGTGTTTTGGACACTCAAAACAAATGGATCAGTGCTGAGAAAAAAATAGAAATTCTGACTAAAGAGGGTTTATTCAAGGCTCCACCAAAGAAAAAGGAAGCCCCAGCAGAGGCCGCTCCTGCCGAGAACGCCTAATCCCTTATTTTTCAAGAAATAGCGGGCCCATTGCGGCCCGGCTTTCTTTTCTTGCTGCAACGCCGTTTCTCCTTTAACTATAGACCATGACAAAAAAGGACCAAAATTCACTTCCTTACCTCCATGGCTACTCGCCGCTTGAGCAAGATCGCCTGCGCCGGCAAGCCGAGTTTGCGGAGCACACTGTTTATCGAAATATTGATCTTACCGAAGTTCAAAATTTGCTTGAAGTAGGATGCGGAGTTGGCGCCCAAACATCTATTTTGCTACGTCGATATCCAAAAATTAAAATTACCGGAATCGATCTGAACGAAGAACAGCTTGCTTCAGCTAAGCAAGCGCTGGACGAACTACCCTTTGCTAAGGGCCGATACACAATTCAAAAGATGGATGCGCAAAACATGGATTTTTCCGCGCACTCGTTTGACGGCGCTTTTTTGTGTTGGATTTTGGAGCACGTACCGGACCCCTTACAAATTCTCAACGAAGTCCGCCGTGTGCTAAGACCTGGCGCAGTTATTTATATCACCGAAGTTGTGAATTCTTCGTTTTTTCTAGATCCTTATTCGCCCAATCTTTGGAAGTATTGGATGGCTTTTAACGACTATCAATTTGACGGAGCCGGCGATCCATTTGTCGGAGCAAAACTCGGTAATTTTTTATCGGCAGTCGGATTTCAAAAAATTAAAACTGAAGTGATCACGTGGCATCTCGATAATAGGCAGCCTGAGAAGCGCAGAAAAATTATTGAGTACTGGGCGGAATTGCTATTAAGCGCGTCCGACCAGCTTGTAAAAGCTGGTTACGTCACTCAAGAAGTGGTGGATGCTGGAATGCTAGAACTCAAAAAAGCACAAAAAAATCCAAATGCGGTTTTTCTTTACTCGTTTATGCAGGCGCAAGCGATTGCGCCTGTTTAAAGACAGGCGCAGCCGGTGCGCCCGTTTAATTACAAGCGCGTTTGCTTAAATACAAGCGCAGCCAATGCGCTTGTTACGTGCTCCTTCTCAACGAACGTAAGGATTTACAACGTCCCAGGAAACATCTCCGGTTTTTTCAAAAACGCTTCCTGGTAGCTTTTTCTTATCTAGCCTTGTCCCTGTTCCAAAATAAAATAGAGAAACCATTGCCGGTTTTTGCTTAATAAAATAAATCTGGATAAACGCTTTCATCTGTTGGGCATTAATTTTGTTAACTGCCGCCGCTATTTCATTACGGATTGTAAAACGACCTTCATATTTTACAGCCGCTTGGAAAAACTCTGCTTCGCGCTCCTGTAAAGTCGTTGGCTTCATCAACAACTCATTTTCGATGGAACTCAGAATAGGTTTCAGTTCTTCGTCGGTAAGCGTTGATAGCTTTTGTTCGAGGAATTGCAACAAAAACGCGTGCGACTTCTCTTGCAGCATCACCGACGGAACCTTGGGCGATTGCAGCATTGAATTTAAACCGACAAAGCCATTTTGGTGCACGCCGCTTGCGCGCGCCACATAACCCAACTGTTGGTTAGTTCTTAACTCCGAGAAGTAAGGCTGAGATATAAGCTGGCCCAAAACCAAGACTCGAGCATGGTTTTCCACCGACCAAGGCGCCATGTTATACACCGTTAACATAGCGTGATTGTTATTCTGACCTTTGATGGGGCCTGAATACGTTTTTTGCTCAGGAACAATTCTATACTTTACCTTTTCCAGCTCCCCCGTTGCCGGCGGTAAAAAGCTGAGCATTTCTTCCACTGTTTTTAAATCGATATTTCCATAGGCAATAGCTCTTACAGAAATTTTCGTAAAAAACTTTTTCGCGAAAGATTTAACTTCGCTAAATTTTGCCTTCCGTGCCTCATTCAAAAGATCTTTCCAGTGAACAGATTGCGCATTTTGCATATGTCGGGCCTCTAACCCCAAGCGATTTGCAGCCACGGCTTCTTCAAGATTTGAAAGATCTCGTACGAATCTTAATTTCATATCATCAAATGTGGCTTGGCTAATATTCAGTTCCTGGAGCTGCCGATTGGTGCCGGGGCTTCCAACTCCATCCCGAAAAATTTCTTTGAGTCTTTGGCTGTAGCCCGAAACTGTGATTGCCATTTCGCGCGGAATTTCTCCGTAATTCATGGAGAATCGAGCTCCTGCTTCCGAAATAGGGTAAGACCACTCACGCAACTCCTCTTCTTTGCCCATCACGAAAAGCGTTAACAGCGCTGCCTCTCGACTGGATATAGAAGAGTTCCCTTGAATTGTGAATCGCACCGTTGACTTCGCAACACCCAATTCCGTATCGGTGCGCACGAAGATCTCTGATCCGGACTTGGTCTTTTTTTGCTGAGGCTCATTTAGAAGGCGCTGATTCGCGATTAAAGAAAAATTATTCGGAATGTATTTGTTTTCTACAGGGTATTTTGTTGCCAACTGATTTTTTACCGGTTCAAAGGATAACTTCTCCTGTCGATACTCAACACCAAAAATAGATTCTTTTTTATTTGTTTTCTCACGTTTTCCCATGATCAACACATGGGCTTTTTTCATATCCAACATTGCAAGAAAGTCTTCAAAATCTTTTGGCGAATACTCTTGAATTAAATAATTTCGCTCCAAGAAATCTCGTGCTGGAAAGTCGATGAGACTTTTTGAAAAACTCGCTGCCCGTTGTCCCGAGGATGAGGGTTCAAGATTATCAAGAGCGATTCTTCGTACAGCACTTTCGTCTTTAAAAATGTATTCTGGATACTTTTGCTCACGCATGTATTGGATGTACTTATCGATCACCGACAAAACACGTTGATATTGCTTTCGACCTTTGGGCGTTAAAGTGACGTCGACCGAAAGTGTACGCCAGTAGTCCTGGCTCACTGCCATTTCGAGGGCTAGACCGTCTTTTTTAAGGATCGACAAAACCGATCCTGGCCCCTCATCGCCAAGCAACTTGCTTATTATTGCCAACGGTTTTGTTTTCCAAAATTTGTTTTCGTCGGGAACATTGAATAAAAGTGTCATTTCTTCTTTGTCATTAATCGTTTTTATAAAATGCAGACGCTGCTCGAGTTTGGGGTCAAAGTAGGTATCTTGATATTCTGGTCTTGTGGTATTGAAGTTTGGAACGTCGGAAAAATATTTTACAACTTGCGCGCGAATTTGATCTGCCGGAAGGGCACTCATTACGACTAACTTCATATTGTTGGCTGAATAATACTTCTTATAAAACGAAATCACATTGTCGCGGGTGACTGACTTGAGAGTATTTATATTTCCAGTGCTAAATTTTCTGTAAGGATGGTCTTTTTGAGCAAGCGTGTTGATGTATCTGTCTACGCGCCAGCCATCTTGTTTAATGTTTTTTTCGAATTCGCTGTTTACAGCGTTTTTTTCGCGCTCTAAATACGCAGCATCAAATAACGGCGAACTAAAAAACCGGGAGAACCGATGCAGGGCTCCTTCGATAGCCTGGTTGTCCACTTCAAACATGTAATTGGTCACTTCGTCCGAGGTGTAGGCATTGTCCCAGCCTCCATTAGTTTCCATGTATGTTGAGTACTCGTCAGACTTTGGGAATTCTTTGGTACCGAGAAATAGCATATGTTCCAAATAATGGGCCATGCCCTGGGCATTTTCTGGGTCCTCAAGGGAACCCACTGCCACAGCCATCGCCGCAGAAGATTTTTTAAATCTCGCATCAGAAACAATCAAAACATCCAACTGATTTGGCAAAAGTACCGAGGAAAACTCCATTCCATTAATATTTTGCAAGTTGACGCTTGGCTGCCTGCCAAATGAACATGAAATAAAAACCAACACTATACTTAAGGAATAAAACCGAACCATGAAACCCTCCTGGCTATGCAACACAACTATAACGAGCTCATTTCTTGCATTCAATCAAAATACTAGCATAGACTGCTAGCCATAAAGGTAATTTCGAGGAGACGTCATGGGCATTGCCAAAGAGTTTAAAGAGTTCGCCATGAAGGGCAACGTTGTTGATCTTGCTGTCGGTGTTATCATCGGCGGGGCCTTCGGGAAAATAGTCTCCGCAATGGTCGACAAAATGCTAATGCCTCTCATCGGAGTTTTGGTAGGGGGAGTGGATTTTTCGACCTTAAGAACAATCATTGTTGAAGCAGGCGCAGATGGTAAAGGCGAAGTCGCTATTGGCTATGGATTTTTTCTTCAGACCGTTATGGATTTTGTTATCGTTGCATTTTGTTTGTTCCTAGTAATAAAAGCGATGAATAAGATGAAGAAGGCGCCGCAATCAGCAGCCGCGACCCCAGAGGACATTCTTCTGTTGAGAGATATACGTGATTCTTTAAAAAAATAACCTCTCTATTTTAGAGAGTCTAAGTGCCAAGGCAAATGCCGACGGTTGAACCGACAAACGAATAGCCCAAAGGGGCTATACAAAAGGAGAAAATATGTTGAAAAAAGTAGTTGCGCTATTTGCGTTAATTCCCGGAGTTGTATTCGCAGCGCCTGCACAGAAAATGATCGATACCACAGCCAGCACGCTTAACTGGACTGGTAGCAAAGAGTTCATTGGCGACAAGCACACTGGTACGGTGGCACTGTCGAATGGATTTTTAACTGTTGATGGCGAGAAAATCACTGGTGGCGAATTCACGATCGATATGACATCGATTAAAAATACGGATCTAACTGATGCAAGCTTGAATGGCAAACTTGTAGGACATCTTAAATCGCCAGATTTTTTCGATGTAGCCACTTACAAAGACGCAAAATTTGTTATCACAAAGGTCACTGCAAAATCTGCGACTGAGCAAATTTTTGAAGGCAATGCCACCATCCGCGGTAAAACTGGTCCTGTCAAAATTCCTGCGACGGTAAAAAAAGAAGGTAACGTTTATGTTGCCACTGGAAGAATTGAACTTGATCGCACGAAATTCGACGTAAAGTACAACTCGAAGACCTATGTTCCTGATCTTGTGAAATCAGCAAAAGATAAAGTTATTAAAAATAACATCGATCTTGATTTTGCAATTAAGACAAAATAGTTAATTTGGATGTTCTAAGGGGATAGGATCTATCCCCCTAGACTTGAGCTGGTATTCCTTTCGGCACCGTCTGGATTTTTTCCGCAACAGCCGCAAAAAAAGAGGTAAAGTAAATACGCTCTTCCTGACGAACAAGTTCAATCTGCGTTTCAGTGATCCCACCGTTCTCTTTTAACGACTGAATCACCTGCTCTAAGTGTTCTTCTTCTTCACGAAAAATCGCGCGCAGTGGCCCGCCCAAACCAAGCGGTTTTAATAAGTCATCGTAAAAAGGGTACAATTCTTGAGCTCGCTCTTCGATGACCAAAGTAGTTAAAAGATAATTTACCCAGGAATTCTTTAAGCCCACAACGTTTTGGGCTGCATGGTCAATAGCCTGAATGTATGCCCTCGCCTCATGACCACAAATAAGACTTTCTTCAGCGTATGTTTTGACTGCGGTACCGCCAATCTTCACTGCGAGTTTTTTGATAATCTGCGCGTGTCGAATCTCTTCAGTCATATGCGCAAGCGTGGTCGGAGTAATGCGCGACTCTTCTTGGCTCTTCATAATTTTTCGAGCCCCAATGTATTCGAGAAGGCTCAGTGTATTTAAAAATAGCGCATGCGTTTCGGGAAATTGAACAATGTCCTTGAGAATACTCTTCCAGTCAGTCATATCAAACCTCTCTCCAAATCATAAAGTGTGTCTTTTACGGTTCTGTATATTTTATTAAATTGCGAAAGCGTCGTAGAGTACGGGGGAAGACAATAAACCGTCCCACCAAGCGGGCGCAGTAAAACTCCGCGCTTTTCGCAGGCTTTTGCAAAACGCTGAGAAAATCGCCGATCGTTCACATAATCCCCGATATCATTGACTTCAAACGCACCGATTGTTCCAAGCGCTCTTCCCCCAGAAATCAATGGAAGGCTCTTTAGATCCTCGATTGCTTCCCGAGTCCACTGTGCAAGATTGCGCACGCTTTGCACGACCTCTGGGGTTTCGAGTAAATCCATAGATGTGGCGGCTACGGCGCATGACAATGGGTTCCCGGTGTACGAGTGCCCATGTAAAAATGCCTGCGCCATATCATCAGTCTTGAATGCATGGAAAATGGACTCGCTCGCGACTGTAACTGCCAACGGTAAAAATCCACCAGTGAGGCCTTTCGACAGACAAATCAAATCCGGTTGAACTTGAGCTTGCTCGCAGGCGAAATAACTTCCTGTTCGATAGAAGCCGGTAAAAATCTCATCCGCGACAACCAATACACTTCCGGCAGTCGCTTTTCTACAAAGCTCTTGCAAGTACTTTGCAGAATAAAATTTCATTCCGCTAGCTCCTTGCACTAAAGGTTCAAAAATAACAGCGGCATATTTAGAAAAATCGATTTGCTGGAGTTCCTCAAAATTGTCGGGCTGGATAAAGTCCACTTGCGCCATTAGAGGTGTAAACACCTTGTGAAATCCCTCTCTCTCACTCACCGACATCGCAGCCAGCGTGTCGCCGTGGTAGGATCCACGAAGTGCCAAGAATTTGTTTCGACCTGCCCGCCCCATCAACGTTTGAAATTGATAAGCCATTTTAAGTGCAACTTCCACCGCAGTAGAGCCATTGTCCGAAAAAAACACTCGCTTCAACTCTGGATTCACTGCTTTCAATTTTTGGACGAGACGACGGGTGAGCTCAGTGGCAGGCTGATGAGTGTATCCAGAAAAAATCACATGCTCTAAGGTGTTTGCTTGGCGTGCAATAGATTCTGCAAGTGCAGGGTGAGCATGGCCATGAATATTAACCCACCATGAAGAAATCCCATCAACTAACTGCGCGCCGCTGGCGAGTTTTAATATACTTCCCTCGCCCGAGACCACCACGGGAAATTCGTCGCCAAAACCATGCTGTGTAAACGGATGCCAAATATGCTCTCGATCGACATCAGCGGCCTCGCTATCACTTGCCGGTTTCAATAAGTTCAGCATTTCTTTTTCCACAGTCTGCAACGTGTTGTCCACACCGCCTTCGTAGAACGGAATCGAAAGCAAAACCGTAATATTTTCTCTTTTTAAAACCTCTTCCAATCCAGGGTCGGCAGGACCGTTTAGAATCACACCTAAAACATTTAACCCTAGGCTTTGTGCGCGCTGAACAGTAAGGAGGGTGTGATTGATTGTTCCTAAGCGCGTGGAGGCAACCACTATCAAAGGTAGATTTATCTTTTTAACGAGCGCCGACATTCGAACATTCTCGTTCAGTGGGACTTCCAAGCCACCAGCTCCTTCAACAATTAGAAACCGATGTTGAAGCAGGTCAAAATCTTGCATAATTTTTTCGATATCAACAACTGTGTTTTCTAGTTTTGCCGCACGATCTGGCGAGAGCGGCGCGCGAAATCGGTAGGACGGATGGCTCCATTGAGTGTCGTTCAGCTGTGCCGTCTTCACAACCGTGGTTGTGTCGTCATCGTCTTCATAGCCCGTCTGAACAGGTTTCCAGTAGCAAATTTTTTGGGTGCTTTTGAAAGCGCGACAAAGGATGGCCGACACGAACGTTTTTCCAACTCCCGTATCTGTGCCTGTTATAAAAAACCCGCGTGGCGCTAACAAGCAAGTACCCGATCCCTAAGTGCGCGAATCAGGCCTTTAATATCATCAGGCGCTTGAGCCGCATGCAAAGAGATTCGCAACCCTGCTTGGCCCTGAGGTACTGTAGGAGAGCGAATGGCGCGCACATCGTAGCCACTGGACTGAAGATATTGTGCCCAATGCAGAGCCTCTAAGCTTTCACCCAGTTGAAAATAGAGAATAGGTCCATCGCCCGATAAGCTTTCTGCATTTACAAACTGCTGCAACCTTTGCTTAAAATCTTGCGCCTTCTGCAAACAAAGTTGGGCCCGCTCTGCCCCCACATTGTCCCAATACTCAAGAGATGACAAAAGCGCCGACGCAAGAAGTGGAGACGGTGCCGTCGAATAAATTAGTGGACGGGAGAAATTTACCAAATACTCTTTAGTGAGTGCATCGCAGGCGATCCACGCTCCACCAACTCCAAGAGATTTTCCCGCACAGTGAATTGTCAATAGCACCTGTGATTGCAAGTCTTGCAGCTGAACCAGGCCAGCACCAAATAAACCCGTGGCGTGGGCCTCATCGACGACCAAAAGCGCATTACTTTTTTGGCAAAGCTCGCTGATTTGCTTAAGCGGTGCCCGGTCGCCGCGCATGCTATACAAACTTTCGATCACCACAATTTTATTTTTTTTAGTCTTTACTGTAAGTTTTTGCTCCAGATCCGCAAGATCGTTATGCTTAAAAATCACTTTTTCGCATTTGGAAAGTCGAATGCCGTCGACAATCGACGCGTGATTGCTCTCGTCAGACAAAACAAGCGACTCCTCATCGAGCAGTGCAGTCATCGCTGCGAGGTTAGCTTGATACCCTGAGGAAAAAAATACGGCGGCCTCTCGCGATGACCACTGCGCAAGTTTAGTTTCAAGGTCTGTGAGGTGTGAATGCTGACCTCGGATCAAACGCGAACTTGTGGAGCCGCTAGGCACGCTTAATAAATTTTGATAAATACTTTTTTGCAAAATTGGGTCAGTGACAAAAGATAAATAATCGTTGGAGCAAAAATCAATACCAGCTGGCTCCTGCAAGGAGCGGGTAAGGTTGTTTTCTTCTTGCTGCTGAAGTTTTTGCAGTAAGTGAATTTTCATGGTCACTGCATCGGAGCAGATTCAGTAAAGTGCACACCGAGATCCGCAAAAAGTTTCTGATCTTCAAGAGATTCAGGATTGTCCCTCGTTAAAAGCTTCTCGCCCAAAAAGATGGAGTTCGCACCGGCAAAAAAAGCCAAAGCTTGCCCTTCGCGGGTCAGATTGATTCTTCCAGCTGACAAGCGAACTTTCGATTTCGGCATAAGAATCCGCGCCACAGCGATACAGCGGACAAGGTCGAACACGTCCACTGGTTGCTGTTGAGCCAGCGGCGTTCCTTCCACAGGAATCAAAAGGTTGATGGGCACCGACTCCGGTTGTGGATCTAAATTAGCAAGCTCAACCAGCATGGCACAGCGGTCCGTGTCAGTCTCACCCATTCCTATTATGCCGCCACTACAGATCGTAATTCCAGCTTGGCGAACATGTCCCAAGGTTTTCAATCGGTCATCATAGGTGCGAGTTGAAATAATTTTGTCGTAGAATTCCCGGGATGAATCCAAGTTGTGGTTGTAGGCATCAAGGCCTGCGCCTTTCAAACGCTGCGCTTGTATTTCGTTTAACATCCCTAAGGTCACACACGCTTCCATCCCAGCAGTCTTCACCATGCGAACCATATCCAGCACCTGTTCAAATTGCGCGCCGTCTTTTATTTCTCTCCATGCAGCACCCATGCAAAATCGTTCGGCGCCTTGTGCTTTCGCATCATTAACTGCAGCCTGTACATCTGCCAAATCCATCAGCCCTTGTTTATCGAGACCCGTTTTATAGTGGGCCGACTGTGGGCAATAGGAACAGTCTTCTGGACACCCGCCGGTTTTGATCGAAAGCAAACTGCATTTTTGTATTTGATTTTCTGGTTGAAATTCTTTGTGCAAAGAGTGTGCGTGGTAAATCAAATCAAACAAAGGTTTGCGATAGAGGCTGAGAGCGTGATCGACAGTGAATTTTAACATTCGTAAGCTATAAATCATGCCCCTTGCTGGGGCAATACGCGCATGGCGTTATTTAAGGGAAACATGCTTAAATTCCGTGAATCAAAATTTTACAGCAGCGACAAAAGATCCTCGTCAGAAAGGTCGTAAAAAGCTTTTAAATAAAACCATAATGTTCCTGCGCGCGCGCGGTAGTGGTCTTCAGGTAGCTGTTCTTTATATTTGCGCCAAGAATCGGGCCAGCAAATATTCACCAGGTCGCCATTGATTGACTTCGGATTCACTCCCGGCAGCGGTTTTTTCCACTGAGGTTGATAATCGGTAAATATCGAAACAAAGGGCAATTCTTTTAAATTTGCAGGCAGATGCTCGTACATTTTAGACAGTAGCGAATACCCTTTTATCACTGATGTGGGTGTTTGTAGCATAGCAGCAATAAAGTAAGAGTCCCAGAAGGGAGTTAAAGTTAAATTGTGATGAGCTGAGCAAACACTCCAAGCGCCTCCATAAAAATCACACAGGAACATTTGAGCGCTAGCCTCTACGGCATGCGCAAAAGCATTCTCCTGATCTTTTTTTATCCGAACATTTGATACAAGTTGTAAAAGCTCGCCACCCAATAGCTCACCCCCATAAAGCCCACTCATTATCGGAGGCACGGCGGGGAACTCTTGACTCAGGTAGGCCGAGGGGAATTGCTGACTCCTTTGCACGTCGTGTCCTTTTTGCAAAATCGCTGCGATACGTTTTGCAATAAGCACATCCGCATCTTGCTCTGGAAGTAACTTCGGATGGCAGCGGGAGTGCAAGGTGACGTCTCGGTGAGCAGGGAATTTTTGCAGAGTCGCACAGAGCAGGCGACTGTCGGCGCCACCACTGACGGCCACTGAATTGTACGAACAATGTTTAAACCATTGCTGAAAGCGGTCCATAGTAAAGTCGAGGAATTGAGCCGCCGAGCGATTTACAGGAGAGTCAGCTAAAAGCACTGGCTCTGATTCTTCCAGCACGACTCCTTTTTTAACTGACACTCGCTTTTGAAATGCTACCTGACGAATACCTTTAAAAAGTGTATTTCCATCGCTGATAAGCCCCTCTTCAAAAAAACTATCGATTTTCTGCGGATCTACGAGCGGGTCTAAAAAATCCTTAGCCCTTGAAAAATTTCCCCAAAAAACTGGGCCATCTTTAAAAGCATGGTAATACAGCCCCAGAAAACTATTTCGACTGCGAAAAATACAAATCGTTTTTTCGTTTGAGTCAAACTCAATACCAACGTAGTGACCAATACTGTCCTTCGGGGAAACTTTATTGAGTTCGAAAACATCTCCCAAAAAATAAAAAACTTTACCTTCCGACGTTAGTTCCCGACTGAGGGTTGAAAGCGGCGAGTAATCCAGCCGCCAGTCTCCAAACAAAACAGAAGCCGACAAATCATCTGTCGGCTGAAAAACGAAATCTCTGGCAAGTACAAAATCAAAAAGTTTTTTTTTAAAAGAAGACCTTAGAAACGTTTCACTCATGATGGAATGAACTCCATGAACTCATCATCACCGATCTGAGCCGTTTGCACGTGCTGGAACTTCGCTTTCAAATCTACAACGGACCACACCCATGGTACCCCGTCACCGCACAGCTTTGGTGATACAAAACAAATCAGTTTTTGATACAGCTTTTGTTGCATAAAAAGATCATGGGTTTTTGCTCCACCCTCAACGTAAAGGGAGTAGATTCCTTTTGCATAAAGCTCTTTAAGCATTCCTTTGTCTACCGATGCCACAAAAAAAACGTTCTCTTTTTTCACAGACTGGGCCAACCGAGATTTTAAATAAAACGATTGGGCTCTTCCCTGAGGATCAAGGATGACAACCCGTGGTTGTTTTTTTCCTTCCCACTGAGTTTCGCGAAAATCTAGTAATGGATTGTCGATCAAAAAGGTCTCGGCGCCGATAAAGGTTGCGTCGTGGGTTGCGCGCAGCTCACGAGCACGCAACCGGGAAGCTTGCGACGTGATAAACGGATCAGATCCTGGGGGCCCCGCGATTTTTCCATCGGCCGATAGCGCCACCTTTAGAGTGACAAACGGTAGTTTATTTTGAATATGCCACATAAATATTTCTGCCAGACGTGCACTTTTTGCCGAAAACTCTTCGTCAAAATTTATAAGAATATTTTGTTTTTTTAAAAAAGCGATACCGCGACCCGCAACAAGTGGGTTTGGATCCAATTGTCCAACGATGACCTGCTTGATTTTTTTTCCTGCAAATAGTTTTGTGCACGGGGGAGTCTTGCCATGGTGGGAGCAAGGCTCCAGTGTGACGTAAACGGTGGCACCAGCTAATTCGCCTGAAGATAGCTTTGCAAAAGCGGCTCGTTCGGCGTGCGGCCCGCCATAATTGGCGTGGTGACTCGACGCCAAAAAACGATGCTCAGGATCCACAACAACACACCCAACAAGTGGATTAGGGGAAACAAACCCAGCACCTCGGGCAGCCTCAAATAAAGCAAGCTCCTGAGCTTGCTCGACTGGGATAAAGTCTCCCTTGGATGGCTCGAGCACTTTTACAGAACTCCTCTTTGTGCTTGATCGCGCTCAATGGCTTCGAAAAGTGCCTGAAAATTTCCTTCGCCGAAACCGAAGTGATTTTTTCGTTGGATAAATTCAAAAAAGATCGGTCCAATCAGATTTTTTGTAAATAACTGCAACAAATAACCCTCGGGGTCCCCAT
This sequence comes from Bdellovibrionales bacterium, assembly GCA_043757265.1. Lineage (GTDB taxonomy): Bacteria > Bdellovibrionota > Bdellovibrionia > Bdellovibrionales > JAGQZY01 > JANPLN01. The sequence continues at coordinate 126,934 of JAYUQP010000091.1, read as the reverse complement.
CCACCAGAATTTGTAATCTTTTGAGCTCTTCGAGATCTTCGGTGATCTGCGGAAGGCGCTGCGGAATCATTTCATAATAGGTCGCAGGAATGTCCAACACAGGAATTCCGTCGTTTCGAAGTTGGGCAATGGATGAACAGATATCCTCTGTCAACAAAGCGACGTGCTGAATTCCTGATCCATCGTACTCCTCGAGATACTCCTGAATCTGGGATTTTTTATCCGTAGGCTCGTTGATCGGAATTGTGATTTTGCCGCAAGGAGAACGCATCACTTTAGAGATCAAGCCGGTTTTAGCACCCTTGATATCGAAAAACCGCCGCTCTTTAAAACCAAAAACTTTTTGGTAAAAATCACACCACTTTTGCATTTCTCCGACTGGTACATTGTTAGTTAAATGGTCGATGAGGTATAGGCCTTTGCCTTTTGGCTCCAATGTATCTGGATTGAAATTGAATTCCATCTGATAAATTTTCTGTTTCATTGCTTCGTCGATAAAATAAATTAAGGAGTCACCAATGCCATAAATGGTCGGGGCGGCAAAAGACTTTGCATCTTTTTGATCGTAGGGCTTCCCGCCACACTCCACTGCAGTTTGAAAAGCTTTTTCGGCATTCTGCACCCGAAATCCAGTGGAGCAAATGCTTGGACCGTGAACATTGCCAAATTCTGCCGCAAAACCTGTGGCATCTTCATTGAGAAAAAAGTGGATATCACCCTGTTTGAAGAGTTTTATTTTTTTACTTTTGTGTTTAGCCACTTCTGCAAGCCCAAGACGCAAGAATAAAGCTTCCAGTTCACGAGCTTTTGGACCGCAGTATTCAATAAAATCCATTCCATTGAGACCTACTGGGTTAAGTTCTGTTTCCATACTTTCTCCTCTGTCTAGCCCTTGCGAGCTTTTCGCTATCAGTAGCTTGAATGGATGACACATCTTTGCATTTGCGTCCATCAGCTTTGGCCGTAGATGTTGTGCGCAGCATATCATTTTTAAGATTTTAATAGGCGTCCCTGTGCTAAACGATCATAATCGTCCTTTGGAGGAAGTTATGGATTTTACTTCAAAAACAGAAAACCCGCAGTTTCCCGACGTGTGGGATCTCGACCCAAAAGAAATACAAAGCAATACATCCAAGTTAACTCTCATTGATGTTCGTAGACCTGATGAATTCGTTGGCGAGTTGGGGCACATCCCTGGAGCCACACTGGTCACACTCGATCAGCTTCCCGAACGAATCGACACTCTTCCAAAAGATAAAACAATTATCTTCGTATGCCGTAGTGGAGGGCGCTCGGCGCAAGCCACAAGTTTCGCATTAGAAAGCGGTTTTACCGAGGTCTTTAACATGCGCGGCGGAATGTTGCTTTGGAACGAGTACGGTCTAAAAATCGAAAAATAATTCTTAAGGAAAGCTTCATTATTTATGGCCTACGTTTTCACCAACAGAACTCTGAATCTTAGAAAAATTAAACATATTGGCTTCGATATGGATCACACGTTGGTTCGTTACTACAGTCACACCTTTGAGGCTTTGGCTCACCAACACCTCTTAAAAAAACTTGTCGAAGTTCAGGGTTATCCCGAAAAGATATTGAAGCTGCCATTCGAATTTACATCCGTCATTCGCGGGCTGGTGATTGACTCCGCCAAAGGAAATATACTCAAAGTGAGCCGACACGGTGCCATTCGCGTAAGCCATCATGGAACAAAACGTATCGATTATCGTCAGCAGCAAAAAGACTACCATGGGACCTATGTTGATTTGAGCGACAAAAATTTCGTAGCCGTCGATACGGCTTTTTCTTTGTCGGTGGCGATTTTATTTGGCCAATTGGTCGACGTCAAAGACAGCACTCCAGATCACAAAATGCCAGAGTATCCTAAGCTTCTCAGCGACATCATCGAAGCCATGGATATGGCCCACAGAGATGACTCTCTAAAAAGTATCGTACGAAAAGATTTGGCAAAGTATATCATTGCCGATCCAAAGCTTGTGGAAGGTTTAGAGCGCTACAAAAAACACGGCAAACGGCTTTTTATCGTTACCAACTCCGACTATCACTACTCAAAAGCACTGCTCGATTTTGCCATCACGCCTTATCTTAAAGAGCATAAATCATGGACGGATCTATTTGAATTCGTCATCACTAGTGCTCGTAAACCGCGATTTTTCTACGACAATCAAAATTTTCTAAAAGTAAACCCAACTGATGGCTCTTTAACAAATTACGACGCAAAACTGGTTCCCGGCATTTACCAAGGTGGTTGTGCTCCTTTGTTTGAAGAAAGCCTCGACGTAAAGGGCGAAGATATTTTATATGTGGGCGATCATATCTACGGCGATATTGTACGCCTTAAAAAAGATAGCAAATGGCGAACAGCGGTTGTCATCGAAGAGCTTGAAAGCGAAATCGAAAGTTTGCGCAAAGCCAATCCCTGCCAGCAACAGATTCAGCAGTTGATGCAAAAAAAATCACCGCTCGAAAACGAAGCTGTTCGACTGGCCTCAGAAGAAATCGAAACTGGTAAGGAACACTCTGCAGAGCTAAAAAAGATTCAAGACGAGACAACACGGATTGATCAGCAGATTAGTAAACTGATCGAAGAAATTCAGGCAATCTTCAATCCCTACTGGGGACAGACGATGCGCGCCGGGAATGAAGAGAGTTATTTTGCTTATCAGGTAGACCGTTTTGCTGACATCTACATGCCGACTTTAACTGATTTATTATCAATGTCGCCACGCACGTACTACCGCGCCATCCGCAGACCTCTACCCCACGAACTCAGCCTAGAGTTCGACGTCGAAAACTACGCCGATACCTAGAAGGTGCTTTACCTGATACTAGAAGGTGCTTCGCACCTTCTAATTCTGAAAAAGTACCAAGTACCTATTCCGTAAATATATGAGAGATGAGCTTTGTTACGTTGCCGGAAAAGGTACTTGGTACCTTTTAGTTGGACCATGCATATACGAGAGATGAGCTGTGTCACAGCGCCGGAAAAGGTACTTGGTACCTTTTAGTTGCAGGATGCGGCTTTGATATCGACGATGGCGCGGGAGAATTCGATCAGCTGCCGGCGTAAGTCTTGTCCTTCAAGAGTGTAACCGAATTCGCAGGCGCCGTTTTGCTGGCGAAAAACTTGTTCATCAAAAAGTGTACGCCCGGTGGCGGAATCTATGACTCGGATTGTAGAGGAGCGAACTGGCATGACCGTGGCGCAAACTTTTCCGTGGCTGATAAGAATTTGTTTCGTCAGCTCCTGGGTGATATCCAAGGGCTTAAGACCCGTTGAAATTGCCGTGTTCGTAAAACTTCCAGAACACTGCGTGTAGTTTGTCGAAGAACTGTTTTGCTGAAAAGTAACATCGATATCACCTTGCGTGGATGTCATTTTCATTTCTGAATTATACACAAAACGATAATTGCGATGAGCACTTTGCTGATCTACCGAATCTACAATCAAGTCGTAGCGGGGGCAGACCAATGGATCGGGATCTACTATTAAATCATCATCAATCACATCATCGTCGTCACCGATAGGAGGCGGCTGAAAAATATCCTCGTCACCTACGGATGGCGACGCTGCTTCGAAAGATTTATTGGCGCAGCCATTTAGACCGAATCCAATTAAACAAATTACTAATAGTTTCATTTTCATAAATACCCCAAATCGAATGTCCAATCTTAAAGAGAGCAATCGGAGTGCCAGTATGATACGGTCGCCAACTGTCTCACATTGAAACTAATACTTTTGGGTGTCGAAATTTACGACAGTGGATTAGCAATTTTGAGCTCATCTCGCGTTTAAACGCCGCTTGGGTTGAATTATTTAAGGATTTAGATGGTCTCGAATTTGCTGGTAGTAAGCCTATGATAAACAACAATAAAAATTCTCTCTTGGTTTTTTTGTTTTTCTTTTTCCCACTCGTGTCCGCTGCCGGTCCGATGGATCAACCCCGTTTGGATTTGAGCAGTTTGACGACGAGCGATGGCGTACAACCTTCTAATCTCATCCCACATCCCACAACACCCAATATGTACATCGAGCGCACCGTTGATCCCGTTTCTGGTCGCACAGTGGAAACCTTTTACACAATGGCCGAAACCGAAAATGGCCGAAAGCTGATACCTATAGATATAGCGACAGCCAGTCAGTTTAATGCAGCTTTAAGAACAGATACTAATTTCCGCCGCAACTTTACTGGAGCGGTTCGTGGTTTCCCAGCTGAATTTGGAAAATTCAATGCCGCAATGATCGTTATGGAACTTGTCGGTTGCTATGGAATTGGAAGCGGCTCACTTTTTAACGCCTGGAAATGGGCTCCTGCTACCAACACGAACACTCCGCTGTGCGCTGAACATCTTTTAAAAGCTATGACGACTCTCGAAGGGAACATTGGATTTTTTGGCTTCGTTTTGGGTAACCGAATTGCATCGGCCCATCTTACAAACTTAGCCGTTGCTACCTCCGAAATGATTGGTAAGCCGCTTACTGAAAAGCGCATGCGTTCACTCCGTCCATTGATTGGTTATGCAGGAATGTCCTTTGGTATGGCGGCACAACAGATTGTTTCGCACATTTTAACAATTCCTACATTTAAAGAATGTGTACGCGATCTTGCTCGGGCAAACTTCAAAAGCACATTTTGTGCATCGGCAGCGACTCATTTTTTGTCCGCCGAAAAATTTTGGCTCGATTTTGGAGCAGGGATTCCATCTCTCATTGGTGGCGCGATGATGTCGGCTGGTTCGCAAAGATTTTTCCAATGGCTTATCAATCACGGCCAATTTTTTAATGTCCCCGGAGAGGCACGAGCTTCGCAAAACGCTTTGCTTCAATACATGAGTCGCACGCGCGCCCTAAAGGTTGCAAAGAATGTGTTTAGAGTCACTCTCACCGCAGGCCGCGCGTCTGGTGTTGGTGGCGTGTTTATAATGGTAGGAGAGCTTGTTATATTTCTAGCTTGGACAAAAGTTCTTGAGATTCCCACCATGCAAATGGTGTGGTATCTGTATGACGCTCCAGATATTCGGCGAAACACCCGAGAACTTTTTGGAATTGCAAATGGCATCGAAAGAGCCGGTGGCTTTGCTTCAGAGTCCGTGGATCTTTCCTGCCACATGGTACAGGTCCATTACCGTGCCGCCCCGACTCAACGATGTAACTCGGTCGACCGCCTTGCCCTTGCACTAAAAGATCTTGATTTTTATTCACGCCGCTACCGCGAACGGGTTACACTGGCCCGTCTCACACGATCTTTTCCCGATTACGTTATGAAGTGGGAAAAATACATTGCCTCATTTTTCTCTGGCAAATATCTGCTTGAACAAATTTATTTACAACGTAGCGAACGCCCTTCAACTTTGCTTTCTCTCTACGATACAGCGTTTGCGGTAAAAACCACGTGGGAAGAGTACTTCCGCGCATCGACAGCCACCATGGTTCAATCGCATCAAATTTTTTTAAAAGACGACATAGTGAACCTCGAAAGTGCTTTCACCGATTATAAAAACTCTTTCAAAAATCCCCTTGTTATCAATCGGACCACCTTCGAAAACCGCTTAGCCAACGCCCTTGTTGCCTTCAAACAAAAAATACAGGCTCAGCAACCATGGAACCCTGACCGCATGTGCGGTGGTTTCGACCGCGATCCGTATTTTTGCCGGGCCATGAAGATTTTGAGATTTATCCCGCAAAGTGCCCGTCTGTTCTTTTCAGAAAACAGGAACTCTTTTGTTTCTTACAATGTAGAATGGGTAGACCTTCTTACGAAGTCGTTGCCCGTTGAAGACACACTTCGCCAGGTGCTTTGCTCGAACGACACAACCTTTCAATCCACAGCGTCTATGAGCGGGTTTCCGGCAACTCTCGAATTGCCTCGTTTAGTGAACTTACCGAATGATGCTTTTTATCCAGAAAGCTGCCAATTTGCACGTCACAATTCTTTGTTTCTGGCTAAAGATATGGATGAGAGCGCTGAATTTTCAGATGTAAAACCAGGTGCCCTTTGGTTAACCGACTATTCAAATTACATCGATCCGCTCTCGGTTTTAACCGACGTGCGAGTGCCGCTGACTTCGGGAGCCACCACCGAAATTTCTCGCACCTGGTGGAATCGCATGATTTTACCAGATGTTATGTCCTTCTATAAAAAATATATCTCAAGCTACACACAGATGGTCGATGACAATTTCTTTTCCTATGTGAGCTACGACAGTCCCTCGATTCTCGTTTCCCGAGTTCACAATCGAGGACGGGCAAATCTCATCACTGAAAGAAATTTGCATGAAAAGGTTTTAAATCGGCAAAGTGTGAACATGTCCCTGATTGGGCAAATGCAAATTTACGGTAAAGTGCTGGAAAAGGTTTCTACGACGATACTGACTCAAGGTAATAGAACGGCATTTAGCACTAAATTACAAAATTTTATTCTGCAATTTGCCGAGCACACCCGTCACTTCAAATACGCAAATTCAACTGATGCACTCGATGCAATTTCTATGGAGAACATCGGCGGGGCAAATCCCTTTTTGTTCACTCAAGATGTATCTCGCACTCTTTTTTCAAATACCTTCGAGGAAAAAACTCAGCGCATGGGTCAGCTGATGGATTTGAGTGGCGAGCTAAGTGCGGACCTTGTTGGTATTAATTTTAACGACATCGACAATATCGCCACCGAAACCACATTTACAGCGTTAGAAGTGAGTCAGATGTCGCCCGAAGCTTATAAAAAATACACAGTCCTGCAAATTCTGAAACACATTAGGCTACTTCTAGAGGAAACTAACAACTACTACGATACGTATATATTTTTAGCTGGATTATTTAATTTAACCAAGGAATAATGGGCCCACAAAGCCACAAGGAGACCATATGCATTCATCGTTTATCATTTCAATCGCGCTCACATTTCTTTCGACTTCCGCACTTGCGGGACCTGGAATAAATAAACCAGCTGGGGAAATCATTCGTCCAGATGCACGCATCTCTCGTGCAGCCCAAACTACAATGCGCGCAGAGCTTGAAACTTCAGGCGTTGCAGCAAATCGCGCTGAAGCAGAACGCTTAGTTGATGGTTATGTGCGCGCAGGCTTAGCCGAAATGAAACCAGAAATTATTCGTAAGTTAGCAGCGATGCGCCCTGAAGCAAAAACAAGCGTAAACACCATCCTCGCTAAAATGACAAACACCGTGATCACCGCAAAGAGCGTTACCACTCTTGGCGAAAATGGAAAATTGATTCTTGAAGCGGCTTCAAAGATGTCAACATCTGTAGTTGAAACCATTGCCAACGACACTTCGGGTTCTGTTGATCTTGCAAAAATTAACGATGTTGTAACGTTGATCGAGCAGGTATCTTCGCGCAATGATCTTAGTAACGAAGGTGTTTTGCTGGTGAAGATCAACGAAATCAACGCAAAGCTTGGCAACGGACGAACAATTCGCGATCTTAAAGATTGTTTCTAGACTGTGAAAGCTCTAGTAACTGGAGCCACAGGCTTTATTGGTCAGCATCTTGTAAAAGATCTTATAAAAGACGGTCACGATGTGACCGTTTTAGTTCGTAAACCCCTCAAAGACACAGAACTCAAAAATTTACCGGTGCGCGCGGCCCTTGGCGACGTGACCGATTTCCATTCCCTTTTAACTGCCACCGAAAATCAAGACATCGTTTATCATTTGGCGGGGAAGATTGCTTATAAAGCCTCCGAGCGAAAAGATATGGAAAAGGTGAATGTAGGCGGCACGCAAAAAGTTGTCGATGCCTGTGTGACACAAAAAACGCCTGCGCTTGTCTACATGAGTTCGGTGGTTGCCATCGGCGCAAGCTTTAACAAAGCCGAACTGACCGAAACCGCTCCTTACAATATAAAACACCTTAATCTTGGATACTTCGAAACCAAACATGCGGCTGAGGAACTGGTTAAAACGGCGGTTCATCACAATGGTTTAAAGGCTTACATTTTAAATCCTTCCACCGTGTACGGTGCCGGCGACGCCACTAAAGGCAGTCGAAATGTTCAACGAAAAGTGGCCATGGGTAAATTTCCCTTTTACACACCAGGCGGCGTAAATGTGGTGCACATTAACGACGTTATCTACTGTTTAAAAGTGGTGACTCAAAAAGGTCGCGTGGGCGAACGCTACATTGTGGCTGGAGAAAACCTATTGCTTAAAGATGTGTTTGCGATGATTGCAGACGTGGCCGGCGTAAAACCTCCTCGCGCCATGCTTCCTCGCTGGGCTTTGCACGGGTTGGGAACTCTTGGCGATACGGTTTTGACCCCCATGGGCTTAAAAAGTCCTTTGAGCCGCGAAACCGCCTGGACCTCGTCCATGTATCACTGGTTTTCTAGCGAGAAAGCGCAAAAAGAACTTGGCCTTAATGTCACTCCTGCTAAAATGGCAATTCGCGATAGCGTGGAGTGGATGATAAAAAATGGCTACCTCTCGTAAAAAATCTTTTTTATATACAATGCTTATTGTGCTGATAACGCTCGTCATTGTCATAGGCAGTCTTGCACTTATTGCCTATCGAAGCATTCCCTCAACAGCCAACATCGACGGATGCTTTACCACCTCGATGTTCGAGGTAGAACTCTGCCCAAAAAAACCCAACTACATCCGCTACAACCAATTGCCCAGGCACCTAGTGTCTTCTTTGATTGCCTCAGAAGATGCGAGTTTTTATTTTCATCAAGGCTTCGACTGGGATGAAATCAAAGACAGTTTGGAAAAAAGTATGGATGCTGGGCGCTGGGTTCGCGGTGGATCTACAATCACCCAACAGCTGGCAAAGAACCTGTACCTCAGCAAAGAAAAGAGTCTGATCCGAAAAATGAAAGAGTTTTTTATTTCAAAAGAGATCGAAAAAAAACTAACTAAAGTTCAAATCATCGAAAAGTATTTCAATGTGGTTGAATTTGGCAAAAACATTTACGGAATACGTAAAGCCTCTCAACATTATTTCCAAAAATCTCCCGGTGCGCTCACTCCCGCCGAAGGGGCGTATCTCATTTCGCTACTACCGAATCCAGTCAAATACTCCGTGTCCTTCCATGCGAACAAAGAGCTGAGTCGTTATAATAAAAGACGGGTCAACCGAACGCTGAGTTTGCTGCTTCTTCAGGGCAAAATTTCCCAGGAAGAGCATGATTCAGAACGGGACCGCGTGGATTACGGTTTGTGGAGCCCAGCGCCAACTTACGAAGTTGAGTCGTTCCATTCAGACTCAATAGAAGAAATTCCGCAAGATTCATCAAACGAGCTTCCAACAGAAGCCCCATCAATGGAATCCGACATCGATAGCAGCAGTAATTTCTAGCCAAAAAAAAGCCTCCTAATAGGAGGCTTTTTTTCACATCGTAGAAGCTGCTAGGAGATGGCACTTTTTGAGTGCCCGCCCGCTTACTTCAGATCCTTCGTGCGTAGGCGCACAAAATTCGGAGTGATTTCAATCATCTCTTCGTCTTTGATCCATTCCATCGCTTGTTCGATGGTCATTGGCTTTACTGGAGTCAATCGAATGGCTTCGTCCGAACCCGAGGCACGAACGTTTGTGAGTTTCTTTTCACGAACGGCGTTCACGTGCATATTGTTCTCTTTCGAGTTTTCACCAACGATCATGCCTTGATAAACTTCGGTACCAGCGTTGATAAAAAATCTGCCACGATCTTCCAAATGGAAAATGGCATACTGGGTGGTCTTTCCTGTGCGATCCGAAATGAGCGCGCCATTCATGCGGTGAGCGATGTCACCCTTAAATGGTTCAAACCCAGCAAACTCACGGTTGAGTAAGCCCATTCCTTTTGTATCAGTAAGAAACTCAGAACGGTAACCGATCAATCCACGCGATGGAATCACAAACTCTAAACGCATGCGTCCACCGTGCATTGGTGTCATGTTCATCATCACACCTTTGCGAGGTCCAAGTTTTTCCGAAACGATTCCAGTGTAAACTTCGGGAACGTCGACAAGGATTTTTTCCATGGGCTCAAGAACTGTGTCGCCATCTTTTTTTAGAATAACCTGCGGCTTTCCAAGAATAAACTCAAAACCTTCACGGCGCATTTGCTCTGCAAGAACTGAAAGTTGCAATTCACCGCGACCGAGCAGTCGCCAAATTTCTGGACGATCTGTCGGGATCATGCGAATGGCCACGTTGGTTAGAAGTTCTTTTTCGAGACGCTCTAAGATTTTGCGAGAAGTGATATGTTTACCATCTTTTCCCGCAAACGGACTGTCGTTTACCGAAATGGTGATTTCTACCGTGGGCTCATCCACTTTTAATCGTGGAAGGGGTTGTGGGTTTGCCGATGACGTGATGGTATCACCGATTCCAAAATCTTCAAATCCTGCAACCACTGCAATGTCTCCAGCAGAGATCTCGTTGACTGCCACTTGCTTGAGACCGTCGTAAAGATATAGTGCGGTGACTTTAAATTTTTTGAAGCCTTGTTCTGCTGAAAGTGTGACCTCTTCGCCCATCTTGATAATACCTTGTCGAACACGGCCAATGGCCAAGCGGCCAACAAAATTGTTATAACCAATGTTCGAAATCATGATTTGTAGCGAGCCTTCTACTTTTGCAACGGGCGGTGGAAGTTTTTCGATAATCCACTCGTACATCAGTTCGAGACTTTTCTTTTCTGGGATCACTTCTGGATCCAAAGTCACTAGGCCCTCACGAGCAATGGCGTAGATGCAATCGTATTCAGCTTGTTCTTCGGGAGCTTCGAGATCGATAAATAGATCGAAAATTTCGTTTTGCACTTCTTGAATTCGCGCATCTTTACGATCGATCTTGTTGATACAAACAAACACCTTGATGTTTTTTGCCAAAGCTTTCGAAAGCACAAAGCGTGTTTGCGGGAGTGGGCCTTCTGAGGCATCCACCAAGAGAATCGCTCCATCCACCATGTCTAGAATTCGCTCAACCTCACCACCAAAATCCGAGTGCCCGGGCGTATCGACGATGTTGATCTTGTAGTCTTTGTAAATAATGCTGGTGTTTTTAGCAGCAATTGTAATCCCACGTTCTTTTTCAAGATCCATGGAATCCATAACTCGCTCATCCATTCTTTCGTTATCGCGGTACATACCGCTTTGACGAAGTAAGTGATCAACGAGCGTGGTTTTCCCGTGATCCACGTGTGCAATGATCGCAATGTTTCTGATTTTATCGGGACTTCTCTGCAGGTCGCTCATTATCCGTGTCCTCCCATGAGAAAATCCTCATGACTTGTGTCTTGTTTGTGGCCGAGATCGATTTGTGAATAATAGTCGAGGATCCTATCATAGGTGTCTGCGACTGTGCGAGTGGAAAATATCTCTTTACGAAAGGCTGACGATTCAGGAAAGCCCGCCGAATACCACATCGAAAATTTTCTCAATTGGATCACTGTTGTGCGCTCATCATGTGTCTGCGAAAGCAGAGTTTTGAGCCTTGAAAGCAGAGGTAAGTAATTGTAATCGATGCCACTTTCGGGGCTTTTGCCATTGAGCAAGTTGGCTGCTTCGCGAAAGATCCAAGGATTTTTTAGGCACCCGCGGCCAATCATTACGCCATCGCAACCCGAGAGACGTAAACGATTTTCGCCCTGCTCGGCGCTTAAAATATCACCGTTTCCGATAATCGGTAATGGGCTCACAGCTTTTACCGAAGTAATATACTCCCAGTCGGCCTGCCCCGAGTAACCTTGACTGCGCGTGCGTCCATGGATGGCAACCCACGCAATGCCTTCATCGTAGGCTATCTTTGTAACTTCCACCGCGTTTCGCTGGGAAGGTTCCCAGCCCGTGCGAATTTTTATAGTGACTGGAATTTTCACAGCTGCGCGCACGGTTTTTAGTACAAGGCGCAGTTGATTTAAATCCTTCAAAAGCGCCGACCCAGCTCCTTTTGAAACAACTTTTTTAACCGGGCATCCAAAGTTTAAATCAACAAAATCGGCTCCGAGCTCTTCCACTTTTTGCGCAGCTAAGCGCAGAGCCTCGAGATCTTCGCCAAAAAGCTGTAAACCCACCGGTCGTTCTTTATCGTTGAATGCGAGGAGCTGAAGAGTTTTTTCTCCGGCGTATTTTATGCCGTTTGCAGAGACAAGCTCGCTTATCACGATTCCTGCTCCGAGCTCTTTCATGAAGAGCCGAAAAGGCATATCCGTTATGCCCGCCATGGGCGCTAGCACAAAAGGATTCTTTTTAAGATGGAGTACAAGTTCAGCGTCTGTCATTTTTCCTAGCGTTTAATAATAGGCCGGCTTAAAGCCCGTCCAAAAAAGGCCATTCAAAAATTAATGTATCATTCAAAACATTGAGGAATCTCCGATTCACCACTGCTTTTCCAAGCTTTAAGCTCGGCCAGCGCTTCGTTGTCTCGCCTCGATTCAGGGATTTCTCAATATTTTCAATGACACAATACTTTTTGGACGGGCTCTAATATAACGAATCTCGTTATTTTCTCAAGCAGAAGCTGTAGATATCTGCTAATACACATCTATGGGTCGTCAGGGGATTCTCTTATTACTACTTTTTGCCGCTTTCATGCCTGTTCAAGCTCGAGCTAGAGCAAATGAAAAGTGCCGCAATCTCTTTGAAAAAAACACGGTCGACCTGGTGAATGCCGAGTATTGGTCCGTTACCGTAGCCGGAACTCCCCGTGATGTTTTGATTTTTCAGCCAACTCAGGCGTCGCGCGACCCAGCCCCGGTGATGATCTATTTTCATGGCACCAATTACCCTGTAGAAACCTCGCGCCCCCTTGAATCTCCATTTGGCCTCGCTTACGAGAACGCGTACATCCAGTCGCTGACGGATGCAGGCTTCGTGGTCATTGCACCAACTGCTAATCGGATTGTTCCTTACTACATCGGAATCGCGGTTGTTGCATGGGAAGCAAATATCTCCCCGTACTCAGGGCATTTTACATCGGGTCGTGATTATCGCTTAACAGAATATCTTTTGCAAAATTTGGAAAATTTTTCGGTGTTCAATATCGATCGCAAAAATATTTTTATATCGGGTTTCTCAAGCGGAGGGTATATGTCCAGCCGACTTATTCAGGAAACAAGCATAGCCAAGTATATTCGTGGCATCGTGGTTCATTCCGCATCCTATGGCGAGTGCTTAGCGTCGCAATGCTACATTCCTTCAAACCTGCCAGCCTCGCACCCTCCCACGTTTTTAGTGGCCAATAAAGATGACTCCATTGTGCCGTTTTCCACTGTTGAACTGTATCAGGCTCGCCTGCGCGAAAATAATATTCCCGTGGAAACTCAGTTTTCTAACGATGGGGATCACGCCTGGAACAAAAACCACGGCGCCGAAATTACCAAGTGGTTAAAAAAACAATTGCAAGAAAATTAGAATGCGACAAAACGCACTTATCCTTCTAGCTCTGCGGGAACTTCAAAGCCCATGGGTTCAGGAAGATCCTTGATACTCTTAGCGCCCAACTCTTCTATTTTACGAGCTTGAGGTAAGAGGCGGTGATTCAGTCTCTTTAATCCATCTTCGTATTTATCAGAGGCTAAACCCAGATACTTTCCAACAGTGATATAGGTTTCGACAAACTCTGCGGCCCGCTTGTGAAGCTCTTTTCCCACATCGCGGATTTTTTCGGCGTTTGCGGCCAGTCGCTCCTCGTTCCATCCATAGCGAATCACTTTCATAAGACCAATGAACGTTGGGGGAGTCGCAATTAATATTTTTTTCTCAATGGCAAACTCTACAAGATCTGCTTGAGTTTCTAAGGCTGCATATAAAAACGATTCGTTTGGCAAAAACATGACGGTGAAATCGGCTGTGTCCTTGAGATGATCACTGTAACCTTTAAGAGCTAATTTTTTGATATGATCTTTAACCTGCATGCCGTGGCGGCGCATTTCAATATTTTTTTCTTCCTCGGTTGGTGCTTCAAGGGATGCAATGAACGCGTCGATGGGTGTTTTTGCGTCGACGATCACCACGCGTCCGCCTGGCATTTTCACAGTCATGTCGGGAATCAAACGTTGGCCATCATCATCGGTATTTACGTCCTGAAACTGCACATCGGCATACTCCGACATACCAGCAAGCTCCACACAATTTTTTAGCTGAACCTCTCCCCAACGCCCGCGCACGTGGGGTTTTTTTAAGGCATTCTTTAGCGCACGCGTTTCGCTGGATAAGGCAACGCTGCCTTCAACCACCCGCTTGAGTTCATGTTCGATCAGTGCGTAGGATTTTTGTCGTTCTTTTTCAAGCTCGGCTGTTTGCCGCTGCACCGACTCCAATGCTTTTTGTAAAGGCGTAATTGCGTTTTCGATGGAGATCTGGCGCTTTTCGAACTCGCCTTTGGCAGTTTCATTTTGCTTGCCGAGTGATTGCTCAGCCAATTCTAAAAATTGTCGTGATTGTGACTGCAAAGTTTGAGAAGCCAGAGCCTGAAAACTGTCGCGCATTTGCTGGGACATTTTTCGGTGATAAAAATAGATTGCGATCATGCTGACAAGGATGAGAACGACCGCCCCTAAAATGAATTCCATAACTCTCCTTACCTAACTCCGGTGTAAAAAATACATGGCCCAATCTAATACGGAACCGTCTTTTGCTTCAATAGCGAATGCCGTGACTAACTCTAAAACCTTGAAATGACTAGAACTATCGTTGCGCCATTCTGCATTAGCTCGTCATTTACTGGGAGGTCTGAATATGACTTCAAAGAGAGCGACTTAAAAATTGGTCTTTCTTTTTTGAACGATCTGTAAAAAACTAATGACAGCTTCAAAGCGAGGCACTGGGGTAAAGTTAAAGGGGGGGAGATGAGCATGCGGCGTACCGCTCGTCATTTTTTGGTATTGGGGGAAAGTGAAATCACCGACACGGTTTCGCTTTTTATAAAAAACCACACGAGTCCGGAGCATCTTCTGCAACAAATTGAAGGCTTGGCCCATTTGGGTCAAAACTTTGAGGCGCAGATGCTTTGTGAACATATCATCAATGCAGAACACATATTGATTCGAAGCGCAGACTTTTTTGTTCTGCAGGCCAAAATTCTTTTTGAAATGGATGTAAGCAAAAAACAAGTGGAAGCTGCTGTGAGGCAAGCCCTGCTCGTTGATCCCATCAATTCATCGGCCCTGGAATTCGACGCTGTTATTCAAGGCCAATCACTCTTACAGGATGGTCTGTATATCGACGGCGAAGCGTGTTTGCGGGATCTCCTGCATCACCATCCGTTGAACGCTTATGCGTCTTTTATACTGGCTCAACATCTGCTGTGGAAGAACGGACCGGAAAACGAAGCCATCAGGTGGTTTGAACACAGCATACAACTACGGCCACGATTTTTGGCGGCCCGCCTGGGGCTGGCGTATGCTTACAAAAAAGTACATAACTTCGCCAAGTCGGACATGTGCTTTCGTGAGTGTATGAAACTTGATGGAAATCCAGAGAATCACCCTACCTATAAGCAGCACCTGCAAAACTTGTAGGGCGCGTTATCAGCTTAAAAGTGATTTACTTGCGATTTGAGGACCTGCTATAAATCTTCTTTCGATGAGCGTCGTTCAGGAGTAGCTCAGTGGTAGAGCAAGCGGCTGTTAACCGCTTGGTCGGGGGTTCGAGTCCCTCCTCCTGAGCCAATTTTTTGCAAAGCAAAAAATTCCTCAATTCTCCATTTTCCATTCTCAAGCGCAAAGCGAAGCTTGAGCCAATTTTTTTGTCCACCCAATTACGATGCTTCCCATGATCATGGCCCAATAAAAGATAGAGTCAAAAACCAACTGCTTCCGTCTGCATCCCTTAAAAAAGACGAGGACTTGTAGTTGATCCAAAGGTATCGAAAACCTATTCCCCAAACTCCAAGTTCATCGGCCTTTAGCGAGAATAACTTCTCGCCGCTAATCATCCATCCAAGGGCATTGTCGACGTCAGTTTCGATAGCAGCATTTGTCCCCTTAGCTGAGATATTATTCCCAACATGGTATGTGGCGCCCCAACCGAGGCGAAACATTTCTCGTGTGTTTCGATAAAAATAAAGTGCTTCGATCGGAATACGCGACCATGAAATTCGATTTTCCTCTTCGCGAGCATCGTCCTGAAACATATACCCAAGTCCAATTTGCAACTCGAACCGATGGGGAGTTGTCGGCGATAGTACGAACAGTGCTCCGCCTGTCAGGTAGAGTCCCGACCCGGCTTGAGTATTGTAATCCTGCCCGCCGGTCAACTCCGACAAGCGGGTTCCGCCTCTGCCATATCCCGTTGATAGGTAGCCAGAAACTGCTTGAGTTTGTAGTGAGACAAACAGAGCAATAAAGAGGAAGATTATTTGAAGTCGCATCCTACAGCTTTGTCCCTTTCAGCATTTTTTTGAGTTCTTGCTTCAGGTTTCCGAGGGCTTGGGTTTTAGCTTCATCAATAAGTTCCTTATCTTGTTTACCAAATGCCGCGACATATGTGTTTTTGGCAGTAGCTTCCGTTTCTGCAGTCAAATAAAGATACTCGTTCTTCACGTCCCACATCGTGGCGTTGGTGATAAAGAGAGTATCTGCTTGAGAGCCCGGAACAAACAAAGTAGGAAGCAACAAAGCATAACTCCATCCCCATTTATTGATGTACCGATCAATTTCGCCTGCGCCGTTCACAATCACTAGAGCATCGGCCTGGTGTTTTGCCGCAATCAAACGGAGAGATTTAAGATCATCATTTTGAACAAGTGAATCTATAATAGGGAAAATATCTGAAACGAGCCCTTCAGATTTTAATTCTTTGCCAATGTCTGCAAAAAGAGCTTTGTCTTGCTCAGTCCATCGCCACTGTTGCTTGGCCCCTTTAGCCAATTTCGGGGTGGTGAAATAAAGTCCTATTTTAAAAGGTTTCGGCAAGTTTGATTTTTTGTTAAACGCTTCTTTTATTTCTTTATCATCAAAAACAGGCTTGATGACTCCTACCTGATCTTTCAGCTCCCCACGATTGAAGCCCTTGCTGCTCGCACAACCAAGCTGAAATAAAATGAACTGCAATAAAAATAAAAACCTAAGCTGTTGCAGGCTTGCTCCCATATAACCTCCTCGTTTGATGCCTGCGACGCTATCAAATCGGATTTCGTTTGGCTATGCGCTTAGGGCCAGCCCGCACACACGGATATCAAGATATCCGAGATCTCGATATCAGATATCCGTCTCTGAAATCAGTACACGGTTTCGTTGGCTTCCGACGGTCGCGCCATCAAGATTCTGCCACAGAAGTTCAGCACAAGGCCTTCACCTTTTCTAAAAGCTCATCCAAGTCGAATGGCTTACGGATTGTTCCAACAACTCCTGGGTGTTCAAAACCTTTACCTTTCGCAGTCAAGACTAAGACCGGTACAGTACGAATCTTAGGATTTTCGTCTTTGCTCAACGCTGCTAAAAGTTCTTCTCCATTCATCACGGACATTTGAAGGTCGAGAAGCACTACGCAGTCTCCGCCGTAGCTATAAATAAGTTCCAGTCCTTGTTTTCCGTTTTCCGCTACGGCTACGTTGAATCCTTCGGACTCAAGAAATACACGGATGCCCTCGCGGATTGAAAGATCATCCTCGATGATTACAACGGGTCGCATCTGCTTCATTGGAAAACTCCTGTTTTAATAGGCAACTCTATAAGGAAGCAAGTCCCAGGGGAGGTTTCGGCGTCAATTCGAATCGAACCACCGTGGGCTTCTACTATTTCGCGGCAAATATAAAGGCCTAATCCCATACCAGAAGTTTTGTCCGCCGAAACGAGCCTCTCAAATCGTTTGAAAATTTTCTCGTGGTCGGCTTTCGGGACTCCAGGGCCATGATCCCGAAAACGAAGCACTAGGTTATTAACTTCTTGTTTGAGTTCGACTTCCACATTCGCGTTAGCGGCATATCGAATTGCATTGGTCGCGAGATTTGTAAGTACCTGCTCAAAACGAAACCGATCTAAATTGCAGCGTAATTCGTCTGTAAGTTTCGTCTTAACGTTAATTCCCGCGCTCGTTAACTCAGGTTTCAGCCGGTCGATAATTTCGGCGACTAACTTCGAAATATCTGTGGGCTCGCACTCCATGGAGAGCTTACCAAGCTGAATCCTGGAAATATCGAGCATGTCCTCTACAAGTCGAGTCATCCGATCCAGGCCGTGGTCCACGGCATGGATTATTTCTGTAACTCTTGTCGGTTCAAACGCTTGTGGTGAATTGTTTCTGATCGCTCGCTTGAACATCTGGGTCTGCAGTTTCATACCAGTAATTGGTGTCTTAAGTTCATGCGATGCGATGGACATAAATTCGTCGCGGGCTTGGACTGACTCACTTAAGCTTTTGGCCAATTGCTCAATCTGTTTTCGTGCCATCACCTTTTCGGTGATATCCGTAGAGTGGGCGTAAACGCCATATGGCATTCCTTGGCTATCGTTTACGCGTGAGTACTTATAATCAAAGTAGGTGTCCTGTGGATTTCCGCCGGGGGCTCGTATGACGCGAACAAGCTCTTCTTTTGCGTTGTAAGGAATTCCAGTTTCAAACACGACTTTCATGCTGTCGAAAAAGGGCTGCATCTCGACTTCGGGTAATGCATCAAGTAACGCTTTGCCGGTGACGTCACGTCCACCTACAAGCTCCCTATAGCTCGGATTTACCTTTTCAAATATTAATGTCGGCCCTCGTAAAAGTATCATGTTTGTGGGGGAGGCATCAAAGATCGCTTCTAACTTTACTGTCTCATCTTCGAGTCGCTGAATAATTTTCTTCTGCTCCGTGATGTCTAAAGTAACACCATCGAATCGGACAGGGATTCCTTCCGGACTGTAATCCGCCCAGCCGATTCCGCGAATCCATTTGACCGCAGCATCATCGCTTGGCGAGATGGTACGATATTCGACGTCACAGAGTGTGCGAGATGTTATCGACTCTTCAATCACCTTTCTGGCTCGTTCGCGATCTTCCGGATGAAGTCTCTCGTAGAAGGTATCCATCGTAATGTGCACATTGGCTGGCATCCAAAAGTGCTTCCTTGTCGTTTCGTCCCAATTCAGATCTTTTAATGGCAAATCACAATACGAGATCCCAATTCCTGAAATAGCCGCTAGACGACTAAATCGTTCTCTTTGAGATCGAGCAGTATCGAGGCTTCGTTTCAGCGCATCAATATCCAACAGAGTAATGACAGCGCCATCAATTCGATTATCGATCGTTCTGAACGGCCGGATTTGAAGCTTCATCCAGCGACCCTTGTTGTCTTGAATTTCTCTTTCCTGCAAAATCAATGATTCGATGACCTTTGATACCAATCCACCTAATTCCATATCAAAGGCAGCTCTAATATCATCCAACGGACGCCCGATATCGCTATCGATGAAATTAAAAACCCTCGCAGCCTGCGGAGTAAAGCGCCGGATTCGGTGGTCGTTATCGATGATGATGAGAGGAATATCCGCGCTAGCTAAGATATTATTCAAATCACCCATAACTGATGTTAACTCAGTATTTCGATCGCGTAATTCATCGTTTACAGTTGTCAGCTCTTCGTTGGTTGATTGAACTTCTTCCTTTGCCGTTTCTAATTCTTCGTTCGTACTTTGCAACTCCTCATTGGTGCTTTGCAGCTCCTCATTACCCGCGGTAAGTTCTTCCCGAGTTGCCTCAAAATCTTCTATCATAGCTCTATGGTATAACTTGCTCGCCGAAGCATCTTGCTCGAGCCGGGCAATTTGAACATCTTGCTGTTTCCGATCGCCTTTTATCTTTTCAACTTTTGTGCTGCGCTTGGCTCCCTTCTTTTTCTCGAGGAGCGGGCCGGGCAGAGCTTTTTCGAAAAATATAACGAATTTGCGTTGAATCAACGGAGCTTGAGGATTTATCGGAATCACTTGGATATTAATCGTATTATGATTGCCATCCAAATCTACGATCTCACACTCATGACGAGCTTGTCTGTTTAGTTTTCTTGCTTCTTGGAGCACTATTCGCAAACTTTGCACCACCTCAGGTATAGCTATTTTGAATAAATTATTGCTTGGTTCACCCGATGGAATTTGAAGGTAAGCACTCGTTGGCCCTCTAAACTGCAAAATCTCCATTTCAGAATTAACAACAACAGAGGGCGGTGCGTATTTAGCAAGAGTAATCCGATCTGCATCTCTTTGAAAATTCTCAATTTCCTTGCGGTTCTCTGGCATAACCGGTTCGCCTTCTTGAACATCGGGCAAATATGGCGAAATGGGGAATCGAAAAGTCATTGGTGTTAAGACATTATTTTTTGAATAAATTTTATGTGTTTTATCCATAACGGTGAATAGCTTGGTCGCACCGCCAATTCCTTCAGATTTTCCCAACCAGAGAAAACCATCGATCTTGAGAGCGAAGTGAAAAACAGAAATGATGCGTTTTTGTAAAGTGGGAGTAAAGTAAATTAGGATATTACGGCACGAAACTAAATCAAGTTTACCAAAGGCTGGATCAGCATTGAGATCGTGCTTTGAAAATAAACATAACTGACGAATGCTCTTATTGATTTTGTAGCCGCCATCCACTTTTTCAAAAAAGCGCTTGATCCTCTCTTTGCTTAAGCCGCGTAAATTACTTTCAGAATACAACCCCGCTCTCGCCTTCTGCAGACACGGCTCGCTAATGTCAGTCGCAAAAATTTGAATCGGCCTTCTGCACCCTGCCTCTGCGAGAAATTCGAAGAGTAATATAGCAATCGAATAGACCTCTTCACCGGTTGCACATGCTGCAATCCAAATACGGATGGGCGATTTGAGATCTTTCGTCTTTATAAGCTGTGGGAATACCTGCTCGGCCAACCCCTTGTATGAATCTGGATCACGAAAAAACTCAGTTACGTTAATTAGAATGTCGTTATACAGAGACAAGATCTCTTCACTGTTATCCCGTAAATATTGAGCGTAGGCCTCGAAGGTGTCAGTTCTTCGCACCAACATGCGCCGTTGAATGCGTCTTTTCAGTGTGCCGTGCTTGTAGTTTGAAAAATCCACTCGCGTATTGATTTGAAGTATGGCAAAAATTTTGCGAAGCGAGTCATCTGGCCGATTTTCAATTTGTTCTTTGTCATCGACCTGCTCAGCGAATTCGGCTTCTGTTTCGGATTGCGACTCACAGGCGGCCGCGATGTACGGATGTTTCGAGATTCTTACTAACTCATGAGCAATTTCTTCGGGAGGTAATGTGAGATCGACCGCTCCCGACATAATGGCATTTTTTGGCATATCGCCATGTTTTGCAGTTTTTGGATCTTGAGCGATGGTGAGCCCACCCTCAGCCTTTATCGCCCTTAACCCGTCAGTGCCATCGCTGGCAGCTCCAGAAAGAACCACTCCGATAGCTCTTCCTCGTTGGTCTTTTGCTAGCGACTGAAAGAAAGAGTCAATAATCAGATGCTGACCGCGAGATTCAGTACGTGGAAGCAAAGTCAGCATGCCATGGGTAAGCACCATATCGCAGTTTGGTGGAATTAGATAAACGCAATTTGGGTGCACTCGCATACCATCTTCAACCTGGCGTACCTGCATGCGAGTACAGCGGGAAAGTATCTCGGGGCCCAGGCTGTCGTGGGATGGATCGAGATGTTGAATAAAAATAAAGGCCATTCCTGTATCAACAGGCAATGACTTTAAGAAAATTGTAAAAGCCTCTAATCCACCAGCTGATGCGCCGATTCCAACAATTGGGAATCTTTTTTTCGGTATTTCGGCCGTAGACTTTTTGAGAGTTTTTTTAACTTTAAGCCTTTTAGATTTATTGCTTTTAGAATTTGAATTAGTCACGAGGACCTAAAGTAATTTGCGTCATATTATTGTACAGCCTTTATGTGCTTATAATGGGAATAAACCATTGATAACATTGGTTTGTTTTCCAAAAGATGTCAAGCCCGTGAAGGCGGCTGGTATTTTCTAAAGATGTGTCCGCGAGCGTTTCGTGTTCAGCGGAACAGGTATACTCAAAAAGCTGTAAAACTTCGACGACTCACATTAATTTCCAGTCGGAACTGGTCTTTCGAGTTCTCCAACGGGTGCAACATACGTGGAGCCGCTTCTCGAGAGACACTTGAACAGGCGGGCTTTTTCTCCGGTCAAACACGCGCTCAGATCTTGCGGCGTGTAGGTGCGATTGGCTATGACTTCCATGCAGCTTTTTTTTTCGTAGTCGCCTATTTCCATCAAGCAAATTCTTAATGCTGCCGATTCAAAATAACCATTATGGATCGCACTCTCGCATTGAGCTTCGTAGTTTGAGCTACGAACACTGGCACACACCGACTGGGCCGTTATCGGTGAAGATGGTCCTGCATAACCCAGTGTGAAAAGAGCTTGAACAGCTAAAAAAATGTACATTTAACCTTCTTCAGTGAGTGGCTCGCACTAATTCTCAATTTTAATTTTAGCGATTTTGGCCCGTTCGTAAAGGATTTTGTGCTAGCGAAATGTTTTTAAAAAATAAGCACGTTCGCTACCCGATACAGGTATTCACGACTTAAAATCAGGTATACCGGTTTACGACTATACCTGAGTTCCGGTAATGCTCCGGTATTCTACTGGCTAAATGATTGGGCATCACCCAAAACTTGGGAACCCCAGAGGGCTGTTGAATTAGTTAGAATAAATTGTTGAACAAATGATGCCATATCGCTCGCTCCTTCGTTCAGCCAGTACATCACGCAATTTGAATTTGTGGTGTGTGCCCCGTGGGCGCTGTCGTGATGGCTCGAAGCAAGTGGAACTCCATTGTTTACGAAACCTAATGAGTGTCCCATTTCGTGCACGAGAGTGCTCTGCTCTACAAACTTTTGCACACCCGGTCCACCACTAGTGACAACCACATCTTTAAAAATGGCTATGATGGGAGTGTTGTTAATACTAAAACCAATGACGGAGGGGCCGTCGCTCGAGAAGCCATCGAGAAAATAAATATAAAATCGGGCGTGATCTGCCGTGGGCAAGGCCGACCTAAAATTTCTGTTCAAATCCAGGACATCTTGAAGTCCACGACGTTTTATTTTGTGCGGGCATCTCAGTCATTTGCGCCAGTGTCGTAGGATAATTCACAGTGGGAGTTTGGGAGCGGTACGACAATATGGTGTTTAGATTATCACCCAAAATCGACCAATAAACCAAACCTCCCGCTGTGGAACCCGTAAAAGGTACTGCATTTGGCTCGTAGAAAACTTCGACCGTAAATTGAGAACTTCTTTTAAAATAATTATCAGATGTAGAAGCTCCGAATTCGTTAACACTCACTTCAGATTCGGAGCAGCTACTCGTCAGCACTAAAACCAGAATCACTGCGAGAATTTTTTTATAACAACACATGTGCATTTATCTTAACTCCTACTAAAATCGTAGCAACTTGCCTGTAGATTGTCTAGGCGTGCGCGGGCCATGCTGGTGTGGCAAAAAAATACTCCGTATTCAAGCTATCGTTATCACAAAGGTAATCCGGCATGCTCCAATTCGATTTATTAGTTCCAGAAGTTTGCTTTCAGTAAAAGTTTACGGTATTGTAAACTTTTATGGGAGATCTCTATGAACATACTACCAATTTCTGTTTTTTACGACGGCCTATGCGTTGTGTGCTCAGCGGAAATAAATCAGTATAAAAAAATGCGTGGCGCTGAAAATATTCGTTTTATTGATATCACCGAGGCTGGCTTCGATGCGAAAAAAGAGAAACTGGATCCGCGCAAGATTAATGTGGAACTCCACGCGAAAGACGCTAAAGGTAAATTACACATTGGCGTTGATGCTTTCATCTTAATTTGGGCAAGGCTTGATAAACTCAATTGGCTTTCGCGCTTGTCACAAAAGGTGATTGTGAGAAAGTTTTTGCAACTTAACTATTCACTGTTTGTCAAAATTAGGCCTTACCTTCCACGCAAGTCGTGCGAAACAAGTCCCTATTGCGAGATAAAAAGCGAATCACGGCACAAAATAAAGGTCAGAAAATGAATTCAACCCCGCTTCTCTTAAGTCAAATATGCGCCACTTACATGTGTGGAGTTATTTGGATCATTCAACTGATTCATTACCCCAGCTTTAAATTTATCAATCCCGTGCATTTTGCCGAAGCCCATCAAAGGCACACGGGACTTATGGGACTCATTGTTGGTCCCGTTATGATTGTCGAGCTCTTGGCTGGGCTATGGCTAATATCAGAAAGGGTAAATTATTTTTCGGTGGCAAACCTCACAATCATCGCTCTTCTTTGGATTTTGACTTTTTTCGTCAGCGTGCCGTTACACAATAAATTATCGGGCGGCTTTCACGCGGGCACGATTAAAGATCTCGTAATGACAAATTGGCCGAGAACCATTTTGTGGTCTCTTAAAGTTGGTCTTACAAGTTACTGGATGATTACAGGGAGCAAAACATGAAGGCTCAGCTTATTCTTGGAAATCAACTTTTCGATCCTAAAGTAGCACTATCGCATGAGGATAAAAAATCGTTAGTTTTTATGCGTGAAGACGAAGAGCTTTGCACCCATTTTAAGTATCACAAACACAAAATTATTTTCTTTCTGTCGGCGATGCGAAAATATGCCGTTGAAGCAAAAGCCCTTGGGTACAAGGTGCATTACGAGGAGCTGGGGTCCACAACTTTCAAAAGCTTTGATCTTTCGTTAACGTCGTTTTTGAAAAAAAACAAAATCAAGGAGCTTCTTTTTTTTGAAATTGAAGACAAGTTTTTTGAAAAGCGCATTTTTAAGATTTGTAAGGACCTCGACGTGGCAACCAAGGTGTTGCCCTCTCTTATGTTTTTAACAAGTCGCGACGATTTTAAAACTTACGTGTCGAAAAACAAAAGACCGTTCATGAAGACGTTTTACGAAGGGCAGCGCAAAAAATTGGGAATTTTTGTCAACAAAGATGGCACTCCATACGGCGGCAAATGGAGTCTTGACGAAGACAACCGCAAGCCTCTGCCCAAAACTTACATCGCGCCTTCACTCCCTGCCTATAAACCTTGCGCAATCGAAAAAGCGGTGATGACCCTTGTTGAGGAAAAGTTTTCAAAACACCCGGGCGTTTCGGCAGACTACTGGTTGCCTACAGCTCGACGCGACGCCAGGCTTTGGCTAAAAAAATTCATTCAAGAGCGCTTCAAAGATTTTGGTCCCTACGAGGACGCCATGACCGAAAAATTCGATTTTGTAAATCACTCAGTGCTCACTCCCTACTTGAATACAGGACTGTTAACTCCGCGTGAAGTTGTGGCTGAGGCGATAGAAGCTCTAGAGAGCGAAAAAGTCCCTTTAAATTCTGCAGAGGGTTTTGTAAGGCAAATTATCGGCTGGCGGGAATTTATCCGCGGAATTTATCAAAACTTTAGCGAAAAGCAGGATGTTTCAAATTTTTGGAATCACAAACAAAAGCTCACTTCCCATTGGTACAAAGGCGATACTGGAATTCCGCCTTTGGATCATGTGATTAAAAAAACCGTTCGCCTTGGCTATGCTCATCACATCGAACGTCTGATGGTGGTGGGGTCTCTGATGCTACTTTTGGAAGTAGAACCACAGGAGGCACATAAATGGTTTATGGAAATGTTTATCGATTCCTCGGATTGGGTCATGGGACCCAACGTGTATGGAATGGCGTTATTTAGCGACGGTGGGATTTTTGCAACAAAACCGTATTTTTGTGGCTCCAATTACTATCGTAAAATGGGTGGTTATAAAACCGGCGACTGGCAAGACGCCGTGGACGGGCTTTACTGGGGTTTTATCGAAAAGCATAAAACTTTCTTTACAAAAAACCCACGCCTTTCGATGATGGCAAGAACTGTAGAAAAAATGTCGCCCGAACGCAAAACTAAGATTTACGCCGCTGCCAAAGAACTGAAAAAACGGATCACGGCGAATAAGTAATTAGATGGACTCCACTAACTACTTCGATATCGAGTAAAAACAGGCTTCGAAATCCTGAAGCATTTTTGAAGCCTGCGAACCATCAAACAGTCTGTGATCAAAGGTCACTCCTATTTGAACAACTTCACGAACCGCAATACTTTCGTTAACAACTCTTGGCTCTTTAGAAATCTTCCCTATGGATATCATAAGCGCGGCGCGAGCCATGGGTACTAGCGGCAGCAGCGCATTTTTAATCCCTAACGAGCCAACATTGGACACCACGATCGAGCCGAATGGCCGAAACGGCAAAAAGCTCAAACCAAAGCGAAAATTACATTCATAAATCACGAACTCGTAAATTATCAAAAGTCTTCTTAAAAGAAACAAAGGAATGTAACGGATCAATTTTAGGAGTGGCCCTAGGTGTGGATCGCTGCCATTTCGAACCGAAAAAGCTCTTTCGTCCAATTTAACTTGAATTTGATCCACGGACATCTGGTGGCTGTTTTCAATATTCAATGCCGACAGATCATTATTTTTTGGTCCTGGGATATTCACCATCACCGAAATTGCGTGATCTTTTCTTTGCACAACACGTCCCCATTTAATGATCGAAGAGAGCTCACTGTTTTTGTGCATTGTCTCGCCAAGAGACTTTACGACATAGGAGAGAAGAAAAGACTTTGTTTTTATTCCGGAAACATCAAGCTCAACAAAACTGTAAACCGAAGGATCGCCGACACGATTCCACAACGAGAGGGCAACCTTACGGAAAGGCGATTTGCTGTTTGTCTTTTCCATAGAGCTTGCTCACTTTTAAAATTTGGTTATTTAGGCAGTTATTGTCTGTCTTGAAAAAAATCGTAACATCTATTAAACTCGTTTAAAAGTTATGTTTGTAAATAATCTGTAGATTGGGACGTGTTTGAAAGATCAATTTGATGCTCTTATTGTTGGTGCCGGCATCTCGGGCTTGGCCTTAGCCCAGCGACTTTTATCGGCGGGACATAAAACGTTGATCGCTGAAAAATCCAAGGGTGTCGGCGGAAGGATTGCCACACGGCGGGATGGAGCGGCCACTTACGACCATGGGGCTCAGTTTTACAAAGTAGCCCACCAGGTGGACTGGGATTTAGATAAACATTGGAGCCAGCTAAATCTTTCGCACACCTGGTTTGAAGATGAAAAATCAAAATTCAAGTGCGCAGCCGGAGGACTCACTCGGCTGGCAAAAGATTTGGCAAAGGACTTAGAAAAAAATTTGGCTAGAAACTGTAATATTTTATTTCAAGAAAAAGTGGTCGCTGTTGACGAAACATCAATCGCAACTAGCCGAGCTGAAATGCTCGCGATCACTTGTGAATCTGGAAATAAATATTTTGCAAAAAAGATATACTTCACGTCGCCTTTGCCTCAAACGCTTGATGTACTGAGAACATCAAAAATTCAATATCCAAAAGATTTGGAGTTGATTGAGTATGCAAGCGCGCTCGTTGGATTATTTGAAGTCTCAAGTCCCAGTGAGATTATCGAAAATTTAGGATACGATCAAAATGTGAGCCCCGAAATTTTTTCCATTAGCAACCAACTTGCAAAAAAGACGTCTAGCGTTCTTGCTTTTACAGTCGTGATGCAGCCCGATTGGAGTGCGAAGCATTTCGATGGCCCCGAGGAGAGCACGCTGTCCGACATTCAGTCGTTGTTTTCTCTACAATTAAATTCTTACGGCACTTCTTTTGAATTCAAAAAACAGCAACTCAAAAAATGGCGTTTCAGCCACCCCACATCAGTTTACTCCGCGCCACATGTGGAAGTGGGTCTTTCAAAGAACGTAGTGCTGCTTGGCGATGCCTTCGGTGGACCGAGTATTCTCGGAGCCGTCCGTTCTGCGGAATCTATAACTGTCGCCCCTCATTGAATTTAATCGACAACAAAATCAAAACTCTTTTCTGAATTTACAGAATTTAGAATCATACAATTTTGCGATGTTCGTTCCAAAATTCTTTTCGCATTATCGGCCTGAACAACACCCGTCAGTTTAATCTTGATGTGGATGCGTGCCATCCAAGGGCGACCTTTATCATCGCGATCCACTTCTAAAACTGAATTAACGTTGATGGCATTAAAAACCAAGCGTGATTTTTCGGCGAACACCTTAAAGGTCGCAATAAAACAATTTTGCAGTGCCAAGGCATAAAGATCCTCGGGACTGAGACCCGTACCGGGCCCATCAAACTCAGGAGGAATGGCCATCGGGATGTCGTGCTGGTACTTTTCTGCATGGGTCGTCCATGCACTTTGAATTCCCGACGTTCCCTCCGCGCTCACGTTAAACGCCATTGGATATTGATTCATAGTTAGATTCCCTTTCTTTAATTGCCCGGTCCATAAGATAGGTTGCATGGTTGTCGGTTTGTTTTAGATCTATCGAGGCAAGAGGACGCGCGGCTAGCCAGAGGCGCTAACCGAAGGACGAACAACGATGAGACATCTAAAAGAAAACTACAAATATGCAACCTACCTTATGGACCGGGTAATAAGTCTCAGACGAATGGGACCCTTCGCGCTCGAAGGGTCTACAATTTGTCCGTTTTGTGTTATCTCGATTTTGTTTTTCGCAACCAGTCTTCGAGCTGCTTGGCGAACTTGTTCCATGATGTCTTTATTTTGTTTTAAATCTTCAGTTAAAATTTCGGAGGGACAAATGGTTTTGCCGGCTCCCCGTTTTTTTAGCAGCTCCATTAGGGCATCATCGTATTGCGGCGAATTTTTCGAGCGCCGACATTTTTCGCTGCAGTATTTTATTTCATCCCAGTTTGCGAGCCATTTTTTCCTGGGCTCTATGGTTCTACCACAAAGACTACAGACTTTTTCACTAAGACCCTTGGTTTTGTCAGCCACGATGGGTTTTCTCCAACCACTTGTTTCTATATTTAAAATCTGCATCGTAATAGTCTGCCTGCCGTTGAACATTAAAGTCACGATCCCTTGGGTCAGTTCCAACACCTGCGAGATACTGCCAGTTTCCCCAATTGCTTTCGACATCGTTATCAATTAAGTGATCTTCAAAAAACCTTGCACCCAGTGTCCATTTGAGTCTCAACTGTTTAGCAAAGTGACTTGCGACATTTTGGCGTCCACGATTCGACATCCATCCACTGTGCACAATCTCTTTCATGTTGGCATCGATAAAATCCAAACCTGTTGTTCCGCTGCACCAGCTTGCGTAGATCTCGTTGTCTTCCTTCCACTCAACTTGTCGTTTGAGAGAACCATTGAGTGAAAAAAGTTGTTTGCCTATTTTTAAAGAAAGAAATTTGAAATAGTCTCGCCATAGGAGTTCGAAAATAAGCCAGTAGGTGGAATCGTTTGCCCCATGAATCTGTTCGTATTTTTTTATCTCATGATAAATACTGCGCGCTGAAAGGCTGCCGTTTGCAAGCCATGGGGAAAATTTTGAGGAGTCGTTTTTATTGAGCATTCCGTTTCGAGTTTCTTTGTAGACATCTATACTCCGAGTGTCCCAAATGTACTCTTTTAACCGCAGCCAGGCAGAAGTTTCGCCGCCGTGAAAATCGTAGGGAAGCGGACACTCGCCACCTTTTATTTCTACAAATTGAGTCGCAGATGGCGCAATAGCTTCGAAGCCTTTAAGCCTTGGTTCAGATTTTTCCTCAGCCCGAACAGTCCAGGACGCTTCCACAAGCTTTCTAAATGGCGTAAACGTTGGGGGAAGCTTATCCAAAGCGAATGGCAAATCCTCTTGGTGGAGCAACGTTCCTTGATCAAAGCTTTTTAATTCCGCAGTGGTATTTGTGCTCAATGCCAATTCAACTTTTTGGATCGCCTCCTGATCTCTCGTATTAAAAACCTTAGTTACAAGGACAGTTTGGATTGCATATTTTTGCACCCATCTGACAATTTCTATTTCAGGAGATCCGGCAATAAAAAAAAGATCAACGTTGGCTTGTTTTAAATTTTTCTTAAGATCCACAACCGACTGCTGAAAAAACTCACGCTGATGCGCGGACTGATATTCAGGCTCAATCACGAGCCCTACAGCCTGACCTTCAGTTTCATCAAGCCAACTCAAAACTGCATTGTCCTTGATGCGAAGATCACGATTGAACCAAATCAAACATCTTTGACTCATTTAGTGCGGTCCCGAAATGACCGTGTTGAAAACATCAATCGAGGGTCCGTTGTCTTCGTAAATCAAGAACGCATCTAAAAGGAACTTCGCAGACAAGGTAAGATCGAGAACAGTTTGGATTTTTTGCGGTTCAAGGCCCGCGCTTTCCATTTCGTTGAGTTTTAATTTCTGCAAGGCTTCGCAGGCTTTTTGCGCTTGAACAATCATTTTAGTTTCGCGAATACGTAAAACCCCGGTGATTACTTTGAGTAAGTCGGGATTTGATACGTAAAAAGTACTCCCGTGACGCCCAACATGATCAGCTTTTACAACTTCATATTGAATAAGCTCGCGCATCGCCATGCTCATAAGGCCTTTTGAAACCCTCAACCTCTTCATTAACTCAATCGAATCGAGCGGCTCTTTTGAGGTGTAGATGTGAGCCCAAATTCGACCGTGTATACTTTTAAAACCCCAGTATTCCATAAACTGGCCGATGACTTTTTCCAGTTCTATTAGATCTTTGGGAAGTGGCTTGCTTAGTTTTTCTGGCTTGTGTGGCTTTTCTGTCTTTTTAAAGGTTTTGGTTTTTTTCAACTTTAGCGTAATTTTTGCCATACACACTCTTTTGTTAATAAAGTAGTTTACATACTGTTAAACTACTTTATCGCGTCTTTTACAAGAGATTTTTTGCTGACAGACATGGCACTGAGGGTTACATTTCGGGGCTCGTGGATTTAAACACATTTAACACTCAAGCCTCATCGTTTTTGCAAAATGT
Source organism: Bdellovibrionales bacterium (assembly GCA_043757265.1). Lineage (GTDB taxonomy): Bacteria > Bdellovibrionota > Bdellovibrionia > Bdellovibrionales > JAGQZY01 > JANPLN01. Next base: position 96,160 of record JAYUQP010000091.1, on the reverse strand, counting down.
TCGTTTGGATTTGCAGGCGGCCAATCTTAATCTAGACAGGCATTGGAATGCAGACCATATCTGTTATCGGGTGGCCACATTCGATGAATATGAGCGGTGTAAAATTCAATTTTTGGCTTTTTCGAATCTTTTGCTAGAAAGCCCCGTGGGCGGTCGCCCCATCTCTACCTTCAAACTTTTTAAACCTCTCCAATTTTCACATTGGCAAATTGACGTCATCGAGTTGCCCGCACCCAAGACGGGCAAAAATTTTTCGACTGGCTTTGAACATATTGAAATGGTCATTGACATTCCCTTTTCGGACTTAAAAAAACGATACGGAGATATCACTTTTGTAGACGCAGTCCTTGAGAAAACCTTCAACCAAGAACTTAAGATAAAACTTCCTAACTGTTCATTGAAGTTTCATCATCTTTCACTGGAATCTGTGATTTGCCTTGAAAAAAAGAAAACCGTTTTTACGGCCCTACAAAATCTTAGGATCCTTTCGGACTTCCAGCAATTTCAGCCGCTCATTGCTGGCACATTCCCATTGGATGTTTCGACATCCGCAAGCGACGTTGACGTACTGATGTCCTCACAGGATTTACACGGCGTTCAACGTTTGCTTGTCGAAAAATATTCGCATCTGCCGCATTTTAAGATTGAAACAACGGAGGTAGATTTCGAACCCACAGTTGTTTCAAATTTTGTTTTTGATGGTGTGCCGTTTGAGGTTTTTGTACAGAGCACGCCGTCAGTAAGGCAGCGCGGATACTTGCACTTTCTCGTCGAAGAGCGCTTACTTAAATTGGGAGGTGGCGCCTTTAAGTCGGCAGTCACGGCACTTCGCGCTGACGGCATCAAAACGGAACCGGCGTTTGCAAAACTGCTCAAGCTTCAGGGCGACCCCTATGAAGCGCTGTTAGCATTGCAAATAGCTGACGACTCCACCCTTATCAACGCACTGACTTCGAATTGTAATTGGTAAGTGTCGTTGCTGTTCCGCCCGAATCAATAATTCGATCGTTGGGATCTGGAACTATAAACGGCTCGGACGTAAAAAAACTTCGCCCTGGCAACATTGGAGCCGACAGATCGGGTGTCAATCGTCCGATAAAGGGATCGAAGTTAAAAAGTTGAATAGCTCCGTTTGCATAAACCACAGCGACAGAATTTTTCTGAGCGCTGTATCCACCGAGAGCGTACGACTGACTTCGGAGTCGCACGGACATTGCAACATTATAGGCATGGCCCCAGATAGCGGGAGTATGGGTGTGACCGACAATCACTCGCGAATTGGCGCTTGCATGGGGGACGAGCGAAGCTCCACCTCTTGCCCCCCCCGCAATCTTGTGACCATGAGGAGCGATGTTGACTGCGCGATCCACCGGACCCACAAACAGAGATTCTCCTTCTCGAAGAACTCTGACTCGATCGGGATTTTCGACATAAACATTTTTACCTAACACACGCATCCGCATTGTCATTTCAGGTGTAGATTCATCAAACTCTTTTTGGCGGAGAAGTAAATAATCGAGAGGACCAAATCCTTGTAGATGCATTTCGCGAAGTTTTGCAAGAAAGGGCCCGTTAATAGGATCATTGAGGGCGTTCATATCATTGAACATTCGACTTAACCAAATATGGTGATTGTCGGCTTCAGACAAAATTGCCGTCAGTTGAGGCTCCGATACTAATAGAGCATTTAAATCAGAACGACCGCGATTGATTTCATGCTGCAGATCCAGCCCACCCAACACATGTTTGATCGCTTTTGTGCTGGGGGAGTCGTAGGGACTTACCGAGCCAACGTCATAAAAATCATGAAATCGCATAAATTCCACAGGGCGCCCAGCTCTTCGCGACTCGTCAAGAATTTGCTCCTTAATTGCTCGTAAAAAACGCGGATCTTCAAAACCAGAATGGTAATCGCCCGGCACCACGGCTACTGCGGGGATGGGTTTTGGCAATGATCCGTCGGCTGGATAAAACATAAAATTATCTGTTGTTCCAGCCACCCACGTTCCATATTTTGCATCCACAACACCTTTTTCAAAATCTGCGGCGCGAACATGCCACCGGCCAGGCGCACCCCGCTGATTCGGCCCCGAAGCTGCATCTGATTTTTCGGCAATCACCACTGAGTTGATCAGCCGTGCGCTTGCGAGAGTGGTTACGCGACTTGATCGGTAGTTGGCATACGGGAGTTCGGGATCGTTGAGTGTGCCGGTGGACCAAATATCATGGGACAATATATGATTTAGTTCGGTGGCTACCGTTTTCATTGTTCGCTGCGTGCCGAAAACAATTTGAGTTTGGCCACGCACCCGCGCCTGCCTGCCGTCTTGCAAACCCATCAATGGGTTTGGGTTTGTGGGTATAACTACAAGACCGCCTAAAATTCGCAGTTCATCACCCAAATCAACGGTGTTGGTTAATATTCTAGTGTGTTCGTAATCCAATATTTCTTTTGGGATGAGGTCGGTTTCACCGTTTACTTCTTTGACGACGATGAGAAGATTTCTGTTTGTGGCTAACTGTTTTAAGGATTCAAACTGAAGCCGTCCGATATCCCAAGGCACGCCTCCCAATATTGAAACTGCGATCACTCCGCGATACTTTTCGACAATGAGTTTTAAAGTTTCTTTGTTATAGGTTATGCCAAATCTTGCGTCTCGAATGCCTTTAAAGGAATTCGGAAATTTTTCCTGCGTTGCGCGACGTAATCCTTCTACCCCTTCGAAAAGTACAGGGTACGGCACTTCGCCGGCCAGTCGCGCTCGCTTCCCCAAAATGCGTTCGATGTGCTTCCATTTAAATTCACCGCGGCTGTTTTCCTTATCGAGGTAGCTGTAAGTTTTCATGAGCTGTGCGAAAAATTCTTCCGAAGTTGCCGACCGTGGGGTAACCCCTTGGCTTTTAGCACCTTTAATAAAATCGTGATAAGCCACCATTAAAAGCATTTGTGCGTCTTGCAATTTTTTTGGATTCAGTGCGAAAGCGTTTTTCCAAAAAATTTGCCGGTCGCCGATGATCTCATCAAGTTGGGCTTTTTTAAATTTTACGTCAGCATATTTTGCAAGCTCCTTGTTTGAAGGAATCCGCAGAAAGTTTGCAAAAAAATCAACTCCCGCTGCAGCCAACCTATCCCGCTGAGAAAGAAGCTCCAATTGCGATAGCGTAGACTTAGAAAAAACGACTTCGCACCTGAGAGCCTGTGCATAATTATGCAAAAACATAATAAATATGATGAAAGCAACTTTGTTCATTTTTAAACCTTTCAAAAGATGGAAGCGCAAGTCAAACCTTGGTGCGGTTGGAGCTTTTGTTTTACTGATTCTGCTTTTCCATTTAGAAATCTAATTTCGTGAAGATCTAAGGGCTGGAGAGAGGCGCCGAAAATTCGTGTCCACCTGGCTGGTAAACCGCTTCGTTCAACTTCAAAATCGGTGCCTGCATGGAGCATGATAAAATCAAATTGTTTTTGGTAGTCGGGTATACCCATCAGCTCTTGCAGCATTCGCACGTAGCTTGAAACAGTTCCTGGGTCGTTTTCCGCAATCACCACTGTGAATTTTTTTTGCTGTTGTTTTGCGAGCAGAAGATACTGGTTAATTATTTGATCTCTCACAATTTGAATTTTACGCTGCGTGATCGTGTCGCCGTAAAGCAGACTCAGCCCCTCGCCCATCGAATAGGTGTTGATATTCGACACGGACCAAGAACGCCGGTCCAGCGAGTATCGTTGGCCTTGAGTATTTTTTATGAAGCCTTCTCGTTGCCAACTTTGAAACAGGCCTTCAAATTCCGAAGGCGATTGCGCTCGCGCTGTGACAACATGAATGTGGTCCACAGACTTGCGCGAATTTGTGAGAAGCTGAAATAAAGGAAACGAGGGTCCAAAGCGTGATGTTCCCGTCGCACGTTCGAACATTCGTGCCCGTTGATTGTCTTCAAGAAGAAAAAATTGGCTTCCGTCCGAGCGAAAACGCTCCCACGATTCCTCGGTAACTCGGTAGACTCCCGGTATAAATATTTTCACCTGAGCTCTGTCGGGGGTGCCCGCTAGGGCTGGAAGAGTTTGCACATTGAATGACCCTGGAGTGATTTTTCCATTAGCTTCGACAACTGCAAGGCGCTCCAGAAGAATTTCGCCCATTTCCCGTCCTGTAACAGCAACTGTCTTTGGCAGTGACTCGAAGGTCGAACCTGAAATAAGAGCTGGTATCGCCGATATCTGTAGATAAGATTGAAGTGCAGGAATTTTCTTTAAAAACCAAAGTGTGTTCCACCCGGCTCCAGTGAGCGTTTCATCGTAATCAGAGATTAAAACTAGCCGATGTTCCTGATACGCTTGCTCCACATTTCCTTGCGAGACTGCTGCGCCAAAAAGACCCGCAACAAACATCGCTATTTTTATTTTCATTTGAAACCCCTCAGTTGACCCGTGTGATGAAAACTTAATGAGCTTTAATAAAATAGATAACCAGCAAATTTTTCGGTGAAAAGTTTCTACAAAAAACGAAGATTCTTAACAGAAAAAGAAAACGCCGGTGCGTGACGCATGTGATCAGATACGTTTTCAAAATTTTTTCCCCATAAAAACTTTTTAATATAAAGACAATCAACTCGTCACCACGAACGATGACAGGGCACGGAAATATAAAAACGATCTGACCCGCGTGATTTGCTCGGCTTACGTATGCTGCATATCAAGTACCACAAAATGTAGCACTAACCCGCTCTTCGGGTTTTGCGGGCTTTTGTAAATCGGCAAACTCAGCTAAATCTGCGAACGGTATTTTAAGCGCTGCTAAAAGACGCTCGAGAGGCACAAAGTTATTTGCCTGCGATGCTGCGTTGATTGCAGCTTCCACCAAGTGGTTTCGCGGAATCAATACGGGGTTAACACTGTCCATACTGATACGTGTTTGTTCTAATGTTCTTTTATTTTCAAGGATGCGCAGTTTCCATTTTGTCGACCAGTCTTTAAAATCATTTTCTTTAGATTCACCCTGCTGATTTAAGTTTCGGAATCCCAAGGTGAAATCTATTTTATATTTTTGAAGCAACATCAAAAACTCTTCGACCAAAAGAACATCCTCAGATTTTACATCTTCGATGCCAAGCTTTTGTGCCATGTTTGATAGCCATGCCTTTTCAAAGTTACTTTCAAACTTCGCGATCGCATTTTCCATGATTGATGTCGCAGACTCTTGGCTCTCAGCAAAGAGAGGCAGCAAACAATAGCCAAGCACAGTAAGATTCCACTTTATAATCTGTGGCTGCCGAGCGTAGGCGTACCTACCCTGATGATCTATCGAACTATAAACCATCAAAGGATCATACTCTTCCATGAAAGCACACGGTCCATAATCGATGCTCTCACCAGAAATGGTGGTGTTGTCGGTGTTCATCACGCCGTGAATAAATCCAACTTGTAACCATCGCGCCACAAGCTGAATTTGTCGCTCAACAACGCTTTCGAAAAATGCAATGTACTTGTTTTTTTCCGAAGCGACCTGCGGATATAATCTAGCGATCATTGTATCAGCCAACATTTGTATGGCTTGCGTATCTCCGCGAGCCGCAAAGTATTCAAATGTCCCCACTCGTACATGACTTTTTGCAACACGCACCTGAATAGCTCCCGGATGCTCTGCCTCTCGCTGAACGCGCTTTCCCGTCCCCAAGACTGCCAGAGTTCGCGTTGTTGGAATTTTTAAAAAGTGCATTCCTTCGCTCACAATAAGCTCTCGTAAAACGGCGCCAAGAGTTGCTAAGCCATCTCCTCGCCGCGAAAATTGCGTGGGCCCTGAACCCTTGAGATGGACTTCATGCAACTGTCCTTGCGGGTCTTTGAATTCTCCCACGAGTCGAGCACGACCATCTCCTAGCTGTGGAACAAAGTGCCCAAACTGATGGCCAGCGTAAGCTTGCGCTAGCTGAACTGGACTGTGAAACAGGCGCTCCGTTACGCCAAGCTCTTGTGCTAGGGAATCATTCCAATGAAGAATTCGGTATTGAGAAAAATCCACAGCGTCGAGCTTTTCGTAAAATTTTTCCGGCAATTTCGAATACGAAGGAGTTAAGATCATTGCGCAATATTTAACCCTTTATTGAGTTTACAGCAATGGCATTTTCACTTAAACTGTGAGTCCCTAGGAGGGATTTATGAGAATAATTGCATCAATCTTAGTTTCTGCTTTCGCGAGTTTTAGTTTCGCACAAAGCACGGCGCCCGCTCTCACTCAAAAAGGCGCACAAGGAAATACAATTCAAGAGCCGAAACCAATGTACACGGCTGATATTGCAAAAGAAGAAAAAAAATTATCTAAAAAAGAAAAAGCAAAATTAAAAAAAATGCGCGCTCCTCGAAAAGCTGAAACACAGCCGGCAAAAGTAGCGACCGAGTCGGGAAAATCCCTAGAAGAGCAAATCAAAGATACTGATCGTTCAGACCTTTCATCTCCGGAGTAATTTATGGAAATTAATATTGGTATTTCAAACGTTGACCGAAAAAAAGTAGCCGATGGGCTTTCAAAACTGTTAGCAGACAGTTCAATTCTATATTTGAAAACACACAACTTTCACTGGAACGTGGAAGGGCCGATGTTCAATACTCTTCATCAGATGTTTATGGAGCAGTACACAGAACTTTGGAACGCCCTCGATTTGATCGCCGAGCGTATTCGCGCTCTCGGCGAGTATGCACCGGGGTCTTATAAAAAATATGCGAAGCTCACTTCGTTGACCGAGTCGGAAGATGTTCCCAACGCCACAAATATGATTAAGGAACTTTTAGACGGCCACGAGGGAGTTGTGCGCACTGCGCGCTCGATAATTCCTGCTGCAGATGCTGCAAGTGATGAAGCCTCGCTTGATTTACTGACGCAAAGAATTCAGCTCCATGAGAAGACTTCGTGGATGCTTCGTTCGCTATTAAGTTAAGTTGTAAGGTTTGTTGTTCACTTTTTAGGACTAAAAATGGTGCGGTCGGCAGGAGTTGAACCTGCGACCACCAGATTCGTAGTCTGGTACTCTATCCAGCTGAGCTACGACCGCACAAAAATAGACAAGACCCTTGGGTTTAAAAGCTTTTAAATTCAAAATCAAGCTATCTCTGGAAAGTAATAGAGTTTTCTGGCATTGTTTTGTCTCTATGGATAACAAAACTCTATGGCAAAATTCTTTGCAAGAAGCCTCCCAATTGCTCACTCAGTTCCTCAACGAATCGGGATCTGTCGAGCTTCTTGAGAATTTTAGCCAGGTCCTTATCAAAGCCTACGAAAACGATGCCCGCGTGTTTATCTGCGGAAATGGCGGAAGCCATTGTGACGCCATGCATTTTGCAGAAGAACTCACCGGTCGATACCAAAAAGATCGCCGCCCATTGGGCGCCCTTGCTCTCGGCGATGCCAGCCACGTGACCTGTGTAACGAATGACTACGGCTTTGAGTACATTTTCTCGCGACAGCTGGAGGCGTTGGCTCGCAGGGGGGACATTCTCATCGGACTGTCCACAAGTGGTAACTCGAAAAATCTCATTGTGGCTTTTGAAAAAGCGAAAGCCTTGGGGATTTCTACCATTGCCCTTTTAGGCAAAGGCGGAGGCCCGCTGAAGGCCGCGAGCGATCTCGCCATCGTCGTACCCGGAAAAACCAGCGACCGAATCCAAGAGATCCACATGGTGATTTTACACACGGTGATTGAATCCATCGAGCGACGTCTTTTCCCGGAAAATTATTGATCGTCCAAGGCCACTGTGGCAAGGTTGTCCAAAGTCGTAAATCTCGGAGAAATGGGTGAGTGGCTGAAACCAGTTGTTTGCTAAACAACCGTACTGGGAAACCGGTACCGGCGGTTCGAATCCGCCTTTCTCCGCCAATTTATTCCTCAATAAATTCATATATTTAAAATTCACCACCCTTGATCGTAGGCGAACTTTTTTGATTCTGGACAAAGTTCATCACTAGTGATACACTTAATTTTGAGGTGAACTATGCCCACAAAAAACCCTAGATTAAATGTGGTCCTTGACTCTGATCTCTATGAACTTGTGGAGAAAATCTCTAAGCAAGATGATAAATCGATGTCTGTTGTAGCGAAAGAACTTATCGAAGAGGCACTAGAGCGTCATGAAGATTTGTTACTTTCAGAGATCGCTATGAAGCGTGAAACTAAATCAAAGAAGACCATCTCGCATGACAAAGCCTGGAAATAAAACTTTTACGTTGGTGTATTTAGATACCGTAGGTCAGAAGGATATCCCTGATCTGCCAAAAACAATGCGTCTTAGAATTAAAAACGCCATTGAAACTCGCTTAACAATTGATCCTATTGGGTTGGGCAAACCCCTCCGCTATAGCTTTATTGGTCATAGGAGGATTCGTGTTGGTGATTATCGCATTGTCTATAGGGTCGATATGGGTGCTCACGAGGTTGTAATTGTTCTTATCAGGCATCGCAAAGATGTTTACGAAGAGTAATTTATGATTAAAAGTCAAAAGCCAATCGGCTTAATGCCCAAAAAGCCGACAAAAAAGAAAATTACGAATATTCGGGCGCATCGTCTGCATGTTCCAGTTAGCGATAAAAACCCGTCCGGAGTAACCATACGAGATCAGCATCTACGTCGACTTCCGGGGACATACTTAAAGCGTGAAGAAATTAGTGAAATTTTTAAAAATCACAAACGCAAAGGTATTCTATATCCTACACCTGGGAAAATTTCAGAATACAAAACTGCTGATAAATATGATGAGCTCATTGCCATCTGGATTGATTATTTCAACAATAAGTTAAAAGCTGACCCACTACTCAACCCAGATGTTTTCAAAGCACTTCTCGCAAGTGAATCTGGGTTTCGCCTCCACACGCCAGAAAATAAAATAGCTTTTGGGATAGCCCAAATCACCAAACAAACATGGGAGATTCTGCAAGATCCGAAAGGTGAAGCAACAGAGTTTATTTTTAATGACATCCGGCAAAAAGATTTGAGAGATCCTAACATTGCCATCCCAATGGGTGTTCGGTGGCTTATGTACAAGTCAAAAAGAGCTACTGCAAAGTTGGGGCGACAACCCACTCACGAAGAGATTATTCTTGAATACAAGGGTTTACTGAAAAGTAAAAGCAAATATAAGGAAAAAGCTTTGGAAATCTTCAGGAAGTATTATGGCCAACTTAAGAGTAAATAGTTTATACGCACTAATTTTTATTACATTAGTTACAGGATGTGCCACATCTTCATTCAAAGTTTTGAATCAGAAAACTATGAGGATGGAATTTATGTTTACACCTGACAGAGTCCTACTTGAGTGCGAGCGGGTGCAAACAGACGATCGTGGAGTAGTTGCTGGTTTTATGATGCACGTTCTGGATGAAGAAAAAACAAGTTTCACACTAGTACAAACCAATACTCTCGACAAAGAAAGTTGTGACCGTAGAATCAAAAAAATTGAAAGAGTTTTGAAGAATGGTACTCAAATTTACCTGGCTGGTATAGGTGATTTTCGTGAGCCCAGAAAAACAGGCTTGCGTAAATACACTTTCCCCCATTTTGGAGTCGTTGAAGACAATGGTCGCTCCCTTCAGTTTATTGCTATTAAGAATGAGCATAATCAGTGTTTTGGAGCCTTTACTGCTGATGAACAGCCATGCCCCCCCGAGCCATTCCCCTTACAAAACTGAGCCATCAATCCTCAAAGACAAATATAACCACACCTCGGAGTTCTCCTACTATCCAGCTTTCTCCGCCAAATAAAACAACCACCGAACGGTGGTTTTTTTATTTGTTGGGCAACGGCGAATTGGAACCGTAACGGCGCGGTTCGACAAAAATAGCATGATGCTATTTTTGAGCGACCAAAGGGAGCCCGTAGGGTTTAGGGCAGGAGCCCGAAACAATCCGCCTTTCTCCGCCAAATTTTGCGCCAGCGAAATTTCGTCTATTATCCAATTCTATTCTCCGCCCCACGCACGTGGTTGACAGAAGGTCACCAGCGCAAAATTTAGACAATAGCATTGGATAATGGACAATAGTTCCGAATTCAGAATTTTAATTCCCAATAGAAAAAATTAGAACTCCAGGCCCGTACTACCTCTTTGCACCTACTCCCACCATGGCATTTCTTTTACCCGTACCATCACCGACCAACTATCCCGCGCTGCCCTCTCTATCCCACTCAATTTTGCCGAAGGAAATGGACGGTGGCACAAAGGCGACAAACGACAGTTTTTTTGGATTGCTCGAGGCTCAGCATTTGAATGCGTTCCGATCATCGAAGTTCTTCGAATCAAAGAGGTAATCAACGACGAGAAGAAAATTCAACTCCGTGATCAACTAGAAGTCATCGGTAAAATGCTTACCCGCATGATTCAGGTTCACGCCGAATTGTAAATTGCTAAGCCAACGAAAAACGTATTTCAGCACAACTCAAGATTTTGACATTCGATTCTGGTATTTCGCTGTAAAAACCCACGATTTGCGTTTAGTCTATGACTCATGGATAATCTCACACACTCACTGTTTGGTGCTGCAGTTGCGGAAGTTTATGTTGAAAAAAAATTTGCTACGTCTGCTTTTCGTCCTCCTAAAAATATTTTTTATTTTTTTTCGATTTTTGCCAACAACTGTCCCGACTTAGACTTACTCTTTGGACTCATTGATAACACCCAACTGGGTTATCTTCTGAATCATCGTGGATGGACGCATACTGTGGCTGGCGCTCTTCCACAGGCGCTATTACTTATGGGTTTAGCGTGGGCCTGGATGCGCCTTTTTCGGCGCGATCTTTTGGTTTATTTTAAACATGTAGCTATTTTGATATTTGTTGGCACCCAAACCCACATGCTGCTGGACTATTTTAACAGCTATGGGGTGCATCCCTGGGCGCCGGTGATTAATAATTGGTACTACCTGGATTCTATTTTTATTATCGAACCGCTATTGTGGCTGGCGCTAATTAGTATTTGGCTACCACCGTACTCATGGGGCGTGCTTCTTTTAATCGCGCCCGTCGCAGCCTATGCATTCGGCTGGTGGAATGAATACGTTTCGACAGGTGCACTTGTGGTTGCAGCGATTTTTGCTGGTCTTGTTTTTAATATCCAAAGTTACATATTAAAAGCCCATCGTGGCGCTTTGGGAGTTGTTCTGTTTGCTTTAGTTGTTCTCACTTTTTGGGGTGGTCAGCACTGGGCCCGCACCCGCGTTTTAAATGAACTCTCCAAAGATTCGACTTCTAAAACCTTGGATGTGGTTCTCTACTCGCTTCCATCCAATCCAACCTGTTGGTTTTTTTTAGCTCCGCAGGTTGCGGAAAAAAGCTATACCGTTTTGCATGGTTCCATTTCGCTTTTTGAAAACTCGAGAGATTGCAAAGGATGGCCTCGTAAAACCGACACTCAAGATCTCGCCGGTCAATCGGGATCGTTGGGCGAGTTATGGATTCGACAACGATGGGTGGCATCGCTCGAGGACTTAATACCTTTGCTCAACCGATGCGATGTGCGCGCTTGGCTGCAGTTTGCGCGTGTTCCATATTGGCAAAATTCGGTGTTTAACGATTTGCGCTTTTCCGCTCGAAACGGCAGCAACCTCACCACTCATGATCTCAATCAGTGGCCGGCGCCGGTCTGTCCAGTTCTCGAAGTCCCGTGGACGCCGCCCCGTCAGGATTTGATCGATCTTGTGAAGGCTCTTCCGATTGAGTGATTTAGTGAATTACTTTTCTAGTCAATACATCGATTAAAAAATGAATTCGAGCGCTGGATGATTTCATTTCCAGCACTTTTTGCAAGATGTCTGGATCGCAGCTGACCAAGGAGTAAATTTTAAAGCTGTATTCTTCAAAAGAAAGTTGGGTCCATTCCTGACTTTGCAATAACGTTTTTAAATCCTCCGCCTTTCCATCTGCAAGATCGAGAAGCACCTGATCGAGTTTACTTCGGAGCGAATTATCATCGCTTTCGTCTACATCCTGAAAGGTCTCACAGAGAACCACTTTGTAGGGTATTTGTTGAAGCTCTTGTTTGATTTGGTACCGGCAATCCATCTTAATTTCGACTAAAAGACGACCGTCAGGTAAAGTTTCTTTGACCTCAGCGTGACCGGCTGAAAATATCGGATACGCCAAGTATGTTTTTTGATTGCTGTTTAAAACCTCTTCAAGCGGAGCGCCAGCCGGAGTTTTACTTTCGGCAATCACACCTTGCGTATGGGCAACACCAATTCGGCGATTGGCCTCAATGGAATCTTTGATCATTTTGCGGTAACGGGGCTCAAACACATGCAATGCGGCCGTGCTGAAGGGGAGTGAAACGCTTCCGGGAATTGGGAAAAGGGAGATCTCGATTTCGTCCATACATGGACATTGCAAAAAGATCCGATGAGAGTCAATTGCGGCGCGGCCTCATGAGATTGGGCGTTGCAAGAAGGAAACATAAAGCTCGATTTGATTGACCCAAACAAGCCTCTGCCCGTAAGTTTAAGTCGATGAACTGGAAAGTTTTGTTTAAAGCCACGACACTTCTCATAGCCTTAAGCGCCACGGTATTCTCGATTTATTTGCTCAATACAGGGCACACCACCGACTTTCTAAAAAGCCTTGGGTTCTCGGGCTCGGGAGAGTCCCTTCACTGGTGCTCGGATCGCCTTCTTAAAGCCGAAGGGTTAGCCAGCGAGTGGTCATTGCAAGAGATCGACCGCCAATGGATCGTTCGTGATAGCTCGCAAAAAGAGCTCGTCGTTGATTATATCCAGTTTGAAAAGTGGCTCGCGGAGTATTGCATGCTAGATATTCAACCGTACCCACGCGAAAAAATTCTAAACACCCGTTTGACGCCATTTTTAAAAATGACATTTAAAGATAATCAAAAAGTGCTCATTTATCAAAAAGATCTGCAAGTCTTCCAAATTAACGAACAGACATTTGAGTCTGAAAATTTTAAAGAAGGTTTGCTTTCGTTGACTCGTTTACTTGGCCTTCCTAAACTTCAGTAGCGACACACTTGCCTTGCCACATCTTGAAAAAGGGTTGTTGTGGAAAGTACTTTACGTTCTTCGCCATGCGAACTTTCCTTGATGTTCTCAATTCTGGAATCTGTCATGGGATGGCTGCTAGTAAGCCAGAAAACTCTGTGGAACTTCTCTTGCGGAAGGCTCTTTACAACTTCGAAAAACTCCTCAGATCCTTGGGAGCTTCCATAAATATTCTGCATTGTGGCTATGGCATAGCTGTCGGCCGAGGCTTCGTGATCTCGACTGTAGGCAGAGGTAAAGAGCTTATTGAATAAACCCCAAATGGCAACGGTATCCACTGGGAAAACCCAGGAGAGTGCCATTTGCAAAAACCCCATTCCCAGGCTCCGCATGTGATGGCGCTGCACCAAGTGACCTATCTCATGAGCAATAACAAAAGCCATTCCCTCTTCGGTTTTCATTTTTTCCAAAAGACCGGTGTTTAACACGATGGCGCCACCTGGAAGAGCAAAGGCATTGGGGGTGCTGTCGCAAGATACTGTCACTTGAATATCGTAGATTTTTTGTACGGCTGTAAGCTTATTTAGAAACGTGTTCATCTGTTTGTCTTTAATGTCGTGGCCCTTCATACTTTTTGAAATCCACGAAAAATACTTGGTCTCGGTTTTTGGATCAATCTTTGTGGCCAAAGCTTGTAGCGCGTAAACGCACACCACAAGAAGTAGAACAAGCAAAAGTGAGGCGCCTATAAAAAGGAAAAGAATATCTGTTACTTTTTCGGCGCGGCTGACATTGACCTCGCCATCAACTTCTTTTGGAATAAACGGCGTTGCCATAAACCATGACCTCAACACCCATCTGATCTAGGGCCATTGTTTCTATTCGAAGACCAATGATTTCATCAGCGCCGAGCTTTTTGGTTTTTTCTTTCAAACGCAAAATGGCTTCCCTGCGAGCGCGATCGAGAAGTGTTTCCTGGCTGCGCATGGCTCCACCAACCATGGATTTTAACGACGAGGCAACGGTTTTAAAATAATCACCGGCAATTACAACGGATGCTGTCACCAACTCCACCCGTTCCACTTTACTTGCATCCACAATTTTGTCAGGGCGCACAGACATATGTAAAAATTCTTTTTCTCTTTTTTTAATCGATTCAAAATGCTTTTGCTCCCGGGCGGAGCCCACGAAATAACCTACTGCGAGCAAAACTGCACCGAGCCCTAGCTCAAACATCTTTGATAACCTTTACGGCTGTGCCATAAGCAAAAACTTCTGCAGCTCCCTGGGCAACATCACTTGTTGCGAAGCGAATTCCTAGGACGGCGTTTGCACCAACTTTTGAGGCCTGCGCTTTTAATCTTTCTAGTGATTGCTCGCGGGTTTCCTCCATCAACTCGGTGTAGCCAGTAAGCTCTCCACCCACGATGTTTTTTAAACCTGCAAAAAAATCTTTGCCGATGTGCTTTGCGCGGACCGTGCTTCCGCTCACAATTCCGTAATGCTCTACAACTTTGTGCCCTGGAAGATATTCAAGTGTGGTCAATGTCATTTTAAGTTCTCCTTGGTTTTGCGATGATCAGAACCCCAGCCGTCCAAATAAATAAAAAGCCGAAGAGTTTCAATGGTGTCATAACTTCGGAAAAAAGAAAGACGCCGGACATAAACTGAATGCTGGGAGCTATAAACTGAAAAAATCCCAGCAAGTAAAATGGCATGCGCTGTGCGGCTTCGGCAAAAAAGATCAGCGGAAGTCCGGTAACCACTCCAGCCCCAATCAAAAGTAAAGCCGTCGCCGTTGTCGTCGAGTCGTTGATAGGGAAGGGCTCAACGCCGATCCAGCGCGACTGCATCAGCAGCATGCCGATAGCCACAGGCACGAGGACGAGGGACTCAAACTGATTAGACTCCAATCCCGACACCGGATTTAATTTTTTAATCAGCCCGTAGAGCGAAAAGGACACAGCTAAAAACAAAGCAATCCAAGGAAGGTGCCCTTGATCAAACGAAATAATCAATACTCCCACTGTAGCTAAACCCGTTGCAATTTTTTGGGTGAAGCTCAGCGTCTCTTTGAGAACAAAAACACCAATCGCGATATTGACTAACGGATTGATAAAATAACCTAAACTGCTTTCGACAATTTGATTAGAATTGACCGCGTAGATGTACACGAACCAGTTTCCCATCAATATAGCAGCACCTGCAAATAGGCTGATAAATTTTTTCCATTCGCGCGGCCAGTACGGCACCAAGGATTTTGTCTTTACAAAAAGAATAAGCGAGTAAAAAGCAAAGGCCCATAAAACACGGTGACAAAGAATTTCCATCGATGGAACATGCTTTAAAAACTTCCAGTAAATTGGGAAAAAGCCCCATGCGAGATATGCCAGAAGGGCATACATAATTCCCGCTTTAAGATCTTTGGGACTTTGATTTTGATTGGGACTTTGATTTTGATTGGGATGTTGCACTGGAAAGCTATAGCACCCATGGCGGATGCTCGCCAAGTTCTTCATCTGGAATTCTTCCGAGCTGTAAAATTCTTTCACGCTCCAGGGGCAAAAACACCGACTGATCTAAAATCACATTCTGGATTTCGAGGGGCGATGGATTGTTACAGGAACTGTAAGGCATATAAGTACCTGCCTGGCAGACACTAAACCGAATATACTTATTGTTTCCTAAACGAGACGCCCATTCGCTAAGTTCTAACGGACGCGTTGGTTCCAAAGCAGGATCAAGTACGTAGTAATTTCCTTGTGCGCCAATGATGGGAGCCACATGGTACCACCAGTACACCTTGCCTTCGAAAGTGTTCGCTGTTTTAGCGACCAAATTGCCGTATGCAAAAATTTTTAAGGGAGCGACGGCCGAGTTTTTTTGTAGATTTTGAATTGCCAAAGTTGCACGCGCATAGCATCCGTCGTCGGGAAACATCCACGTGGACCGACGTTTATATCCGTTCAAATCTGGATCATCTAGAAAGCGTTCATCCCGCACCAAATTAAAAGCCAATACAACGTCAATGAAATCGTTGATTTGCGGGATTTGGTTTAAATCCACCTCAGGGAGCGGAACCGTCGAGTCAACGGCAGAATTTCGAACATTTTTAGTAAGCTCGGACCGACGTTCTCGGGCTAGAGTTTTCCACGACACCCCAGGAGACCTTCGGGCAGATATAACATGTGGAGCGGCCATAGAACTGAACGCAAAAAATAGCAGGCTGACAAAACTCCCAATCCCCATACTCTTGTTTTATCTTCTGATTGATTAAATGCAAGTCTTTCGATACTTAAAAGCCTATGCAACAACTCTTTACGCAACTAGCTTCCTACGACCACGTTATTTGGGACTGGAACGGAACTCTTCTCAACGATATCGAACACGCTGTAAAAACTGTAAATCGTCTTTTAGAAAAACGAAGACTCCCACTCCTCACCGAGCAGACCTATAAAGAAAATTTTCATTTTCCCATTCGCTCTTACTACGAGTGCTTGGGCCTTGATTTGGAGAAAGAATCTTTTACGGAGCTCTGCGAGGAGTTTGTGGGCCAATTTATGTTGGGCGTTCTCGATTGCCCGCTTGTACCCGGAGTCTTCGAATTGCTGAAAGCGGTTAAAGCCAGTGGCAAAGTGCAATCGATTCTCTCAGCTTCCGATCAGGAAAACTTAGAAAGAATGATTCAGCATTTTTCGCTTACAGATCATGTTGATTATGTTTACGGTATCGCCGATAAATTTGCGGCCAGTAAACTTTATCGCGGTGAAGAGCTTTTATCGGCCGCTAAAATGGATCGAGCTAAAACGGTTTTAATCGGCGACACCGATCACGATCTTGAAGTTGGAACGGCTTTGGGAATCAACGTGATTCTCGTGGCCCATGGGCATCAAGATTCTCAAAAGTTGCGCAAGCTGCACCCGCATGTATTTGATGCGCAATCCGCTGGATTGGCTTAAAATCGCTGTCGGAAGCTGCAGCGCTTGCAAAGGTCCGCACGTAATTCGTTTTTTTCAAAACCCTCTTTCAATGACAGATAGGCTTGCCCCTGAATCACCGCCTCGAACGAACTGGAATTTAAATCTCCAAGAGGAATGTCTGCCTCTTTGTCCAAGCAGCATGGCACCACCTGCCCATCTGCATGGATCGCAAGTTGCGACCGAGCCCCCCAACAAGTTCCACGAGTTTCTAAAACGTCGTGCTTTTTATTTGGCCACTCAAAACGCGAATCAAAGTGCAAGTACAGTCGACCCTTTAATTTTTTGGACTTATTAAAAGCCGGATCGACGTTTCGATTTATCTCGAGGGAGTACAACTTTTCGAGTGTGGTTAGGAAAAACTCGTTAATGTCGTTTTGCAGCTGACCGGGTTGAAGATTCCAAAAACGAAAATTAATATACATATCTGGTCGCTTATTTTCGGCCACCGCACAAAATTGCAAAATCTTATCGAAATAAACTTTCGGGTCGGCCTTGGGAAAGTTATCAACAAAACTCTGCAATGAGAAATTCACTTGCACAATGGCTGGCGATAACAAAATGTTTTGCATCTGTTCGGAAAGAAGTGTGCCGTTTGTGGTGATTTCGAGAGCCACACCTTCCTCGTGCGCAGCTTGCACAGCCTCGCCAAAGTGCGGATGATTTAAAGGTTCGCCCATCACATGATAACAAATCCGTTCGGCATACGGTTTTATCTGCCGCAGTGTTTGCCGTAGAAAATTCACCGACATCACTTTTTTATCACGGTCCACTACGGGGCAAAACGTGCACTGCAGGTTGCAGACGTTGCTAATTTCTATATAGATTTTTTTAAAGGCGCGCTCTTGCAACATCAATCCTTGTACACAATTTTTATCGAGCTTGCGGCTTTTTGCGCTTTTTTGCGGGCCAGATCGGTATTTTTGGCTCGCGCCAGGCTCACGCCCATGCGACGATGCTTTCTGGTGGACGGTTTTCCAAAAATGCGTACATCAACGTTGGTGGCTTTTAAAGCTCGATCCACACCCTCAACGATAAAATTTTCCGAATCTCGATCGGCCAATATAACCGCTGATGCACTGGCGCCGTAGTAAGTGATTTCGGTTATAGGTAGCCCTAAGACCGCTCGAAGATGCAGATCGAATTCAGAAAGATCTTGGGATATTAACGTGACCATGCCGGTATCGTGCGGCCGCGGCGACAGCTCGGAAAAGTAAACATCTTTTTTTGTAACAAAAAACTCGACGCCAAACAGTCCACTGCCACCCAAATCATCGGTTACTTTTTTTGCCATCTTTTGTGCTTTTACAAGCTGCTGGGCGCTCATCTTCGCCGGTAGCCAAGACTCTTGATAGTCCCCGCGTTCCTGACGATGCCCAATAGGTTTTACGAAAATAGTTTTTCCGGTTTTTTGTTTTACTGTTAGCAGAGTAATTTCATAATCAAAGCGGATAAACTCTTCGACAATTACTTTTACCTTATCGCCGCGCATGCCTTCGACTGCAAATGCCCACGCTGTTTCCACATCTCCGGCGTTTTTTACCACAGACTGGCCCTTTCCAGAGGACGACATCACCGGTTTTACAACGTTGGGGAATCCGATTTTATTGCAATTTTCTTTTAGTTTTTGAAGAGACTCTGCATATGCATAATTTGCAGTTTTTAATTTGAGATGATTTCGGGCCCGGTCGCGAATGGCATCACGATTCATCGTCAGATGTGTGGCGCGCGCAGTGGGCACCACTTGAATTCCGCGATCCTCGAACTCTTGTAACTTTTCGGTTCGAATCGCTTCGATTTCTGGAACGATAATATCGGGCTTATATTTGTTAACCACGGCTTCCAGCTCCTTGGCGTTCAGCATATCCACAACTTCGAAAGCGTCCGCCAAGGCCATGGCTGGTGCTCCTGCATAACGATCCACGGCGATCACATACAAACCCAGGCGTTTGGCAGAAATCACGAATTCTTTTCCCAGTTCGCCAGAGCCTAGAAGCATTATTTTTTTATCGAGCATATGTTCTCCATCTTCGATTCACGTTCTAGCTTAGGAGTGTGTGTTCGGCAACACGTTGCAGCACTTTTCATCCCAATTCCCTTGATTCCCCTCTCAGGCCTTGGTTTATGGTCTCTAACCGGGGGGTTCATTTGATATCCAAATTTTCTATTTCTATTTTTATCGCTGTTTTACTGACACTTTTTTTTTCAACTTCACATGCTAATTCCTACAATTTTTCGGAGTCGAACAATAGCGATATGAACTCCCAGTGCCGTCTCCAGTGTGCGCATTTTTATCGTGTAAACCGGCCCATTGCCCCATTTGTGTACCATGTGTTTGTCGGCGCAGAACTTAATTTCGAATGTGCAGACCAATCCGTGCACACGGTACAACGCCTTTACGGCGCTCCTAAGGGGAATAGCGATCTAAAGTATTTTATGAGATACCTGGCGACACCGCACCCCCGCCGAATGGAATTGATAAATTCTTATTGCGACGAGGATGCGGAAAACGCTGTTAGCGCAGCTAAAACACTCACTCAAGCCTGGAAACAGCGTCTTGAAAATGACCTGTACTTTTACGCAGCCATGATCACAACACCTGTCACCGGTCGCATCTGTGCGAAGGCCGCAAGCGAAGTGGAAGAGGCTCTACAATCTTTAGATTGACGTATTCAACGCTGCTAAGAAAATTGGCCGCGATGGATGGGCGACAAAGGAAGTTTGTCGCAATCGATAGACGAGTATTTATTTTTTCTTGAAAGTCTTGGTTGGTTTTATGGAATCGATTTTGCGAGAGCTCAATTCCCACTGACAGGCGTATTTAAAAATGGGTGTACCCACTTGATTGACATTTAGTGTGACCGAGTTCTTTTTTATTTTTGCCGTTCTCGTCATCGTAAACTGTGTTGTACCGTTGCATTTATAGACCGATTTAAATTCGATGGTCGAAAAATCGGCATAATTGCTGTACGAATCTTGTACATCATAAACGCATTTTTTAATCTTTTCATTAGTATCAGGTACTACTTCAGTTCCATTTGCCACGTTGAAAATATGATATGCACCCAGACTCACTTTTGTGCCTTCTTCTTCATAAATCATAAATTCACCTGTTCGGCATTTGGCCTCATCACCAGTTGCAAGGTTGTAAACGCCAGGGGTGAAATGCGTGAGTTTCACATTTTGCTCTGCTTGTGAAATCAAACTTATCAAAAGTAAAAACATCATTATTAAACTCCGTTATCTTCGTTCACAACGAGCAACTGCTCCCGTGCTCACAGGACCAAAATAAGCGCCACCGTGTCTTCTCATGATATCGCGGCAACATAACACTTGGGCAGTTATGTTGTCCAAACTGGCGGCGCGGCAATTTCTCCCGCGAGGTCGCCTTAAATCATCTCGCGTTTCGAGAGTACACAGACCAAAACCTTCAGCAGGGTTACCAGCTGTTCCTTGCGGTTGCCCAAGTCGAGGACTACAAGTTGATTCTTTAAAGAAAAGATCCATATAGCAGGACAGCAGATTTTGCACTCCCACACTTGCTAAGGCTGACTCTACATCTGACAGGATGTTGGTACAATTATTCGTGCAGCGCCAGCTAGTACATTCGCCCTGCTGATTGTTTTGCCCTGAAACCGCTTCACTGTGTCCATTTCCTAATAGTGGAAAGAATAACAACGTAAGAAAAATAATTCTGCTCACCATAGACTCTAGCTTAAATTGAAATTTCAATAATAAGAAATTTATTTTTCCCCAAAGATATGTTCAGGCCTAAAGTGTGAATCTGGCGTGTCTCAAAAGAACACGGTCGGTGTCTCAATACAAAACAGATGTCTCAATTTGTTCGCTAACTAGACGACTGTCGACTATCCTGACAGGACCAAATTAAATGCGTAATCTGGGCACGTCCGGGGGGAAAAGTGAAAAGATTATTGGTAAGCTTATTTTTATTATCGATCGGAAGCTCGGCTTTAGCCCAGTCGGACTCCGAAAAACAGGCCAAATGGATTCTTGAGAGAATCACGGGTGTTCGCTGGCCAAGTGATGCCGCGGTTCTTCAGCAAATGAGCATGCTGGTGGCTTCGAAAAATTCTACAGGCGCCGTCCAGCTCGCGATGATGCAGCCGCAATTTTACAACATTACGGTTAAACAACTCGCGCTTCAAATGTCCACACGCGAAGAAACAATCCGCACGCCGTTTAATGATTTTGCAGCAGCCTTCATTGGCGTCACGCGAGATGATTTAGACGCCCGACAACTTCTCACTGGGAATTTCTATTATGCAGCAGCGGCGGCGCAGATTCCGATCGGAACGGATGTTCCTTCCCTGTTGGGACCAGACATCGTGGCCTCGAATCGGCACTATGCGGCTCTTGAAACCAATCGATTAAATCTTGGCGATGTATTAGAACGACGCGATGGCCAGCTACTCGTTATCAACAACGCCAACGCCACGGTGGCAAACCCTGATCCCGCAGGAGTTTTAACTTCGCGTGCTTACATCGAAGCTCACGCCACTGCTGGAACCAATCGCCGCTTGGTGGAGTATGCGTTTCGTGAGTTTATGTGTGCAACTATCGATCAAGTAGCAGACACCCTGGCCTCGGATATTCGCATCGGTCGAGACATCGACCGCTTTCCTGGTGGGGATCATACAAAATTCCAAACCACCTGTAAGGGTTGTCATACGATTATGGACGGTCTTCGCGGTGCTTTTGCCAAATGGGACTTTAATAACGGCGCAGCTTTGCACTCAAGCGTGAACGGAACTGAAGGCCGGGACGCAGACAACGATGCCAGTGGAGTGATGAATAAGCTCAATATAAACGGCAACGTGTTTAGTGGCGGTTACGTCACCCGCGACGATAGTTGGATCAACCATGCAAACCGCGGCACAAATGCTCTCTCATTGGGATGGCGAGCTCCTGCATACACAGGAACTGGTGTGGCAGGCTTTGGAGCGTCCATTGCGGGTTCGCAGCGCTTTAGTCAGTGTATGGCGAAACGGGTTTATAATTCCGTCTGCCGGAGAGATTTGCCTGAAGAAACGCAAAAGCTTATGTTTACACAGCTTGGAATTCAATGGGAAGCCAGTAACTATCGCTTTAAAAAATTGTTCGAACTGGTCACAACCCATCCAGAGTGCCGTTACAAGGAGGCTATGTGATAAAGAATAAAAAATTAATTCTGCAATTAAGTATTTTAACTTTGGCTGGATGTGTTCTTGCCGTCACAGGCTTCAACTGCTCAGTGAGCAAGATGTATTCCATGGGCAGTTCATCAAACGAGTCGACTTCGGTAACAAAGTCAGAGGATCTTCCCTACGCACTCCTCAACGCTGATCAAACTTTGTCGTCCATGCTGAATGTAACGGGTCAAAGTGTTCCAAGCACGGGCGTGCGCAACGAATTTAACATTCGAAACTCGGCATTTGCGGTGAACAGCTTCCTTTCGTCAATAAATGCTCCCATGCTTTTATCGGCCACATCTCTTGCTGGCGAGGTTTGCAATAGCCTAGTTACTGTGGAGCGAACTGCTGGAGCGACGCGAGCGTTTTTTAACGAAGTTAATTTTGGTGCTGGGCCTTCCGCAATCACGGCACCTTCGTATCAAACTATCTTAAATCGATTTTCGCAAAAAATTTGGGCGCGTTCGCTCGCTGAGGACGAAGTTAAGTTGTTTGAAGTCTACCAGGCAGAGTATTTATCGGGTCTCACCACGGCAGAACGCACCCAGGCGGCGAAGACCTCGGCATTTTATATGTCAGTTTGCTCGGCTTTTTTATCAAGTTTTGACGCGCTTATTTTTTAAAGGACGTAAATATGAAACGAAATAAATCACAGGAAATTCCTAGTTGGGTAAAAACAGGTCATCAAAAACCTGTCACACGAAGAGAGCTTCTTGCGCACGGGATTATTCCCTTTGCAGGAACCTTGTTTGCCCCGCAAATGATGCAGCTTTTATTATCCTCCACCGCATCTGCGCAAACCGCTACGAATTGCACCGCGAGCACATCAAATTTTACGCCGTTCATTCATCTCAATCTTTCTGGAGGAGCAGCAATGTCGAGCAACTTTGTGCCGATGAATTCTTCGGGCGGAATGCTTGCCTCTTACAATAAGATGGGTCTTGGTAATAACCAAGTTCCCATCGAGCGGGAATTCGGCGGAGGAACATTTGCCGGTACCGAAAACGGTGCGCTTCTGAGTAAGATGCTCGAAGGCATTCGCAGCATCGCGGACGTGGACACAGTCTCAAGAACTTCGTTTGTCGGAGTTTGCGTGCGTTCGCGAGATGATTCTAGCGAAAATGCAGCAAACATTTCGGGCCTCGTGGTTAAAGCCGGACTGAACGGTTCACATCTCCCAAACCTTGGCACGCGCGCTTCGAGCACTGGCGTTAACGATATGCCCGCCGTGCTTTTGCCACCAACCCCACTTGTCGTGCGAAGCTTTAGAGATATAACAAATTCTCTAGGATATTCTGCCGCGGTTGGCACACAACTGAATGATGTACAAAAAATAAAGCTCGCTAACCTTGTTTCTGGTTTGAGTAGACACCAATCGCGCAAGCTTGCTTCCCTATCTTCGGGTCAACAGCTGCAAAAACTTGTGGAGTGCGCTGGAATAAAAAATCAATCGCTCGTCGAAGGGGGATCTGGTGCTGTGAATCCCGTACAGAATGCAGGGGTCGGTACAATTTGGCAATTAAATGCCAATACCAATCAGGGATCAAACGATTACGTATTTGGTTCGATGGTGTACAATGCCTTGCTCGGTCACGCCGGCGCCACTGGACTTGAAATGGGTGGATACGATTATCATGATAACTCGCGCAACACAGGCGATACCAGAGATCGAAATGCGGGAGTTACTATTGGTCGTATTTTACAATCCGCAAAAGTTTTGCAAAAACCTGTGTTTCTTTATGTGACCAGCGATGGGGCGGTAAATTCGCCAGAATCAGATTCGCGAAATGCGCCGTGGACAAGCGATCGAGGAAGCGCTGGTGCAGCTTATATTTTTATGTATGATCCCGTAAGAAGACCCGAGGTGAGCAGCAATCAGATCGGTCATTTTACGGACGCACAGGTTGCCGACGATAAGTTTGTTATCGGGAACGATGTATCTCGTGCAGCGCAGGCTGTGTTTGCAAACTACCTTCAGTTTAATAAGAGGATCGGTGATTTTAATCGTGTTGTTGGACGTAACGCACTTGAGGCTTCTGTGCTCAGTCAGGTTATTAAAGTTGCATAAGGGTCTTTTAATTTCATTTGTTACTTTTGTGACCTCGGTTTTGTTTTATCAAAATTGCGGCGCCCCACTGCACCAAAATGTGACCGCATCTTTTTCGCAATTTTCTGGCAGCTGCGAGGCTTCGCTGATGAATGCCTTTGGTGCAACTTATTATCAAACCTTTGTGCGCAAGTGTGCCTCGTGCCATAAAAATGGCCCAGGCCTAGGAGCCTTTGCAAATGCCGATTTTCAAACCGCATTTTATGCTTTCGATAGCCTTGGGCGGACACGTGTTGAACGTAACTTTTTGAACCCTGCCCACCAACCAGCGGTTACAGGCGCCATGAACAAAAATATTGTTGAGCGGAATGTAGCAGTTTGGAAAAAGGCGGAAGAATCGTTTGCAAATTGTGCAAGGGAATCCGGCCGAGATGTAATCGCTGGCCTCGAAATGGTTACGCTTCACAAAACAAATTCCACAATTGTGCAACGGGCACGCACCAATGATCCTTGGGTGCGTTTGGAATGGGATCTTGCAAACGAAATGGCGGCAAGCGCGGATCGCGGCAAGTATTTAATGATATTCTCTTTGGAAATTCGAGTGTCCCTCAATGGAACACAGATGCGAGGGTACGAATTTCGAAATCCCACAGTGCGCCTGAAAAACGACGCTACAACAGCATACCGAATTAACCAAATTCTATTTAGTATCAACCAAAACAAACTCTACGATGTGACAACGTTTAGTCAGTTAAATGCGCTTGTTCTTAGTATGACGGATTTTAACTTGGCTCCCAACGCCAGTGTGGCGCTCGCAGTGCATTCCCCGGTCGTGGCCAGCGATTCATTTGCTATTGCATTTGGTCGATTGCAAACAGATTCGGGAACGATTGGCGGTGGCACGGGTGGCGGCACTGTTGGGGGCACATCAGGCGGTGGAACCACAGGGGGAGGGGGAATCCCCCTACCAACAACAGTGACACACACTCAGCTGCTCTCAACCGACGTAAACCTCAATGTGTTAAATCGTGCGTGCATCCGATGTCACAGTGGAGCCAATCCTCCTGCTGGACTTAACCTGACAAACTATGCGGCGGCCCGTGCCGCGGCTGGTGAGATGGTTACGCGAATGAACGATTCCACAAATCCGATGCCGCCGACCGGAATGCTGTCGGAGCGCGATCGCGATTTAGTAAGAATCTGGCAAACCGGCGGAGCGCCTCAGTAGCACAACTGTAGCGTCACCGTAGCACCACGTGATCGAAACGACGAAAGTCACTGCTATCAAAAAAATATTGACTGCATTTTTCATGAAAACCTCAAACGTTATACATAAACGTATCTTATTAGAACGTGTAAAATTGCTAGTCTCAATAGTTTTTGTAAATAGCTAAAGTCAGCCTATGCAGCTGCCGAGAAGTTCGATCTAAAGATTCTATGGGGGACTCATGAAATTACTATTATCATCCGGCATCATTTTATCGCTTCTTTTAGCATCAACATCATTTGCAGCGACGCTGCCAACTTTTTGCGGACCTGGAGACTACCTTCGCCAAGTCGTGGTCCAAAATGCGACACAACTGCAGAACGCACTCGACGGAGCTCAGCCTGGAGATTTGATATTGGTTTCGGCAGGGACTTATTCTGGAACTTTCTCGATGATTCGGTCCGGTACAGTAGCTTCGCGAATCACTGTGTGCAGTAATGGCGGAAGCGTTTTAGATAATGGGTCCATTTCAAGTGGTTATGGGTTCGCACTTGAAAAGGCAAACTTTGTGACCCTATCGGGTCTCACTATACAACGAGTGCAAAAAGGCGTGGTTTTGGACTACTCCAATAATAATATTTTACGTCAACTTGTGGTTCAAGACGTGGGGCATGAAGCAGTTCACTTTCGCAAAAACAGTTCGTACAATGTGATTCGAGATAGCACCATTTCAGGTGCTGGGCTTTTAAATCCCGACATTGGCGAAGGTGTCTACGTTGGAAGTTCGGTAAACAACTGGTCAAAACTTGGTGTGCCAAATGGTGATCTTGCCCATCACAATAAGATTATTGGGAACCAGATTTCGCGGACCACGGCAGAGTGTATTGATATTAAGGAAGGAACAATTGACACGCTTGTTGAAGGAAACTTTTTTGAGGGCTCACATCTCAGCGGCGGCTACAACGATTCGTGGATTGATGTAAAAGGCCGGGATGTTATCGTTCGCGGGAACATCGGCCGCAATTCCTCGCCTCGGTTTCTTATTGACGGATACCAAACCCACTCGATCAGCGGCACTCCAAATTCGGCAAATGTACGGTTTGAAGCTAATGACTCCGACGTTAACGGCACAGGCTACGCAATCAACATCCACAGTGCGACAACAAACGGTGTCGTGACCTGCGACAATACCTTCGCGCGCGCTGCCAAAGGATTATCAAATGTTACGTGTGCGCAAAGCACGACTCCAACTCCAACTCCAACTCCAACCCCAACCCCAACCCCAACCCCAACTCCAATCACCGACGTTAATTTTGCAACGGCGAAGTATCTTTTAAAAGCATCTGCTTTCGACGTAAACCAACCCGTGGGCCAATTGTTCGACGCGTGCGTCACCGACAGTCTCGCGTGTATGGGTGCAAGCACAACTTCCGATCGATTGGATTTGGAATTTGATATGGGAGCTATTTCCACTCTCAATAAAATTCGAATTTTTGGCGACGCCAATGGGAGCGGAGTGAGCCAGTCGATCACCATTTCAACCCGCAACTCCACGTCGAACGGATATAAGACATACGTGTACGCACTCCCCTCCCGCACAAACAGTTGGACAGAAATTCCGATGAACGCCCACTCCGCCCGCTATGTCCGCATCATCATTCGCGGTGCCACCGGCACGAGTGCCGTGCAAGCTCGCGAGCTGCAGGTTTTGGGCAAGTGATTGTTCTTGCAAGTTTTGAACGAACAGCGCCGTTGGATTTTTGGCAGCTACGCTATTCACACGTTGGCAGCCAGCTGCTGACTAGTCTTATTATACGTTAGGAATTTCTTAAATCACGACTTGAGTGCGCAGTTGCACTCAAATTTGTACGATTGTTTTATTTTCTGTATCCCACAGCAAATGTTTTATTGAGTGATGGATTTCTCTCCAGTGGATGCGTTTAACATCGACAAAGTGTGCCTCCAAAGCTTTGTGACAAGCCGCAAGCCTGTAGTTAGGTACTGATGTCGATAAGTGGTGAATATGGTGGTAGCCGATATCCGCAGTGAACCAATTGATGAGACTGGGAAGTTTGAGATAGCTTGTTCCTTTAAGTGCGGCGAGAGTGTAGTCGGCGTTTGCAGTGTCTTCCGCGTAGGAATTTTCAAAGTTGTGCTGTGCTGTAAAAAAGATAATTCCCATTCCGCCGGCTAGAGAAAGAGATATCGTATACACGATGAAAAAATTGTAAGTGCCGATACTTTGGCTCATCAAGTACCAGATTGTTAGCAAGATAACATTGTTGTAAGTCATGTGCCGAAACTCTTTAGGAGACTTCCATTTTTTAGATGGACATGCTTTTAGCATTTTTTTTGCTTCTTCGAGCGAACGAAAAGTAGCTGTAAACAGAATATCTACGGTTAATTTGATAATCCCTACGAACCAGTTAAACCGCGGGTTAAAAAAAACGTAAAAGAACCCTCCCAAAAAAAGAAGAGTGAGCGGATGGCGTACTAAGCGGTACCGAAACTGTTGTGAGGGATTTAATCTTTCGTATTCTTTTGTGGTAAGGATATTCAAAGCGCCACGAAATTTCTCCCAATCGCCATTTGTGGAATGATGGTAAGAGTGGCTTTTAGACCAAACAAACTGTGGCATACCTGTGATAACGCCCAGCACATAACCAAAAAACTGATTTGAGCGCGGTGATGAAAATAAAGCACCATGGCCGCAATCGTGCATCAAAACAAAAAATCGAAGCACGAAAAACGCCATAATTATAGCGAAGGGAATGACGAGGAAGGGAGAGACTTTAACAGTTTGAACGTAAAGATACCAGATGCCAAAATAAAGTGTCAGGGTCACTATAAGTTGCCTAATAGCAACGGCATTAGATTTCACCATAAACGGCTTCAACGTTTGGTGCCATGTTGCTTTGTCCACTATTGCCCCTTTGCCCTAATAATATATCCCAAGAGGAACATACTACAATTTCGTAATTATGTACGGGATTATGCAGATGGTTAACAAGCAAATAAATGAGATGCCTTGGAAAACTTAAGCACTTACAGCGTGTGCAGATGTTAAGACCGCGCGGCATCCATGAATAGACCTGAGAATAGAAGCAAACACACAGCTCATGTCGAAAACCTGGATTCAGGAATTATTGTCAATTATCCAATGCCATTGTCTAAATTTTGCGGTTTGGAATTTGAGGAGTGGGCCGTTTATCGCAGGGAGAATGGAAAATGGGGATAGACGAAATTTTGACTTCGCAAAATTTGGCGGACAGGGTGAGATTGTCTCGGGCTCCATGCCCTCGACCCTGCGGGCTCCCTTTGGTCGCGCAAAAATAGCGTCATGCTATTTTTGTCGAACTCGGTGATTGTTCCAATATCGCCGCTATCCACAAATTAAAAAACCACCTCATCGGTGGTTCTTTTAATTTGGCGGAGAGGGTGAGATTCGAACTCACGGACCCCGCGAGGGGTCGCCGGTTTTCAAGACCGGTGCCTTAAACCACTCGGCCACCTCTCCGCAATCGAGCTTTGGTTTAAGAACTTGCCAATGTATGCAAAAAGGCCCAGCGAGACAAGCACTCTTGATGGATGGGATGTGGAGCACTGCGTTTAGGGAGCTTTGATGACGTCTGTACCCATGTACGGCTGAAGTGCCTTCGGTATCAAAACCGTGCCGTCCTCTTGCTGGTAGTTTTCTAGGATCGCCACGAGGGTGCGTCCCACGGCCAAACCCGAACCATTGAGGGTGTGGACATAGCGAGGCTTGCCGCCGTCTGCTGGGCGGTAACGAATTTCTGCCCGACGTGCCTGGAAATCTTCGAAGTTGGAACACGAACTGATTTCTCGGTACGTGTTTTGCCCTGGTAACCAAACTTCGAGGTCAAAGCATTTTGCCGCTCCAAAACCAATATCACCTGTGCATAAAGCCAACCGGCGAAACGGCAGCTCAAGTCTTTTCAAAACTTCCTCGGCGTGACTCGTGAGCCGCTCATGCTCTTCGTAGGATTTATCGGGATGTACAAAACACATGAGTTCAACTTTATCAAACTGGTGCTGCCGAATAAGACCCTTGGTATCTTGCCCGTAACTTCCCGCCTCTGAGCGAAAGCATGCACTGAACGCTGCAAAGCGCGTGGGAAGTTGTTCTTCTTTGAGCATTTCTTGCGCGTACAAATTAGTAACTGGAACTTCAGCAGTGGGAATTAAGTGATAGTCGGTTCCCTCAAGATGAAAAACGTCATCGCGAAATTTTGGAAAGTTTCCTGTACCAAATAGCGCCTGGCTGTTCACAATGTAAGGAGGAATTATTTCGGCGTAGCCATGCTCCTTGGAATGAAGGTCCATCATAAAATTAATTAAACTTCGCTCGAGCCGAGCACCCAGGCCTAGTAGAAATGTAAAGCGCGCACCGGCCACTTTTGCGCCGCGATCAAAATCAAGAATTCCTAATTTTTGCCCAAGTTCGTCATGAGTTTTCGCAGTGAACGAAAATTTACGCGGCTCGCCGACTTTTTTTATTTCTACGTTATCTTTTTCGGACGTTCCCACCGGCACAGAGCTGTCACATTTGTTCGGCAACGTCGCAAGCTTTCCATAAAGAGTCTCTTCCATGTCTTTGGCGGTTTTTTCTAAGCCCTTTACTTCTTGGCTCAAAGCCTGCATCGCCGAAAGCTCCGCAGACGCGTCTTCTTTGTTACGTTTTTTTTGCGCGATCACATCACTGGCTTTATTTTGCTGAGCCTTTTTCCCCTCTGCTTCGGCAATCATTTTTTTGCGCGTTTGCAATAACGATTTGATTTCTTCAAGCAGAGCCACATCACCTTTGCGATTTTTAAGAGACTGGGCGTAGTCATTGAAATAAGCTTCATCTTCGAGATTTTTGAGATAGATCACAATGTGTTCCTTTTAAAAGACGTCGGTCGATTATTTAAGCCGATTATGACGTCGCCGCCGTATGGATATACAACTTGAGCAGCACTCCGATCAAGACCAAAACCAGCAGTAAAATGATATTGGCTGCCAGTGACCAGTACCGGGTGATCCGCAAGATGACCCCAATGGTAATGATTAGAATGAACATGAATAAAAATATGCCTATGGGCGAAAAACTTTGAGTCACAAGAGCGATCGTGAGTCCTAAAAGCGTGCCCGTGGTTAAACGCACTAGAAAGATGATCAGCTGCTTGGCCGATCCGCGCACGTTGTCTTTAATTCGTTCCGAAAAATCACCCATTCAACACCTCTCTAGTGAAGTTCTTTCATAACCTGTTCAATAGCTCCGCGGTCCGAAGCATTTGGCGCTAAATGCAAATAGCGTTCATAGGCACTGTACGCCTGCTGACGCTGACCTTGCATGTGATAAATTGCACCCAGTTCTTTGTATATATTAGCATTACCCGATTCGATCTGCGCCGCCTTATCCAACATCTGAATGGCTGGGTCGAGCGCGCCCGACAAACGATAGCAGCGCGCCATTTGGATATAAATATCTGTGCCCTGTGAGCGGCGCATGATGGCCTTTTGATATTCGCCCGCACATTCTTGGTATTGATCCTGCCGATAATACGCTTCGGCCGTTAAAATATAAGGCTCGGCAAGACTTGGATTGATTTCTTTTTCCATTTTGGCCATTTCGATGGCCTTAGCATAATCTTTGCTCTCTAAAGCCGCGCGCCCCAACTGCGAATACACCCTTGGAAAATTTTTATTTATTTTTAGCACACGCTCAAACTGCGCAATTGCAGATTTGTAACTCCCAGCTTCCATGTACAATTCCCCGGCTTGAAAAAGCGGTGTCGGGTCTAATGGATCGAAACTTGCCGCCATTAAATAAGTTTCCAGTGCGCGATTGATATATCCTTCTTGCTGGTAAACATAAGCCAGACTCATGCTTGTGGCTTTGTCTTCTTTTTTTACAGTCAAAATATTTTCTAAAAGTGTGCGTGCCCCATTCCAGTTCTTTGATTCCACAAAAATTTCGGCCAACGCTTTTTTATAAGTAATCACGTCTGGTGCTTCTTCGATTTTTTGGTTGAGATAATCCACTGCCGCGTTGAGGCCGTTAGTCCCGACAAGAACCTTCGAGTAAATTGCATGGTTCTCCGGCGTGTGCGGATCTACTTCCAGGGAGCGCCACACATAATTGTAAGCACTTTTAAAATCTGCCAAATCCACATAGGCGCGAGAAATAATTTGCAGAGATCCCACGTCCATCGGGTAGGCATCAAGAGCTTTGCCTGCGTAATCGATAGCCATTTTCATGTTTCCACGTTTGTACTCGATGTTCGCAAATCCGCGATAAATTTCGTGGTTATTGGGATAACGTCTGGAAACGTTTTTTAAAATTTGCGCAGCCCCTTCGTAATTGTGTCGGTACGCATAGTAATCTGCAAGTGTGGCATAGGCCGATATCAATCCGGGATCTGCTTGAATAGATTTCTCCACCCACTTGATGGCCTCGGTGGATTGATTGAGCTCCCACAACGACTGCCCGGCATGATACGCGGCTAACGCATTTCGAGGATCGGCCTCGAAAGCTAAACGGAATTCCGCCTGTGCTGCAAAATAATTTCCTAATTTCATGTACTGAGTGCCCAGGTACAACATGTTGCCGCTGTCAATTTGCACATTTTCAAGAGCGCCTCTTCCCCCAAGATTTAAAATAAATTCTTTGATCGCCTGGTTTCCAGAATCAACCGAGAATGCCTGATTGGCATATTCAAGAGCTTTCTTTTTAAATCCCGTTTGCAATGCGATCTGTGCCAAAACAAAATAACCTTCACCGCGCATCTCAGCCGGAAACTGCGTCTTTGCCGAAAGAGCTTTTGCAATCAGCAGCTGGGCTTTTTCGTTTTGTCGAAAAGCTTCGAATTCTAAAACGCCTAATTCTAACTGCACCCATGGATGCTCTGGAAAAAATTTGAGGGCTTTGCGATAATTCTCAAGCGACTCCGCGTAGCGTTTTAACTTTCGAAGAGTGCGCGCAAGTTGTAATAACGGTTTGGCCCAAACGGGCGGCGGCCACTGGTCGGCCACTTTCTGAAAATAATAAGCTGCTGTTGAGTGTTTGCGCTGTTGTTCTAAAAGATCGCCCATAAGCTGGTTGAAAAAAAGCAAATCAGGCTCTCTGCGAAGGGCATCTTCCATATAGTTTTTTGCCTTTTCGTATTCGCCGACAGTCAAAAGATAAACCACGTAGCACACACCGGCTGATGCACTGCTCGCTTTAAGCACCGAAGCTTGGCGATAAACACGGTAGATCGTGTCGATGTCGCGCGAATCCTGAAAGGCATAGGGCCAAAGCTCTTTGTACGTCATACACAAAAAGCCCATGGCATCGAGGTACTTTGAGTTTTTTTCGAGCAGGCTGGTGAGTGTAATTTGGGTTTGCAAATAATCTGCAATGGTGTGTTTGCGAAATGTCGAGATCGCATTTTTCAAAAGCTCATCATTGCCCGATCGGTTTTCGGTCTTCGTATTGAAGCGCACTGAGCTTAGCCGTATTCGATCCTTGCGGTCGTCTTTGGGCGCTTCGTAGAGAAAAAGAAATAAGAACATCGCCGCAAGAACAGATACAAAAAACAAAAGACTTTTTTTAGTTTCCCTTTTTGGAGGGACTGCGATTGGAACTTTTGGTTTTTCGGGCTCCCACGGTTTTAATTCCGGGGTCTCAGGGATATTTTCTTCAACCTTTGGAGTTTGCACTTGCAAACGCTTCCACAAGGGAATTTCACGTTTCCCTTTTTCGCCTTCGCCCACGTCAGTGGTTTCTTCTTTTTTAGGCGGCTCCATTTCTTTTTTAAGTTCGCGGTCCATTTCGTCGACGACCGCTTCGAAAAATGCTGGATGTTGAGTGATCGGAATCCACCGGGCCTCGTTGGCTCGACTCACCAACTCCTGACCTACAAAAAAGCCAGAAGAGAGCTTTTCAACGACTTCCTCTTCGCTCATAGGTCCCAAAGTTTGATTTTGGGGCGTTTTCACATACCAACGTTGCATAGGCTTTATTATTCTTTAATTCGACGAATTCTGGCACCTAATTTTGCGAGTTTATTTTCGAGCTTCTCGTAGCCACGGTCCAGGTGATAAATACGACTGACAGTGGTTTCGCCTTTTGCCACTAAGCCTGCGAGCACCAAACAGGCACTGGCCCTAAGGTCAGTTGCCATCACGGGGGCCCCCATCAAACCGCAGGGCTCACCATGGACGGTGGCGGTGTTTGTAGAAATGGTCACGTGCGCTCCCATTCGTGTTAATTCCTGCACGTGCATAAAGCGATTTTCAAAAATCGTTTCCTTGATAACACTTGCCCCCTGTCCCTGTGTCATGAGCACCATGTATTGAGCCTGCAGATCAGTTGGGAAACCCGGGTGCGGCCCCGTTGTGATATCCACACACTTAAATGAACTTGTTGGCAAGACTGTAACGGCATCTTTTTCGATGGTCATTCGAATGCCGGCGTCTTTTAATTTTTTCAAAAAGGTTTCAAGGTGAAGCGGATCGCATTTTTTTATCGTCACTTCACCGCCGGTGATTGCGGCGGCGATGATTAACGTTCCCGCCTCCACACGATCAGCGATGATTTCATGGTCCACAGCTTTCAGGCGTTCTACACCTTGGATAATTATTGTGCCCGTACCTGCTCCCGAAATGTTCGCGCCCATTTTTTGTAAGTAGATGCCAAGGTCCACAATTTCTGGCTCCTTGGCGGCATTCTCAATAATGGTCTCACCTTCGCTGAGTGAGGCGGCCATCATGGCGTTTTCGGTTCCACCAACGGTGGCAAAATCAAAAGTAATTTTAGCACCCTTTAGTTTTTTGGCGTGCCCGATGACGTAACCGCTTTCCAATTTCAGTTCAGCCCCGAGTGCTTTCATGGCCTCGAGATGCAGATTGATTGGACGAGCGCCGATGGCACATCCTCCAGGCAAGCTAACTTCGGCTCTTTGTGTTCGCGCTAGTAGAGGTCCTAGGCATAAAATACTTGCGCGCATTTTTCGTACAATTTCGTAATCGGCATGATATTTTAAAATTTCTGGTACCTGAATCACCAGTTCGTTGTTTGCAAATTCAACTTCGCAACCTAAGGATTTTAAAAGTGCATTGGCGGATTCAATATCCTTAAGTGCCGGCACATTCGTAAGACGATGCCGTCCCGGTGCAAGCAAACTTGCGAATACCAGAGCAAGTACAGAATTTTTTGCTCCACTCACTGTGACTTCGCCGTTTAAAGCTACGCCACTCACCACATTCATTTTATCCACGTGCACTCCATGTCTAGCACTCGCGTGCTTTTCGCTGTCGGCCTTCGCCTC
This sequence comes from Bdellovibrionales bacterium, assembly GCA_043757265.1. GTDB lineage: Bacteria > Bdellovibrionota > Bdellovibrionia > Bdellovibrionales > JAGQZY01 > JANPLN01. Next base: position 61,459 of record JAYUQP010000091.1, on the reverse strand, counting down.
CGCAGTCTAGCACTCGCGTGCTTTTCGCTGTCGGCCTTCGCCTCCGCAGTCTAGGCCTATGGGCTTTTCGCCTTCAGCCTGCGTGCTGGTTTGTTAGTTGGCGTTCGCCTTGGGGCTTGCGACAATAACTCTCTCTTTACCAGCGAGATCTTTAATGATTTTTATGTTTTTAAAGCCATTTTGCAAACAAATGCTTTGTACGTCGGGCGCTTGTCCATCGCCACACTCGAACAAAAGCCACCCATCTTCGCAAAGATGGTTTTTTGCCCACGTAGTCCATCGCTTGTAAAAATACAGGCCTGCCTCGCTGGCGTAAAGAGCAGTGTGTGGTTCGTAGATCTTCACAGCTTCGTCCATTCGGTCATCATCTGGCGAAACATATGGCGGGTTGCTAATAATCAAATCAAACGGCTCGGCGATTTGCTGATCGAGCACATCTCCACACACAAAATTCACTCGATCTAGCACACCAAGGCGTTTTGCATTCTCGCGAGCAACCTGAAGCGCTTCTGGCGAAACGTCAATTGTGGTGAGGTGGCTGTTTGGCCATTCTTTGAGCAACGACAAACCTAAGCACCCACTTCCAGTGCCGAGATCGGCGAATCGTTTGGGCGTAGTTGTAATGCGCAGAGCTTCCTCTACAAGCACTTCGCTATCCGCACGGGGAATGAGCACCGAGGAGTTGACTGCGAACTTGTTCTTATAAAAATCTCTGAAGCCAACAATGTAAGCCAGCGGCTCTCCGCGCACACGTCGTTCCGCTTTTTGAAAAACCTCAGCGGTCTGATCCGTAGAAAGGATTTTTTCTTTTTGTAAAACAAATTCAGTTAAAGAAATATCGAGGACTTCGCGCAAAAAGAATTCAGCCTCTTTGACTGCATTTGGCAGAGAATGTTTCTCAAAAAGTTCGATGATTTTTTGTGTCGTCTCAGCGAGACGCATTTTCTTGTGCCTTAAGGGCTTCCGTTTGGTAATGGGTCATCAACGGTTGGATGATAGGATTTAATTCACCATTCATTATGCCATTGATATTATGTGTTGTGAGACCTATCCGATGATCGGTCACCCGTGATTGTGGAAAATTATACGTTCGAATGCGCTCCGAACGATCGCCAGTGCCGATTTGCGCAAGCCTTGCGTCCGAAGCCTCTTTGATCACCCGCTCGTCTTCTTGGGCTTTTAAGCGAGAGTACAAAATTTTAAAAGCGGTGTCGCGGTTGGCATGTTGCGAGCGCCCTTCCTGACAGTAAACTACAATGCTTGAAGGAATATGCGTGAGTCGAACGGCCGAATCTGTTTTGTTTACGTGCTGGCCGCCAGCTCCACTCGCGCGCATGGTTTCGATGCGGACGTCGTTGGGGTTTACTTTTACTTCCACATCTTCGGCCTCGGGAATCACCGCAACAGTAATGGTGGAGGTGTGTACGCGACCCTGTGATTCGGTCTTTGGAACTCGCTGTACGCGATGCACGCCGCTTTCGTACTTCATTGTCGAATAAACTTTTTCGCCAGTGAACATCGCGATAACTTCTTTGTAGCCACCGACATTTCCCTGCGAAATGGAAAGCACTTCCACAGACCAGCCGTGTTGCTGGGCAAAGTATCCGTAGGATCGAAATAGTTCTTCGGCAAAGAGACTTGCCTCGTCTCCACCCGCGCCAGCGCGAATTTCGAGAAGAATATTTTTATCGTCGTTAGGGTCCTTCGGGAGCAATAGCAATTTCAGCTGCTCGGCCAAGGGCTCAATACGTGGTTCGATGGCAGAAATATCGTCCTTGGCCATTTGGCGAAGGTCCTCATCTGACTCGGTTGTAAGGAGTATTTTGTTTTCTTCGAGATTTCTGCTGAGCGTTTTATATTCTTGATAAACTTTAACGATTTTTTCAAGTTCCGCATGCTCTTTCATCAGCTGGCGATACTTGTCCTGCTGACTTGCGATGCTGGGATTTTGTAGTTGGTGATTTATCGATTCGTGCTTTTGCACTAACTCGTCGAGCTTATTAAAAAGCATTGAGAACCGACCTCATAAATCCCTTGTTCCTGACATTCATAAAAATGTGAAATTGCGGCGCGAGGCAGGAGCCGAAGCTCGAAGCCGCGCCAAATCCGAAACAGACTAAATCTCTATTTTTTTTTGTCGTAAAAGCTTGCGTATTTTCTTTTGAACTTTTCTACGCGGCCTTCGGTATCCACAAGTTTTTGCTTCCCTGAAAAGAACGGGTGGCATGCACTGCAAATGTCGACGTTAATTTCTTTCATGACCGAACCGGTGATGAAATTGTTGCCACAAACGCAACTAACTTTAGCCTCTGTATAATATGTAGGATGAATTTCTGCTTTCATAACGCAATACTCCATTTCTCGAGAATCTAGCTAATTAACACATGTACTTACCAAGGTCGAGCCAATTTTTGGGCTAAAATTGGAGATATGCACAGGAATCAAACTATTCCACAAAGTTATCCACATCGATTCTCTAAATCTGGACCTTAATCTTGTTCCGAGCCCCTAGATCTAGTGGTTGCGCATTTTTTAAGACATAGCCGATGCGTAACCAGTGGGCAATTTTTTTCAACTTTAGGGTAGAATAAACTATCCGCCGCCCATTCCAGACAGAAATTGTGCATTGGTCTTGGAGTCCTTCATCTTATCAATCAAAAATTCCATGCTATCCACAACATTCATAGGTGCTAATACTTTGCGCAAAATCCAAAGACGATTCAGGTCCCCTTTTTCGATCAACAGATCTTCTTTTCGGGTGCCCGATTTATTGATGTCCATACATGGGAAAATGCGCTTTTCCATTAATTTACGATCCAAATGGATTTCGGAATTGCCGGTCCCTTTAAATTCTTCAAAAATAACTTCATCCATCCGCGAACCGGTATCGATAAGGGCGGTGGCGATGATTGTTAGACTTCCGCCTTCTTCGATATTTCTAGCGGCTCCAAAAAAGCGTTTTGGCTTGTGCAGGGCATTTGAATCCACCCCGCCAGAGAGAATTTTTCCAGACGGTGGTACCACTGTATTATAGGCACGGGCCAAACGAGTGATGGAATCTAACAAAATAACGACATCGTGCTTATGCTCCACAAGACGCTTTGCCTTTTCGAGAACCATTTCGGCAACCTGAACGTGACGAGTCGGCGGTTCATCAAATGTAGAGCTCACAACTTCGCCGCGAACGTTTCTCGACATGTCTGTTACTTCTTCGGGACGTTCATCGATCAAAAGAACAATCAGTTTGCAGTTGGGGTTATTTTTAGAAATTGCATTCGCAATGTTCTGTAAAAGAACCGTCTTCCCGGTACGCGGAGGCGCGACGATCAAAGCCCGCTGGCCCATTCCGAGAGGCGCCATCAAGTCCACAACACGCGTTGTGAATTCAGCTTGCTCGTGCTCCAGTTTTAGACGTTTGTCTGGGTAAAGAGGTGTCAGGTTATCAAATAGAATTTTGTCTTTTGAACGCTCTGGCGGTTCGTGATTGAGCTCTTCGACCTTTAACAGTGCGAAGTATTTTTCCCCATCTTTCGGTGGGCGCACGGTTCCACTGACTGTGTCCCCAGTGCGCAAACCAAAGCGTCGAATTTGCGATGGGCTTACGTAAATATCATCTGGACCGGGTAGGTAATTATAATCTGGGGATCGCAAAAAGCCGTAGCCATCAGGCAGGATTTCTAAAACACCGTCTCCGTAAACATCCACTAACTGTGCGGCACGCTTTAGAATTTCAAATACAAGTTCCTGTCGTCGCATACCAGCTGCATTTTCAAGTTTCAACTTTGCAGCAAATTTAAGAATGTCTTCAATGTGTTTTGTTTTTAAGCCTTTTGAGCTCAACGCTGCTTTTTCATCTTCAGTTAGATTGATATCTGAAAGGTCCACTTTTTCGTCGGTGATGGTACTTGAAGGTCCAGAGGCCGCTGGTCCAAAATCGTCATCGTCATAGGGCTTCTGGAAGCCGGGACTAACACCTGGGGCGCGATCTTTGTGCTTCCAGTTTTTGTTATTGTTATTGTTACTACTGTTGTTATTGCGGTCTTTAAAACGATTGTTGCGAGGGTTGTTATTTCTGTTGTTATTGTTGCTAAAGTTCTTACTTTCGCGGTTATCGCGGCTGCTGGCACTATCTCGGTTGTTATCGCGACTGGTGTCGCGACTATTATCGCGACGTCGATGTTGCCCGCCTGCCGCTGGTGCCGTTCCGCCTGCGCCCGCATTCTTCTCTTGCTCTTCAGTCATTGAATGATCTTCGAGGTCACCCAAGGAATCCAGGTCTTCAAGCTCGTTTACTGGCTGGTTTGCTGTCTGGTTTCCTGGGACTTTTTTTTCTTTTACTACGGCCTCGGATGGGTTCTGGGGCTTTTCATCTGACATATTTTTATACTCCGGAATTTACTTTGATTTTATGGATTGGTGCGATGGCAACTTAACCCTGTCACATATGCTGCTGTGTCACTGTATCACTTTAACGTCGTTACTTTTAACGCCGCTACTTTTGACGTTTGCATATCGGTTATTCATTTTTCTAACTTAAACCCCCGTTTATTGTCAAACTGTTAGTCGTCCACTCTTAACTTCTCGATTTGATACGCTAATTGTCCCTTTAACGTCCAGAATCCTCCAATGTGACTCATTTTGTTTATTTTTTGGAACCTTATCCCGATGAGTTCCATAGATCAGGAGGTCATTGATGTCTGACACCGCCACTACGCCATCGCCGCGCGTACCCCTTCTACTACCTATCGAATTTCGCAAAACATATTCCCGACAATCCAGTAAAGGTGGCTTGCTAAACATCAGTTTAACTGGCGCTTTTTTAGAACACATCCCAGAGGGGCTCGACGTAAACGATCAAATTCATTTGCACTTTAAAGTCAGCGGACGTGAACGTGTATTGCAAGCAGCCATTGTTTGGAAAAATACTAAAGGTGCGGGAATCCAATTTGCTCCAGAAAATAACCAAGATGTGCAGATCATCGACGATTTAATTTACTACGTAAGAACGCGCCGTGAATCTCGACGCGAAGTATTGGCTTCTATCTTTGGCAAAATCGCAGCATAACTGCGATTTCAATAAACATCCGCAGCATAACTGCGATTTCAGGAAACAAGCGCAGCATAACTGCGATTTCAAAAAACAACCGCTGCGAAACAGCGAGTTGCAGAACCAATTAGCCGTATGCTTTTTTACGACCGCGGCGAATAAACACAACCAAGATCATTGCAGCTAAAAGGAGAAGTCCTCCTAAAATTGCCATCATCATCGAATCGTTCTCGCCACCCATCATATCTGCTAATCCGCCACCCTCTGTACCCTCTTGAGCCATATTGTTAGCTTCGGGAGTAGGAATAGCTTCTGGTGGTGGCGGAGGAGGCGGTGTCGCCTCGTTTGGCGGCGGCGGTGCGGAATCATTTTGCGCCATTCCCGCAGCTGTTCCATCATCCATAGCTGGTGGTTCTTCCATCGGTTGAGTCTCTTCCATTGGCGGAGCGTCGTTAGCAGCAACCTCTGTTGTTGTCGCTTCTTCCATTGGCGTCGCTTCTTCTTCTGGCTGTGTTGGCTGTGCTGCTGCCTGAACCTGAACTGGTGCGGCCACCGTGCCTGCTGGCCAGTATCTTAATTGCGTGCCTTCGGGCATTTCCCACTTAGACTCAACGTCGTTAGTTGCCCAAACTTCTTTCCAGCTACTTTCGTGGCCTAAAAGTTTTTGCGAAACACGGCGAATACTTTCGCCGCTTTTTGCTGTGTGATACGAAGGCTGAATCCCTGCTTCTTCATAATAAATCAGGATGGCTGAGTTATCCTGCGGGTTGCGAGGAGAACTATAATAAACTTTGTCGCCCACTTTGAGATCTTTTCCGCGGAAGTTTGTATTCCAACTTAAAAGATCTTTCGACCGAGAACCATCGCCATACACTTTTTCCGAAACGCTGCGAAGGCTGTCTCCATCTCTTGCAATATATAGACGATTGATCATTACGCCGTTTGACATGTATGGCGTTTTTTTCATCTTCTTTACGGACACCATACCACTAGTGCCGCCATCAAAGCTGTCTTGAATCGGCTCTGATGATTCGTTGTACGTTGAAGGCTCCTCGGCTGAAGTTTCTTCCGAGCGATCTACGTAAAGAGTTTCTTCTTCTTTTTTAGGTGGCTCGTCTGTTTCTTCGGAATCTGCTTTAGCGACTGAAGTTTCTTCTTCATCACCGTAGTCGTCGTCTGGATATTCGTCGACAACCTCTTCCTCATCTTCTTCACTCGTAGATGCGGTTTCTGTGGTTTCTGTCGCCGCCCCTTCGTCGCTTGCTGCGGTTGTTTCCTCAGTGCTGCCCTCTACATCCTCTTCGATGTCTTCGCTGATCTCTTCCTCGGCAACAGCTGTGTCTTGCTCTTCGGAATCCGAGCTAAACAAGCTACAACCTGTAAGGGAGCTGAGTGAAATTATTGTTATAGCGATCAGAAGAAAATTTTTGATCATAGTTGCCGTCCTCTGGTTTATTCTGTCGTCCTGACATTTCTATATTAGTACGAATGTGGAAAAAGAAAACAGATTCTGCAGAGAAGGTCTAGAACCCAGACTTTCAGTTGAGCCTGAACCTCATGCCAGGCTTGATTTTGCGTCTAGTAAACCAGCCTTTAGGCACTTCGATGGCATACATTGCTGGTTCGGAACTGACATAGCGAGGAAGAAGTTCCTCTCGCACTGGACCATGGATGGGCTCCATATCCTTTACTTCAATAAGCGTTCTGTTCTCTCGAAAAAAACCAATACTCAATTGAATGAGTGTGTTCTTCATCCAAAATGAAAGTGGTTGTGCCGGCTGGAAAACAAATATCATTCCCTTTCCCTCAGCAAGCGACGTTCGCATCATAAGGCCCTGCTCTTTTTCCTGAGCGGTTGCTGCCATCTCCACTTTGAGCTGAGCACCATTATCAAAGGTAACAGTTTTTTTTTCGAATTTTATATCTTGAGCCTCGCACAGCAAAAGAGTGAGTAGGAAAACAAACACTATTTGAGTTTCTCCTGCAAAAGTTTATTAACGAGGTCTGGATTGGCCTGACCTTTTGAAAGCTTCATCACCTGGCCCACAAAGAAACCAAATAGTTTGTCTTTACCCGAACGATATTGTGCTACCTGATCGGCGTTTTGCGCCATCACGTCATCTACGATTTTTGCCACTGCACCTTCGTCGGTGATTTGCTCCATGCCTAGTTTTTGAATAAGCTGCGACGGACTTTCTTTACATGTCCACATCTCAGCAAAGACCTGCTTTGCCATTTTTCCGGAGATTGTGCCCTTGTCGATCAACTGAACGAGCTCCGCCAAGGCGGAAGCGGTCACCGGGGAGTGTTGTACATCGACCTTGTTGTCTTTTAATTCACGCATTAATTCGGCCATCATCCAGTTTGCGGCAATTTTTGGATTTCCGCTCTTTGTTGCAGCTTCTTCGAAATAATCAGACATTTCTTTTTCTTGGGTCAGCACATTCGCATCAAGCTCTGCAAGTCCAAAGTCTTTTTGAAAACGTAAGCTCTTTGCGAGTGGTAACTCGGGAAGGCTTTTTCGAACCGATTCAATCCACTGCGCATCTAACATGATTGGCAAAAGATCAGGATCTGGAAAATAACGGTAGTCTTGTGCTTCTTCTTTCGATCGCATCGAAAAAGTTTTATTTTTTGTCGAATCGTAAAGCCGCGTTTCTTGAACAATCAGCTCTCCGCCTTCTATGGAATCGATTTGTCGCTGAATTTCGTATTCAATAGCTTTTTCGATAAACTTAAATGAATTTATATTTTTTAATTCAACCTTGGTTCCTAATTTTTCCACACCTTTTTTGCGCACGCTCACATTGCAATCGCAACGCATGCTTCCCTCTTCGAGGTTTCCGTCACACACACCGATGTAGCGCAGGATTTGCCGAACGGCACGCGAGTACTCTGCTGCCTCTTCGGGGGAGCGCATTTCAGGACCCGACACAATTTCTAAAAGTGGAATTCCCGCGCGATTTAAGTTCACTAACGTGTAATCCCCATGGTGGGTGGACTTGCCCGCATCTTCTTCCATGTGAGCGCGCTCAAGGTTTACTTTTTTAAGTTTTCCGTTCAGGTAAAATTCCACATAGCCGCCCGAACAAATAGGGAGATCGTACTGCGAAATTTGGTAGCCCTTTGGAAGATCGGGGTAAAAATACTGCTTGCGCGAAAAAACAGATTTTTTATTTATTTCGCAGTTCAGAGCTAGGCCCGTTTTTACTGCCAGCTCCACCACTCCCTTATTAAGCACAGGAAGTGTTCCAGGCATCCCTGCACACACGGGCGAGACTTGCGTGTTGTCACCCTCGCCAAACTCGGTAGAAGCAGAAGAAAAGATTTTTGACTTTGTAAAAAGTTGCGCGTGAATTTCAAGACCTATAACCGCTTCATAATCGCTATAAGCCATGGGGCACCTTTCCCTTCATGTCGCTAACGTCCTCTATGCCTTGCGCAAGAGATAGCATCGGAGCTTCGGCAAAATGCGGCGCCATGATCTGCACGCCCACTGGCAACCCTTCGCTGTTGAGTCCTACGGGAACCGTCATTGCAGGCAAACCTGCAAGGTTAATGGAGGTGGTGAAAATATCGTTTAGGTACATCTGAATGGGATCATTAATGCGCGAACTTGTTTTAAAAGCCGGAGATGTGGTGACCGGACCCATGATTAAATCGCAGGTTTTAAAAGCCTCGATAAAATCGTTTTGAATCAGCCTACGGACTTTGCATGCTTTCAAGTAGTACGCATCGTAGTAGCCCGTTGATAAAGCAAATGTTCCAAGAATGATTCGCCGTTTTACCTCGTCGCCGAAGCCTTGCGCTCGAGTGACTGAATAAAGTTCATCGAGACTTGCCCAATCCTTGGCTGGAGGCTCGGCGCGAAAGCCATAACGAATTCCATCATAGCGAGAAAGATTGCTTGATGCCTCGCTCGTAGCCACCATGTAATAAACTGGCACAGCATATGGCGTGTGGGGCAATTGGATATCTACAAATTCAACACCTTGTTTTTTTAAATTTTCAATTATGTTCCAAAACGCCTTTTTCACCGACTCTTCGATGTTGTGCTCAAAATATTCTTTGGGCAAACCGACTTTAAATTTGTAGCTTTTTAAATTTTTCTGCGCAGCTAAACGATCCCAAGGTCGCTGACTGGTGGTAGAATCTTTTGCATCGTGGCCGCACATGGCATCGAGCAAAAATGCACAGTCGTCCACTGTTCGGGCCATGGGCCCCGCTTGATCGAGCGACGAAGCGAAGGCAATCATCCCATAGCGGCTGATTCTTCCATAGGTGGGTTTTATTCCAGCTAAGCCACAGAAGGCCGCTGGTTGCCGAATAGATCCGCCAGTATCAGAACCTAGCGTTGCAGGCACAAGCCCCGCAGCCACCGCCGCCGCAGAACCACCGCTTGAACCTCCGGCCACATAATCTGTATTCCAAGGGTTGTGACATGTTCCAAAGTTAGACGTCTCGTTTGAAGAGCCCATGGCGAATTCGTCCATGTTGGTTTTACCAAGAACAATGGCGCCCTGATCCTGGAGTCGTTGCACACAGGTTGCTGTGTAAGGCGGTACAAAGTTTTCTAAAATTTTTGAAGCCGCTGTCGTACGGATTCCTTTGGTGCAAAATAGATCCTTAACGCCAACTGGGACGCCGGCCAAAAAACCAGGATCTTGCCCTTTTTGAATCTTTTGATCGACCGCTTCAGCTTCCAAAACAGCCCGCTCATTCATTGTTACAAACGCGTTGTATTTTCTATTCAGTTTCTGAATTCGTTGCTGAAAAAAAGTAGTCACTTCTTTAGCGCTCATCGTTTTGCTTTTGACCGACGCAGATATTTCGCGCAGTGACGCTTTAGATAAATCCATAAAGCCTCACACCACGGGTGGAACTTTGTACAAGCTCCCCTTAGAATCCGGCGCGCATTTTATGATTTCGTCGACAGTGACGGTTTGTAAGACCTCATCGGCCCGCATATAAAAATCAACGGGAGTCGGAGTGACCAAAGGCTCAATGCCATCTGTATTTACTTCGCTTAATTTTTGAAAGTTTTCGAGCACCTTAGCCAGTTGAGTTTGATACTCGCCTGCATCCTGTTCGGAAATATTTAAGCGGGCAAGCTTTGCCACCTTCATAACAGTCTCTTTGTTCAGCATAAGACTCCTCTGCGCTATTCGTGGTCAAATTACCAGGACCGGTAATAACACAATCAGCTATGAACGCCACCGATTTGTACCCAATTATGCCCAGACCCAAAACGATTTCTTTACCCATAAGCGTAAAAAAGATAGCTTAGGCAATTGTCATGGACAAAAAATCGGTTAAAAAACGCATTGCTGAGTTAACACGAATCGTTCAAAAACACGATCACCTTTATCACACACTAGATCGCCCCGAGATCACCGACAAAGAGTACGATGTCTTTTTTGCGGAGCTTCAAAAACTCGAAACCGAATTCCCAGAGCTGGCCCTTCCCGATTCGCCCACGCTCAAGGTGGGTGGCGCGGTTTTAGACGGTTTCGAAAAGGTGGCCCATAGAACTCCAATGCTTTCTTTGCAAAATACTTACAACGAGGAAGAGATTCGGGATTTTGAAGAGAAAATTAATCGCCAATTGGGCACAAAGGGTAAAATAGAATTTTACTGCAGTCCTAAATTCGACGGCGTGGCCATGGAACTCGTTTACGAAGACGGGCTTTTAGTAAAAGCCATTACTCGCGGCGATGGCTCCATCGGCGAAAACGTCATCAGCAATGTAAAGACTTTGAAGTCGGTTCCGCTGCGTTTGCACCTGGACAGCCCACCCGCCTATTTTGAAGTGCGCGGCGAAGTTTTGATGCTAAAGGACGAATTCAAAAAACTGAATGACCAGCAAACGTTGGAGGGCGAAGCTCCCTTTGCCAATCCACGAAACGCGTCGGCAGGAACACTTCGCCAATTAGATTCTGCCATAGTTGCTAAACGTCCTTTAGAATTTTTTTGTTACGCGCCGGGAGTTATTGAGGGAATCACGTTAAAAGACCTGGCGGAGTTTGAAGCTCTTGCACAAGATTGTGGTTTCCCCACCACCGATTTAATTGATGATTCCAAAACCTACAAAAAAAATCTGACGCTTTTTAAAGATAAAAAAGTAAACCCATTGCGCCCTCCACTCAGTCAGATATGCACTGGAGCGGACGAGGTAATTGGTTACTACCAATTTATCTTGTCGCTTCGTCATTACCTGCCATTCGAAATCGATGGCATCGTGGTGAAGGTAAATTCGCTTCGCTTGCAAGATGAGCTTGGATTTGTAGCCCGTAGCCCGCGGTGGGCCTTTGCTGGCAAGTTCGAGCCCGAACAGGCAACTACGGTGATCGAAAACATTGTGATCCAAGTTGGTCGTACGGGAGCTCTCACCCCGGTGGCTGTCATGCAGCCCGTTTCCGTGGGCGGAGTCACCATTACTAACGCCACACTTCACAATCAGGACGAGATTAGCCGCAAAGATGTGCGCATCGGCGATACGGTGGTGATCCACCGGGCTGGCGACGTGATTCCCGAAGTGGTCAGCGTGATATTGGAAAAGCGACCGGCAAGCGCAGAAAGGTTTGTGCTTCCAAACGACTGCCCGTCTTGCGGAAAAGCGTCGGTGCTTTTGGAAGATGAAGCTGTTCGACGCTGCGTTAATCCATTTTGCCCTTCTATAATGAAGGAAAGTTTAAAACACTTCGCCTCGCGGAATGCGATGAATATAGAAAAGCTCGGCGACCGGCTGATTGATGTTTTTTATGAAAATAACTTAGTTAAAACATTTTCCGATTTTTATAGATTGGAAAAAACCCAGATCTTGGAGCTTGAACGCCAAGGCGAAAAATCGGCTGATAACATTATTAAAAGTATCGAGGGCAGTCGAGAGACGACGCTTGCAAAATTTATTTATGCGCTCGGTATTAGACATGTTGGGGAACAAACAGCAAAATCCCTCGCCAACCACTTTCGAGCCCTGGATACTTTTTTAGCCGCTACCGAAGAGGAACTCACCGCGATACGCGATGTGGGACCGCGAGTGGCGCAGGCCATTCGCCAAACGCTAAACAACAAAAGTTTTGTTAAAGAAATAGAAAAGCTTGTGGGCCTCGGTGTAAAGATCGAAGCCCCTTCGCAAAAAAAGAAGGGCACTCAACTTACCGGCCTTACCTTTGTGATCACCGGGAGTTTTGCGCTTTCGCGTGATCTTATCAAAGCCATGGTGGAAGATCACGGTGGTTCCACGTCGTCGTCGGTGAGCAAAAAAACCAGTTACCTGCTAGCTGGCGAAGCGGCCGGTTCAAAGCTTGATAAGGCCCAGGAGCTTGGTGTGAAGATTCTTGAATGGTCCGAATTCGAAAAATTGTTGGCGAAATAACCGTCTCATTCTGAGACATATTCTTTCTATTTTTCGGTGTCTCAAACAAAGTCCTTATGGTTTTCCCTGGCCGTCCGATAACATAATCACATAGCCGTTTTAAGGAGGCCACGAATGAAAAACAAAATCAAATCTCTTTGGACAGATGAATCAGCGCAGGGTGCAACCGAGTACATTCTTATGCTTGTGATCGTGGTAGGAATTGCCATGCTTTTCAAAGATAAGATCATGGGAATCATTCGCGGAAAAGTCGATGATCTTGGTAACGATATCCAAGGCTTTAGCGCAAACTAAACCCTTCTTACAATTTAGAACGAAACAGAGACTTTCGTCGATCTTTTCTACACGACGAACCTCCAGAGAGCACCTTCGGTGCTCATTTACGAGCGAGGCTCGTTCCGGAGGGGAGGTCTTTTTGTTTTTTCATACACGTTCTTTTCCACCACACTTACTTATGTTTTTATTTGAGAATTCCGATGTTTACTGGGGAGTGTGGGCACTTTAAAAGTGATCATGTTCCTTCTGCAAACTCTGGAGGTTCTCGTGATCGTCGAATACGTTTTACTTGTTGGACTTTTTGTATTCGTTTTAATGGGCGCTTTTACTGGCGAAAAAGGGCCGATGCAGGTCTTTAAAAACTCGGCTCCTCGCCTTGGTGCACGCGTCGAGCAACAGCTCTCAACAGGTCAAGCATTTAACTATCCTCCGAACAATTGGCAAGTTCCACCGGCAGGCCCGCCAACGGGAGTGCCTTGATGTTATTTTATGATTTTTCTCTCTTAGCACCAACTCTACTGCTGCTTGTAGCTTGCATGTTTGACATCAAGACCGGACGGTTCCCCAACTGGCTATTTCTAACGAGCACAGGAGTGAGCCTCGCATTTTTGCTCGCAAGCAAAAGTGCTTTTATCCCCGTTGTAACTCAGCTGGTTGGTTCTTTCGTTTTTTTTATGGCACTCACTCCGCTTTTCTTTTTTGGGGTGGTCGGCGCAGGCGATTTAAAACTCATGGGAGTTTTTTGTTTGTTAACCTCACCGCTAACTAGTTTTACGGTAATTATTTATTCTCTGTTTTGGGGCCTTACGATTGGTTTATTGAAGCTCACAGTTTCTGGCGAACTTTTAACTTTTACGCAGTCGCTGATTCTTCGGAACCCACAACCCTTGCAGCAGAAGATTCCATACACGGTGGCCATTCTTTTGGGGTGGTTAAGTTTTCTTTCCACTGGAGGGGTTACATGAAATCTCTTTACAATAATCGCGGACAAATGACTGTGGAAGCTGTTTTGTTGTTGGTCGTATTTGTGGCTTTTATGCAAGTTGCAAATGGAACAATCAAGGAACAGGAATTTTTAAAAAAAATGGTGAGCGGACCATGGTCTTTTCTTCAAGGCATGATTCAGAATGGAGTTTGGTCTGAAGGTAACACAGGAAGCGACATCCACCCCAATGTTTACGGACGTCGTGCAAGCCCGGAACCCCTATAGGTAGATATGAAAATAAAGCGGACGAGAAAAAACATTTTAAAAAATCAAAAAGGAATTCTCACCTTGGATTTTATTTTTGCGGCAATTATGATGTTTACTTTTTCGGCCATCCTCTTTCGTTTCGCTATCACCTTTGTGGTTGTTGAAATCACCCAATACGCTACCTTCGCCAGTGCGAGATCGTTTTTTGCCGCCCACAAAAATGAAGATGAGCAGCGCCGGGTTGGCAAAGAAAAATTTGATAAGCTTGTGCGCGATAGAACTTCGATTCTTGGAAACTTTTTTCGCAACGATTGGTTTACCGTGAGCGACGTACAACTTGCCGATTTTAGCGGAGAGTTTTCACAAACCGCTGGCGAAGATTCAGACACCTTTGTTGGGGCTCGAGTCAGCCTTGTAGCGAAAGTTCTCAGCATGAATATTCCCCTCCTGGGCAGCACCACAGATGACGATTTGGGGACTGATGTGTCTTCGTACCTGATGCGCGAACCAACAGAGCAAGAATGCGAAGATTTTACCAAAGATCGTTTCAAGCAAATCCAAACTTTAAAGAGTGGCTTTTCGCAAGGCTTTGTTAGAGATGACGCCTACGTCCCCACCATGGATGACGGGTGTTGATATGAAACCAACTGCACCTAACATAAAAAATGACCGTGGACTTGCAGTACTTGAGTCAGTGATTATTCTTTTTATATTTATCGTGCTTTCGCGTTACACGTTGGGATTTTTTGGTGTCACGCACACTGCAATTTTACAATCTATCGCTTCGCGTACTTATACTTTCGAAATTTTTAGGCACCGCTCTCACCTCTGGTGGTTTCGGGGCAACAAACCGATGCCACTCAGCTATCACGAGTACGAAAATCGATTGCACGGGACGAACAACGAAATTGCACAACGAGGCGGAGACAAAAATCAATATCCTACAGAGCGAAGGATAGCCATGTTTGTTGAAGAAGATCCGCAAGGAAGAAGTGCCAATGAACATTCTCGAGCCAGCGGTGAACTGCGAGACGGTGAACGAAACTCAGCCATTTCGTTAGATCCGGTGTGGATAAAAACTCAGTATGGAATTTGTTTAACAGAACAGTGTGGGGACTAACATGAATAATGAAACAAAAACTTTGTGGATTTCTATCGGAAGCGCCGTATTTGCCGTGTTTTTGCTCTACAGTTGGTCTCAAGAGCAAAAAGCATCTGTCCATAAAAAATATGGTGCAAAAAAACAAGTGGTCATTGCCTCTAAAGATATCACAGAGATGGAACCCATTGATGAATCCATGATCGAAGTAGGAGAGGCTCCAGAGGATTTTGTTCAACCGAAAGCCTTGCAAAGTCCCGAACAAGCCATTGGACAGCTCGCTGCAGCTCCCATCAAAAAGGGTGAGCAGATTTTGAATACCAAACTCCTACCTCCCGGTAAAGACAGTGGGCTTTCGATGCAAGTGAGTCCAGGAAAACGTGCGTTCACCATTCCCGCTAACGACATTCAAATGATTGCGCGGTTGGTTAAGCCCGGAGATCGCATCGATCTCATCACTGCTGTGGATACTGGGCAAGGCATCGATAAAAAGAAAGAAGTGCGAACTATCATGCAAGACGTGACTATTTTAGCCGTTGGCCAAAACATCGTTGATACGATCCCTGCACAGCTTGAAGAGGGCAGCAAAGATACTTTCTTAATTAATAATCTCCGCAAGGTTTACAACTATACGTCGGTAACAGTCGAGATTTCTCCGGCAGAAGTGCAAATTTTGATTCACATCCTTAATAGCAATCCAGGCTCGCTGTACGCAACGCTTAGAAACCCCAACGACCGCTACGTCAATCCACTCAAAGTCGTAGATGCAGATGACGTCATGGGGAAAGTCAAAGCAGCACGCTTGCCAGCCGAAGAACCAAAACCTGCCCTTCCCGCGCCCGTGAAGGCTGCGCCGACGAAAAAACCAAGCGCTTACGAGGAATTATGAGGTTTGATATGAAACGTTTTTTACTAATATTTTCCCTTTTTGTCGCTGCACCATTTGCCGTGCATGCGCAAACCGAGGAAAAACCTGGGGAAAAGTATCTCATACTTTATCAAGGTGTGGAGCATGAAGAAACTCTTGCCAAGTTGCCTCTTGGCGGCGACTTTGGAGGCGACTGGAAGGGTGTTACAAAACTTGCCGTTGCTCGCGAATATCAAAAGTTAAGATTTACACCGGTGAAAGCTGGAATTGCAACACTTTCCATCCACGATAAAAAAGGCACAAAAGTATTCGAATACCGTATTGAAGTCCGTGATACCAAATTGACTCGAATCGTTCGTGAAATTCGCGCCTTGCTTAATGAGATTGAGGGAATTTCGATTAAGATCGTAAACGAGAAAGTTGTGGTCGACGGAAAAGTTGTTCATCCCGAAGATCTTAATCGGATTGTAGCGGTACTTAAACAGTACGGTAACGATGCGGCATCACTTGTTGAAGTCAGTCCTTTTGCTCAGCAAAAAATCGCCGAAATTATTGAACGCGAAGTTAATAACCCAGACGTACAGGTTCGCGCTCGAAACGGAAAGTACATACTCACAGGCGAAGTAAATTCCACCTTCGACAAAGACAACGCCGAATTGATTGCACGCACTTATTTACCGCCGCCATTTTTTGGTGAAGCCGAAAACCAAGGTGATATAAAGAAGCGAAAAGAAGACCCCATCGTCAATTTAATAGTTCCGCGTCCTCCGCCGGATCCCCAGCCTAAAAAACTTATTCAGCTGGTTCTACACTACGTGGAGCTGAGTAAAGATTATTCAAACAGTTCACGATTTCAATGGACGCCTATCATTGGTGATAACACGAGCCTCTCATTCACGGTGGACTCCCGCCAACCAAGCGGAGTGATCTCGAGCATCACGGGAACAATATCAAATCTTCTGCCAAAACTAAATTGGGCAAAGGCTCACGGTCACGCTCGTATTTTAAAAACAACCAGCGTTATCACGAAGCAAGATGTAGCCGGTCGTGTTTCGCAAAAAACTACGATTCCCTATGTGACTCAAAACCAGTTGGGAGCTTCGATTCCTGGTTCTGCGGAGGTTTCTCTTATTTCTGATATCACTCCAAGCATTGATAGTCCGCGTTCTGACCTCATAAATATGAAAATGACATTTAATATCGGAAGTTTAGTTTCGTTAACGGCGCTTGGGCCCATAATTTCAAACAACTCGGTGACTACTGAGGTGAGTGTACGCAGTGGCGAAAGTGCCGCCGTGGCCGGTCTGATCGGTAACTCACAAACAATGGACTACAACAAAGTCCCGGATGGATTGCAGAACGCCCTTTTTTCTTTTTACACATCGAAGGCTTTCCAAAAAAACCAATCGCAGTTTGTGGTTTTTGTAACACCTATAATAAAAGCGTCGGCGAGCACCGGTGTTGATAAGGTGAAAGAAAAATTTCGACTTAACGAATAACGAACGTCCGGACCAGGACGCCAAATTAAGCCCTAGGTCTAGAGCCGTGGACGACCGAACAGCTTAAGTTCAAACCGAAGTTTTCCTCAAATAAATCGGTGGTTTTACCGATAATATACGAGGAGGAACTGTACCCAATGTCATTCAATGCAAACTGCTATCTCATAGGAGTCCTTGGTGGAAAAGGCGGCGTTGGAAAAAGCGTTTTTGCCGCGAACCTTGCTATTAAACTGGGACAAGAGCTCAAAACTTCTTCCCTCCTTATCGATGCCGATCAAAAATCGTGTGGCGATCAAAACTTTATCACCGGCTTGCTTGATCCAAAAACTTTGGAAGACGTTTGTAACTTTACTGGCAGCATCAACACAAAAAATTTACTCACTGTCGTCTCATCACACTCCACCGCCCCGATTCATTTTCTCGGCGCCGTTAAGAGCCCAGGACAGACGTTCACCGTAGCACCGCCCATTGCACTGAAACAGATTGCGCAGCTTTCCCAATTTTACAAATTTATCGTCATCGATTTTGGAAACGACCTTGATGAATTGCAACTGAAATTGCTTGAGGCCTGCACGGCGGCCATCGTCGTGACGACTCCTGAAGTTTTAACGGTAAACCAAACGTTAAGAGTCATCAACGACCTTCGCGCGGCGACTTTGCCCAATGAAATGATTCAAATTGTTTTAAACAAAGCGAGCAATGTGGGGCTCGCGCCGAGTCAACTCGAGCAGTCCTTTAAACGCCCCTTGCTCGGTGTTTTACCACAAGATGATGTAACAACTGCAAACGCTTTAAAACGCGCCACTCCATTTTTACTTTTATCGCCGCAAACTCCTCTTGCGAATAGCTATACCGAAATTGTTCGTAAGCTAACAGGCGGCGTTTTACAAAAATTAAAAACTCTCACAAGAAATAATATTCTTACTTTCGAGAAGCAGGAATCTTCGGACGCCTCTTCGAAAAACTCCATTGATCCACGAACGCACCTTAAGATAACGATTCATACGCGCTTAATTAAGGAAATGAACTTAAAAAATGACGACATTACAAAAGCCAGCAAAGACGCCGAAAAAAGACGCAAGCTTGAAGCTGATGTTAGAGTTGCTATTTCTAAAATTCTAGATCAAGAAGCGCAAGGCGTTTCGCCTGCAGATCGCAAGCAGATTATAAAGGAAACACTGGACGAAGCTCTCGGCTTGGGTCCACTTGAGGACCTTTTGTCGCAACCGGATATCAGTGAAATTATGGTAAACGGTTTTGATAAAATTTTTATCGAAAAAGCTGGGCGCCTTCAGTTAAGTAAGACCCATTTTACCTCCAACATTCAGCTGCGCAATGTGATCGAACGAATTGTGACACCGCTTGGTCGTCGCATCGATGAAAAAACTCCGTATGTGGATGCTCGCCTTGCCGATGGAAGTCGGGTAAATGCGATTATTGAGCCACTTTCGATCGACGGTCCTGCGCTCACCATACGGAAATTCAAAAAAGACGCTTTTGGAGTCGATCAGTACGTACAGTACAATTCGATCAGTCGACAAATGATGGATTTTTTAAAACTAGCAGTGGAGAACGGTTGTAATATCATCATCTCAGGCGGTACCGGATCTGGTAAAACGACATTGTTAAACTGCATGTCGTCTTTTATTCCTACAACTGAAAGAATTATAACCGTCGAAGATGCGGCCGAGCTCCAGCTTCGCCAAACGCACGTGGTACGCCTCGAAACCCGTCCTGCGAATATGGAAGGCGAAGGGGCCATCACGATTCGCGATTTGGTTAAGAACACTTTGCGGATGCGCCCAGATCGTATTATCGTGGGAGAGTGCCGTGATGGGGCAGCTTTAGACATGCTTGCTGCCATGAGCACAGGTCACGATGGCTCGATGACAACAGTCCACTCGAACAATCCACGCGAGGCCATTGGTCGACTTGAAACTCTTTGTTTGATGGCAGGTATGGATCTTCCCGTGCGTGCCATTCGCGAGCAGATTGCTGGTGCGATTGATTTGATCGTTCAAATTTCGCGGCTTTCTGATGGTAGCCGTAAAATTATGAGCATCGCCGAAGTTCAAGGCATTCAGGGCGACACAGTCACCTTACAAGAAGTTTTTGAATTCAAAGAGATTGGGTTCGATAAAAACCGCAGGATCATAGGTCAATTTTTGTCTAAGGGGCTTATTCCAAAATTTATCCAAGAGCTCAAAGAACGTGGCATCGGTATTCCGAAAGATCTATTTTCGAACGAAGCTGCAAACGCACCTATCCCAGTTGATACGGCAAAATCTTCTGCCCCACAATATTCCGTGAAAAAAGCCGGTGGGGGCACTAAACCATGAGTTTTCTAAATGCTCTTTTTTCCAATTCGTTTTTTGTGTTTCCTGCAGTGGGCGCCATTGTCTTTCTTTTGACCTATTTATGGTCCCATAAGATTTTTAGCTGGCTGTATAAAAGAAGTATTGGTCAAAAAGATGAAATAGCAAAATACATGGAACTTATGTTCGTAAATGTGGACGACAAGAAGTTAACTTATTCATTGATGTCCATCAGCCTTGGACTAGGTTTGCTGTTTTTTATCCTATTTTGGCCAAACATTATTTTAGGAATTCTTTTTGGTTCACTTTTTACTCTCGTGGGATGGACGGTTCCCAAATACATTTTCCGTTCGATGTACGAAAAACGCTGTAACACAATGGTCAACCAGATGGTCGATGCCACAACTATTCTTGCCAACGGGATTCGAGCCGGTCTGAGTGTGAATCAAGCAATGGACCGAGTTGCAAAAAATTTAAAACCTCCCATAAGCCAAGAGTTCCGTCTTGTACTTTCGCAGAACCAACTTGGACGTCCCATCGAAGAGTGTATGAGTGAACTTGCAGAACGTGTTCCACGCCCAGATATTCAGATGTTTGTGACGGCGGTGAACATTCTTAAGGAAACCGGCGGAAATATGGCCGAAACGTTTCAAACGATTAACTATACTATTCGTGAACGACAAAAAATCGAAAAGAAAATTGAAGCCCTTACGGCTCAAGGAGTCATGCAGGGAGTCATCATTAGTCTCGTGCCTGTTTTACTGCTTGTGATTTTTTACTTTGCCGATCCAAACTATGTAATGCCTTTGTTTACAACAACTCTCGGTTGGGTGTTTCTATTCATTATCGTGGCGTTGATAACCGTCGGTGCTTTTTTCATCAAAAAAATAATTACCATCAAGGTGTAGCATGAAATATTTCTTCTTGATCTCCATTTGGCTTTACCTCACGTTGCCGCATGCACAGGCGCTGGTTGATATGAAAAATGCAAATTTTTCTGACAATTGGATCGACATCGTGGCTGCGGAAAACACGTCGCCACTTAAAATTTCTAGAACGTATAGCAGTCGCTCGCTCTTTTCGGGACTATTCGGTTTTGGGTGGTGTTCGCCCATCGAAAGTAAAATAGAAGTGACAATTGAAGGCAACCTGACTCTTACGGAGTGCACTGTTGGTGCTATAAATTTTTATCCTTCAAACTCCAACACTCAGCAAATAGCTACAACTATCGACAAAATTCTTTCCTACGCACGAAAAACCGAACCCACAAAAAGTAAAAAGTACTTTGACGATCTACGCGAACAGCTGAAGACGGATCATAAACTGCGCACCCGCTACGCCGGCGAGGTGGGTATTCGGTTTTCGCCAACGAAGAATGCCGTTTTTTTGATGAATGGGAAAGAGCTAGATAAGATCACCTTCGACGGCACAAACTATGTTCGCGTTACACTTGAGGGCATTACGCAAAAGTTTGATATAACAGGAAAGCTTGTTACTATCATAGAGAAGCAAAAGTCTTTTATGCGCCTGGCTTATGCCTCGGGTTTACCGAGTGTTATAACTGATAATCTTGGGAACAAACTGACTTTTGCGTATTACCCAGAGCGCAAAGTAAAACAAATTTCAATGAACGGTCTTACTTCGCATTACAAATTTACTGCTGAAAATCTAGTTGCGGTAACAAACGCATGGCAGAATGCCTACGCTTACACGTACGACGACAATCATAACCTCACAAAAATCCAGTTTCCTGATGGAACCTTAAAGACCATGAGCTATAACGAATCCAAAGACTGGGTGCGTGAGTTTAAGGATCGCGATGGCTGCACCGAAACCTATGATTTCACTTTGTCGCAAGAAAATCCAAAAGATCATTATTGGTCCACGGCAGTAAAAAATTGCAAAGGGAAGACTGTTTACAAACACCGGTATGAGTTTTGGTATCAAATGCGCCCAGACAAAGAAAAGTATCTCAGTCGCGTGCTTTCAGAAAAAAACAACCAAACTCTTGATATCCTTTACCATCAAGATTTGAGTAAGCCGATTTCCATCAGAAAAAATGCCGATGTCACGACCTATCAATATCTGCCAAATGGTTCGTTAAGACAAAAGACCGTCAGTCTGTTTGTTCCACAGTCTGATGAAACAAACAAATACAGTCTTGTTTTCGATTACGACAAAGACGGGCACATTGAAAATGCTGTGACTGAATTTTTTAGTAAATCTGGAAAACTTCTTCGAAAAAAGAAAACGCTTTTCAAGTACGACGTGGTAGGTCGACTGACTCAGGCTAGAAACTCAGACGGCCAGTTCGTAGATATCAAATACAACCAACAAGGGCTTATCGTTTCTCTGGCGGACCATACGAAAAAAGAAGTTTTTATTGAGTATGATCCTAAAACACAAAAACCCACCTCGATTGCACGGCCTGATGTGGGTTCTTTACAACTGACATACGCCGCGACTGGTGAAATTAAAAAAATCAACAACCGCGGTGGCTCTTCGACAACTTCACAAATTTTTTCGGCGTTTAATAATTTTATCGATATGGTCGGACCAGTCTCTTCCGAGCTGAGCCTTAATTTGTAGCCTGTTACTGCTCGCTTGTGATTTCATCCAGCTGCTCGCGAACCGCTTCTTCACGTTTTTGTAAGTTTTCTTTAGCTTGTTCGGCTGTTTTCATCGCCTGAAATGGCAGCTTAAGATCACTCTCCTTAGCTGTATTATACGCCGAGGCTGTAAGGCGAGTGGCACCTGTTCCTGCATCCCGTAAGATACTAGTAAGCTGACCCTTTTGTAAAAACTGGTTGAGTTTATGATCCAGCGTTTGCTCACCAACCTTCATTTGCAGACAAAAAACCACGACGCAAGTTATGACGAATGACTTAATAACAAACAAAATTTCAGCCATGTTTTCTCCCCGATGGTGCTGCAAGTGTTGCGACTCTTAAGGACTCAACTGCTTTTACCAGATCTGCACCTTCAAATGGTTTTCGGATATAAGCTGCGTATCCCACATCGGGCGCAGTCAGTTTTAAGATGTCTTTGTCCAAAGCAGTGATGACGATGAATTGAATATGTGGAAAAGTGGACTGCACTTCGGTCATTATTTCAGCGCCACTTTTTCGCGGCAAGGAAAGATCAACCAAAACGCATTCAGGTTGCATTGCCAAAATCTCGATCAGAGCCGTCTCACCATCATGTGATTCCCCGATAATTTCATGACCTGCCTTTGTAAGGTGATATCTACAGATCATTCGAATAAATGAAGCGTCATCAACGATATAAATTTTCACTCTGCCAGTATAGCGGATCAACTTGCGGGCGCCCAAGCGAGGGCTATCGTGAATTAAGAATCTAGACGTTTTTATGGGTTTTCACTTCCTTATACCCCTCCCTAAACCATTGGGGCATAATATGGTCATGAGTTTGTTCCAGACTTTTATAGAGCTATTCCTAAGTCTTTTGATTTCCATGTCCATAGCTAACAAAAAGGAAGGCGTTACGCTTTCTAATTCTGTGGATGCTTCGATCACAATTCACCGGGTTTCGTTTTTGCCAACTGTGGACAATGTTGATGGCATTTTTTCGCGCCCCATCGATGCTAAACTTGCCGATCTTTTGCAGGCGGATCATCAGTGGCTCTACACTCCTGCGCAGTTTTCGGGAGAACTTGTTTCGCCCGCCGAATTGATAAAGTCGCCGACCAAGGCTATTAAGATAAGCCGGTCTTTAAAGACTGATGCGTTGTTAATCACCGAAGTGCGAAAAAATCCAAAAGATTTCGTGCTCGCTCTTTATTTATTTAGTGCGCTTGACGGAAAACTTATTTCTCACGTTGCAGCTACAGATCTTGCCCAAGATTCTACTGAGAAGGCTTTAAAGCAATTCGAGCTTTTATATTTGCAGCTAAAATATCGCGTTCCCTATGATGGCATGATTTTAAGCCGCACAAAAAACCGAGTGACAATTAACTTGGGGGCCCTTGATGGCTTGACCCCAGGGCAGGAGCTTGCTTGCAGTAAAATTATCGAAATTCAACGTCATCCTAAATTAGGCCATATCATTCAGCACGAAAAAGTGCTCATCGGGAAAATTCGCCTTGTGAAGGTCGATCCAAAACTGAGCTTTGGCGATATTGTTTCTGAAACCGAAGCAAGTTCCATCCAGAAAGACGCAAAAATCACGGGCGCCCGCCCTGTTCAATATCTCACCGAAAAGTGGATCAAGGACGACTATGTTCCTGCAGAATTATTGCTGAGCGAAAACAACAAAGTGAATGGCCAAATTCAAGAGTGGAAGCCGGAAATGCCTCCAAGCTTCGGATTGATTGGCGCAAGTTTCGGACTTTCCAATTACCAACAGGTTCTCACTCTAGCAAATGCCACTTTGACTGCTAAAAACGCCATCTACCCAACAATTTCAATTTACGGCGAGATGTGGATCAATCCCGAATGGTTCGTTAACGTCAATATTACTCAAGGCACAGGGACACTAAACAACCCAGTATCAGGCGGCACCCCTAGTGATCTCACTATGGCGACGGGAATGTATTCTTTGGATGTGGGTTACAATATTTTACTTCGCGATGATTTTTTCGATTCTAAAATTTTCGCGGCTCTTGGTTATATGAGCTACGACATGAACATAGATATTAGCTCCGGAAACGGTCTGAACGACACCGAATACTCAGGTTTCCGTTTGGTTCTTGGAGGTAAAACCCCATTGGATATCGCCAACAAATGGAATTTGGGAGCTACGTTAAATTGGTATATAAATTCAGGTTATAAAGAAAGTCCTTTCAGCTCAGGTGCTGAAGAGAGCAAAATTGTGCAATTTCGATTTTTGCTCGACTACCGCTGGAGTGAACGAATCGTGCTAAATTCGTCGTTAGACTTCACAACATTCATGAGCGACTTTAGCGGCGGCGGAAATCGCCCCCTCGGTGGAGGAGCCGTCAAAGGCAGTCAGCGTTTTCAAACTGTAAATTTCGGCGCAAGCTACATGTTTTGAGAAAGGTTCATATGAAAATATTTTTTATTCTCTCGGCTCTGTTAATTGTCGGGCACGCAAAAGCAGGTTTATTTGTCGAAAAATCTCTTTACTTCCCGCACACTTTTCTCGTGGGAAAAGGCTCTACACCCGAAGAAGCACGTAAAGATGCTGAAAGCGCGCTGCCACTCGGGATAAGAGGCCTGAGATATCAGCTGGATTCAAAAAATAGTGCTGCGGTACAATGTTTAAACGAGCCGGTATCAGGATTATCACTTGATAATTGCCCGGCAAATAAATGGCAAGCTGTGATGCCCGTTGTTCAAATAAAACGCTAGTTTACTGAACTAGTTTCCAGGCGGAAAAGCGGCGCGAGACGATTCGGCTTTTATCCCGGTTCATTACGAACGCTAATCCCAATCTCGATTGCAGAGACTTCTCCTGCTGTGAATCCACTTGGAGCACCTCTAATTTACAAACCCATTGCCCCTTAAGGCTTCCTTTAACTTCACGATAAAAATCAACGGCCCACAACTGCGCCACTCCATCTAGATCCATCTGTTTTTGGCTTTCCTGAGTTATGAGGTCGCAGGTGACGTCTGTAGTTTGTAAAAATCCTTGCGGTAAGTTTAATCTCAAAAGGTTCATCAGAAAATTTTTAGCAGTAGGATTTAAACACTCCCAATGAGTCGAACTCTTGCCGCATTTGGGTTTGTTTTTTGTGGTAATTTTTTTGCTTTGATTTTCGTAAATCATGAAAAGAATTTTGTCTTTTTCGAGCGGAGTGAGCGATGCAACAGAGGAACCACTGAAACAAACAAGCAGGAGAATGGGGAGAAGGAGCCGAGATGTTTTTTTCATAGAGCCCAAAATACCGGCTTCATGACGAACTAACAACAAAAAAGCCCGAGGGACACTCGGGCTTTTTAGCGAAAAGACGTGTTCAGCAATGATGTATTACATCATGCCGCCCATGCCTCCCATACCACCCATACCGCCACCATGATGGCCAGCCGATGATCCGCCGTCGTCCTTCTTAGGAGCTTCGGCAATCATCGTTTCAGTGGTCAACATCAATGACGCAACAGATGCTGCATTTTCAAGTGCACAACGAACCACTTTAACTGGATCAATAACACCTGCTTTAACAAGATCTTCATATTCTTCTTTGTAAGCGTTGAATCCATAAGCTGGTGTTTTGTTGCTGATAACACGATCAACAACTATAGCGCCATCAAGACCCGCATTCACTGCGATTTGACGAATTGGCGATTCACATGCTTTTTTGATAATCAACGCGCCGAAACGCTCTTCTTCTGTGTATTGATCTTTATCAATTTTCGCAGAAGCGCGGAGAAGACCAGTACCGCCACCGGCAATAATACCCTCTTCTACAGCTGCGCGAGTCGCATTCAGTGCATCTTCAACGCGAGCTTTTTTCTCTTTCATTTCAACTTCTGAAGGAGCTCCAACGTGAATAACTGCTACGCCACCTGCAAGTTTTGCAAGACGTTCGCGCAATTTTTCTTTGTCGTAATCGCTTGTTGAATCTTCAATTTGCGCCTTGATTGTGTTAATGCGCGCTTCGATTTCTTTTTTGTCGCCAGAACCATCGATGATTGTTGTATTGTCTTTATCTACAACGATACGTTTCGCAACGCCTAGATCTTCGATTGTTGCTTGCTCAAGTTTGCGACCCACATCTTCACTAATAAGTGTTGCGCCAGTTAATGCTGCGATGTCTTCAAGCATTGCTTTACGACGATCACCAAAACCTGGAGCTTTTACCGCTACAACATTTAAAACACCGCGGAGTTTGTTGACTACAAGAGTAGCAAGCGCCTCTCCTTCAACTTCTTCAGCAATGATTAAAAGCGGACGATGCGCGTTTGCAACGGCCTCTAGAACACCAACCAAATCTTTCATCGAACCAATTTTTTTGTCGTAAACAAGAATGAAAGCATTTTCGAGGGCAGCTTCCATACGCTCTGAGTTTGTCACGAAGTATGGTGACAAGTAACCACGGTCAAATTGCATACCTTCAACTACTTCAAGTTCTGTAATGGCAGTTTTGCTCTCTTCAACAGTGATCACACCTTCACGGCCGACTTTGTCCATAGCTTCTGCAATCATTTTTCCAATTTCAGGATCGTTGTTAGCAGAGATTGTTCCAACTTGCGAAATCTCTTCGCTGCTGTTTACCGGCTTAGAAAGTTTTTTAAGTTCTTCGATAACAGTTTGAACAGCTTTATCGATTCCACGTTTTACGGCAGTTGGATTATTGCCCGCAGATACGATTTTAACGCCTTCTTTATAAATAGCTTGAGCGAGAACCGTTGCAGTTGTCGTTCCATCACCAGCATCTTCGTTGGTTTTGCTAGCAACTTCTTTAACCATTTGCGCGCCCATGTTTTCAAACTTGTTTTCAAGTTCGATCTCTTTTGCAACAGTCACACCATCTTTGGTGATGAGAGGTGAACCGAATGATTTTTCGATAACAACGTTACGTCCCTTAGGACCGAGAGTTACCTTAACCGCATCAGCAAGAGTGTTAACACCCTTTAAAATTGCTTTGCGAGCTTCTTCACTAAATCTTATTTCTTTACTCATGTGTTTATTCCTCCAAAATTAATTGGTCTGTTCATTAAATCAATTTTTTAATCTACTAATTAAGAATTCCAAGAACATCGTTCTCAGTAATCATTAAATAGTCTTCTGTGCCAAACTTAAGATCTGTTCCCGCATATTTGCTAAACAACACTTTGTCTCCGGCTTTAACTTCAAGAGGAAAAACTTTTCCGTCTTCGTTAATGCGGCCTTTGCCAGTGGCAACGACTTCGCCTTTTTGTGGTTTTTCTTTAGCTGTATCTGGAATGATAATTCCACCAGCTGTTTTATCGTCTTCCTTCATTCTGCGAATGAGAATGCGATCATGTAAAGGACGAATTGTTTCTAGAGAGCCCATTAAATACCTCCTGGTCTTTAAATCAATTTTTATTCACGTGAAGGCAATATGGAAATACCGAGTATACCTGTCAAGGTGACCCCATTAATATTATTGGAAATATTATTGGGTTTCGGAGTTTTTACCCTTTGCGTTATCCTTGGGGGATTTAGAAAATTTAAGAGGAAGTTTTTTCTCTTTGTCCTGGATATTTTTGTAAGCCAATAAGAGTTCGCTTTTTTCGTCTTCGGTAAGTTTTTTTGAAGCTTCTTTAAATTCTTCTAAGCTTAGCATTTTCAGATACATGGAAAAATAATCGTGGATGTTGAGCTGCAAGGCCACGTCGACATTAAAAGTGAGCTTCTGTTCGTTTGTTCGGCCCACTTCATCGGTGGAATCCGACGATTTACCCTCTTGCCAAACCTGACTGTGGTTGCCTTGTGCCTTACTCACCGTTTGCAGTTTTTGTTGTGCCTCGTGAACCCGGGCTGATTTCCACTCTAAAAAGCTGTAAACATTAGTTTTTTCGGCAGACGCAGCAGTCGGCAGTGGAGGCGTCGCTGGGGCTGGTGTTGCAGGACTCTGACCGTTGGCTATTGCAACGCAGATTAAATTCCAGCTTAAAATCGTAAAAAAGTATTTTTTCATAATTGCGAACCTCATCCTCTCCCTCCCATTACAAGATTTGTGCCGGCCCTTATCTAACTCATTAGATTTCCTGCGCAATTATTGACGTTTTAGGGCGTTTTATTTCGGAGAGTGCCAAAAATGGCTTCTCAAGCCGCCCGATTAACCGGAATTCAGGTATGCCGGTCACCTCGTATACCTGAATTCCGGTTTTGGGGGCAAAAACGCCCCTAGCTGGATCTGCCGAGGCGGAGGCCGACAGCGAAAGGCGTAGCTAGATCAGCCGAGTGTCGTGATTAGGACCTGCTTTTGCCATTTCTATTCTCTTCTCCACACAATTTTTTAAAATGGAAAGTGGTTCATCTGCAAAAAAGGAGCTTTCATGTTACGCGCCAAATGGCCCTTCTTTATTTTAATGGCATTAATATCCCTTGTTGCTGGCTGTGAAAGTGAAGACGATACCGCCTCTGCATCAAGTGGGTCCGTCGTTCCCGGGGTTATCGATGCTAACGGCGGGTTTAATGTAAAAATTAATAATCCCACGTTGACCGATCATTACATCCACCGCTCTGGAGACTTCACTGCAGGCTGTGCAGTTGCTGCCAACGAAACGAACTTTGCAAACCAGGACATTACCTGCATCGTAGAAATCGAAGAACTTGCCGGCGCATTCATGGGAGTTAAAATGGTGCTCAACGCCCCTCCAGGAATGTGCAAATACGTTTGGCACCGTCCCTATTACTATTTTGGCAGAGACTACGGTGCTGGCCCGACAGCTGCTACCGCCCGCTTTGATACGGCAGACACATTTGTCGGCGGTACTGTGACCGGCCCCGGAAGTCTCACTCCATCTGGCGAAGTTAGTTGTAATTTTGATTATACCGCCTCCGAGGGGCCCAACTGTTGCTATGGGCCTTACACTTTAACAACCGTTAAAAATTTTGGCAGTTCAGATCCAATTGCTTTTCCTGTAACAACAACAACCGAAGTTCTAGAGTGGTCTGGTAAGCCTGGCAACTGCGCAGCCGGTTCCGGCACCGCGACGGCCCCAAAAGACAAAGACCTTGAATTGCCAATGGGACAATACTTTTCCGGTGTTACTGGTTTTAACAAAGAGTTCGATACAGTTCAAAGAACGGTGATCGATGCCAATTCTTCACTCTATTATGCCAACTATTACAGTGGTACAGCGCCTGCAGCATTCAAGCTCGCTAGTACATACCCGGGAAATCCTTTTTACACTTGGATGTGTCTTGATGATGCAGAGGAAGTTGTGGCGCGCATTCGGGTGCAAATCCGAGAGTGGAACGAGGTGAACGAATTTGAGCTCGAAGCAGCTGGAAATCCAGACACTACGGGCGTTGAACCAAATTGGGGCACCTCAGTTAATGACTTTCGGGACTGGCTCGACGTATTTAACGGCGGCGATATTTATCCTGGTATGCCTGAAATCTAAATTGAGACATCAACATTGCAAGTTTTTGTTAGCATAGATATGATCCCTCCTCGAGGGAGAATCCTATGCGCAACTTGTATATCCAAAACTGTCTCATTTTTTGTTTATTAATTTTTACTTTCTTTGCACATGCTAATGTTGTGGGCACACATATGCAAAATTTCAATCCCACAACAAGCGGTCTGGACTTCGTATCCGTTCACTCCACGAGGACACTACCGAAAGCTGAATTTGCACTTGGTGTCTGGGCCAACTATTCGATGAACTCCCTACCATTTTTTAAAGCGTCTGGCGTCGCAAGTGGACAGAATTTTTCTGAGCCCAACGACAAACTTCTTTCTGGCGATCTCAACTTGGGCCTTGGAATTTTTGACAACTGGGACATCGGCTTGAGTTTACCGACTGTTCTGAATCAGGACATCGACAGCTCGACCCAGCTCGGTGCCTACGACGAAACAGGCCTTACAGAAATTCGCCTGAACACCAAATATCGCTTCTACAACCAAGACAATTGGGCCCTCGCTGCTGTGGGCTCAGTGAATTTTGATCGCATTAAAAATAATCCTTTTTCGGGAACTGACTCGGGCCCCACTTTCAACATCGAAGGGGTTTTTGATTACGTCATTCAACCGGGAATGCTTTGGGCAGTAAATTTAGGTTACCGGCTTCGCGATGAAGGACAAGCGATAGCGAACTCCGATGTATTGCCACTTTCAGATCAAATTTTATATTCGAGTGCTTTCTCGTACCTGCATACCCCGTGGGATACGACTTTTATTTTCGAAGCTTTCGGTAGCTCATTTACCAAAAACACTCCCTTGGCCACAGATCGCTCCCACAGCAATTTAGAACTGTTGGCGGGCGCTAAATATCAGGTCACGCCTAAGATCGCAACCCATGCGGGTATCGCAACAGAGGGCTATCATGGCCATGCCTCACCCGACTTGCGCATTTATCTGGGGATGCTGTGGATGATGGGTCCCATTCGCGAACGCGCCATCATTGCGCCGGAGCCCGAGCCCATAGCTGTCTCGCAGACGACAGTCATTCAGGAGGAGCAGCCCACCGAGGTTATTATTCTCTCGTCGATCAACTTTCACACAAAGTTAGACGAAATGACCGCGGCGTCGCGAAAGGATTTTCAACCGACAATTGAAAAAATTAAAAATAATACGCAAACCCTCAAAAAAATTATTGTTGAAGGTCATACGGACTCGCGCGGAACTGATGCCTACAATCTTGGTCTGAGCCAGCGTCGAGCAAACTCTGTAGCTCGCGTTCTCAAAGAAGCGCTTGGAGCGCAGGTGCAAATTGAGGGCGTCGGTAAAGGCGAGTCGCGCCCGGTAGATCGTAACGACTCAGACGTTGGTCGCGCCGCCAATCGTCGTGTTGAGCTTAAAATCTACCGCCAGACTCCGTGAATGGGCTTTCGCCCACTTTATTCAATCTCAATGCACGGACTGCCGACAAGACACTATGGGTTCATTCGTAAAACTGTCGGCCGTATTCATCGTTGCGATATTAGGGAGCGTTTTTTTACTTTCGTCGCGCGCTCAGCTCACGCAGCCTAAATCTTTGCGGCATGTTCTCGGGGCCATTCAGATTCGTTACGGTGAAGAACTTTACAAAGTGGTGAAGCTTAGTAAAGGTAACGATGTGCTCATCGAAATTTATAAATCGCAAGATGGCGTTCTTTCCCTTGATTCCCAGTTTGAACTTTTGAATCAACAGGATCTGCACTACGATTTTCGAACTGGCGTCGGCAATCTCTTTGCCACCGACATGGATTCGGACTCGGAGAACGAAATTATAGTCCCAGTGATGGGACGCGGTCTCGAGACTGAGCTCAAAATTATCAAGCGTGATAAAGACGATAAAAAGTTTTACTTACTGTAAATCTGGCGTTGGCTGTGTAGCTTTTAGTCCATCGACGATCGGAGTTTCGATGATATCCCCTTGGGCTCCATTGATCGTGCGTTTGTTCAAATCCCTCCACGACTTCCCTGCCCGAGCTTTTGGATCTAGTTGAAACGACATCACTGCCAACGAATGGTCCTTGTAGTTTTTAGAAAATACATGGGTCCCATCGTTTCTACTTACAAAATAAAGATACTCCGTTGTAGCAGGGCGAACAGCTGCACTCAAAGCTTCAATTCCTGGATTAGAAATGGGTCCTGGCGGAAGACCGTTTCTGCGATACGTATTATAAGGGTGGTCCGCTTGCAAATCTCCACGCGTGATATTTTGCTGATACGAACCCGTTTTTAAGAGTCTGGCATACATGACAGTGGGGTCTGTTTGAAGCCGCATTTTTTTTTGCAAGCGATTGTGAAATACTGAAGATATTTGCGGGCGCTCGAATTCCGCACCTGTTTCTTTTTCAATGATAGAGGCAAGGGTTACAATCTGATGTCGTGTCCAACCTGGCTTTGCGCCAATCGTTTTGAATTTGTCTAGAAAACGGTTAACCAGTCGTCGCGTGATCGTTTTGCAGCCGTCCACCTTGGTAAAAAAATAAGTGTCTGGGAAGAGATAGCCTTCGAGGGAACTTATGCCCTCAGGAAGAATTGTTCTAATAAATTTTTTATTCGTAGCAAGCGCCACGAATTCCTCTTTTTTACAAAGCGAAAGGCTTTCGAGCTTTGCAGCAATTTCATAAAGGTTTGTACCTTCAGGTACGATCAGCCGATGCCCTAAAGATTTTCCGCTACGAAGAATTTCAAATAAATCATTAAGGGTGGTGCCGACCGCAACTCCGTACTCGCCCGATTTTATATTTTTATCGTGTCCAAAAAGACGTGCCCACATCACGAACACATCGACTGAACCAATCATTTCTTTGTCGTACAGTTGTTGGCCAACTTCTCGCAACGTGTCTTTGTCAGAGACAGTTACTATTCGATAAGCCGTATGTGGCAATGCTTTGCTGTAATACTCCTGCGTTTGCCAAGCAAAAAAGGCACTCACAATAAGAACTACAATTAAAATCCATTTAATCAATCTCATTGGCCTCCAGAAGTGTAATTCATCCCTGGTAAAATATTTTTACTATCGAAGTGGGTTTCATCCTCTAAGCATGCCACAGGTACCGTGCAGTAATAAACTGCGAACGTCGACGTAGGTCGGTCGTTCCCTGATTTATCGCGCCCGCCAAAAGGCAGTTTAGAACTTGCCCCATTAGTCGTCCGGTTCCAGTTGACCAATCCCGACCTCGCTTTTTGCACAACATATTCGTAGGTTGTCTTGTTTTTTGAAAAAATAGAAGTTACTAAACCGAACCCCGTTGAATTGTTAACTTGCAACGCCTCTTCAAGTTCAGTCGCTGTGTAAACCGCAACGTTAGGTCCAAAAATTTCGTTCTTTTGATAAACAGAATTCTTATTTATATCTTTAATTTTATAAATACTTGGGGTCACATAGTAGCCTTTTTTGGGAAGCTCCAATTGTTTGCCGCGCATGATTTTCTCACTGCCCTCGCGCACCGCAATCTCTTGAAATCTTAAATAGGTATCTAAAGATTTGGCGTTTATTAACGGCCCCATAAAAGGATTTTCTTTCCAGTATCCGATCTCGAGTTTTTTTGCAGCCTGATAGAATTTTTCTAAAAATTCGCCAGCGATCGAGTCGTGCAGGATCAATCGACTTGTGCAAGAACACCGTTGCCCGGCCGACGCAAAGGAGCCAATCAAAGACTCATAGATTGCTTTTTCCATATCGGCATCATTCCAAACGATGGTGGCATTTTTCCCGCCCATTTCCAGCGCATGAATTTTCCAGTAGTGATTCATTGTTCCCTGTTTGATTTTGAGGCCTGTTTCATAAGAACCGGTAAAAAGAATCCCATCCACCAGATCGTGTTCCACTAAACGACGTCCCGTTTCTCCCACGCCTTGCACCAGATTAAAAACTCCATTTGGAAAGCCCGCCTTAAGAATACACTCTGCGTAGATCTGTCCTGTGGCTGGAGTAAATTCAGAGGGTTTAAAAACTACGGTATTTCCGGTGAGGAGAGCTGGGACAATGTGACCGTTCGGGAGGTGACCTGGAAAATTGAAAGGCCCAACCACGGCCATCACGCCGCGCGGTTTGTAAATCACTTTGCCGCGAACCCCTGGCAGTGCATTTTCAACCACCGAAGGTGCGACTAGACTCATGGCTTGTTCGATGGTGATTGGAATTTTATGAATCATTGCCGAAACTTCCGTGAGGCTCTCCCACTGTGGTTTCCCCGTTTCACGCGATATCACTTCGGAAATTTTTTGTTTGCTCTCTTCGAAAACCGTCTGCAATTTTTTAAGATAATCGATGCGCGTTGCAAGCGAGACTTGCGACCACTCCGCGAACGCTCTGCTTGCGGCTTCACAGGCCCGATCTACGTTCGCATAAAAATACGGAACATTGATAACAGTTTCTGAGAGATCGGCTGGGCTCTTAAGCTCAATGATACCGTCTTCCCCTTCAACTTTAACGAACTGTCCCTGTATGTAATCGCCGAGATAGGGAATCGTAGCTGACATAAGCGCTCCTATATGAGTGAGCAAAAAACGTTTTTGCCCAAAAACTGTTTTAAATAAGCATTGCCCACAAGGTTTACCGAAACCGTGTCCTTTTCGACCGACACAATTGTTTGCGCGCAAAAGAACTCGCCATCTTCGGCGTACCCGATCAAGGCCTCTTGCATGAGTTTTTTATTCCCTTCAACGGCCTTCACTACTTTTCCTTTTTTAATAACAGAAACATCTTTTAGTTTGCAGCCAAAGTGCGGCCCTCCATCAAAGGGATCTACTTCGTTTTTGTAAGTAAAACCCATTTTTTCCAGGAGATGCCGCGCACCTCGGGTCTCTTCCGCCACTTCTCCAATCACGAGTCGGGCGCTTGAATCCAAAAGGCAGAGGTAGATGTCATCTTCCGGAAAAAGTGTTTTTATGAAACCTTTGTGTTGCTGACTAACACGATCCGCCTCTTGGTAATTCATGCCAGTAAAGCGGCGACCAAGGGCTTCCCAAAATTCACTTCTGCCTTCCTCGGTAAGAGGCGGGCTCAATTCGCAGAGAATGTTTTCTTCAAACGAATTCGGAGTTAGGCCCATGTAAATAAATCGACTTAAACTGAGCAACCGTCCCAACTTTGTAGGTTGACGACGATAGCTGCGATCCAGCAACAACCCTCCAATTTCGGTGGGTCCACTGATATCTTCGCCAAGGCTTAATACGCTGTGAATAAAACCTACACCCAAGTTAGGGCTTTGTTTTTTTCGTTCGAAAATTTTAAAATAATAGTGAGGAAATTTTTCTGTTCCATGTTTCGCCAGGATCAAGCACGTACCGACAACTCTTTGCTCTTCGATATCTTCCAACGCAAAAAGATACTCAGCGTGTTCCTTGTCCAATTTGCCTGCAAAACTTTGCAAACTTTTTTTAATTTTTTGCTTCAGGGTCTTGGGATCGGCAGGCAAGTTCAACAATGTGAATTGTTTTGCTAAAGCCAGCAGATCGTCAAAATCCCCTTCGCGAATACTTCTCACAATAAAACTCATAAACACACCTTTTCAATCATACTTAAATAAAAATCTTCTGCGGTCTTTAGATCCTTGATCAACACGTTTTCTTCTGGCGTATGGCTGTTGTATTGCCGTTTTCCGGGGCCAAAAACAATGCAATCAAAACCAAAGCGGCTGAGCACATTGGCCTCGTTTGTAACCGGCTGCGTTTTCATTTCTGCAAGTACACCCAGTTCGCGAATTTTCTGCATGCATTCTTGGGCAAACGGACTTGCGGGATTTGTGCTGAACGGTTTTTTTACATCAAGAATTCGAAATACTGCCTTTTCTCGTTTACATGTGTCCGCTATAGACCCCATCCATTGTGTATAAACGGACTCTGGAACATCGGACGTCCAACGCACAGCGCCTGTTAGCCTTACGTGATCTCGCGCCGTGCGAATACTTCCCACATTAAGTGTGGAAAATGGTGGATCGAATTCTTTGCTTACAAATTTTTTAAATTCCGATTCTAGAGAAACGATGGCTCCATAAATTGCGCGCAATTGTTTACCTAGCGCATCTGCTTTTTGAGCGGTGAGATCAAACTCAAGCGCTGCTTGAGTAGGGATTGTATTAAATCCGACGCCACCATCCACATTTAGAACTTGGATGGACTCCGGTAGTTTGGCTAGATATTCGAGCATTTTTACGATAGCGTTTTCACCTGTTTCCGGAGACGAAGAATGGGCCGCTTTCCCTTGAAAAATCTTGCTTTGGGTCGATGCCGTGACATCACTTCCGGCCCACTCATCTTCATTCTTACTTGCGAAGGGAATTATAATCTCAAGCCGAGCGATACCCTTTCCAGCATAAATAATTTGTAAGTCTGTGGGTTCGCCAATCAGAGCTACCGTAGGAAGAATGCGACGCTCGCGCACAGCCTTAATGGCGCCCCGCATGTGATCCTCTTCGCCAAATGTCCCTAACAACACTGTAGATCCTGACAACCTTTCCCAGTTCGCACGCTTCATCGCAAACAGCTTACATAGAAAATCAAGCTTTACATCTGCAGCACCTAAGCCATAGATTTTGTCTCCGCGGATAGATGCTTGAAACGGGTTAAATCCCGTCTTGTTCCACAGGGCAAAGGAACCCGGATCCACGGTATCAAGATGGGTTTGCAATAGAAGTTTTTGTACTTTTTTGCTTGGATGAATAAAGATATTTGCCTGCGAAACCCCATCGGAAACATCTTCCGATACGACTGTAGTAAATCCTAGCGTTTCTGCAAGCGCTTGCAGAAATCGCACAGCTTCGATATTTCCCTGCTCGGGGGAGGTATCAATTGCTATTAATTTTTGAGCAGCCGATAAAAAATCCACGCGTTCTCCGTCTTTAAGCTTTTGCGATTTCGAGTATTGAGTGTTCAATAATTTTTACGGCTTTTTCGATGTCCTTGTCTTGAATGATTGCCGGAACCAAGAAACGCAAACGCAATGGTTTTTTGCCACATGTGTAGCACATCAAACCATTTTTAAATAAAACTTTGATCAATTGATTTACTTTGTCTTTATCTCCAGAAAACGGGGTCACCGCAATCATCAGCCCCATCCCATCGGGATCCTCGAGCAAACCGTGGCAGGCGCCGTCGATGCTTTTTTTAAACTCTTGAACGAATTTTTTATGAATTTTTTCAATCTTGCCGTGGGGGCCAAAATATCCTTCGCTCATTTCGTCGAGAATCGCGATTCCCGCTTTAAGTGCTGATGTTGAGCCTGCAAAAGTTCCAGCAATCAGGCCAGGTTTCGGGTTGTACTCTTCGGTGTAAAGTGTGGCTGCTACCTGAACGGTCTTGGCAATTGTACACAAGTCGACATATTCACCAAACCCCATTGTCTGAAAAGCAAAAGCTTCACCCGTGCGCAAAAAAGTTTGTACCTCATCTGCCCAGATCGCTATTTTATTTTTTCTGCACTCTTCCAAAAGTGGAATGAAAAAATCAAGCGGTGCTGAACGATAACCACCTTCTCCCAGCATCGGTTCGAAGCAAAACATGGCAATCTGGTTTGGATATTTTGCAATATGTTCGCGAAGAGCGCTGAGCGAAATTTCCCGGCTGTGCGGGTTTGCTTTGTCGTAAAAAGGAATGCGCAATACTTCGTTGTACGAAGGAAGGCCTTGTTTGTAATCTGTATTGTCAGTGATTTCGGCCATCATCGTAGAACGTCCCGCAAACGCGTTTTCCATGGAAAGTACATATTTTGCCGGAGAGTTTTTTTGCCGCGCCATTTTAAGCGCATTCTCATTGGCCATTGTTCCGCAGGTCGATAACCAAACGTGTTTTAAGCGACTGTTTTTTGCCATCCCGATAAGCTTACGACTCATTTCCACATATTCGTCGCCAGGCTGAAGGTGGCCCTGATTCACAGTATCCTGAAGAGCTCCATACACACCCGCAGCTAAAACTCGGGGATGCGAATGCCCTAAAATATGCACACCGATTCCGTTGATGAGATCTAATTTAACGCTTCCGTCCTGACACTGAACATACGGACCGTTACCAAACCCGCCACTGATATAAGGCCAATAAAGCGGTCGCCCACGATATTTCCCAATTTCGTCGAGCAGTTTTTTATACTCCTCGGTCAAGTCTTCCTGCGACTCACGAACATCATTCAAAGATTCAGTTTCCTGGACAACTTTCTGCACGAGCTCTTGAATTTCTGCATCAAGATTAATTTTGTTTTTCATTTTATGTAGCACTTGCGCTCCTACGATAGCTCAATTAAAATCACTTTCTATGTTACCACTTTGCCTATTAGTATCACTGACATTCTGGATGTCGTCAGCATTTCCCGACGACTCTGTTGACTCTGTTTTCACCCAAGCTCTAGAGAGTTTCAAGCAAAGTGATCTTGCTAAAAGTCGTGAGGCTTTTCTGCAGCTTTTACAAAAATCGCCGGACGACCCCGTGTTGCTATACAACGTGGGCCTCATTGAATATTCGGACCAACATCCAGGGCGCGCTGTAGGCTACTGGCGCAAAGCGGTATATCTCCAGCCTGGGTTTGTGCCGGCTATTTCTGGAATTAATCAGCTCGAAAAACAGAAAATTCCTGCAATCATTCCGGTTCCGTGGTGGCAAAAAGGACCGCGCTATGTTTCTCTGCCGTGGCTTCTGGGAATTTTGCTCGCTTTCATCATACTCAGTGTTGTTTTTGGCGTAAAAAGGCAACGGGCCACAAAATTAGAATCGGCGCGGCCCCCGCTATGGCCAATGATTTTGGCAATAGTGTCTTCTGCCGGCCTTGTAATAGTTGTAGCTCTACATGTGAGCATTCTTCATTGGCACACAATGGCAACCGTGATGGAGGGTGTGGCAATTCATTCGTCGCCAAACTCAGAATCTCCAGCTCTGTTTGACTTCAAGGAAGGCGACGAGGTTGTAATCCACCGCCAAAACGGAGAATGGTACCAAATTCAAAAAGGTTCAACAGCCATCGGGTGGGTGAAAAAAACTGCTGTTTTTGTTCATTCCGGAGCCGGCCTTTTGGCATCTGCTTCTTCACAGTAGAGCGCTTTCCCTACCTCAACGGCACAGAGCCGTGACGCAATTGTTTTTTGACTTTCCGCTCCAGGCTTTCTACACTCACATCCATGAAGTGCCTTGGTTTTTTAATTTTTCTTTTTTGCCCTTTGCTAATCGTTTCCTGCGTAACGGAGCCCAAAGTAAATTTAAACAGCCCTGAAGGACTTTTTAAGCTCGGCGATTTTTACCAAAAACAGGAGCGCTACGAAGAAGCCATTAATCAATATAAAACTCTTTCTAACAAACATCCCTACAGCAAATTGGCAGTGGAAGCAGAGTTACGGGTGGCCGACTGCCACTTCAAAAAAGAAGATTACCTTGAGGCGTATAGTGCCTACAAAATTTTTAAGGAACTGCACCCTAAACATGCAATGATGGATTACGTTACTTATTACGCCGCCGAAAGTTTGCGTGAGGATCTGCCATCAACGGTGGATCGCGATCTCACTCCTGCTTCCCAGGCCATAAATTACTACGAAGAAATTACAGCGCTTTATCCACAATCAAAACATGCGGCCGATGCCAAAGAAAAGCGCTTTAAGCTCATCCAGATGCTCGCCGACAAAGAGCTCTACATCGGTGATTTTTATTTCAAGCAGGAAAAATTTCTAGGGGCACTCACCAGATACGAATTGTTTTTGCAGTCTTTTCCGCAAAATCAAAAAGTTCCTTATGGTTTATTGCGGGCAGCGCTCTCTGCTCGCTCCGCAAAACTTCCCGATCGCGCTGCAGCTCACGTTCAAAAACTACTTTCGGAACACCCACAGTCTTCCGAAGCGTCGACGGCAAAAAAGGAGTTCTCCGGTGTATCAGGATGATCTCAGAATTCTGTTAGATACAGCAAAGGATCATTTTAATAAGGGTCATTATAAATTGGCCGAGCCCCTTTTACTACAGCTCCAAAATGAACCAAATCAAAAACCCGATGTTCCTTACATGCTCGCATCCATTGCTTTTGATAAAGGGCAGCTTAAAAAAGCTATTCAGTTATTTAAAAACTCTCTCGAAATAGATCCGGAATTTACCGATTCGAGTGTTGGGCTCTCGATTATCCTAAATGATCTTGGGCGCTATGACGAGGCGAAAAAAGTTTTTGAGGACGCTTACTCAATAATGAAACAAAAGCAAAAGCTTGGAAAAGATGCTTTCCTTTTGCAAAAGCTGGCTCAAAAACATTTGGAATTGGGCGATCTTTACGCCTCGAGCAATCTAATGCAGGATGCTGTTGTCGAATACCAAAAAGCCTTAAAACATCAACCGCAGAGCGAAGAATTGCAAAGCAAAATCGACAAGTATCTTTCACTCTCTTCAATTAATGATTCGGGGTTATATGTCACAACTTAAAGAAAATATGACACCATTTATTTCGCAAAAGAAAATCGCCGAGCTGGTGCATCGACTGGCCAAGGAATTGGAAATCGATTACCACGGTCGCGAGATTATCTTTATTTGCCCCCTTAAAGGCTCGGTCTTTTTTGTTGCGGATCTCATGCGTCAGATTTCTTTGCAACAAAAAGTGGATTTTGTTTACCTTACTTCGTCTGAAAAAGGCGGCTCATTAAAAATTCTTAAAGATATAAGCACAAACATTCAGGGCAAAAACGTAATCATTGTTGAGGAAATTATCGACAACGGTCGAACGCTTAATTTTTTAAAAAGTCGACTGATGGCTTCGAATCCAGCTTCACTTAAAATTCTCACGTTACTCGATAAACCCGCCCGGCGAGAAATTCCGCTGAAACCAGACTACATCGGTCTTACTATCGATGACCGCTATGTTGTTGGCTACGGGATGGATTCAGATGAACTTGGACGAAACTATACCGATATTTATTCCTACAAGATGTAAATGAATAAAACACTTAATGTGATCTCATTTAAAATTGGCTGGGCCATCTGCCTTTGGGCGGCCTCGCAGAATATTTCGTGGCTGATTCCTTGGCTTTGCGGAGTTGGTCTTGTGACTATAAACGTTTCGGTACAGAAAAAACGGCGGCTCGCCTTAGCAAAAGTTTTTACTGTGGTTTTTCTAGGATTTGTTTTTGAATGGCTCAACCAACATCTTGGGTTTTACGAATTTCCAAACCACAATTCATTTTTTCCACCGCTATGGTTACTTTCATTTTGGCCGGTTTTTTCGCTCCTGTTTATAGAATTTCTGGATCGCTACGCAAGTAAGCCTTTGTGGTTTCACTTGTTAATCGGGGTATCTGGTGCCGTTGGATACTACTTTGGTGAATGGGCGGGCCTTATAGCTTTTCAGCGCCCACTTGGAATTTATCTATCTCTTTACTGTCTGATTTGGGCTTTTCAATATTTCTTTATTGTAAAAGCTGTCCAGATTGTGGGCCGACGGCCCATTCTGTTGTTGGACTAATAATGTGGCCCACTAAATCGTAGTCGTGACTGGCAGTGATTTTGACATTCACGATGTCTCCAACCTTGGCATCGCCTTCGTTGATTAACACGACACCATCAATGCCCGGAGCTTGCTGCGGAGTGCGTCCCTGAAGCAAAAGTTCAGACTCTTCACTCAAACCGTCGATGATCACTGGGAAAGTTTGACCAATAAATCGTTTATGGATTTTTTTGCTCATTTTTTGTTGCAGTTTCATCAGCCGGTGAAATCGCTGTTCTTTAATCTCTTCGTCAATCTGATCTTCCATTTTACCGCCAGCTGTTCCGTCTTGCGGCGAGTATTTAAAACACCCAACGCGATCAAATTTTTGCTCTTCAACAAATGACAATAGCTCGGCAAACTCCTCTTCGCCCTCACCCGGAAATCCGACGATAAATTGAGTTCGGATGACCGCTTCTGGCATAATTCGACGAATATTATTTAAGGTTTTTTCAATCTCAACGCGAGTCATTTTGCGATTCATTACCTTTAACATTTTATTATTGATGTGCTGAAGTGGCATATCAAAATACTTTACAAGATTTTTTCTTTCTCGCATCAACATCAGCACGTCTTCTTCGAGTCCATCTGGATACAGATACAACAATCGAATCCAATCTAATCCCTTTACGTCCGACAGTGCTTTCAGAAGCTCATAGGGAGAATCCTTGGCTTGCGGATTTAGGCGACGAAGATCCCAGCCGTAATCAGTAAAATCATGGGAGATAATATTGACCTCACGCACCCCGCCGGCAACGAGCAATTTGGCTTCGTTGACTATGGCGTCCACTCTCCGCGATTGAAGATTCCCACGAATTTTTGGGATGGCACAAAAAGAACAGCGCTTTAAACATCCTTCGGAAATTTTAATGTACGCTCGGTAAAAAGGCTCCGAATTGACCCGCGGGGTCGTCTCCTCTTGTAGAAACGTTGGCAAGTGGAAGTACTCTTTAAGAGCCGTACCTTCTTCTTTAGCTTTTAAAATTTGGCTGATTTTTTGAAACTCACCTGATCCCACGAAGATATCCACTTCGGGCAACTCTTTTACGAGATCCTCTTTATAACGTTGTGGCAAACATCCAGTGACTACAAGGTTTTTCAACTTCCCTGTCTCTTTGTATTCTGAAGCATCTAAGATTTTTTGAATAGATTCTTGTTTTGATTCATCGATGAAACTACAGGTATTTACAATAATCGTTTCCGCTTCGCTTTCGTCTTGTGTGATTTCGTAACCATCTTTAAAAAGTGAGCCCAACATTATTTCGCTATCGACGAGATTTTTTGGGCATCCAAGACTTATCATATGAACTGTTTTTTTCATTCTGATCCTAGAACTCGCTCACTTGAGCGTCTTTGGGGGGAAGGTAACTAAATACAGTGTCCTTAATAGGTTTATCAAACTCAACGCCAGTGAACTGATAAGTCGTTTCGTTTTCCATGGCATCCCAGTATTTGAATTGAGCAATCACGTTTTTTGTTTTGTCGACCAGTACTTGCGCTTTTTGAACTTCTTGAATAGCTTTTGTCGGTTTCAAAAAATACACCACCATGTCGTCTTGCTCTACCGATTTGCTCACTTCAAAAAAGCGAAACACACCGCCGTCGGTTAAAATCTGCAACATCATATGGGATTTAGCCTTTTTATTTGCGAGCTTTGTCTTTGCAACCTGCGTCTTTGAGTTCTTCGTATCCTTCAATGGGGGACTTACGAGCCACAAATTTTTTCCATCAACAACAACCAGCGACTTTTCCTTGTCAGCTTCGGTCGACGTAAGCTCCATGCGCAGCTTTCCCTTTTTCATCTGCAAGGTTCCTTCTGCATTTTTCACCTGATCCAAAGCATTCAGTTTGTCTGTTTTGTTAACCGACATTGCGACAGTTTTTGCGGCAATATACTTGGCATCCACCGTCTTTAATAGTTCGACCTGGTCAGCACGCTGCGTGGCTTTACCTGCAATCGAGAACAAAAATAGAGAAAATGCCAGACTGACTTTTTTCATACCTAAGACTTAGCAAATTCTTCAAAAAATCACAATTTTTACAGGCTGGAATGAAAAACTTTTAAGCTGGTCAGGACTCATGGACGATGAGTTATGCGGCGGCAGGATTTATTGCTTTTCCCGATAAACCAGGGCAACAGCTTGAAAGCGATGGGGTTTACCCAAAGCCGCCCAGACAGCTTTGGCGGTGCACCCCGTTGTTATAACGTCATCGTAGAACCAAACTCTTTCGCTCTTTCGTGGCTTATACTGAGTTTCGAAATCAACGATGAGTGCCCGCTCCCGACGAGTTTTAGTTTTATAGTGCTCCCGAGGTTCGATTTGCAAAGCAATGACCGGCACACCTAAGTGTTTTGCTAACACGCGCGCCCCCTCAGACGCATGGTCGCGGCATTTATTTTTGGGAATCACGTAGACAATTTTGGTGGGCGCTTCTCCAAGAATGTAAGTCAAATATCGCCGAATGATTCTGGCTCTAGCGCTCTCAATCGTTATTGATTTTTGTGCTCGTATTAAACACTCAACTGTTTTTGTCGAAACTTTCCAATTCCACAGCGTAGACACTGGAAAATCAGCGGTGACGAAAAATCCCCTGCGGTGCTGCTCCTCAAGTTGCAATATCTTCCAACAACTCTCACAAAAGAGATCACTTTGTCCCCAACCGCTTGAACACATTGCA
Organism: Bdellovibrionales bacterium; assembly: GCA_043757265.1. Lineage (GTDB taxonomy): Bacteria > Bdellovibrionota > Bdellovibrionia > Bdellovibrionales > JAGQZY01 > JANPLN01. Next base: position 17,618 of record JAYUQP010000091.1, on the reverse strand, counting down.
CAGACTCTCAGCCAACTTTTTAAGATTTCCATTTTGTAAGTCTTATTAGCAACTTACGTACCAACAGCTGCCCCTGGGTTTTAACGGAACTGGATTGACTATTTCCGGGGATCGGAGCATCTTCGTTTCCTTCATGAGAAGAGAAAAAGCCTCTGTTGGCGAATCTACAGTTATTCTCGGGGCTCTTGGTGTTGTGTTCGGAGACATCGGTACAAGCCCGCTCTATGCAATGCGCGAAGCATTCAATCATGCCGACGGTATGACGACCGATGCAGCAAATGTATTGGGTGTTCTCTCTCTTATGATTTGGTCTCTAATTCTTATTGTTTCACTCAAGTATTTGATGTTTGTTTTGCGCGCCGACAATAAAGGTGAAGGCGGAGTTCTCGCCCTGACCGCTTTGATTTCTTCTCTCCGACCGGTTGACTCCACAAAACGAAGTTTGATGTTAATGCTCGGGCTATTCGGTGCGGCACTTTTATTTGGTGATGGAGTCATCACACCTGCCGTTACAATTCTTGGCGCGGTGGAAGGATTGAATGTGGCCACGCCCATGTTTAAGCCTTTCGTGGTTCCAATCACTATCACCATATTAGTCGTCCTCTTTTGGGCCCAACATTATGGGACCGCCAAAATTGGTGCAGTTTTTGGTCCAATCATTCTGCTTTGGTTTGCCACGATCGGAGCTCTCGGACTGTTTGCTATCGTGAAAGCTCCAGTCGTTCTTGAGGCTTTTAATCCAATTTACGGAATTGATTTTTGTTTTAATGGTGGGAGTAAAGTTCTTGTCGTCCTAGGCGCAGTGTTCTTAACGACCACGGGGGCCGAAGCACTTTACGCAGACATGGGGCATTTTGGCGCATCGGCCATACGCAAAGCTTGGTACTACGTGGCCTTTCCCTGCTTGCTGTTAAACTATCTTGGACAAGGCGCGCTTCTTTTGACCTCTCCTGAAGCTAAAGCGAATCCCTTTTTCTATTTGGTACCCAGCTGGGGTTTGTACCCGATGGTTATTTTATCTACGATGGCGGCGGTCATTGCGTCGCAAGCTTTAATCACGGGAGTCTATTCGATTTCTCAACAGGCCGTTCATTTGGGTTATCTGCCACGACTTCGAATCGTACACACCTCAAGCATCGCGAAGGGGCAAATTTATATGCCCCACATCAACTGGTTACTTTTAGGAATGACGGTTTGGCTTGTCATCACGTTTCAAACTTCAAGCGCGCTGGCTGCTGCCTATGGAATCGCTGTGGCACTGACGATGATCATAACAACAATGCTCGCGTGCATTGTTGCTCGGCGATTGTGGCGCTGGTCGGCCACAGTTACCTACATCGTTTTTGTTTTGATGATGGCTGTGGATATTGTGTTTTTGGCATCCAATTTTATTAAAATTCAACAAGGCGGATGGTTTCCGTTAGCTCTCGCAGCCGTTCTCTTTATGGTTATGACGACATGGAAAACTGGCAAAGCTATTTTGTTTGAATACTTAAAATCACATACGATTCCGTTTGAACAATTCCTCAAAGACATTCGCACGAAACCACCGGCCCGCGTTCCGGGAACAGCGGTGTTTATGACAGCGGAGCCATCGGGAATTCCTCTCGCTCTTCTACACAACGTAAAACACAATAAGGTTCTGCATGAGCGTAATATCTTTTTGACTATTTTTGTGGAAGAAGTTCCGTTCATTCGCAAAAATGCGCACGTTGAAGCTTCTGAATTAAAAGATGGTTTCTACCGCATGTCGGTGCGCTACGGATTTATGGAGAAACCCGACATCACAGACATCTTCGATGTGTCTGGTGAGAGTCAGATTGTTCTAGATCCCGAAGACACTTCGTTTTTTCTTGGCAAAGAAACGATCATCGCCACGCACAACCGAGGCATGGCAATCTGGCGGGAAAAACTTTTCTCGTTTATGTCGAAAAACTCTGAAGGCGCCATCGTTTTTTATAATATTCCCCGCCAACAAGTTGTTGAGCTCGGCGTACAAATCGAACTTTAAATCCGCCAGGCTCCAACGCCCCATGAGGCTGTCATATCGCCGCCGCTGTGGCGCACAGACGACAAGCTGGTTTCTAAATACGAAGTTCGATGTGAGGCCAAACCTCTTTTGAATCCGAATAATCCGGCGCTTCCATGATCAAATTATACTTTTAACGAAAACTCTCATGGTTCTGATTTCCAAAAACCCTACGTTTCAAAATGAATCGCTTAGATCCTTCGCTTCGCTCAGGACAATCCGGTGCCAGGTCCTGTTTAATTCGGAACAGAATTTGCTCCGAATTAAACAGGACCTGGCACCGGATTGTCCGGGTTATTCGTTGTGGTAGGGGATATTTTTTAAAATGGTGTAGGCGCGGTAGATTTGTTCGAGCAAGAATAACTGTGCTACGTGATGGTTCATTGTCATTTTAGAAAAACTTATTTTATCGTTGGCTCGTCTTTTAAGACTTTCACTCACGCCATACGCTCCACCGATGATAAATGTGCATCGACGTGAGCTATAATGCTCTTGCAGGCTCGATATTTTTTGCGAAAAAATTATGGAGGACATGGCTTTGCCTTCAACATCGCAAAGGACCACATAATCTTTTTCGTCGAGCTTTTTAAAGATACGTTCAGCTTCTCGTTCTAGTTTTTCTTCAATTTTTTCGCGCGCCTCGCGGTACGGCTTAAGGGCAATAACTTCAAATTTAACAAAGTGATTTATTTTTTTGGCGTAAACTTGTTGTGTAAGGGCTAGCCACTTTTCTTTGTCTTCAGAGACAACAAGCAGTCGCATTTGCATCACGAATTACTTACCTGTTTCTGGCTTTTCGAGAAATGGATCTTGAAGCTTAAGATCTTCAGCCGTTCTCCATAAACTTTCCAAATTGTATTCCATGCGAACGTAATCGTAAAAAATATGAACAATCAATAAGCCAAAGTCGATGAGGACCCAACGGCCTTCTTCCATGCCCTCGATACCAATCGGCGTAAGACCATATTGATTTTTGACTTCTTTAGTAAGCCATTCACCTAAAGACTGAGCATGACGCTTGCTCGTGCCTGATGAGATAATTACATAGTCTGATGGGGCGATGATATTTTGCAAATGAAGGGCTCGCACATTGATCGCTTTTCGCTCAAACAAGGTATTGGCGCAAAACTCGGTGAATACGCGATAATCGCCCACTTTGGGCCCGATGAGGGGATACAGATTATGCTCGCGGATATACTCTTCGACTCGAATATCCAAAAATTTGTCGACGCTACGATTAGTTTTCAAATATTTTCGAATTTCCGTCGCAGCCACATCAATGCCTTTGACTCGCAAAAACTCTACCGTTCTTCCCGTGGTCAGAGCAATAAACGAGCGATCCAGGACGTCAACATATGGACGTAGTTCTACCGGCAGATCCTCTCGGCTAAATGGCAAAATATTACCCGGCCGACTGACCACGATGAAATTGCACATTCCCAAAAGTTTTTCAAACTGGTTCCACTTGTGAAGTTGATAGAACTCATCCAATCCAACAACGAGGTGAAGCTGTTCGGCCGAGTATTTTTCGAGGTATTTTTCCACCGTCTGGATTGTATAGCTTTTTCCTTTTCGTAAAATTTCCTGGTCGTCGACCTCGACATTATCAAAATCTTGAAGACCAGCGCGAACCATGTCGGCCCGTTGTTCTGGAGTAGGTCCTTCGACAAAATCCTTGAGCGGATTTTGATGTGCTGGAATAACGAAAACCTTATCGATTTTTGTTTTTTCGAAAATTGTCTGAAGACAATAGGTATGCCCCATATGGAATGGATCAAAGGTCCCACCATAAATGGCGATCAACTCACTCTTCATTGTTTGATTCCTTTACGAAAACGATCTCTGATAATCTATTTACAAGTTTGGCCAGATTGGTTCTAGTTGCTGCAGAAACACTCAGCACATCGGCTAAACCTTTCTTATGGAATTGCGCTTGCAAATACTCAAGCCGATCCGGAGTGGTCGAATCGATCTTGTTGAACACAACAACTTGCGGCCGCCCCGACAAAGAGCGATAGCCCTCTTGCTCATTGTTGAGTTTATCGTAAGCTTTTAATTCCTCATTGATATCGCTGTAATCCTGCAACACATCTCGATCAGAAAAATCACTTACATCTAACAGATGTACGAAGCATTTTGTGCGCTCAATATGTTTTAAAAATTTATGGCCCAGACCTTGCCCCAGATGCGCACCCTTGATGAGTCCTGGAATATCCGCGATGATAAAATTTCGGTCCTCTGCAATCGATACAACGCCAAGCTGTGGATTGAGTGTTGTGAATGGATAATCTGCAATGATTGGCTTTGCTGCTGTGACAGAAGACACGAGTGTTGATTTTCCAGCATTTGGAAATCCAATAATTCCCACATCGGCAATCGTCTTGATTTCGATAATCACGTCGACCGTCTGAGCAGGTTCACCTGGTTGTGCGTAGGTTGGGGCCTGATTCACACTCGTTTTAAAAAATGTGTTTCCTTTTCCGCCACGGCCGCCAGTTAAAAACTTATAATCACCCGCTTTTTCGATATCGAGGAGAATTTGTCCATCGAGATCTTTCACAACGGTTCCGACTGGCACATCAACGAGGAGATCTTTTCCATCAGGACCACTCATATTTTGAAAGTCACCAGGATGACCATTTTCGGCTTGGAGTTTTCTTTTCCCAGTGTAGGAATAAAGACTGCTCACATTGAGCGTGGCACGAAAAACAACGTGGCCACCACGACCGCCGTCTCCGCCATCAGGTCCTCCGCGTGGCACAAGTGCTTCACGGCGAAAGCTCACTTTTCCAGGCCCGCCTTTTCCTGATTGCAATTGAATTTTAATTTGATCAACGAACTTCATTGGGACTCGCTACGAATAAAAGCGATAAGATTGGCGCGAGAGGGAACCTCTCGCTACGCTCAAAATCAGATTATGCCGATTTAGCTTCGGAATAAACACTCACTTTAAATTTTTGTTTTGTGATGCGCTCAAACTTAACTTGGCCTTGGATTACAGAATAAATAGTGTGGTCACGGCCGATACGGACGTTATTACCAACATAGAATTCTGTGCCTCGCTGGCGAACTATAATAGTTCCCGGCGTTACATTTTCGCCACCAAATCTTTTAACACCTAGTCTCTTACTTTGGCTGTCGCGACCGTTCTTTGTACTACCGGCGGCTTTCTTCGATGCCATACTTCACCTCTGTTATATAATTATTTAGTTAACTACTTATTTAGTTTTCTTTGCGGTTTTCTTTTTAGCCGCAACTGCAGTTTTTGCTTTAGGCGCGGCCTTCTTCGCTTTGGGAGCAGCGGCTTTCTTCTTAGGAGCAGAAGCTGCTTTTTTAACTTTTGCCACTTTCTTCTCGCCGTTAGCTAACGCAGCCATTTTCGCCGCTTTCTTCGCAGGATCTTTTACCGGAGCTGACATCTCTGTCACTTCTTTTTCGCCACTGGGTCCGACAATCGATTTTACAAATAATTCTGTGTACGGTTGTCTGTGGCCAGTAAGACGTCTGTAACCCTGGCGACGACGGCGTTTGAAAATAATAATTTTTGGACTTTTGCTTTGATGAGTGACCACAACAGTCACTACAGCGTCCTTCACAAGTGGCGATCCAAACTGTGTCGTTTCGCCAGAGACTATGAGAACTTCATTCATGTTAAATTCATCACCAAGATTTTTTTCGAGCTTCTCGACGCGAACAACGTCTCCCGCTTTGACTTTATATTGTTTACCGCCGGTGCGGATGACTGCGTACATAGGACCTCCTGAAGGAGGTAAAGAAGTGCCACAGCGCAAAAGTTTTGTCAATAAAACCGCCTACTTCAAAGGCAAAAAAATAGGCCTGCTTTATGAGGCAGACCTATTTTGATGTCTAAATTTAGATCGGTTTAAAGATGATCGATAACAATATCTCTCGCCATAACCGTTTTGCGTCCATCTGCCTTTGCAGTCTCTGAACCTTTTTCACATAAAGCTTCTACGGCTTTGCTGAGAATCGCGATGGTTTCAGCCGAAGTATTAAAGCCATATTTGTCTTTAATGTGTTTTTTTACTTTGCTCGTGACGACAAGAACGTCAGCCATAAAGACCTCCTAAAGTGCATAAATTGCTTACTAGAATCTATATTAGTGATCCTGAGAGTTCAAAAGAAATAAAAGGATGCGTTCGCATCAGATTTGGCAACCATCAGTTTAATTTTATCTTAATAGTTCTGGGCATTTACGATTCCGTCGGTGCTCCGGATGACTCTTCGCCGCCTCGCAGCCTAAATCTCGCTGATGGTTTCCCCGTTCACCTGCATGAGTTTGGCGCTTCGCAACCCATCAGGTTGAGGGGATATCCAGATGAAGGCCTTTTGCCCCTGAAACTTCGTACACTCTACGTCCAAAAACGCCGGCGACCAAGTTCCTGGGTTTAGATGTTCGATGGCTCCGATAATTTCGTGCCGCACTACGTGGGTATGCCCGTAAATAATTCTTTTGGTCGATGTGATCATGCCAGAGAGCGACAAAATTTCTTCGTCGGGTTTTTTGTAATGCGATACATAGGATTGAACGTTGCGACTGTAAAGAAAATAAGGCGGAAACAAGATTCCCACGGGCACAAGCAGCCAATAGAACGAAATCTGATAGATTTTATCGACAAGCAAAAATGCATAGATAAGTAGAAAAAAACCAAACACAAAGATAAACGTGCGGTCCAACCACAGCTCCTTTAAAATTTTGAGGGGGCTGTCTGAAATCGGTTGCGCAAAAAGGGGTTGCAGCTCGCGCACCATTCTCGGTGTGGCATTTGCTTTTTTAGCAATCTCGTCGACGCGGTCTTCGATGGTAAGAGGATTTTGCAATGACCTCAACGATCGGTGCCTGAGGGTTTGTACAAAGGCAATTACGGTGGACCAAAACCCTGTCCAGATTAGCAAAGGTTGAGCGCGTAACATGTATTTAAAGTACGCTTTTGTAAAACCCCATGCTGATAGTAAATAGTTGGCATCCACGTGCGGATTAAAAAAACCCATTCCATTGCTGAGATAACGGCAAGCGATGTCCCCAAATGGCAGGCGCACGAGCAACCGATTGTAATCCACAACAATGGGGTTGATGGGGTCTTGCATACAACAAAATGGATCATGCTGATGTCCGTGCTCAACCAAGGTGTCTTTGTTGCTGATATAAAACCACTCGACAAATCGCACCTGTCGACGTTGTTCAATGTTCAACTTTAAAAGCTCTAGAATTTTTTTTTGTACATCCAGCCAATTCAGTTCTAGATCGTGATTGCCGATGACAAACACCACTCGATGTCCTTCGCCGACAAACCAGCTTAATGCCTCTACCCAAATCGGGTGATCGCGAAGAATCACTTCGATTTTATAAATCGATTTTTCTTTTTCTGTATCTAAACCCCGACGGGACTCCAGCCATGACACATGGTACCCCGGCTGTTTGGGAAAGGAAGTAACACTGTCAAAATCGAAAATATCCCCGTTTAAAATGAGCTCAACAGTTTTTCCTTGTGCTTCTTTGTGGATGAATTTCAGGAAAGAGAAAAACTCGTTATCAAAATAAAATTCGGTGGATTTAAATTTTTTCCAGAGTGGATGTTTTTTATTCGGTGGTTCCGACTCGCAGAGGTGCAGGTCGCTCACAACGGCAGTAAATCCGACTTGCGAGAAATCGATTTCCTCGTTTGAGAAGTCGATTTGCGTAGAAACCGTTTCTACCATTTGAGCTTATTTTCTTTAGGCTCAATAAAACGCAAAACAATAATGGATATCTCGTAGAGAAGTACTAATGGAACCGCCAAAAGGATCATGCTGATGGCGTCGGGTGGGGTAAATACAGCCGAAACAACAGCAATCACAACGATGGCATAGCGCCGCATCCGTCCTAGGCCGCGGCTAGAAACTATTCCCATCATTCCCAAAAGAACAATGACAAGAGGCATCTCAAAGGCAGCTCCAAAAACTAAAATTGTCATGAGGAAAAACGAAACGTAGTAATCGATTGTGATAAGGGCTTTGTCTGTCGTTCCGCCAAACTCCATCAAAACTTTGAGGCCCGCTGGCAACACTAAAAAATAAGCAAAGCTCACACCAACAAGAAACAGAAGAGTTCCGAAAAAAATAAAATACCTGCCAAACTTTTTTTCCTTCACGTAAAGACCAGGCTCGATAAATTTCCAAACGTGATATATCCAAACGGGGCATGCCACAACCAGCCCAGCGATCACCGAAACCTTGATGTGTGCCATAAACTTTTCGGTGGGAGCGTTAAAATAAAGCCCCTCTCCCGGTGGCAAAAGCCCTGTGATGGGCGCACGCACAAAATCAAATAGTTGTTCGCTAAAGTACCAGGCACCACAGGTAAAAAGAACGATGGCATAAAGCGAATAGACAATGCGTGTTCGCAACTCCGATAGATGTTCTACCAGAGTGTACGAGTCTTGTTCCGAGGCAGGATCATGTGCTTGATTTTTTATCGTCATGTTCTTCTACCGTGAGTTGCTCGTGCTGCCTTTTGAGTTCATCTTCGAGATCTACAGTCACGGAGTGTTCGTCTTCAAGCAGCTGTGAGCGAATATGATCTTTTGAGTCCAGAATTGCATCTTCAAGATTCGCAAGGGCTCCAAGGCCTTCCTGCATGGGCTTTTTAAGCTCTTCTTTCATTTCTAAGAGCCCGCCAGACAGATCCGATGTCGCTTTTTTAAATTCACTCATCATGCGGCCCAATACTTTTGCAACTTCGGGGAGCTGACGCGGGCCAATTAAAAGAAGTGCTAAAACACCAATGATTAGAATTTCGGAAAAACCGAGGTTAAACACAGTCCAACTAGAGTAACTTGTGCCTTATTTGCTGTCACCTTTTTTCATTGGTTTTTACAGTTTTTGAGACTGTGGCCATTTTGGTAAATGCCTTTTTCAGTCAGAATATCCTGGGCAAGAGGCGAGCCTGTTTTGACCTGTAATTCCATCAAACGCAAAATATTATCTGGATCTGATCCAATTGTTTTGCGGCTCATCAGCATAAAAACATCTACGAAGGAACTGAATTTGAGTGCAATTTCCATATACATCTTAGCATAGGTGTCTTCATACGTTTCGCGCGACAAAGACGAATAGGCTGTAGCCCCCATATCGATGTAGTAATCCACGTCCACCACTTTACGCTGAAATGAATCGGCAAAAAACCCACTCATGTAGAGAGCGCTGTCCCCAAGTTTTTTTAACAGGTCATATCTTTGTTTTTGTGGGGAATTCGATGCACGCAACATCATTTCGGCCAGGGTTTCGCGCGATCGTTTGCCCGAAGGCACTTCTTCGCTAAACAGGTTTGTCGCAAAAAGATAATGATTTAATACATCCACCAGGTAGGCTTCAACGTGAGGATAGGTTTCGACTTTTCTATCTAATAGTGCCTCTTTCAGAGACTGTCTGAAGAAGCTTTTTGAGTCTTCGCCAAGTGATAATATGGACTTCACATCTTATATGTTAGCACGCAACTGGGGGAAATTAAAAAATATTCTCCTGGTATAAACTCTACTTTGTCTCACTATAAGACGCTTTTATAAAAAACTCTTCTTTGGTCGAGACGTCGGCTCCGTTGGACCCACAACTGAAAGTGCATGCGGCTGAGAAAAAAGTTTTTTGGCCAGACTTTGTACATCTTCGCTGTTAACGGCGCGTATTTTTAGCTCGTAGTTGTAAATCTCTTGATAGGACAGCCCGTAAATTTCGTTAAACGCAATTGAAGAGGCGACCGATGAATTTTTCTGCAAGCCAATATCGTGCCCCCCGATCAGATAATTTTGCGCTCTTAGTAACTCTTCGTGGGAAATTAGCGTGCTTGCCATTTTTTGTAGTTCCTCTTGCATCATTTCAATGGCTGTATCGACCTTACCGGGAGAGCAGCCAATGTAGGTTGCAAAGTATCCGGCTCCTAAACCTTCCATTTTCATTGGCGAAACGCTGTACGCAAGCGATGCTTTATCGCGCAACTCGATAAACAAGCGTCCACCTTGACCAGAAAGTACAGCTTCTAAAACTTGCAACGTGTATCTCTCTGGCGAATCCAGAGTGAGCCCCTGCACTCCACAAATAATGTGGGTTTGCTCTTTATCAAGTTTTTCAAAATGGTAGATATTCTCTTGCAGGCTGAGTGCCGGCTGAATCAGTGGGACTGTCTTTTTGTCACCACTTTCCAGCTTGGACAGTGCCTGCTTCCAGCTCTCCAATTGAAAATCTCCAGAGACTGCTACAACCGCACCATTCGGATTTATTATTTGCTTTAAATACGATTCCACATCTTTCGCGGTGATCCGTGCCAGAGTTTCTTCGCTGCCCAGCGGATCGATCGCATAGGGATGATTTTGGAAAATCATTTTTTGAAACCATTGAACGGCGATCGTTGCTGGGGAATCCTTTCGCGAGCGGAGGGATTCAAGGATAGAAATTTTTTCCCGCGCTAAAATTGAGCTCTGTACATCAAACTGCATGAGAACTTCTTCAAAAAGGCTGGCAAGGTTCGCTTCAAATTCCGAAAGTCCGTCGACAACGAGTCCTAAAGTATTTCTTCCTGAGTACGAATAAAGACTACTTGCCATTCCATCGGTGAGTTCGCGAAGCTTTTGCTCAGAGTTGCGCTTTGTCTGCGAACTCCAAATTCGTCCCGAGAGTTCTGCAAGCCCAGCAAGATTTTCCGGTACTACCTGTGCCCCGCCCAAAAAAGCAAGTCGGAGGTTGTAGATTGGGCTTTCAAGAGAGTTGCGCGAAAAGATCCGAAGCCCATTTGATAGCTTGTGACTTTCAACTTGCGAAACAGCTCCCGCGGCGCGGGCGGGTGCACGCTTTTGATTTTCGGCTTTGCCGGCCACCGGGACCATCTCTTTTGGACACACGAAGGTCCAATTGCGAAACAGCTCCTCCACCTTCTGTTTTTCACCAGGCACCATTGCCGTCATTAACAGAATTTGTGGATTGAGGTATTTACGTGCCACATTCAGCACATCGACTTTTGTAACCTCCGCTAATGACTGGTGAAACTTTTCGTGAAACTGCAGATCCTGCACGGCTTCAAAATTACCGCCGTACTTTCTTGCCAGGCCGCCCACGGTTTCCATCGTGTAGGCCTCTTCAGATAGAAAATTTATTTTAGCTTTGTCGAGCTCCTCTCGTGAAACACCTTTGTCTAAAAGCTCGGTTAAACAAGTTTTTATCTCGGTAAAGGCAGCATCCATGTGCTTGGGGTTGAGGCTTCCCGAAACGGAGAGAAATCCATCGGCTTGTGAAGGAGACCAGAGCCCCGCGCCTATCGAATTGACTAGATTTTGCTCTAACCGCAATTTACCGTAAAGGCGCGAACTTGCGCCCTGACCTAAAATCAGCATCAAACACTCAAGGGCTGCCAGATCGGCATGGAGGATCTGAATTCCTGGCCAAACAATATAAAAAACCGCTTCTTCGAATTTTGATTCTTCGACAAAAACTTTTTTTGAGGCTAGTTTTGTAGGATGCATTCGCGTCGGTTTTTGTGCGGCTCGCTCACTCACTTCGGAGGTCACTGCCTTTACATCTGCCGGAAACGTTGTCGCATCAAAATCCCCAGTGACCACAAGAAACATATTGTCCGCAACATAGCGTTCTGCAAAAAACGAACGAAGCCGCTCGACAGGGACGTCTTGAATATTTTTTTCGTAGCCAATCACCGGTACCGAGTACGGGTGTCCCCCGTAAAACTGCTCAAAAAGATTCCGGCTCGCCCTTCGACCAAGGCTGTCGTGACTGCGCTTGATCTCTTCGATGACGACCTCGCGTTCGCGATCCACCTCAGTCGAGTCGAAAGTGGGGGTGGAGACCATGTCGGCAATAATCTGTAACGCTTCTTTATAGAATTGTTTAGAGATTGTGATGTAGTAAACAGTTTGGTCGAATGAGGTGTAGGCGTTGATTTCCCCGCCACAAGCTTCAACTCGTGCTGCAATTTCTCCGGCCTTGAAGCTTTTTGTGCCTTTAAACACAAGATGTTCGATAAAGTGACTAAGCCCCTCATCTCCCTTGCGCTCGTCGGCGCTTCCATTGCGTGTCCAGATTTGCACCGACACAACTGGTGATTTATGGCTTTCTACGCCGATAACTTTGAGACCTCTAGAAGTTGTAAATTCATGAATCATTGGTATATTCCCGTCCTATGTTTGGATTGTATATCCATATTCCCTATTGCCTACAGCGTTGTCGCTACTGTGACTTTGCGACCTATGTGCACGACCAAATTTTGCCCCCAGAAGATTACGTTTTGTTGCTCAAAAAAGAACTTCTGGCGAAAACTCAGTTTTTCCCGACCAAAAAATTACGCTCTATTTATTTCGGCGGCGGAACACCGAGCCTTCTGGAGACTCCCCTTATTCTATCCCTGCTCGACGCGATTGCAAAGTGCGGGTTGGAGATTTCTCAAGAAACCGAAATTACGCTGGAGATTAATCCTGCAACTCTCGACAAAAATAAAATATCCAGCCTGATTGAGAGGGGTGTGAACCGTTTTTCGGTCGGAGCTCAGACGTTTAATGAAAAACTTCTCCAAGACGCTGGGCGCAAACATACAAGCTTTGACACGCGCCAGACCTTGGACTTGTTGGCTGAACGCGGAATTAATTATAGCTTTGACTTGCTTTTTGCTCTCCCAAATCAAACGCTCGAGATGCTCGAAAAAGATTTGAAGATTATAAAAACTTACTCTCCCCCACATTTGAGTGCCTATTGCTTGACCGTTCCCGAAGGGCACCCAATGTCTTTTCATCGAGCCACCGACGAAAGACAGATCGAAATGTTTCAAATGATCGAAGCACACCTAGCCGACGAAAAGATTGATCGCTATGAAATTTCCAATTTTGCAAAAAAAGGATTCGAGTCAAAACACAATCTTCTTTACTGGCAGGACGCCGATTATTTGGGGATTGGTCTGAGTGCTCACTCTTACTTAAAAACGAAATCGCCGTGGGGAATTCGCTTTTGGAATCCATCGAGCATCGAGACATATGAAGAAACTATCCGTTCGCTCTCGGGAAACTATTTAGAAACGCTCGAAAATTTAGGATGTTTAGAGGCCCCTGACGAAAAGGATTCGCTGTTTGATTTTTGCCATACGTCCCTGCGCTTAGAAGAGGGCCTTTGCGAAAACCAGCTGAGGCAAAAATTCTCTGCCTCTCCCTTACTGCATGTATTCACCGAACTTGGGGTTTTAGAAAAAAATGCGCTGTTAATTCGTCACGATTCCGGGCGCTGGGTTTTGACTGAAAAGGGCCGGCACATGAGCAATTATGTGTTTTCCTGTCTACGTTGACAACCCTGCATCTGAACCCATAATGTAAGCCAACAAAGGAATTTTCATGAGCGACGAGACTCAAAAAAGCCACCAAAATACCGACCAGGAGATCGATCAAGAAACCTTGGTCGATATCGACATTTCCGATGAAATTGAACCGAGCAGTGAGCTCTCTGAAGATGCGTTGCGTGAGGAATTAGAAAAAGCTAAAAACGATTATCTTTATCTGCGAGCTGAGTTCGACAATCACCGTCGCCAAGCAATAAAAGAGCGTTCAGAACTTATTCGCTTTGCAGGAGAACGGCTTGCAAAAGATTTACTTGAGACTCTTGATATCTTTGACTCCGCGCTTGTAGCAGAAGTTAACGAGGCGAATTTTAAAAACTTTGTTTCTGGAATCGAACTGACGGCACAACAACTTCGCTCGACACTGGCCAAACATCAGATTATGGAGCTGCCAAGCCTTGGCGCCATTTTTGATCCTAATCTCCATGAAGCCTTAAGCTCCGAGGTAACCACGGCTGTTCCAGTCGGGCACGTCTCAAGGGTTTTTAAAAAGGCCTACAAATTTCACGACAAGGTTATACGGCCAGCGCAAGTGGTTGTGGCTAAAGAAAAAGAGTAGCTTTAATGCCGCCTAAAAATTACTACGAAATTTTGGGCCTCTCACATACGGCTTCGAGCGACGAAATAAAAAAAGCTTTCCGAAAATTAGCGCTTAAGCTTCATCCTGATAAAAATCCTAATGATGCTGTTTCGGAAAATAAATTCAAAGAGGTGACCTCCGCCTACTCCGTACTTTCGGATCCCTTTAAAAAACGCGATTACGACCGGGTGCACTTTCCGCCAAAATCCGTAAAAAAACCAGCGCCGCGCCCATCTGCCGCCCCGTCTACTAAAAACACCACCTCTCTTGGTAGAAATCTCATCTACCATTTGAACATCACCCTCGAAGATGCGTTCAAAGGTTGTGAGAAAAATATTTCTTATGTGCGCGTGGCGCATGGAAAAAGAGCAACATCACAGATGAGTGTTTCCATTCCTCGCGGTATTCGCCACGAAAAAAAATTACGCATCCGTGGTGCCGGGGAATCACAAACAATTCAACAAATTCCAGGGGATCTGATCGTTCATGTTCATGTTCTGCCCCACACCTTATTTTCAATGGACGAGAATGATGTTTTTTTGAAAAGTTCGATATCTTTGTTTGAGCTTTTACTGGGAGATCCCATCGAAATTGCTACTCTTCATGGCTCCGTTCAGGTTTTACCGCCCCGGTTTGATGAGTTTGGCGCCCTCAGCCTACAAATTCGCGAAAAAGGTTTTCAAACTGCCGAAAGTGCCAACACCTTTGGGGATCAGTATGTGCGTTTTACTGTTGATGTCCCTCCGCGATTGGATGAAAATCAAAAAGATAAACTTCGCCAAATAAAGCGACACTCGGAGAAAACATGACACGTTTTTATGTGCTTGTACCACTTTTGATCTTCACGCTGATTGGATGCCAAACAACCACCTACGTGCAAGAGAACAAGACGCCTTCTCAGCCAGCCTCAGCCGGCGCGCAAAAATTGTATCAAGAGGCGCTACAATACTTTGATCACGGGCAAGATGAGCAGGCTGGGCAAATCCTGAAACAAATGCTCAAGAAGGATTCGTCGAGTGACCTTGCCGACGATGTTGTCTTGTTGTTAGGGCGGATCGAATTTCGCAAACGTCAATACTCGACGGCTTTTAAATACTTTGAGCAAGTTTTCACTTCGACCTTTAAAAGTCCCCGCGAAAATGAAGCACGAATTTTTGCAGTTCAATGTCTTTTAGCTTTGGACCAGCAGGATGCTGCTGAAAAATTAATTCGCAGCTCCCTTGCGCAAAGCTCTCTAACAGCAAAAGAGAAGGCTTACCTTTTGGAAGCTCAATTGCCGCTTTTATTGAAACGCGATTCACAACTCGAAACCTTCGAAGCTCTTGCCTTTTTGGCGCAAAACCACCCCAACAATAATTCCCAAGAAAAATATCGAGAGCTTGCTAAAAACTTTATTGATTCTCGTCTTAAATCCACCGAACTTAAAGAATTATCCGAGGACTCGGATTTGGGTGATTTTCGCGCCGAGGCGATGTTTAAATATGGATTGGCAATGGTCTCCGAAAACCGCCTAGATTCTGCTAAAAGTTACTTTTCTCGAGTTATAAGCATCGCTCCAAGTACCTATTTGGCGGAGCAATCTGAAAGTATGCTCAAGCAACTTGATGCCAGGGCTTTCGTCGAAATAAAAACTATCGGCGCTATTCTACCGATGTCGGGACCGTATGCTCAAATCGGTGAACAAACACTGCGTGGGCTGCAGCTCGCACTCGGTATTTCAGGAACCCAAAGCCGCTTTAATATCAGACTCGTCGTTCAAGATTCGCAGTCCACTCCTGAGGGTGCTTCGAAAGCCGTAGAAAAACTTATTTTTGTTGATCATGTCATTGCCATCGTTGGTGGTCTCTCGGCAAAGACCGTTGTCGCTGAGGCAACCAAAGCGCAAGAGCTAGGCGTTCCGTTCCTTGCGATGTCGCAAAAATCAGATCTAACAAAGATTGGCCCGTTTGTTTATTCCACCTCGCTCACTCCGCGACTGCAAGTTGAAACCCTGGTGAGTTATGCAATGGAAAAACAGAAACACCGGCGCTTTGCCATCATTTATCCAAATGATCGATACGGAGTGGAGTATGCCAATATCTTTTGGGATGTTGTAACATCGAGAGGTGGAAAAATCACATCGGCGCAAACCTATGCTCCTGGCGAAACCGACTTTAAAGCCCATGTAAAAAAAATGGTGGGTACCTACTATCTTGAGGACCGATATCAAGAATACCAAGATCTTCTTCGCGACTGGAAAAAGAAGAATACAAACAAGCGCAAAGACCCCCCCGAGACCTTACTTCCACCAATTGTTAATTTTGAATCTTTGTTTATTCCAGATGGTCCTAAGGCTTTGGGGCAGATCGCGCCAATGCTTTCGTTTAACGACGTCAATAGCATTCAACTACTAGGGACAAATCTATGGAGTTCCCCAGATTTTATTCAGCGAGCCCAGAACTTTGTCGAAAAATCCGTTCTAGTTGATACGCACCTGCCCAATTCCCCTGACTATTTGAACTCCGATTTTTATCAATCTTTTCGGCAAGCCTATAAAGACCGTCCAGGAAGTTTTGCACTGCAGGGGTTTGATTCGGGACGTCTAGCTCTTGCGGTCATTAAAGATAGTCCACGGAATCGCATCGATTTTTTGCGACTCCTTTCTTCGGCCAATCAGGTCGCTGGTGCTTTGTCTCTTTTGAAAGTTTCGCCGGATCGCGAAGTTCAACGACAACTGGTTTTGATGGGTGTTAAGAAAAATCAATTTGTTATGGCAGAATAGAAATTTGAAACGTAGGCCACAGAATTTCTTCTTTGGCCGTGTCTCATTTGAGATTTTCCTAGCTACTACTCCAGTTGAGTTTTTGACGCCGACTTTTTTCTGCTAAATCCAGACCATTCCTACACTTTTTTAGTTAAGGCAGAATTTTGTTTTTCCGAAGAGCATTCAAAGATGCAACAAGAATCTTGTGGCAGTAGACGCCTGAAGATTCGGAGGAATGAATGGACCAAACTAATCTGAATATACCTGAGACTCTGCCAATGCTGCCCGTCCGCGACATAGTGATCTTTCCTTATATGATCATTCCCTTGTTTGTGGGGCGCGAAGCTTCCATTCAAGCTGTTGAAGAAAGTTTGAGTAAAAATCGTCTCATCTTTTTGGCTTCACAAAAAGAATTTAACGAAGAGACACCAAACTCTGATTCGATTTACAAAACAGGCACCGTCGCGATGATCATGCGCATGCGCAAACTTGCTGACGGCCGTGTTAAAATTTTAATCCAAGGAATTAGCAAAGCGCGAGTCACGTCTTACACGCAGAATGAGCCTTTTTTTAGAGTCGCAGTTGAGAAAATTGAAGACACCTACACTCCGTCTGAAACTTTACAGCCACAAGTCGAAGCACTTATTAAAAACGCCAAAGAGCAGCTCGAAAAAATCATCGCTCTTGGAAAAATGCTCTCGCCAGACATCTTGTTAGTGCTCGACGACATCCAAGAGCCCGGACGTATCGCTGATCTCATTGCGAGCAATTTGGGTCTCAAAGTTTCGGATGCCCAAGGAATTCTCGAAACACCAGACCATGTTGAAAGACTGAAACAGGTGGTAAACCTTTTAGTCTCTGAGCTTGAAACATTGCAATTACAAACAAA
>JAYUQP010000090.1:0-3159 GCA_043757265.1 Bdellovibrionales bacterium | reverse complement strand
TGTAGAATAATGCACTACCATGGTTTCAAGTAAAGATTTGCCCGTTGTTGGATCGGTCGCCGCGCTTAAATTTTGTATGAGAGGTGCTATAAAATAGCGAATAAATTCTGCTTGAGTATCGGCCATGTGTTCATGGTTTACTTTCCCGTTCACCACATTGTAGGTGTTGTGCGAATGTCCTTGGTGAAAGCCACTGCCATCGGTGGTCATATTGTATTTTGAGGAAGAACTAGTTTCCGTGGAAAAAAGCACAGTCCTTGAAAGATCGCACATTAGAGTTGCCGTAATCAAATCCGCAAAGTTTTTTAGAGTTTGCCTTCCGTCCGTATAGTGCGATGTAGGCTGCGTGGTCTTGTCGAAGGTTTTATGGAAACAACCTGCACGGACAATGGATGAGTCTAGGGATCTTTGTAAATCCGAAATCTTATCTAGTGCATTATCCAAAACTATTTTATCAAGCGAACTGATCTGGCGACCGTTCTTGACTCTTGTATAGTCGTCCATCACTCGAGTTAGAATATCCCGGCGCGGGTGTGGTGGGACTGTTGTTCCAGATTCCGGGTACGCTCCATTGTCGAACACGCTGTTATATGCGGTTAAAACATTCTTGGTGGAGGGACCGACTGGAACTATCTGCCCCGAACTGTCCATTTGGTAACTCAAAGCTTTACCGGAACCACCATAACTCCAAAAATAAGTAGGTCTCTTTTGCGGGTTAAATTTGAGAGAATTATTCAAAACCTGATCCATGCTTAGAATTTTTGGAAGATCGCTATAAATGGATGCTTCATTTGCCGGTCCATTGAGAACCCCCAGGTGGGTGGACATGTTGTGACCGATGGTCGAACGGTGTGATGCCATACCCAAATCTAAACCACGGAAAATATTCATACTGCGTACATACGGATTGAACTCGGGTCCGATCATTCGTGAAAGCTGAGGTTTTGAAGATAAGTACGAACTCAAATTCGAATACTGCACCGGTTGGTGGTAGGCGATACTGGGCGAAAGTTGTGATGTCGGTTTGTTGAGGCTCGGAAAAAAATGGCTAATGTGACCGATATCAAAGGAAGTCATCACGCCAACAAATCGTTTGGCTGGAGACACGCTCTGCGCCCATGTTTCACGGGGCAAAAGCGATTGTAAAAAAGGAATAGCAAGAGTGCTACCGGTTCCCTGCAAAAACATTCTTCGCGACTTGGAATTGTATTTCATTTGGGTTCCCCGCTTCTAAACCAATTCGGATTTGTGCCGAGGAGTCTTGAGTCAATTAAAGTTAATGCACCAAAAGTGTATGAGTTCGATCCGAACCTTGGCCTAAATTGAGAATTTGTTAGCTGAAGAACAGAATTTAGTCTGTATTTATAGATTTTCTAAAAATGTTCTGAGTTCTGGTGGGGCTTCGGGACGTAATTGCGCGATCAAAAAATCGACAATTTTCTGATTACTCAAAAGCGTGTTTTGTAAAGCTGGTACCGATTGAAAATCGACCTCAGAAGCAAAGGTGTAAACCTGCTCAGTTCGGATGAGATCTGCAAGATAAAATTGGATAAAAGACGTAAAATGCTTCCCTTTCATGGGAACCTTGAAAGCATCTTCGATGGAGGTAAAAAACAGGCCCAGCATTGATCTTTCTACGTTGTTAGCGAGTTCATGAACATGAAGCGGGCGCTCGAGAATTTCTTTCGCCGTGGGAGCATAAAACCAATTTTCCTGAAGGGCTAAATTGACGAACGTGTTCCATTCCATATTTGTCTTGAAAGCGTCATACACGAGCTCAACTTGAATGCGTAGTTTATTGAACTGAGGCTGTAAAAGGGCAGCCACAAAAACGGTGTGGTGACCATCCAATAAAAATATCCTACCGGTAGCGTCGCGCACCGCCGGAGTTGGTTCACTCAAGTCGGCGTCTACCGAGTCTTGAAGTATACGTCGTTGTTTTTTGTTTAAATTTTTGAGTTTGAGAAATGGGTCGAGGCCGGCATCGCGTAATGCCTTGTAAATAGCGTACTCTTTTCCGACCAAGCTCTGGCCGGCGTAGATTTGCATATAGTGGGCCGTTAGAGTTTTTTTGACCGTTACGGCAAACACATGGCGACACTGAAGGGCGTTCGCCTTCACGTTGCAAACCATAACAAGAACGAAAATCGCAGCGACTGCGAAAAATCGTTGATAACCGTGCTTCATAGCTGCATTTTGCCCCAAAATCCATGTGGCGAATGTCAGGATTTTATTAAGATGGCCTTAAATCTCAGTGCTGGCGTTCAGTTGATGTTAAGGAGCTCACGTGGGAAATCTTTGAACTCCTCGCCATATTTGAGCTTTTTATAAATGATATAATTACGCATCACAAGCTTCACATAGGCCTTGGTTTCCTCGTACGGAATGTCTTCAATAAACATAATATCGTCGTTATTGCTGGCCTCAGAGCGTTTGTGCCAGTTCCTCACTGCAGAGGAGGAGGCATTGTAAGACGCCACGTAGAGGCTAAATTTGTTGTCGAAGGACTTTTTCTGTTTTTTAAGAAGTTGGGACCCCAGTAAAATGTTCTTGTTCACATCGTAAAGGTCTTCATAATTTGTAAACGGAACACTGATTTCGCGGGCTACACGCCGTGCAACCTCCGGTAAAATTTGCAAGAGTCCAAAGGCATCCATAGGGCTTCGGGCTTCAGGGTTAAACGACGACTCTTGACGCATGATCGAATATACGAGCTCCTGCTCCACCCCAGTTTTATCGAAGGCCTCCTTCATTTCCGACACGTAAACCTCTGGAAACAGGATGCGAGGGATTTGTAAAAAAACCTCTTTTTGTAATTGATACGGCAGCTGGTTGAACACCGAAAAAATGTATCGATAGTCTTTAATTTTCGCGTAGAGAGAAAAAAGACTGGAAACTTTTTGTGCGTCGAGTGTCTTCAATTTGCCCACGTCCGGGCTACTAAAAGATAGAAGCCGAGTGGCAAGATCGAACTCTTCCACCTGTTGAAGAGCATCAAATGCTTTTTCGTCTTCGGGGCTGAGCACCGCCTGAGGCTTAAAGTCAGGCACGACGTAGCTCTTCAACGGCTTTTGAAGTTGATAATGGGAAATCAAACTGTAATAGCCAAACATGTCCTCGTCACAGATTTGCTGCCAGGTTTTTTGTGCCTGCTCTTTT
>JAYUQP010000089.1:0-62330 GCA_043757265.1 Bdellovibrionales bacterium | reverse complement strand
AGATAACGTTTTGGCGAGGTTACACTAAACTAAAAAACATGGCCGCAGGAGCAGAAATGCTCCTCGGAAATTAAAAGATGTGTCCAGTAGTAAGCGCTACGCTCAGGATGACGGAGTTATGTGAGGCTGTCGTAGCTTAAAATTACCAAGCGATCTCTTTACCGGTGTTTTCGAAAAACTTACCTGTTTGGGTAGGCTTCAAACCAAGGATCACGTCCCAAATTCTTTTGGCAGACCGCTCGGGAGGCGTTGGCGCGGCTTCGCCACCCATATCTGTTTTAACCCAACCGGGATGGATCACAATTGTCGTTAGCCACGGCTGGTCCACAGAAATACATTTATTGATCATGTTAAGTGCTGTTTTACTGGCACGATACGCACAATAACCACTAGAGGTGTTATCGTCGATGGATCCCATTTTGCTTGTAACTTGAATCACCTTCGGTTCGCTTGAATTCTTCAACGCTGGCAAAAGCGCTTTGGTTAGCAGAAACGGCGCCACCGAATTCACTCGGTAGCTCTCCATAAAATCGTTGGCACTCTCGCCCTCGACCAAAACCCCTGCGTTGTTGATAAGGACATCAAGATTTTTCCCAACAGCCTCAGCGATGTTCTGGGGTGCATTGTCGGCTGCTACATCGATGGCCAACAACTGCAACTCGTCATTAAACCTACTCTTCAGTTCCATCAAGCCGCTTGAACCTTCGGGCTTCCTGGCAACTGCAATCACAAAATCCCCGCGCTCCAACGCCTGCCGAGTCAACTCAAGTCCAATTCCGCGTGATGTGCCGGTAATTAATATTTTCATGATTTAGAGGATATCAACAATTTGCCTGTTCGGCAACAAGCGCCTGTTAGCTCGTTTCTTTTATCCCAAAGTTCAGACACTTTTTTTCGGTCGTAAAAACGAATCTACAACACCTTTTAAGAATTCTTCAAAGCTATGTTTCATTCAGGGTTAATTTCGCTTCGAATCGCCAAATAATGGTTACCTGCTAGATTTATGAAGATCTATTTTTTCAATCAACCAAATCATTTTTACACGACAATCAGGGGCTCTTTGAAAGGGCGCTTTGATAGCATACTGTCGGACAGCTTTTATAAAATTCACAAAAAAGGAGAATTGAATGAAAAAAGTTTTAACGAGCCTAATTTTAATAACGGGATTTGCACAAATTGCATATGGCAATGATTTACCTCAGGTATCTGATGTTGAAATAGCGATAGACATGGGCCCCGAATTGGCAACGGTCCAGCCAACTGCCACTATTACTTTTACCTACGCTTCTTGTGGTGCTAGAAATTTCCAGGCTGATACAGAAAAAACTGGTGATACGGTTGTTATTACAATTTTAGACCAAGATGATGCCGATTGCAAAGCAGTGGCGGTAGACCGCGAGTATAGCTTGCAGGTAAGTTCAGATGCGACCTCTGAATATTACGTGCTTCTGAATCCAATCGCACCAAAACTTAAATAGTTTCGAATCCTCATCAAATTGGAGGTGGATGGCTCTTGCTATCCACGCATCCCAAAATCTCCAGCGCCTAAGCTCAATGATGTTATGTAAGCAGTTCAAAATCTTTCAACGTTTTCTCTACTTCGCGATACGCACGACCCTGCACTAAAATGAGAAAAAAGGTGCAATGCATCCACCCCTGCAAGCATTGTATCTGGAACTTTTGGTCCAAGACTCGCCGCCTGGTAAACGACAGTGGATTCCACGAGCGTATTTTGAAACTCCAGAGCTGGTGCCGGATGTATTCGGAGCGGATCCCGTCCCGTTTGGACCAACAGCACAAAATTATTGAAGGAGTTTTGCAGGCTTTTTTGTTGCGGTTTATGGAGTAGTACCCAGTAATGAGTAAAGCTAGGCAATCGTAACAGAAAAGTTGATAGCTGTTGAGGGTTTCCTCGCATACTATCCAAGCAGAGCTCGAACGTTTGCAGATATGTAGCCACTTCAAGCCAGCTGAAATCCCGCCGGTCGGCAATGAGATATTCTGTAGCAATTTTTAAAGCAGCTCCGCTTTCCAAAAAACCATTCCGTTCCAAAAGAAAAAGCAGTTTTATAGCTTCTAAAAAATTTGTTTCTGGAAGAAAATGGTTTTGCGTCAGTGGCCGAAGCCAGGTTTGAAGAGCTAAGCAACCCCGCTCGCACAAAGCTACATA
Organism: Bdellovibrionales bacterium; assembly: GCA_043757265.1. Classification (GTDB taxonomy): domain Bacteria; phylum Bdellovibrionota; class Bdellovibrionia; order Bdellovibrionales; family JAGQZY01; genus JANPLN01. The sequence continues at coordinate 60,160 of JAYUQP010000089.1, read as the reverse complement.
TGTTTTCAAAACAAAAATGTACTTAATTTTTCCATTTTGGTTTGTTGGCTTTTTGGGTATGCTTAGGAAAAACATAGACAGATGCGGATCAAATCTTCGCGGTGATGCCAAGCGGACCGCACCGCGATTTACAAAGAGGTCAATGTGTTGAAACTCGATAGCGTGCGCGAACTCAATTTGAAATGTCGCTCGGCGATTACGGCGGCAAGTGGATTGGTTCGTTACAAAGATGCGTACTACATTGTCGCAGATGATGAACTGCATCTGGCAAAGTTCCCGAGCGATTCGTCTGCCTCCGGTGTTCTGATTCGCGTCTTCGATGGAAAACTTACGGCCGACCGTAAACTAAGAAAGAAGCAAAAGCCTGATCTGGAAGCGCTTTGTTTTTTGCCCGCGTCGATTGCTGGGCAAGATTCACTTCTCTTAATCCCCTCTGGTTCAAAAAAAGCGCGAGTCCGAGGCGCCCTCGTCTCGCTTGTGGAAAGCGATACGAATCGCGTGGACGAGGTATCATTTTCTGATCTTTACATGGTCCTGGAAAAAACTTTTCCCGACCTCAACATCGAAGGCGCCGTGATTGTTGAAAAAACTCTTTGGCTTTTTCAGCGCGGAAACGCCGACCCAAACCAAAATGCCGTCATCTGTCTTGATCTAGATCGGCTGACATTGCAAATCGCAGCTCGGCGTTTAACAGCAGACTTAATCACCAAGATTTACCATGTGCCGCTCGCGATGTCTCAAGGCGTGAATTACGGATTTACAGATGCAACGACGGACAACCACCATGTTTGGTTTTTAGCTTGTGCGGAGGCAACAGATAATACTTACGATGATGGAGAATTCCGCGGCGCGATCCTCGGCAAAATGGATTTTACTGGCAAAGTGCTGTCGACATACCCACTCGATTCCCCGGTCAAACCGGAAGGACTGGCCATTTACAAGGATCTTTTTTTTACTGTGACTGATGCAGATGATTCTTCGGTGCCGTCTCAACTTCTTCGTGGAACTCTTCCTGAGTAAAGAGCGCAGCAAGTGCCAGCAAACAAACCAAGCGCCCAAAATTTGAGCGTAGCGAATCTGTTTATAGCGTCTATTGGCTATTCTCAATTATCTAGAATCTAATTTTTTCGCATGCGATTTACGTAACACCGTTTGCGCGGAGCGGAGAATCGATAATGGAGAATTGACAAATTTTTTCGCAGAAAAAATTGGCAGAGAGCACGAAGTGCGGGAGGAGCGGAGCGACCAAAAAACAGGGACAAAGCCAAATATGGGGAGCGTAAGCGTCCGAGAAAAAAAGTTTGGGGCGCGAAGCGACCCGTGTTAGCGCGAGCGAACCAACCAAGCAATGAAATGTGAGCGCAGCGAACCAAGAACAGAGACGGAGCCAATTTGGGGAGCGTAAGCGACCATAAAAAGAAATTGGCGGAGTGGACGAGACTCGAACTCGCGGCCTCCTGCGTGACAGGCAGGCGTTATAACCAACTTAACTACCACTCCGCTATGAGCTGAAAGATATATTATCACTGCGCCGTGGATTCAAGAGAATTCGCCCAAGTCTCAGAACCCCAATCGCACAAGACTCTCCGCGTCTCAGGCTATGAAGCCTTATAAAAATACAATCACTGATCCGGTGTTTTTTTGCCCGTTTGGCATTTCTTCGTAGGACCACGGGTAACCTCCGAGCTTTAAATACCGAAGCAGCTCAGAGCGCACAATTCCCTCCCCTTTGCCGGGAAGAATTTTTATCTTCGCCTGCGACTTATGCTTCATAATGAAGCGATCGACCGCATCGAAGACTTCGTCTTTTTTAAATCCATGCAGATCTAAAGTGGGTAACTTTTGTGCCATGTTGGTTCCTGTCTTCCCGTGCATTTGCGCAAGACTCATCCCGTGCCCTACTCCTAACTTAAGGATTCCCGTGACAGTCTACAATGGAAAAATGTAAGAAGAGAGCATGAAGAAACTATTCTGGCTTGATATGGAAATGACGGGCCTTGAGCCCGAGATCGAACGTGTGATTGAAGTGGCTGTGGTCGTCACAGACCTTAACTTTAAACCTCTCGACACCTACCACACGGTAGTTCAGCAGCCCGAGGCCTATCTTGAAAACATGGATGAGTGGAACACCAAACATCACACTGCAAGTGGCCTGCTTGCCAAAGTGCCCACCGGCAAAAAACCCGAAGTTGTGGAGCAGGAACTTTTGGATTTGATAAAAAAGCACTACACCGATGATGAACGCCCCGTTCTTTGCGGAAATTCCATTTTTCAGGATCGAAAATTTATTGATTTGTATTTTAGAAAGTTTAGCCGGCGGCTGCACTACCGCATGATGGATGTAACTGCGTGGAAAATTATTATGAACGCGTGCTATCACGTGGAGTATCAAAAAAAAGACGGCCACCGAGCTCTCGACGACATCATGGAGAGCATCGAAGAGCTTAAGGCATTTTTAAAACACGTCACCAAAGAGCGTGTGGTCTTCGAATAAGTAGGCAGGTTGCTGTATGGTGGCTTCGCTGCTTATTGCAGCTAAGCCAATCAACAACTACGCTGTAAACAAAACATGTTCCCAAAATTGGATGTCGGGCTTGTGCTTGTCCATGGGTTTTAAAAATGCGGGATCCCAGGTTATATTGTAAAATCCGTGGGTTTTATCGTGGCTTCCCTTTTTTGCAAATGGCGATACAAAGTGAAAGCCCTTGTAGCCTTGTTCTAAAAACCGACCGATGATTTTTTCCGAACTGTGCTCTCCAGATAAAAATTGCGGGTGGAGCTCAAGCAAAATATTTTTATACATCTTGGTTTTCAAACCCTCGCGCATCCCGTCGACGGCAAAGCCTTCAGCGCCCTCGATGTCCATTTTAACTAAATCCACTTGTGTGATTTTTTTATCCATACAAAATTGATCGAGCGAAATAGAAGGCACTTCGATCTCCCCAACTGAAGCTTCTTTTTTAAAATTCATTCCCGCCCACAAGTTTTCGTGGCTGTTCGGATTGGATGGCGTAAAACGCACCGAACCCACGCGATCACTCACCGCCAAAGTTTCGATTTTTATTTGCTCAGAGACCTTTAACAACTCAAAATTGTTTTTAAGCCATATATAGTTATTGGGATCGGGCTCGAAAGCGTAAATTTGAGGATTTTTGATTTGCGAAAGTGCAAGATACGCCAAATAACCAAAGTTTGCACCGACATCAAAAATCATTTGTGGCTGCTTTGTTCTAAAAAACTCCAATGCCCAGATCGTCACCTCGCGCTCGTAAAACCCCAAAAAATAAGCGGAGCGCGATGCCGCTTCAAGCGGATGCACTTCCATGGGCATCCCCATAAAACGGCCTACAAAAGGCCTATGGAGGCGTAAGATATCTATCGCCCAGTTGGCCATTTGCGATCGTCGAACTGGCAAAGAGTGCGCTACATTTTTAATCGCCTCAGGAAGAGCAGAAATACGACGGGCAAAACTAGCTTGTTGTGAAGATGGCAAGACGCCTCCATGGTAAATATTCATTCAAGTCTACCTAGATTAGGGGGCAAATTTAATGTGATTGTGGGAATCTTGAAGCGAATGGCCACCGATTTGGATGTTCGTCGGGTTGTACCGGATTGACCGTTCAAAACGGCAAGCTCTGCGGCTTTGCAAAACCATGTTAACCTCAGCTGATCGCAAAATGTGAAATTTTCCTGACTGTCAAAAAAAGAGTCACTCAATAAATGCGCAAAAGCCCTCACTCTTGCGAGGAGTTGGAGCTCAAATTGCAAAAAGTAGGACATGCGGCTTTTGGCTTTAATAAGCTTTCTCCAATTCTTCGTTTTTGCCGTTTCAGCGAATACCGCCGAAGGTCTGCTATTTGGTCCCGAGTGGACCTTTACCAATGCACAACTGATGAACACATCAAAAATGGACGCATCCGCTTGGGAAACCTTGCAGGCGCTTTCCGTAAAAATTTTGGCAAAGTGTCCAACCTGCCAGCAAAAAATTAGTTTTCCCGAAATCGAAATTCGCATCAATCAGGATGTTTCCATTCGACTAACCCCCGACAGTCGCGTGATCGAAATCAATGCGGCACCCATGACGATTTCGGTGATGAGAGCTCACCGGGACCTGCTTCAAGAGCTCGTCTGGAACTCAGCTGCAGAGCTTGGTCTCAAGCCCCACGTGCGTGTTGGCGGTGGTCACCTTCATATTCAAAAGCCCTATCAACCTCAGCTGGATACAGTCTTGCGCGTGCAGCGCCCATTTTCGTGGATTCATCGACTTTTTAAAAATGCCCCCGAGCACGAATTTTCCTCGACGATCGAAAACCCCGACATTCTTCTTATGCGAAACTTCCTTGCCGATTTGTGGAAAAGACCCGCGCTGTTTTTAGGCGCGTTGGGTTTCAACTTGCGCGCAGCCCGGCCGCTGTCTTCGTACTCATCAAATTTGTTGGACTCCATTCATCGCAAGGTAACTGAGTTTGATCGCGGTGAGATGGGCATCGAATCGTTAATTCGCTATCACAATACACTTCTTAGTCCCAGTGGCGATAGCCGAAACCTTGCAATTAACCTTGAACACGCTCAGACCATCGAAATTCGCGGCCTGCGTCCCCAGCTTAGTTTTTATGATTATCTCAAAATTTGCGAACTTATTGAATCTCGCATTCGGACCATCGCAAAAACACACTTTACGCCTATTCCGTTTGAAGTTCCCATCATCAAAACATGGTCCACGCGACAAAATGATTTGCTTGTCTATCACCGCGATCTTTCAGACGAAGATGTTCGCCAGCAATTTCGCTCCTACGTGGAATCTGCGTCTTTAAACTGGGAGAGCTACATGCACTTTCCCCTCGCGTCGCCTGGAGCAACGTCGCCGGGTACAGTCTCGCAAGGAGGCGGGGCTGCAGCCATCGCCGTTGTACCGGCTCGCTGTGAAGTGATTTTTATGATCCCTTAGAGCTCTGCGAGCAGAGCTCTAGGCTTTGTATAAAAACGGCAGCGGATTCGCCCGATAGAAATCAGGGTTTTTGTATCGATTTCTAAAGGACGAATACGGTGAGGATCCAAAGAGTCCAGCACTAGAACCCTGGTGAGCGTAGTCGGCAGAGGTCAATCCAGCAGCGTTCATGATTGTTATCAGCGCCGATGGCCACGGGAGCCCTGGCTCAGGCGTGAAGCTCCCCGCCGGTCTCACCAGGGGGCGTTGTCGGTAGTCTATGTAATGTCCCAAATTCAGTTTGCTTCCACCACCAGCAATGGGAACGCAAGTTAAAGAAAATGCATGTTGAAACAAGGTTTTTAAAAACTTTGTTACTGAGTCTTTTTATCCTGCATAAAATTTTAATAATTTAAGTCGAGTTCGCCAACTCCCGAATCTCAAATTTCGACGAAACTGATTCATGGCCCTATTGCTGTGCAATGATATTTAAGGAGAATTTTGAACAGTTTTGAGTAAGTTTAGTTGAAACGTTGTAAAAAAAAACCCAGAGATGATTGTCCGGGAAAAATAAAGCTGAATCTGCTAAGTTTGCGGGCAACTTAAAAGAAAGGTTATTTTTATGAAAATTGTTACCCTCTTTGCATTCATCGCATTTTATTTGACTGCTGCACATGCAGCGCCAGAGACCGATTTCTCGGTGCCCGAAGCTTGCCAAACTTATACAGATGGCGACTTAGAACAGGCCTTGAGTTGTGTGAATGCAGTAAATCAAATAGAGAAGGATCGAATTCAATATGACGAGGACAGAACTTATGCAATTTACTCGGGAGTTGGTCTAGGGGCCGGCTTTGGAGCCATCGGAGGTATGGTTGTTGGTGGCATGAAAGAAGGCACGGCTGGAATGAGCTGGGCCGGTTTAAGAGAGTTGGGTTTTAACGTAGGCAAAGGTGGCGCTGTAGGAGCAGGTATAGGGGCAATTATTGGTGGAGGAATCGCGATTATACTTTATCCGACGGCAACTGGAGCCGGCGCGCCTCCCATTGATGTAGATACGGTAGAGGGATTCAATCTATTTTTCGATATGGAATATATGGCGCAGATTGCTTTTTTAAACGATTACAATCCCACGAATCTCATCAACTTTCTTTTTGCTGCTGCGAAAAGTGTGAGAGATTCCGAGATACAAGACCCAATTTAACAAAACTTGAAATAAAAAGAGGACCGCGAGGTCCTCTTTTTTCATCACAGATTAGTAACGATAGTGATCAGGTTTGTAAGGACCTTTGGTATTCATACCTAGATACTTAGACTGCTTGTCTGAAAGCTTCGTCAGTTTCACGCCGATTTTTTCCAGATGAAGAGCTGCCACTTTTTCGTCAAGCTCTTTCGGTAAGCGGTAAACGCCGATGTCCTGGTAAATTTCCGGCTTCATCCAAAGATCCATCTGAGCTAAAACTTGGTTAGTGAAAGAGTTGCTCATCACAAACGATGGGTGACCCGTTCCACAACCTAAGTTTACTAAGCGCCCTTTAGCAAGAACGATGATCTCACGGCCATCTTTCATGGTGTGAATGTCTACTTGCGGTTTTACTTCACGCATTTTTGAATTTGCATTTAACCATGCCATGTCGATTTCGATATCAAAGTGGCCGATGTTACAAACAATCGAACCGCTTCTCATCTGCGCAAAGTGCTTCGGAGTCACGATATCGCAACAGCCCGTAGCTGTTACAAAAATATCAGCTTGAGTAACTGCATCGTCCATCGTCGTTACTTCGTAACCTTCCATTGCCGCCTGCAGGGCGCAAATTGGGTCAACTTCAGTAATAAGAACGCGAGCTCCGTACATTTTCATACTCGCGGCAGAGCCTTTGCCCACATCGCCGTATCCAGCAACGACAACGACTTTTCCGGCAAGCATCACATCTGTGGCGCGCTTTACGCTTTCAGCAAGAGACTCACGGCAGCCGTAAAGATTATCAAATTTTGATTTTGTCACAGAGTCGTTGACGTTGATTGCTGGAATTTTTAATTTTCCTTCTTTCAACATTTTTTCAAGATTATGAACGCCTGTGGTGGTTTCCTCAGAAACGCCTTTTACTTTTTTAAGCATTTTTGCGTACTCAGGTTTGTGCATCATGATCGTAAGATCGCCGCCGTCATCGAGGATTAGGTCGAAGCCGTCTTTCCAACCGATGATAGATTGCTCCACACACCACTCGTACTCCTCCTCAGTTTCGCCCTTCCAAGCAAACACGGGGACGCCCGAGGCCGCAATAGCCACGGCTGCATGATCTTGAGTGGAAAAAATATTACATGAAGACCAGCGAACTTCCGCACCGAGGTGAGTGAGCGTTTCGATGAGCACAGCTGTTTGAATGGTCATGTGCAGACAACCCGTGATGCGTGCGCCTTTCAGGGGTTTTGTTTTGCCATACTCTTTGCGAAGTGCCATGAGGCCCGGCATTTCCTGTTCGGCGATTTGAATTTCTTCGCGTCCCCATTTTGCAAGATCAGCAAAAACTTTCGGGTCGTTCATAGCTTCTTTGCAGACACGGTAATCAACGTTTGTTGTTTTCGAAGTTTTCAAAGTTGGGGTCGTCGCTTTTCCGACTGTTTTGCTAGCTATTTTACCGTCGGCTTTTGTAGACATTTTTTCGGCAGTTTTGCCGGTGCTCTTGGCTTTGGCCTGGGCATTCGGCTTCGTCATGTTTTTTGCATTGTTTTTTGCAGTCTTAGTTAATGTTTTCATAATCGCTCCCGTTAAACTCATCTGGTCTCCTTGAGATATGTGAATGTGCGTTGTAAGGTTTTACCATGTCGGCCTTAAAAGGCAATACCCCTAAGGTGCGGTCCTGAGTCATAACCCGACTCAGACCGAGACCGAACTTAGCGCCGTCTAATTGAGCGCATTTTTAAGATTTGCAACCTTCACCGTCATTCAGCGAACCACCATCGTTGATCAACTATACCGGGATCAAAACCTGAATTCGTGTATACCAGTTAACCAGTATACATGAATTTAGGTAGTGAATGCCCGTATATCCTTCGCTTCTCTCAGGATGACCGCGCTCTGCTGGCTAAGGAAGTGTTAGGATTTGATAGCCTGTATCTGTAATTAGCACTGTGTGTTCAAACTGCGCAGAAAGGGTTTTATCGCTTGTTTCATAGAACTTGATCGTGGAGTTGGGAATCGATACTTCTTTGATTGGCGACCCAGTTTCGTTGATCATTGGCTCTATTGTGATAGTTCCCCAAGGTAAGAGTTTATCGCCGCGCCCTTTTTTTCCAAACGAAGGGATAAATGGCTCTTCATGAAACTCTTTGCCGATGCCGTGACCGCCGATTTCTTTTACAGTGTGGTAACCCTTGCGTGTGACATACTTGTTGGTCTCGTAGCCGATGTCGCCTGTGGTCCCGAATGGGGTGATGGCTTCGATCCCCTTCATGCGCGCCTCTTCGGCAACTTGCACAATTTCTCGAGCCTTGGCGCTCACATTGCCAACAAAATAAGTGGCCGACGTATCGCCGTGGAATCCATACTTAAAGGTCGTAACGTCGACGTTGATAATATCGCCTTCTTTGAGCACTGTGCCGTCGGGTACCCCATGACAAATGCAATAATTGATCGAAGTGCAAATTGATTTGGGATACCCATGGTAGTTAAGCGGTGCAGGAAGCGCCTCGTGAGAAAGTGTGTAATCATGAACGATCTGGTCCAGTTCGTTCGTTGTGATTCCGGGGCGCACAAACTTGGATACATGTACGAGGGTTTGAGCTGCGAGTTGGCAGACTTTTTCCATGTGTCGAATGTCGTTGGCCGTTTTTACAGTCATAGAATTTAAATATCGTTTTTATCGGCGCCATGCAACTAGGTTCTGGGATTGCGTCGGCTATAGATACCGCGTTCCACTCTCTCACCTTCTCACCTTACCCGACGCTGCCCCGCCTGCGCAACGTCGTCCCGTTTTCACACGTTCATTCTGCCATTCCACCGTCATTCTGCCATTCCACCGTCATTCTGAGCGCAGCGAAGAATCTCAGCCTAGATCCTTCGCTGTGCTCAGGATGACAGGTTGGAAGTCAGGATGACGGAAGAAGGAAAGAATGACGTTTTTGGGTGGAACTCAGAACGACAGAAGGATGGCTGTATGTGCGCTGATGTTCGTGGCAACATTGAGAGGGGCCGCAGCAAAAAAAAAGGGAAGCCTCTCGACTTCCCTTTTTTTTCACTCAATATATCAGCAGCGGCTTATTTAAGATGCTTGCTTACGTATTTTGTCATTTCGAACATAGAAACAGTCGCTTTTCCAGCAAATACTTTTTTAAGATTTGCATCAGCGTTGATGTTTCTGCGGTTTTTCTTGTCTTGAAGATCGTTCTTCTTGATGTAAGCCCAAATCTTCTTAACAACTTCTGTTCTTGGGATTGGTTTTGAACCAACAACAACAGCAAGATCTTCACTCGGTGTTAGTGGCTTCATGAAAGCCGCATTAGGCTTTCTTTTTGTTTTAGTTTTTGTAGCAGCTTTTTTTGGAGCAGCTTTCTTTGGAGCAGTTTTTTTAGCTGCCGTAGTCTTTTTAGCTACTTTCTTCTTCTTTGCCATTGTTCCTCCTTAAGTGAACTTCGCTTTTATTCGCACCCTCGTTGGTTGCGAATTTTAAGAGGTTTCCCTCTACACTCACTACGTTGTGCTAGGAGGGCAGATCGAGTCAACAAAAAAAAACGAGGTTTTGAGACGGAAAATAAGAAAAAACGCATTTTTTTTGAAAATCCCCCTCGAGAAAGGGGGTTTTTGCCTCTGAAAATAGCTGCGAACCATTTTGAATGGGTTCTATTTTTGGAATTTGCGGTACTTCAACCGAGTCGGAGTGAGAGTCTCAATCCCCATTCGCTGTTTGTAATCCGTCTCCCAATCTGTGTAGTTCCCGGTAAAGAAACTTACTTTACTGTCACCTTCGAATGCCATGATGTGAGTGCAAATGCGATCAAGGAACCAGCGATCATGGGAGATGGTTATGACACATCCGCCAAAATCCAGGAGCGCTTCTTCGAGGGCGCGCATGGTATTTACGTCGAGATCGTTGGTTGGTTCATCAAGCAAAATAACATTGTGGCCGGCCAACAGCAACTTTGCCATGTTCACGCGGTTGCGTTCCCCGCCAGACAGCACACCCACTTTTTTCTGCTGGTCGGACCCGCTAAAGTTAAATCGCGACACATACGCACGGGAGTTCATTTCGCGATTTCCAACTTTTAACAAATCGTGGCCGCCCGAAATCTCTTCCCAAATGGTCTTGTTTGGATTCAGCGTCTCCCGATCCTGATCCACATATCCAAGCTTTACTGTCGAACCAATGAGCATTTCGCCACTGTCTGGTTTTTCTAGACCTGTCATCATTTTAAAGAGCGTCGACTTCCCAGCCCCATTTGGCCCGATGATGCCCACGATTCCTCCACGTGGGATTGAAAACGTGAAGTCATCAATCAGCAGGCGGTCGCCAAAACCTTTGGTGATATTTTTTCCTTCGATAACAAGATCTCCCAAGCGCGGCCCCGGCGGTATGTAGATTTGCATTTCCTGCACTCTTTCGGGGCTAGGTTCTTTAACTAAGTTTTCGTAGGCCGACACGCGGGCCTTCGATTTTGCCTGTCGCGCTTTTGGCGACATGCGAATCCATTCAAGCTCACGCTCTAGGGTTTTTGTTTTTTTATTTTCTTCGCGCTGCTCTTGAAGCGATCGTTTGTCTTTTTGATCGAGCCACGAAGAGTAATTTCCCTTCCACGGAATTCCCTCGCCGCGGTCCAGTTCCAAAATCCAACCAGCCACATTGTCTAAAAAGTAGCGATCATGGGTGACCGCAATGACGGTGCCGGGGAATTTGTGCAGAAAATGCTCAAGCCATGCGACAGTTTCGGCATCCATATGGTTTGTTGGTTCATCGAGCAACAAAATATCAGGATTTGATAACAACAATCTGCACATGGCCACTCGGCGTTTTTCCCCTCCTGAGAGTGTTTGCACCAATGCGTCCTCGGGGGGACAGCGAAGGGCTTCCATGGCCTGCTCTAATTTCGTGTCGACACTCCAGCCATCAAGGGCTTCGATTTTTTCTTGCAGCACACCCTGCTTTTCAATCAACTTTTCCATTTTTTCAGGCGCTAAGTTTTCGTCGGAGAACTGTTCGCTGATCTCGTTGTACTCTTTAAGGTACCGTGCGATGTCGCCCATGCCTTCGAGAACAATCTCCTTCACTGTTTTTTCGGGATCTAACTGCGGCTCCTGCTCCAAAAAACCCACGCGGTAATTTTTTGCTGGAAAAGCTTCGCCCAAAAATTCTTCATCAATACCTGCCATAATTTTTAGCAAGCTTGATTTTCCACTGCCGTTTAATCCCAACACACCAATTTTGGCACCATAGAAATAAGAAAGATAAATATCTTTCAACACATATTTGTTCGGCGGATACACTTTGCCGACACCCTTCATAGTATAAATAATTTCGTCTGCCATAAAACCTCCTGAATAGTTTAGGCAAATTTAGATTGCCTTTCCGCGCAAGCCACCTTAGGATTTTTCTTCCGATGGATGATTCTTCGAAAAAAGATAAAAATTCAAATCTTCATCTTTACGATGCTCTAAAGAATATCAATGACGCTCTCGAGGAATGGGATAAAATTACCAACAAGCCTCACCCAGAGCAAGAGCTTTCGTCTCCACAGCCTGAAAAACCAAATCAGGAACTGCTCTCCAGACTTCGCGATCAGTTAAATGAATTATCGGACGATACTCTTTCGTGAATGGCATTGTGGGGAATCGAACCCTTCGCTTCCACCCTTTTCCCACTCATCTCGAGTGAGTAAACGTAGAGACATTGCGTGCACACCGGTTTTTAATTCGTGGGCGAGCAAAGCATAAACTTTTTGCTGTCGACTCACACGACTGAGCCCCTGAAATACCTCAGACACCACAAGAACTTTGAAATGTGACTCAGCCCCAATGCCGGACGAGTGTAAGTGGCTTTCGTTAATTATTTCCAATTGCACTGGGCTTAGATCAGCTTGCAATTTGGTTTGAATGGATTCCTGAAGTTTCATAGTCATTGTATTAACATCGTTTCAAAAACGTTCATAGCGAAGAGTTCGTTGCCCTCTTTCAAAATAATAAAAAACAAAACTCCGCACAGCACAACTACCTTGGTGGGTTGCGAGATTTTTTTCTGGAACGGACGGATCCAAAAAGCGGTGGCCGTTGCCACTGCAAACAAGCTCAAAGCCACCGGCAGGTTTATAAACGTCGAACCGGCTTCCCCCTTCGCGACTGCGTGCCCTTGAACATCGAGGAGCCAATAACTCAGAGATCCTGAAAAAGTCGTCAACATCGTGCTTAAATTGGTTGTTGGAACAAGCTCTTTGGAATGAACCATCTTGAGGTTAAACATAATCGGCGACAAAATAACCCCGGCACCAATTCCTGTGAAAGCCGAGACGAACCCTGCGATGATCGCGAAGCTGAAGGCAAAAAATCCCTTTGTCCGCGAGATGGAAGGGGATTTTTCCCCCAGTGGGGGCAAGTTTCTTCGAGCAAAGGTGATGACGAGTAAAACGATGAGAATCAACAAAAAGAAAAGGCGCAAAGCTACGTCGCTGACAGCGGCGGCCCAAGGACCCGAAACAAACGCCATGACTCCCGAGGGCACACCTAACATCAGTCCGGTTCGCCAGTTTACGAGTCGCTCCCGTGCAAAGCTAAAGGTGTTTAACAGAGTGACTAAAAACACCGAGGTGAGGCTCGTCGCGATAGCTTGGTGATGGGTTATTTCCATAAGGTTTGGCAGCAGTGGAACAATGAAAATCCCGCCACCAATACCAAAAAGCGATGAAACAACACCGACGATAATTCCTAGGAGTAAACTTAGGAAAACAAAGGTCATTTTCTAGCGTGCATTAACTCTTTTGTGCCTTCGGCAAAAAGGACTTCGATTTTGTGTGCATGTGTTTTTGTCACATAACCCACACCAAACGAAGGATGCACAATTGATTGCTGATCGCGAAACTGAGTCGCGATGGTGTACGGAACGGCCTGTCCTTTGTGCTGTTCTTGCAAATTCAACCACATAGACTTAGCACCGCTTTTTGAAGACATTCGGGGCTTGCTTGGAGTCTTACGAGTAGAAGCAGGCTTCGCAGCCTTCGGCTCTTTTTCTAAGCTGAATTTTTGCGATGCCCCACAAACCTCACATTTGAGTTTGGCAGTGGTCTCACTGGTGTGAGTGATCACTTTGAAATAGCGATCGGCATCACATTTTTTACAAAAAACGTTAATGTTTCGGGCAACCGGGGGCAATGTATTTGTAGACATAACGCCTACATTAGAATGTCTTGCTAAAGAGGTCTATAGATTTTTAAAGGTTCGTCTAAATTTTTCGAACGAACTTCGTGGGAATTGAGGTAAAAAGGCCCTTCGTCGTGCTCGAGGCGCAATTGAATCCCCCGCAAACTCCCCTCTTCCTTAGGATTTACGACCAATCCGGTATCTTTAAAGCGTTTTTCAAAATCACTGACCGGTGCTTTTGTAAAAAAGTTCCCCCAGTGTTGCGACTCCAACTTTACTCGATATGTTAGGGTGCGCGGATAGGAGTGGATGGGGGTATAGGCTGTTAAAATTTCAAAAGGGCCGTAATACGAATGAAGGCGGATTGCCGGATTGCCCCACTGAGTAAAGCCGCAACATGTTTTGACGTTGGCGTACCACAGACCGAAAGCCTTCGATAAAAAACCCAGGCCATAAAAATTTTCTTCGGCAGGGGTTAGGGAATTCACCGTGCACAGGTTGTGTGCCACCCACTCCCCATCTTTGGACATAGTGGGAATGATAATAAATAAACTCAGCGGAACCCACTCATGCTTGCCCATAAACGGAAGATGTTTTTTGAGAGATTCGGGAACCTTATCGGCTTTGATTGCAAAACCCGCCACAAAACCTGGAGTGATGGCGCAATCGTAAAAAACCCAGCGCGGCATAGCCATGTTCGACGGGCCAAACGCCCGCGATTCCAATTCTAGGATTTGATTTCCAAAATCAACCTCTTTCATAATCAGCGGGTTGATATAGTGGGGGGTAAAATGCGAAAACCAATCAATCCCGGAGTTGTCGCCAGGATTTGGAATCTTATTATCCGTGCGTACAAAAACGTAAGGTCGAATATCGGGGTTCGAAAGCCATGTTAAGCGCGGATCGGATTTCATAAAAACCTCGCAAGCTCTTCCGTGGTTTCACAGGTTTGGAAGCACCCCATCAGGTTGGAAGTTAAAACTCTTTTCGACTCTAAATCCTCAAGCATTGCTAGAAGTGAATCCCAAAACCTATCGGTATTGTAAATTAGAATAGGTTTATCAAAACAGTTCAAGGACTTCCACGTGAGCACTTCAAAAAACTCATCGAGCGTCCCAACGCCGCCAGGTAAAATCAAAAAAGCATCCGAATTTTCCATCATCAACTGTTTTCTCTCAAACAGATCCTTGGTTTCGACAAGCTCACTCAAACCGCGGTGGGGAATCTCTAAAGAAAACAAGCCTCCCGGCAGGTAGCCCACAACGGTGCCACCCACGGCCAAAGCCTCATCCGCAATCAATCCCATGAGTCCGACTTTTGCCCCACCGTAGACCAAGGAGTGTCCCCGGCTGACCAGCCATTTTGCAACACTTCGGCAGCTTTCTAAAGTGGTGGCGCTGAAATCTAATTTTGAGCTGCAAAAAACACAAACTCTCATACTTTTAACGGACCGATCATCTCTTCGGGGCGCACCAGCCGATCAAACTCTTCGCCGCTCATGTAACCAAGCACGATAGCTGATTCCTTGAGCGTGATGTTTTTGTCGTATGCGTTTTTAGCAATTTTTGCCGCCTTGTCATATCCCACGTGGGGATTAAGCGCGGTTACTAGCATTAGCGAATTATTCAAATGATTGGCGATTTGCTGATGATTGGCCTCGATCCCATCAACGCATTTTTCTGCGAAACTCAAGCACGCGTCGCCAAGCAAGCGCACTGAATTGAGCACATTAAATACAATCACAGGTTTAAAAACATTGAGCTCAAAGTGCCCGCTCATCCCACCGACAGTAACAGCCATGTCGTTCCCAATCACCTGCGCGCACACCATGGTCATCGCCTCACTCTGCGTGGGATTGACCTTACCTGGCATGATCGAACTGCCAGGTTCGTTGGCTGGCAAAATCAATTCCGCAATTCCACTGCGTGGACCGCTTCCCAAAAGTCGAATGTCGTTGGCAATTTTCATAAGGCTACAAGCAATGGTTTTTAACGAACCACTGGCCTCAACCAGCGCATCATGCGCCGCTAGCGCCTCAAACTTATTTACCGCGCTGATAAATGGCAATCCAGTTTCTTTCGCGATGGCAGCCGCTGCCTTCTGTGCAAACTCGGGATGCGTGTTAAGACCTGTTCCCACGGCAGTTCCTCCCAGGGCAAGTTCGTAAACGCCCTTCAAAGACTTTTCAACACGCTCAATGCTTTTATCGAGTTGAGTGACGTATCCTGAAAACTCTTGGCCCAGGGTCAGCGGGGTGGCATCCATCAAATGAGTGCGTCCGATTTTGACTATTTTGTGAAATTCATTTTGCTTTTTTAAGAGCGAATCACGCAAACGTTTTAGCGAAGGTATGAGGTGATTGTTGAGGCGCTCGCCCACCGCGATGTGCATGGCCGTTGGAAATGTGTCGTTTGATGATTGGCCTTTATTGACGTCATCATTGGGGTGAATCGATCGCTCTTTGACCGAGCCAGTGAGTAATTCGCTCGCTCGATTTGCTATGACCTCGTTGGCATTCATATTCGTTTGAGTGCCACTGCCCGTTTGCCAAACCACCAGTGGAAAATGATCGTCGAGTTTGCCTTCCATCACTTCGTTGGCGGCAGAAATGATAAACTTGCCTTTGGTTTCTGGTAAAAGTCCCAGTTTCCAATTGGTAAACGCCGCCGATTTTTTAAGGATTCCGAGAGCACGAATCATTTCCCGTGGAAACCGATCGCCGCCGATTTTAAAGTTTTCTAAAGACCGCTGTGTCTGCGCACCCCAGTATTTGTCGGACGGAACTTTGACGTCGCCTAAGGAATCTTTTTCGATACGAAAAGTCATGTGCCTCCTAAAGTGGAAGCCTTATTTATAAATTGAGTCATGGAGAATGTAAATGCGCAGCCCAAACATTTGAGCTATTTAGCGAACGCCCAGAGCGGGCGCCGCACAATTATAAAGCAATACTTAGAAATTAAACCAAAGGTTGATGGCTGGAATCAAATCCGTCAGCGTAATATCAACCGCAGTCGCACCTGGATCCAATTTGTCAAACGTGATCGAACGATAGGTAATTTGCGGCCCGAGGTGAAATGATGATGTGAGGGGGAACGCCCAACCAACATCAACCTGAGGTCCCATCCCATCCGTCAGAGTTGATGTGGAACTGGTTTTTAATTCTGCCATCAAGAAATAAGAGAACAAAGCAAAGAAGCCGGAATAATGACTAAAGCCAACGGTCGGACCAACCGCAAAACCTTTTTGATTGTAAAGACCGTCATCATAGCTCGACATGGAGTAAATACCGCCCAAGTATAACCCCGAGGCGCTTAAATAACCTAAACGGAAATCGTAGAAACTTTTGGTATATTCGCCCGTTGTCACTCCCGCATTTTCTTGCTCTTCCTTCATATATGAAAAACTGGGTGAAAATACAATATTGGCCGAGGCCACTGACGTTAAACATAACATCAAAATACCTGATAAAATTCGCATAAGATCTCCTTTTGGTTTTACTGTAGCGTTGCCGTATTGGCCCTATTGTCTTGAGGCGCTTGGTAAGTGTCAACTGCTCTCATAAATGACTTGGTACCCCCAAAAAATAGTGCTAAAAACCACACAGCCGCTGAAATGTAGGGAGACGTTTTGCGGATACAAAGCCTGAGAGGATTTTATGCAGTACTGGCTTATGAAATCTGAACCCGATGTATTTTCGATTGATGATCTCAAGAGCAAAAAAGACAGTCTTTGGGATGGCGTTCGCAATTACCAAGCACGTAATTTTATGATGAATAACATGCAGCTTGGCGATACGATTCTTTTTTACCACTCAAATGCCGAGCCACCAGGCATTGCCGGGCTTGCGAAAGTTTCCCATTTGGCTGTGCCCGACCCCTCCCAGTTTGATAAAAAAAGCGAATACTACGACCCCAAGGCAACGCCCGAAAAACCGCGGTGGTTTGGCGTATCAGTAAAGTTTGTAAAAAAATTTAAAGCGCTTATTCCGCTCGATGAGCTTCGGCATAACAAAGACTTGCAAAACATGCTGGTGATTAAAAAAGGGCAAAGACTGTCTATTCAACCTGTAACTAAATCGGAATTTGATGTTATCCAAAAATTGGCCCATTGATTTTTCAACGCCAAAGTTATTCCTGGCTCCCATGGAAGGTGTTGTCGATGCAGTCAACCGACAGTTGATCACCTCCCTTGGCGCCACAGACCTTTGCACAACTGAGTTTGTGCGAGTGGTGGATCATCTTTTACCCGAACGAGTTTTTTTACAGTACTGCCCCGAGCTTCTGACAGGTTCGCGCACGATCTATGGAACTCCAGTGGTGGTGCAACTTTTGGGAAGCCAACCCCAACCCATGGCCGAAAATGCCCAGCGAGCCATTGAAATGGGATCCTTTGGTATTGACCTCAATTTTGGGTGCCCTGCTAAAACTGTAAATAATAGCGACGGTGGAGCTGCCTTGTTGAAAACACCGGACCGCTTGTTTCGTATTGTCGAAGCTGTGAGAAAAGCCGTTCCAAAAACACACACTGTATCGGTTAAAATTCGATTGGGATATGACCACCCCCACAACTCCCTCCAAATTGCGCAGGCTGCAGAAGCTGCAGGCGCCAATTGGCTAGTTGTGCACGCTCGCACTAAAATGGATGGATATAAACCGCCAGCTTACTGGGAGTACATAGCTCCCATCAACCAAGCTCTAAAAATCCCTGTGATTGCAAATGGCGAAGTGTGGACCGCGAGCGATTACCATCGCTGTCGGTCGGTTTCTGGAAGCCAGCACGTGATGCTGGGGCGAGGTTGGGTGGCAAACCCTGGGCTTGGCGCAGAAATTAAAACAAACGAAAGAAAACGCACTTGGAACGAATGGCAAAACTACTTTCTCGAATTTTTTGATCTTTCCAAAAACTATCGGCATGAACGCTACGCTGTTCAACGAACAAAACAACTTGCGCGCATCATGAGCCAAAGTTACGGCGAAGCCGCGGAGCTTTTACAAAGAATTAAAACTCTCGAGGATGGCGTGATGCTGCGAGAAATGTTATGTAACAACTTTAGCAATCAACTCACTAATGACCAGCTCTGTGAGTTAGATAGTAAGTTGCATCAAGATTCAGATCGAATATTTCATCGCGATTCATCTTCCGGTACCGCAGCCATCCATAAAGTTTCTTCGTCTCCTCAGTTGATTGTTGCTAAAAAATTAAACCCTCTTGAAAGGACCACTCATGTCTAAAGTATTAATCTACACAAAATCCTTTTGCCCGTACTGCGATCGTGCAAAGGCTCTCTTGGCGCGTAAAGGCGCAACTTACGAAGAAATTTCGGTGGAGAGTGACGAGAAAGTTTATACAGAACTCAAGGAAAGAACCGGATTGATGACGGTGCCCCAGATTTTCATCAACGACGAACTCGTCGGTGGCTACACTGATCTAGCAGCTCTTGATCAGCAGGGCTTGCTCGACGCTAAATTGACGTAAAAAAACCGCTCCAATACCGAGCGGTTGATTGATCCCCTCTCCATTGGAGGGAGATGTTCTTGGAGCCGCTCAATATGCGAGCGACCGTTTTAGACCCGCTCTATCGGCGAGCGACCGTTTTAGACCCGCTCTATCGGCGAGCGGGTTTCCTTACTTAAAAAAATTAATCAGTTGTGTGCTTCGTAGTGATTGTTGTGGAGCCGCCATTAGAGATGGCTTCACGCACCCAAGCATTTACGATTTTAGCATTGTCATACTCAAGGCGAATACAGCCGTGAGACTCTTTGTTACCAGTCGTGTTACCGGCGTGCACCGCGAAGCCTGTGCCTTGGCCCTTTGAGCCAAGGATAAACATGGCGTATGGCATTGGATCTCCGCGATGGGAAACATAACCCGATCCCATGATGCGACTGCGATTGAGACTGCGATTGGTCATCTTCGGCGTGTTAACACCGTTAAAGTCTACGTCGTTGTTTGGATTACCGGGAGAAGTTCCCCAGCGTGCTACGAGATTGCCGTTAAGGTAAATCTCCATGCGGAAACAAACGTCGTACGAACAGCCGAGGCCGGTTCTCGCCATATCAAAAAGTTCCAAATGCACAGATTCGATATTGTTTGGCACTAGAGAGGCATCAAAAAATGCTCCTTCAAATTGGGCAAACGCCGACTGGCTTAGGATAAGTAAAGTTAACAAAACTGTAGATTTCATGGATCCCCCTATGAGTGTGTGTCTTGAAGACGGAAGACGTATATTCGGAAATGTCCCGTTATGGAACTAAATAATATAGAAATGTTTTTGCTAGAATTTTTTTCAAATTTCGTCAGGTAAGTGTTTTCAACTTACGACGTGTTTTTAGGGGGTGAATCTTTGAATCATTCGGTGAATTTCATCATAAACGTATGGATGGTCTTGATCATAGATCGAGAAAAAGTGAATTGTGCGGCCTACCAGGCGGCCGACAACGCGAACCTTTCCACCGTGTTTTAAGAGTTTAATGTCGCGAAAGTCAGAATGGATTGCTGGAATCCGGCGCAGTCCAGAGGAGTTTTGATTGGGAACGTAACCCTTTGAAAACGCCGCTAAAAAATACGACCCGCGCTCCAGATTCTTCGCAAAAAACTCGATTACATTTTCATTAAACACAACGGAGTCGTAATCGAGCCCCTTAACCTTATAAGCTTTTTGCGGAAGCAGGAGCTCCCACTGAAAATTCAATTGCGTAAAAAACTCGATATCCAATTTTTGTTTTTGCCGAGCCCATTCCTGCAGGAGCCTTTCGATGACGAAGTGCTCGCGATCAAGTGCCTGTGTGCGACTGACCCACTCCGCATGCGAAAGCTCCTGTGATTTCAGCCCCGCCAGTCGCTCACTGTATTTATCAAAACGCGCAACCCAACCGGCAGCCTGGGCAGGAGGTAAATAGGAAGTTTCCTGCTTGGCCCAACTGAGGCGCTGCTCCAAGCCCTCAACCTGTGCATTGAGGGATTCTATGCCGACAAGAGCTTGTTCGAGAAGAATTTCTTGACGCTTGTGAAAGGCATCAAACTGCCGAAGCAAAAGTTGAATTTTGGCAAATTCCGCATATGTGCTCGTAAAGATCTCTCTGTCGGTAAGGCTGCGCGGTAAACGCTGCGCTAAAATATATTTATTGAAGTAACGCAACAATGACACGTGCAATTCGGCTTTTACTTTTTGTACGTTGGAGTTACTCACCAACGGGTTTTTTGCAATAAAATATAAATCAGCAATGTACTTCTCCGCCGTGTCGTCCGGAAAATGCAACTGCCTCACCCAAATGGCTAATAGTTCTAAAAGCTCCGTCGTAGATTTTCGATACAGATATAAACCCACGCCCTGTGATTCCATTAAACTGCGATATTCTAATTTTGAATAGAGTTCACGGGCCCGAATGATGAGCTCCCCGTCTGCATCTTTACTTGGCGACCCTGACCCGGCCGCGAGCGGATCTTTAACTAAACCCTGGTAGCTATAATAATTCTCTCTCATGCGTGCCCAAGCTGCAGCGATACTTTCATTCTCTCGTAGGCTGAGGAAGCGTAAGAGATCTTTTCGCAACGTTAAATCCACAGCTGGCTCCGTGGGGTGAGCTTCATTCACCCAGCCACTGAGCATCGCAAGGATCCTGTATATGTTTTGGGTGGCCTGCCAGTCGCCGCGCACAGCTTTCAAAAGCAGCTTGTTATCTTGGTTGCGAAAAAAATCAATGGCGCCTTTGACTCCGGCAATGTCGTTGAACGAGATTCCTAATGTTAAAAACAAAATTTGGTCGGCGATCGATGCGTGAGCCATGTCTTTATTTTTAGTCGGATTTTTATTGAGAAGATCAAGACTCCCCTCAGGCCCCTTAAATCGACGAAGAGCTTGAGCATCAACGCTCTCTTTGAAAATTGCGACGCTAAACGATGCCGCATTCGGAATATAGAGCACTTTCGCATCGTCTAAAGTAAAAACATCCCGACACACAAAGTTGGCCTGAGAAAATGTGGACGAAAATACTAAACTGATAAAAATACTTTTTCGTAGCACGAGTCCTCTGCGGGTTACTTATTTGATAACCACTTTACTGCGGTTGTGATGATTTTTTGTTGAAGTTCATCCATGATACCTGTTTGTGAGTAAAGCTCGGAAGAATGACTTCCTCCTTTATTGAGCAAAAATAATGAATCTTTGCCAACCACACTGCGCGCATCGGACATCACCGATAACTGAGTCCACGGATCCTCGGTACCATTGGTAAAGATGATACGTGAATATCTTCCTTCTTGCAAAGGCTCGTAGTACTGGGTGTTAAACTCTGAAATCTGCGTGGTTTCGATTCCGTAATTATCTTTGCAGATAGTTTCAAAAAACTGTTGGTCCAGCAATGCAGAGCGGACTGAATCTTTACGGGATGAATGCGCAACCTGGAAAAAGCCCATCTCTCGACAAACTTGATACCACCATTGGCGGGTGATGCCAGCCGAGCCTTCGATTTCGGTGTTGGCTAGCGTTTCAAATCCCCACGTAGATAAATCTAGTCCATGGCCGTCGGCATAAAACAAATTTACAAAATGGGCGATGGCTTGCAATGCGCCAATGCTGTCCACGCTTTGACAAAAATCTGGTCCGTTACCAAACTGCACAAAGGCGGTAGTGAATTCGGAAATTAAAAATAAAAAGTTTAAATCATTTTGGATATATGGAACTCTGAAGGGCGCTTTATAATCTTCTAAACTTTGCATTCCAGTAATTTTCGTTTCGATTTCTGAAACCAACTGACGCACCTGCTGGGCACACTTAGGCCCCAAAATATCGCTTGTGTATTTGTCGTACGCAATAAAGGAAAACGTGGCTCGAGCCGGTGCCGACGACGAAAGTGCGCCCACTGTACTTTCAGGATACCGTTGCCGGTAAACAGCAGCGAGAGTCCCAGCATAGGATGACCCCACCAAAAACCATTTCCTTTTATTATGTGGATCTATGTGCCGCTGGAAAGCACGGATGTCTAAGATAGCCTGCTCAACCGAGAGAAATTGCAGCGCCGAGGTTTCGAGATTCGAAAAAGGTTGGCTTTTTCCGTAGTAGCGATGTTCAAGGGCTATGATTTCGGCTTTTGCATCCATTGCAATTTGGGTTTGGAGGGAAATTTTTGAAACGTAAAGTCCGCACTCGGATTCACCACACAGTTCAAGGACAATGGGGGATAGTCCGTTTTGCTTATAGGTTTGATCTACGAAATATCTTTGTTCAAAAGAATCAGAGATCGAATTGTGATGATTAATTTTTTGCGAAAAAAACTTTTCTTCAACGGCTAACGAGAAAGACGCAATGAGAGTGAAAACGGCAAAAAATAAAGAGCGCATGTAGCGAATCCTCGGCAACAAAGTGTGAGGGCGCATTAAACATAGATCTCAAGGGTTTAACCAGCCCCTTTGAAAATAAGACACATCTGTCAAAAAATTAGCCAAACGAGTTTTTAGGACTATTCCATTTGCCAGTCAGGAGCCTTACAAAGGGTCAAAGCTACATAGCGCCACGACTCGAAGGACGTGCCGTTCGCACCCACTGGAGCAAGTGGCCTCGTTTGTGCCTCGTCGGACACCGCGAGAAGGGCGTTTAGAATTGGAACCTTAGGGTCTCTACCTGGATAAAATAAACGATACATTTTTATAACATCATCTGAGGACATTCGAGGGTTGGTTTGTAAAAAACTGGTATCGCCACTCCCTTTCACCTGCTGAATGAGATTCGTCAAGGCGGTGTTGTCGCTTAATAAAGATTGTTTACACGTCAGCACTCTCAATCCCTCCCGCACTGTGTTTGAGTCCGGGAGCCTTGGAGCTTCTATATTAACCAAATCCACGTCGATCAGTTTGCTAGTCAGCGATAACCCCGGTTCGTTGCATCGCTGCACCGTTGGATAGCTGTGTGTGTAACTGTTGAGTCTATCGCAAGAGCCTCCAAATTTTGAAGTTCGCGAAAGCACATATTTATCCACCGTGGTTTTTGAAGAAGCGCCAAGGATTTGGTTCAGTACGCTCGCTACGAACCGTCTGTCTCCGATTCGCAATTTTTCGCCGCTCGACCGCGCGATACGATTGTAAACGTCGGTTGGTATCGGAGGAGGTCCCGTGGGCCCACCGGTTTGCGCCTCCGGCAACTCTTGGATCCAGTCAAAAACGATTTGATATTGCTGCTGGCTTAAATCACTTGCACCAGGTGGCATAGACTGGTCGCCCACCCCGTGCTTCATTCTCAATATGATTGTAGATTCGGCTGGCTTGCCAGGTTTTAACCTCACCGAACCGGAATAGGCAAAACTAATAAATTGTGAAATATTTTGAATATTTCCCCAGCTTGGCCCACCACCGCCATTATGACAGTTCAGACAGTACGTTTGCACCACCGTAAATGCGTTCTCCTGAACCTGAGGTGGTGGCGGCCCATCAACCATGTCACTGGCCGCTGGCAAATTTTTTATCCAGTTATAAAGAATTAAATAATCCTCTTTTAAAAAATCAGTGCTCGAAGGGGGCATGCTTTGGTCACCGGGCCCGTGCATCGCACGTCGTAAAAGATTAGACCCCTCTGGATCGCCTTTTTTTATACGACTTGTGCTCGCAAACAAATCAAGATCGTTTATCGAGTTGATTTGGCCCCAATCCGGAGCGCCGTATTTGCCTCCTTGGTGGCACGAAAAACAATTATTTGAAAGGACTGTGTACACAGTTTTTGACTGCACTTCAGGTGGTGGTAACGAGTCGTGCCGGCCGCTTTCGATAACCTCCTGATGTACAGGTTTACAAGCAGTACCAGCTAGACAGAATAAAATAAAAAAGTGCGACAAAGTGCGAATCATACGTTTTTAGGATCCTCTGTTCGACTCTTCCAACCGTTTGTAGCATCTGTTTCGATCAGCGTTGTGGCAGTTTCGATGATAGGCTGCACGCCGACCAAACTTGCAATCGTATTCACCGCCATCTCTTTCGTGATAACCACAGGTGCGGTGATTCCCGCAATGGAAGTGGGAGCGGCTAATCCAAATGTGCCCACGTTTCCTCCCGCTTTATCTTTATAAATGTTACCAATCGGGATGCACTGCTTGATGCTACCACTAAAAGCAGTAAACACATTGCTGCCTGGAGAGTGATCAGACCCGGTACCATCATTGCGCGGAGTTCTTCCATATTCGGAACTCAGTTGCACCACTGTGTTGTTCCAGTGTGTTGCGCCAATTCGCTCTTTAAAAAGATTTAAACAAGCCATAAAAGAACGATACGTAAAGTGGCACGTGGCCGCTATATGTTGCCGGTCGCCATGTTGATGTTCGTCATTGTAGTAACCAACACTTCGGCGCACACCAGTATCGTCAAAAAAATCACCGATGTTCATGTTACTTCCGGCATCAAAGGTACACGACGAGCTAAAACCATTTATGATCATGAATTCCGCGACTGCAAAACCACTCGAAAATAAATCAGTTTGCGACGTGATGTCCTCCGGCGGCGGAATCAGTCCGGGTACGGCCTGCTTAGACTGCGCGATCAAATCGCTATAACGATTTTTTAAAGTTGTGAACACAGTGGGTAAATTTAAAAGTTTAGAGGACGCCTCTTTGAACATATCCTCCGAGGACTTCACTGTATCAAACAGCACATCACTTCCGGGTCTTCGCGCGGCTGCGTAATCTTTCATTTCCTGGAGCGCCGAATTCATCGCAGATTCCATAAGTAATTCGTTGGCTTTGTTTGTACTAATGTGTGTTCCGGTCTGGGTGGTTACAAATGGTTCGAATAGATCAAAAAGAGGACCGTTTGTTCCTCCCCGGGTGATTGCCATACTCACCTGTTTTAGCGATTTGTAACCCAAATATGGCAGAGCTGAGCCGGTCATACCAACTGCAGGGATCACACCTTGATTGAGTTCGGCCACGGAACCTGTAATACTGTTACGAGCGGGAGACGGACGAAGAACCAATTCAGGGCCCCGCACATGTCCAATATCCACACCCATACTCACTCCGCGGATAATCAAGGCGTTGTTTAAAAGACTGCGCATTAACGGGCTCTCGGCATCGACAACAGCTGTTGTTCCGTTGTGTCGCGGAAGTGCAACATCCCACAAAGCTGGCATGTAAAGTTGCTTATTTACGCCGTTTTTTTGATAATTGTGCACACCTGACTGGCGATAATCCATATCAAGTCGGTTGCCGTTGTATTTTTGTTGAGCCGATGTGATGTAGTTTTTTACGCAGCCGTTTGCGACCATTTCGGAGGCGTCACCTGTGGGATTTAAAAAACCGTCCCAGTACCATCGAGGTGGGGCACCGTACTGTAAAAAAACAATATAGTTTTTTGCCGACTGACCCATGGATTGCGCATGGGCTTGTTGAATTAGCCCATTTTTAAGTATTTGAAAAAGGTAATTATAGGGATTGTGAACTACCGAGCCTAAGCCACCGACGCCAAACAATGCGATGAGGTCTCTGCGAGAAATATTTTTCATTCAGACTCCCTAAGAGACTCGTAGCGATACATATTTGAATTCAAAATATCGTAAACTAATTTTCGCAAGCTCTGGTGGGTTTTTAACTGTTGTCCTAACTCGATAACTTTGTTTCTGTAAATAAAGTCGGCATTGCTTAGTGCAACGTTTCGAGTGTCGCTATTGTCCTGTAAATTTGCATCGATTCCCGTAAAAAACTCAAAGTAATGTTTTGCTGCGCAGGCAAACAAATCATTTCCTTGCGCCATGTGATTTCCAAGTTTTGCAATTCCCTCACCAGCCGGAACTGGCCCTCCGCCTGCAACGTTGATCATGTGATTGACCTCGGTGCCATCGTAGCTGCGGTACACCAACTGACCATTTGGCGGGCGACGATGAAAACTACTGTCCGTGACAACCATATGTAATGGGACAGTCTCTTTTACTAAATTGATCGCATGGGTTCTCAACATGTAAAGCTTATCGGCGGCGTCGGCATGCCGGTTGTAATTGATCTCACCTGCCGGCCGACCAAAAACTCCATCATCATTCCAATCCACATATCCCTGCTGGGCAACATAGTGCAGGTTTCGATAGAGAGCGGCCATTCCATCTTGTGTGGAGTGGCAGCTCATGCAGGCAGTATCTTTACGGAATGCAATAACTGTGTCATTGGGATAGGTCGAGTTAAATTGAATCACATCGGCTGTAACATCCTCAACGCGTCTGTATGGTGCCGTTCTACATAAGAGATGCTCCATAACACTGCTGGTTGCCCGTCGGCGCATAAACGCCGCACCATCGGCGTTGTTCGGATACTGTCCATACTTAATGAGGAACGAGCTTGAACCCAAAATACCGCCGCCAAAGGTGTGCAGCACATTGCTGTCTAAATTTTGCGTGCTTCCTCCTCCAACGTAACTGAGCGTTGTCACACCTCGCCCAGTTTTTGTGTACCAAACGTTGTCGTAGGCCGGAAGCTCTCTTGTTCCAATCAAAAATCCACGTCCTGGAGCATTGCTCCACTCAGGTAGTGATAAATAATTCGCATCGGTGTAGCGATTGACTCCCAGGCGCGTAGGTTCTGAGCGAAGGCACCGCACTTCTTTTGGCGTTGTCACAATATTTTTATAATCGTACCCATTTTGAAAACGGCCATCGGTCTCAACACGATCACCACTGAAAAGTGCGTGAGTTAGGTAGCAAGCTTCCTGTGAGGAATCCTGCTGAAAATCCAAAGACTGACCATAAACTTGTGGAGCCTGTGAAAAGTCGTTATAGGTAAACCAGCTTTTGTGGTAATCGAAAAATACCTGTAGCACGGCCAAGGCTTCTACATCATCTGTGTCTGCAAGCTTATTTGTTGATCCCAAGATCATCGCCTTATCAAAGATCTCCATGCAGGCATCAATCGGATTTTTAGTGCCTTGGCGAACAAGCAGTAAAAGAGGATGGGTGTTTGTTGCCCGCAGGCCTGTTAAGTGAGAATAGCACCTTGAAAACAGGGCCTCGTCCGAAAGTAGCGCTTTGCCTTCGATGATTTCCGCATAGGGAGGACTGGCGTTGATCGAAAATACGAGGATCAACGTTGCAAAGAGGATACTGAGCCCAACATTTTTGCGCATATCTATCTTAACGGGATATTAGGCTTTTACTTGAGTGCATTCCTAGATTGATACACAAAGAATTCACGAAAAAATCGCAAAACAAGCCGATCGCAAGGAAACGCTAAAATGTGTTTGTTTTTTCAACAAAACTCTAATTGAAGCGAACGTCTCAATCGACATCCACGCATGTTCCGTTTTGATAATTAAGTGGAACACGTTTCGCGATTCGCGATTTCCGGGAATAGCGAACTTCAATCGTCGCAGTCATTCTAAATGCCGAACTTACGTTCGCCGCGGTTCACTGGAATGTCGAACTTACGTTCTCCATTCTGTCCTCTGAACCATTCGCTGTTCGGTTTGGAAGAAGGCTTCTAGGGCGTCGGCCGCTTGATCGAGGTTTTGGCACTTTGTGGTTTTGGCATACAGAAAATGTCCGTACTCTAGCCACACTGAGCTTGTCTTTATGTAAAATTGGTATTTTTTGAGCCCCACCACTGGTCGAAATCTTTCGCGCATCTCGAATAATATTTTGCGGGCGCATTCAAAAAATTCTCTTCCCTCTTCTTCTGGAGTTGATGGTGCGTTGCCACTTCGACCCACAGGTGATGGCAACCCCATTTTCTCGCCCACTTGCCACAACAACCACGGTCGAGCAGTGAGAGCTCTTCCAATCATCACGAGATCGCAACCGGTCTCGGCCTGCATACGGAAAACATCATCAGCGACTTGAACGTCACCGTTTCCGATCACGGGAATTGAAAGTGCATCCTTGATCGTGCGAATTTGCGCCCAGTCCGCGGTGCCGCGACGCTTTTGTTCGGCTGTCCGCGGATGAAGTGTCAACCAACTTGCGCCTGCATTTTCCAGTGTTTTCATAAACGGAATCATTTTTTCAACTGTGTTTTCAAATCCCGCGCGCAGTTTTACCGATACTGGAACGCGCGCATGACGAACGGTCATTTCCACAACTCTTGCCGCGTAGTCCACATCGCCCATTAGTGCCACACCCCAATTGTGCTTTAACGCTTTTTGTACGGGGCACCCCATGTTGATATCGATGCCGCTTGCCCCATAATCCACAAGCTTTTGCACTGAAGGCGCGATGTATTTTTCGTCGTTGCCTAAAATTTGCGGCACCCAAAAGTCTTCATCTTGATCGCGCATGGCCTCGGGCACTAGAGCAAGGTCTTCGGTGGGCAAACGACGACTGCTCAACATTTCACTAGGCCAAATGGTTTGCTGTCCCTCGGGCATGTAACTCGCAACCACCTTGCGAAGCGCCACATGGCTGAGCCCTACCATCGGGGCCAAACAGACTGGAAATTGCACAGGGAGAGGGAATGTTGTGTTTTGCACAGTACGTGTATATAAGGAAGATTGTGGCAAAACAAATCAATCCTGGTATTCGATTGGGAATTTTGGGTGGGGGACAACTCGCACGCATGCTTGCGCTCAGTGCGCACCAAATGGGACTTCATCCGCATGTTCTTTCTGAAAACTCGCTAGATCCCGCCCAGCAAGTGACGCGGTTTAATCACGTTGGCTCGCTGACTGATCTTGCGGTGGTTGAGAACTTTTTAAAACAAGTGGATGTCGCAACGTTTGAAAGCGAATTTCTAGATGGCACGCTGTTAAGCCAGGCCAGACAGGCATCTAAAACACCAATCTACCCAAGTGTCTCCACCATGGAGCTATTGCAAGACCGCCTCACGCAAAAACAAAATTTAGACCTTTGCAAAATTCCGACGGCACAATGGCTGCCAGCAAATAGCAAAGCCGAAGCTAAAGCCGCGGTTGAGACTTTAGGGCTGCCTCTTGTTTTCAAAAAACGGCGTTTTGGTTACGATGGCTATGGCACCTTCGTGGTAAAAACAAAAAATCAAGCTGAAGAATTTTACGCAAAACATTTTCTAAATTCGACCGACCCAAGCCCAACGGGTTTCATCGTCGAAAAGTGGATTCCTTTCAAACGCGAACTGGCATGTGTTTTTGCACGCAATATTTCGGGCGACATCAGTCACTACCCGCTTGTCGAAAGTTTGCAAAAAGATTCACGCTGCTTTTGGGTTAAGGGCCCAGTGAAACATACAAAGTTTTTACCGTTTGCGAAAAAATTCAAACTTTTTTTAAAAAAAATGAACTATGTGGGCGTGATGGCAGTAGAGTTTTTCGATTCCGCTGAGGGGCTTTTAGTCAACGAACTGGCTCCCCGCGTGCACAACTCCGCTCACTGCACGATGAGCGCCTTTACTGTTTCGCAATTTGATTTGCATATCATGGCGCTTCTCGATCAAACAGTCGCTATCCCAGCGTCCACGGCGAAAGGCTTTGCCATGGTTAATCTGCTTGGCGGCCCTGCAAAAAAAATGCAGTGGGATTTGAATTCGGACGTGCAGCTTCACTGGTACGGGAAAACAGAAAATCGCGAAGGACGTAAAATGGGGCATATCAATACGCTTGGATCCTCGCCGGAAGCAGCTCTCAAAATTGCACTCAAGAATTTAAAAAGGATTCAGTTATGAAAAAAGCAAAAGTTGCGGTGGTGATGGGTAGCGACTCCGACATGCGCGTGATGAAGGACGCCGTCGAAACTCTCAAAGTTTTTAAAGTGTCTTGTTTATCAAAAGTTGTATCGGCCCATCGCACGCCACAAGAGATGCTCGACTTTGCGAAAACCGCCAAAACGCAGGGCTTTGAAGTGATCATCGCTGGGGCTGGCGGTGCGGCTCACCTGCCCGGCATGATCGCCTCGGCCACCACACTTCCGGTGATAGGTGTTCCTGTGCAGCTTAAGCATTTAGATGGTTTGGATTCTCTCTTGTCGGTGGCACAAATGCCAAAAGGTGTGCCCGTGGCCACCATGGCCATTGATAATGCGACCAATGCCGCACTGTTTGCCCTGCGAATCCTTTCGCTGAACGATAAAAAAATCGCCCAAAAACTTGCAAGTCACCAGAGCGAAATGAAATTAAAAGTAAAAAAAGCCAATAAAAATTTGAAGCAAAAACTGCGCGCGAAGTAGACAAGGCTTAGATCCTTCGTTGCACTCAGGACGACGGATGGGAGACAAGACGACGGTCTGTCAGAGGGTTCATGTGGACTTTACTAGCGGACTTTGCAGCGGATGATGACGGTGTAGTCGGTTTGATCGCCGACGCGGACACCGCGAACGCGATTGAGAACAATATACCCCTTGGGGCAAAGCTTTTCACATTTGTGAAAGCAATCTTGCATTTCGTTTCGGCAAACGATTGTGTAGCGATTGCCGTCGGCAGTTGTTTGAGTAGGTTCGGACGACGAACAGGAAACGATGGACGCAGCCGATGCCAAAATGAAAATTGTAAATTTTAAAGATAAACAAATTTGATTTTTCACTGTTTGATCATTCACAACTAAATCAATCACGGCGAGTCCTCCTTTATCAGCAGGGTGCTACTCAGCTAATTTGTAGGAAAACGATTGAACTCGCTTGAGAGGTTTTTGCGGAAAGTGCGCAGGATAGGGCTTAAAGGGACTCGATGCCTTTACAAGATCAACAGCTGCTTGGTTTAACACTTCGTGATCGCACTTTTCTCTCAGCATGATTTCGGTTAACCGACCATCCGGATTGATGTTGAATTCGAGAGTTATATTTTCGCATTCCTGACCCAAACGACGAGCCATTTTTGGATATTTTTTGTTAACCTGCAACCACGCCATAAGCTCGGTGTCGTAAGGAAGAGCTTTTGTTCCACCTTGGCCAAACGCTTCTTCGGAAGAATCTTCGGCGGTACCAGCGTTTTTATCAAAGGTTTTCACGGCATTGGGGTCATTTTCGACCACCTTTTCCGTTTTGTCTTTTTTCTCTTTTGGTTTTGGCGGATTGATTTTTGTTCCGCGGCCATCGCCCATGAGCAAAACGTCACTATTCATGTACTCTTGTTTTTCTTTGCCCCATTTAAAAAAAATGGACGAAAACAGCAATCCGTGGAGAAGAAAGCTGGCTACGATGCTTACAGAAAAAAGATTTATGAAACTTTTAGATTTCTTCATCGAAAATGATTAAAACACCCTCTATTTAAAAATGCAAAATTTCCTTGGCAATTTTTACACAAGTTGCCAAGACGCCTTAATGGCGCCCTGACACGGAAGTTCGGTTACCGACGTCCAGACTTTATCTTCTTCTGCAGCTTAGAAATGAGATGAACAGCCATTTTTTCGTGAACTTTGCACATTTTCAGCTCATCTTTACGATAAGAGCGCTGACTTGGCGTTAATGTCCCCGTTTCGAGTTCCATTTCATAATCCATCTTGCTTGAGCGAATCCCTTCAAGCTCTTTTGTTTGTTGCTTAAAGGTCTTGCCCACTTGGCTCAGAGGGGCCACTTCAATCCAATCCTCTTTTTGGCGATACCAGCTTACCATACGCAAAAATCGCGCTTTATTTTTAGCTAACGTGAACTTGGGATACTGTTCTTCGTTCAACTCTAGAATATTGTCGCACTGGTCGATTTCATCAACTTCATCAAGGTGCTGAAAAACCACATCTTTCTCAACTTCTTGCTTTTCGAGCATTTCCAAAACAACCTCCTCAACGCTGTGATAGACAAACTAACTAACACAAATCGCAAAAATTTGCACCAAGTCATAAAAATTATTACCTGCTGGTGGTGGTAGGTAGTGCCTAACTATTCGGCGGCATAAACACTGAAATAGCTATGCTAATGGTTTATTTGAGAGATGACCTGTTCCAGTGCCATTGTTATCGACAAGAGCTGCTATCACCAGATCTCCGCTCACATTGATAGTGGTGCGACACATGTCTAAAAAGCGATCCACGCCCAGTATGAGACCCAATCCCTCCGCCGGAACTCCCACCTGTTGCATCACAATCATTATCAGGGGGAGCGACCCGCCCGGCACGCCCGCTGTGCCAATACCAGCAATCACCGACATCACCACAACTTGCGCCTGGCTCGCAAAATCAAGTTCCACACCGTAAACCTGAGCTAAAAATAAAACTGTAATGCCTTCAAAAAGCGCAGTGCCATTTTGGTTTGCCGTCGAACCTACAGTTAAAACAAATCGCGAAATTGCCGGGTTTATTTTTAGTTGGTTTTCGGCAAGTTCTAGGGTTTTTGGTAACGTGGCATTGGATGACGACGTTGCGAACGCGTAAATATAAACTTCACGGCACTCTTTAAAAAAAGCCCACGGAGAGCGTGTGGTAAAAGTTTTTAAAAGTGCTGCATAGACCACAAACTGCTGAATCAGCAAGGC
The DNA here is from genome assembly GCA_043757265.1 of Bdellovibrionales bacterium. Taxonomy (GTDB): domain Bacteria; phylum Bdellovibrionota; class Bdellovibrionia; order Bdellovibrionales; family JAGQZY01; genus JANPLN01. Next base: position 27,570 of record JAYUQP010000089.1, on the reverse strand, counting down.
TGCTATAACCACTGCCACATAATAGAGCAATGAAATGAGTAGCTCGTAGCCAAACTTAAATGTCGTCGTAAAGACTAATGCAAAAACCGCATAGGGCGCCCACGACATGACGTACTCTACAATTTTGAGGCTGGCCGCATAAACCTCCTCGAGCAGATTTATAAAATAACTTTTATCTTTTTGCGGAGACGTACGGCTGAGTGCAAACCCAAACACCAATGCAAAAAACATAAGCGATAACATTTGCCCATCGAGGGCATTCACTGCAGACTGCAGCGGGTTTCTTGGAACTATTTCGAGCAGTGCTTGCAAGCCTGATTTAGCCTGGCTTGCATTGCTTTGCACTTCTGCCACATCCAAAAGATCTTTCGGTATCGAGACTGATTTGCCCGGCTGTGCTAAGTTTATCAAAACCACGCCAATGATCACCGAGGCGCCACTTGCAAGCACCGTAAATAAAAGAGTTTTAGTGATGACCTTGCCTAAGCCTTGGTGCTGACCGAGTTCGTAAACCCCAAGAACCAATCCGGCAAAAACCATAGGGACGACAATCATAAAGATGAGGCGAAGGAAAACTTGGCCCACGGTGTGAAAAATATTTTCAGACACCCAACGAATCGCTTCAATGTCCGCATACGAGTGTAAAATCACTCCCGATACAGCTCCAAAAACGAGAGCGATTAGTAATTTGTAATGTGTTTTCATGCTGGACCTTTGTCTTGGGGCGCGTCGAAACGGCATTTTATGGTTTCAACTCATTTTGTCAATTCGCTAGACACCAGGACCTCCGTCCATGGCTAAATTTCTTTTGGACTTATTTCTTCCGCCTAGTTTTCTAAAATACTCAGGACTTTTATCCAACGTCCGAAATAGAGATGGGCGAACACTGCATGTAAACTCCGCCACCATGAATTTACAACTTTAAGGGGTGTTTTATGTATCAGTTTGTAAAAAAAATAGTGATGGGTTTTGCACTTGTGTCGCTAGTTGGGTGTTCCGCGCAAAAAATGACATCTCAATTAGACGATGCGGCTAACGGTAAGCTTAGCGACTCGCCCGTAATTCCGGTGGAAGGCACAGATCCCATTGATGTGACCTCGAACAATTTACCAGTCGATGCGTCGGATGTTCCCAATGAGCTTTTGAAACTTATCAATGAACCCCCGAAACCAGAAGGTTTTTTAAGCGGCATTCTTGGTGGAAATGGTTGCGGCTTATTAAGTTCGCTATTATCGTTCGGCGCTTCGTATTTAACCGGCGGAAATCCCCTGGTAGGCTCTCTCGTTTCAAACTTAGCGAGCACTTTATTAAAGTGCGGAGCAAATTCATCCCTTGCCACGTTAATCCCTGGCGGATCAAGCCAATCGGATCAGCTGTTTGCGCTTTTATCGCAGGTATTAAACGTTGTCGGCAAAGGTAAAGATCCAACGGCTTTACTTAACGCCATTAAAAATCCGCAAGACTTAAATGGACTCCTTAATGTGATCAAAACACTCTCGCAGCAATCGCAAAACCCTGAGCTGATAAAAGTGCTCGCGCTCGTTCAAAACTTTCAAAGCACTTTTCAAGGCAGCGTCGGCGCCTGTGGCACAATGAATCCCGTGGCTTGCCAAATGTTTCAAATGCTAAACTTGGTTCGTCAGCAAAACGGCTTACAATCTTTGATTCCGAACAGCAACTGTACTGCGGCGGCACAATCGCATTCAAAAGACATGCTTACAAATTCCATTCTTTCTCATTTGAGCTCCAGTGGAATGACGGCGAAAGATCGTTTGAATTTATTTGGTATTAACGGCGCTTGGGCAGAAAACATTATCAAAGGATCTTCGCTAGCTCCTGAACAAGCTTTGCAAATGCTTTTGAATTCAGCAGGTCATAAGAAAAACATTTTGAATCCATTGTTCACCTCGGGCGGTATCGGATTTATCAACGGCTACTTTACTCAGTGCTTTACCAAATAAGACTAAGTCAGCGTTAACCAAAGCAAAGACTATTGAGGCTGGCTTTGACCAGCCTTTTTTTTTGAAGAGTCTTTCTGATTATTAAACATCATATACTTTGCTGTTTGAAAGTACGCCTCGCCGATATTTTTCATTCGTACATACCCATTTGGATAGACCGATTTTACATCGACCTGCGGGGTCTTTCCGCGATACATGTAAAGCTTGGCCCCGTCCTTGTCGTTTGTTTGCAGATAAAAGTCCTCGTTCACCAACCCGTATTCGTTGAGCTCCGACGTGAAATTGAAAATAAACGAATAGCGTTCTTTATCGAATTGCGAATCAAACAGACTTCGCCCAAGGGTTGTGTTTGGGTGATTAAGACCGGCCGCTTGAGCCACCGTTGTCATAAGGTCGGCATGTCCCGCCATCCGCTTGTCTACAACAGCCGCAGTAAAATAATGTGGATTGTGCAGCACTAGAGGAACATGGTATTTTTCGAGCTCCCAAAGATGCACACCTTCGGGCACGTTGACACCGCCGTCGTCGGGCAATCCATGATCGCCGGTGATAACAAAAAGAGTATTTTTGTAGTACTCGCTTTTTTTAGCCAATGCAAAAAAATAGCCCAGGCTGTAATCAGAAAAACGCAAAGAATTAAACTGTTCCAGAGAGTAAAAGCCTGCCTCTTTTAGTTTAGTCATTGGCACATCGACGTTTTTAAAACTTTTTGCATCCGCTGGAATTGTGTAGGGCCGATGGAAACTTGCCGCCTGGATCACCGCAAAAAATGGTTTTCCAGCAGGTGATTTAGCAAATCTGTCGTGCGCTTCAATAAAAAGATCTAAATCGGAAACACCCCAAACGTCAGTTTTGTTCTTGTTGAATGCATCTTCTTCGAAAATTTCGATGCCGTCGATATTGTGCGAAAATATACCGCGAATATTGGCCCAGCTAGCGCTCCCGCCAATAAAATACATTTTGCGATAATCATCGTAAGTGTTGGCGATGATTTTTTGGTCAACGACAAGCGGATTTCGCGTGGAGGTTTGCACTTTTGTGACGTCGGGGATCGAGGTCATGATAGCAAATAAATTGCGCGCGGTGCCCTCGCTGGAGCTATAGTAGTTCGAAAACCAGTGGCTTTGAGCGGCTATTTTTTGAAGTTCCGGCGTCGTGTCGAGCGGGTTTTCGCCAAGGGTCGTCTTACTAAGCGATAAAGACTCCATGACAATTACCACGACGTTTGGGGCCCGGTTGGGTGCGCTATCCCGAGGCAAGCCCTTCACGTGGCGGGAAAAATTTAATGTCTCAATGTTTTTATCAGCAACGCCCAAGTAGTCGGCGAAAAACTTGTAACTTTCCCGCGTTTTGTCCGCATCAAAATCTTTTTGTTTTGAAAACTCATAGCTTTCGAAAAAATACAGCACGGGATTTAGCGCGAAATGCGAAGCAAAATGATGGGGGCTAAAAAACGCCTCGCTCCAGCGAAGAGGATACTGCGAGACATTTCCGTAAAGGCCGACAAGGAAAAGACAAACAAACACTATTGCATTTATAAATCCCGGCAACCCCAAAAAATTTTTGCTGTGAAAGCGGAATACAAAACGCCGCACACAGATTTTGTACATAAACAGCATTCCTAAAAAGCCGGCTACAATCCACAAAACTGGATACGACTCCCAAACCATACCCAGTGAAATGGTCAAATTTTCGAGAAACAACAACGCCGATGAATTCATTCGGCTGTTGAGGTAACCGTAAAAGCCAAAATCAAAAACGTAAAACGTGATCCAAATTGCACTCGCCAGTACATAAAAGTTTTGCCAATGACGAAGGCCTTGAGGTGTTCGAAGGCTCCATCCCCGCCAGCCAAAAAAGACCATGGGTAAAGCCAAAACGCAGGCCAGGCGAAGGTCAAAACGCAGCCCTAACGTAAAGGCCTTTTGTAAAACATCGACGGTTAGGGAATCCGCTGGTTTAAAGGCGATATAAAAAACGATACGCAAAATTGCGAATAACAACAGATGGAAAATCATAAAGCGAATAAGGATCGTACTTTTCATAAAAACCCTTATACAAATGAACACCAGCCTTTGCAATCCTGGATAAATCTGCTACAAGTGGCCGCTATGAATTCTTTGAAAGCTTCGGATATATTGGTCAAAAAATTTGGCGGCACGTCGGTAGGTTCCATCGAGCGGATTGAACACGTTGCAGACCGGTTGGTCCGCGATTTCAGAGCTGGGCAAAAATTCGTGGTGGTCGCCTCGGCCATGGCGGGCGAAACAAACCGCCTTGTAAAAATGGCTAACGACGTTTACCAAGATTCGCGAAGTGCAGCCTATGACATGCTACTCGCCTCGGGCGAACAGGTTTCAATAGCTCTTTTGTCCATGGCTCTGCAAAAGCGCGGGGTAAAAGCTCGCCCCTATCTTGCCTTCCAGCTAGGCATTCAAACGGACTCGATTTATTCAAAGGCCAAGATAACCCACATCGACACACAAAAAATGCTCAATGCCTTGGAAAATGACGAGATTCCCGTGATTGCGGGATTTCAGGGAATCGATGTCGACGCCAATATCACCACCCTTGGGCGCGGTGGCTCGGACACCACAGCGGTGGCCCTCGCTGCTGCTCTGGGGAGTCGCTACTGCGAGATCTATACCGATGTGGACGGTGTCTACACAGCAGACCCCCGTGTTGTGCCAGAAGCTAAAAAGATTTTGGCGCTCAGTTATGAAGAAATGATGGAGATGGCAGCACTTGGTTCTAAAGTGCTGCATTTTCGTTGTGTTGAGATCGCAGCTAAATATAATGTACAAATCCACGTTCGTTCGACGTTTTCCGAAGTTGAAGGTACCTGGATTCAAAGTGAGGTAACCGCCATGGAAGCTCCTGTTGTTTCTGCTATTACACACGATGCAAAGATTGTGGTCTTGGGAGCTGAACCTGCTCCTAACGGCGTCGATTTTTTAACTCGTCTTTTTAAAGAGCTATCCAATCGCGAAGTGGTGGTGGACATCATTGCACAGGCGCAAGGCGCTCGCGGCCAAAGAATTGCCTTCTCCATATCGGATGAAGATTTGGCCGAAGGCCAATTAATCCTGAAGCACATCGTTCCACCCACAGCTGAAATTTTAGTTCTGAAGGACGTTGCTAAAGTTTCAATCGTGGGCGTGGGAATGCGCTCCTATCCGGGTGTTGCCGCACGGTTTTTCGATGTTCTTTCTAAAAAAGGCATTGAACTTCATATGGTGACAACGTCCGACATCAAGATGAGCGGCGTTATCCCTCGCGATCGTCTCGAAGAGGCCGTGCGAGAACTCCACGCCGAATTTAAGCTCGATACACCATGAGTGCGAGCTATTCCTTCAGCGGAACACATTTTGGTTTGTCGACCGCGAGCGGCTGGGTGCCGCTGAAAGATTTTTTAAAAGTCCAACGACCAACCTACGTTTACAACTCCCATTCAATTCAGCAACGCATCACCCATATGCAGACCGCCTTTGCGGCCTCTGCTCCGCAAATACACTATGCGCTGAAGGCAAATTCGAATGGCGACATTTTGAAACTTTTCAAAAAAAATGATTTTGGCATCGATGTGGTTTCGGGTGGCGAAGCTAAAATCGCACTCGAACATGGGTTTTTGCCAAGCAAAGTTATTTTTTCCGGTGTGGCAAAGTCGAAGGACGAATTGCAGTACGCTATCGAGAAAAGTTTTTTTCAAATCAATGTTGAAAGCCTCGAGGAACTTCGTCGCATTATCTCAGTTGCTTCGACCTTGAAAAAAAAGGCCTTCATTGGCATCCGCCTCAATCCGAATATTCCAGTGGACACTCACCCTTATATTACGACGGGCTTTCGTGAGAACAAGTTTGGTATCTCTGAGCAACAGGTGGACGAAGCCGTGGCGTTAATTCGTTCTCAATCTCAGTGGGTTGAGCTTCGCGGGCTGAGTTCGCATATTGGCTCACAAATTCGCGACATCAACCCCATGATAAAGGCGGTTGAAAGTCTTTTCAAATGCAGCCAAAAGCTCATTGAACAGGGCATGGCTTTGAGCACCATCGATATCGGTGGTGGGCTCGGCATCGACTACTTTACAGATGATGAGAGCAAGGAGTTGCAACTGATCGATATCCTAGGCCAGAAGGTTGCAGAGATTCTCAAAGGCTCACCGTTGAGACTTTTGATGGAACCCGGACGCTGGCTCGTGGCGCGGGCGGGCGCCCTATGTGCCCAAGTTGAATATACAAAATTTAATGGTCATAAAAACTTTTTGATTTTAAACACCGGAATGCATCACCTCCTGCGGCCTGCACTTTACAAAGCGCACCATCGCATCAATCCCGTGTTGGCGCGCACCGATGCTACCCAAAAAGTTTATGACGTTGTTGGGCCCATTTGCGAATCGTCTGATGTGTTAGGCCAGGATCGCTGGCTTTTTACTCCCCAAGAAGAGGATTGGATGGCTATTCTTGATGCCGGTGCCTACGGCATGAGTATGAGCAGCTTCTATAATCATCACGAGCTGCCCCTCGAAATATTAATTTAGGCCGGCTAATCTAGCTGACGCCTTTTGCCGTCGGCCTTCGCCTCGGCTAATCTAGCTGACGCCTTCCCCCCCGCGACGAGCTTCGCTCGTAAACGAGGACCAAAGGTCCTCTCTGGGGGTTTTGCCGTCGGATTTACCAATGGCCGTCGCCTCGGCTAATTTAGAAAGAATGATCTTTCTTCTGGGGTTGGCAAGCGGCACATTTCGCGCTTTCCAAATATAGCATAGCGATATTTGGCTACAAGATCGTAGCCAACATTTTTTATACTTAAAGGAAGAACATCGAATAAAGAAAATGTTTTCCAACCGCCGCCTAAAATCGAAAATACTTTAAAAACAGCTTGAGATTTTTTGTAGGTCTTACCGTCAATGAGAAGAACCACCGAATCTAAGTTTGCGATGTCCTCTTTTGCTAAAAGGCGAGTGGCTGTTTGACCCTGAAGCGTGGCATAGCGAAACATTTTTTGTTTGTCTCTCGCCATCAAAAAATCAACAAAGCCGTTACACAATCCACAATAACCATCAAAAAATACAATCGGATGTTTTTCCATGAAACAACAGTACCTCCGAACCTCAATATTGACAGCACAAAAGAATGATGAAAAATTCGACGTTATGCCTTATCCTCTTCCCACTGAGGGCACATCGAATGGATTTTAAAGATAAAATTGTGATTCACACGGATGGTGCGTGTTCTGGCAATCCTGGACCTGGTGGCTGGGGCGCCATCGTTTGTTTTCCTGATGGTCAAGTTCGTGAATTGGGTGAACACCAGCCCCAAACAACCAATAACAAAATGGAACTGGAGGCTGTGATCTCTGCCCTCCATTTTGTACGTGCCCACCCTGAAGATGTCCTGGTCTTTACCGATTCTACGTACGTCATCCGCGGCATTACCCAGTGGATTTGGGGATGGCTTAAGCGCGGTTGGAAAAACTCGCAAAACGAACCTGTCGCCAACACCGATCAGTGGAAACAGCTTTTAAAAATTGTCGAAGCACATGGACGACAGAAAATACAATGGCATTATGTGCGGGGCCATCAAGGAACGCCGGGTAACGAACGCTGCGACGAAATCGCGGTGGCATTTTCAAAACATACTTGGGTTGAACTATTCAATGGATCACTTTTGCAATACCAATGGAATCCCCATGATATTCCCGAGGACACATCGGTGCCCGATATGAAATCCAGCACCGCTAAAGCTGCCGCTCACTCGTACCTGAGTGTGGTTCATGGAAAGGCTGAACGCCACTCCAATTGGGCCGAGTGCGAACGTCGCGTAAAAGGCGTATCAGGCGCCAAGTTTAAAAAAACAACGTCGGCTGAAAACGAAGCAGAAATTCTTGCAACCTGGGGTTTTTCGCCAATCGATTAACGCCACGCAAAACCGTGCACTGAGAAAAATCAATGTGCCGACGAACTCAAATTGATTCTAATAACTCACGCGCATGTCATCACGTATGTGATTGAAAAACTGCGACAGTTTATTATTTGTAAAAAAGATAATGCTTTTGACGTTTTTACCAAAAAAACTTTAGAACTCCTCTTGCAACACAAACAAAAAATAACTCTGAGGAGGGTTTAAAATGAAAGCATTAGTAATTATCGCATCTGCACTTTTCGCATTCACAGCTGCGGCTGGTGAGTACAGCAAACCATCAAGCGTCGTTTTCCAATCTGCATCTACTTATGTTCCTGCAACAAAAGTATGTCGCGATGGAAATGTTCTGAAGCACAAAACCAAAGCTACAATCGAAATCGAAATTTGTGACGAAAGCGATTCAGGCAGCGAATACAATTGCAAAACAGTTTCCAAAGCACTTGTTCAGCCTGTAGTAAGCACAGCTTACCGTTGTGAGTCTTACTCTGGTTCTGATGACCAAGTTTGTGAAAAGCAAGTTGCTTACACACTAAATCAAGCTCAAGTAAATGTTTGGACATACTCAAGCAAAAAGAACATGAGCGACGGTAAAGGTGGAACTGTTACTGGTAAATTCACAATTCCTGCTTGTGCAATTGGCGGCGGCGAAGCGTTCTAGTATTTTTCTAGAATATAAGTTCATACAGGCACGCCACTCAATGTGGCGTGTTTTTTTAATTCGAGGTTCCAATGTGGCGTTTTTTGACTTTAGTTTTTTTGTTCGTTACAAATCAAACTCATGCAGCCATACCTGGACTTAGCGGGCATTACGCAAAAGCCATGGTCTTTGCGCAGATGAATGCCGTTAAAAACTATCCTTCAGTAAAATCGAAAAGTTGCCAAACCCAACTCGTACAAATGACTCAAGATAACGAACTCACAATCCTTGTGGCGCTTGGTTACATGGATTACAGCGTAGGGCAAGACGTGGCTGACTCAGGCGCATCCCTTTACAATCTTGGAAGTGTTTTAGATCCCGATGCAATGGCCGCTTTTTCAACCGCATTAACACGTTCCTGCACAACGAGTGGATTGGGTTCAAAAAATCAAGTGTTTGCTTGTGGCTTTCGAAAGTCTGGCAGTCAATATACAAAGAATATCACAAATCAATTCACCGGCAAAAAAACTCGCGTCCTAGTAAAGCTTGTCAGCTCTGCCTACACTTCAAGTGATTCGCAAAATAAAATAAAGTATGCAAGTGAGCAGAATCAGAAATCGCAGAATGCACAAAATCAATATCTGTTAGCGCTTCAAAATTTTGATGCTGTGCTGTACCTGGGGCACGCCCGCAGCGGCGGTGGACCTGACTTTTTCCCGCCTCGCATGAAGAACAACGGACATGTAGATTACAGCTACTATAAAAAAAATAAACCCGGCCTAAAAGCCATGCTTGGCGCCTTGGCAGTTGCGAAAGGTCCGGATCTTATTGGGTTGCTGGCTTATAAAAGCACTGGTCTTTTTGCCTCCTCAGTGCAGAAGTACTCTGCGCACTCGGCTCTCATTACTGCAGACAGTCTTTTTGATTTTGATGATTTGGTTCCCACAGGATTTACTGTAATTGAGGCCCTCATCAGCCAGCGTTGCAATGAAAATTTTTCCAATGTGGTTCAAAGTCACTTATCGGGTGACCAGATAAGTTTATTTTTTTAGAACGTGGGCTGGGTTTGCGAAAAGACGGGGAATTTAAATAAAAGTGTTTGCTAATCAAACGCGTTTGCAAGAATGCGTTCGCTAACCAAACGCGTTTGCAAAAAAGCGTTCGCTAAACAAGCGTATTCAGACCAAAGGGGGCTTAGTTTGAACTTAGAAGTTGTTAGAGATATCGCACCAACTGATCTTCTTAGTGCGCTTCAAGGAATTTTACAAAATTACCTCAACGAAAAACCCACGCGCAGTCTCAATGGTCTCAGTAAAAAATGTACAGTGAGCGAGCCCACTCTCCGCCGTATTCTCAAAGGCCAGATAAAAACACTTCCAACTGCCACAACGATTTTAGATATTTTAACGACGTTGAGTGGCGAGAAAAATACCGCTCTTATCGCTAATGCGTTTCCTGGTTCCATCGCTGAATATCTAGAGTCGATCATCCCGCAAGCTCAGGAGTTTGGGACAGAGTATGATTCAGAGCTAAATGCGGAGTTGAAAGATCCAGTCAAATACATCATTTACAAACTAGCTGCCAACTCCAGTGGACTGCGCCATGCCAAATTGAGCGAGCTTTTCGGTCGACACGGTTTAAATCAGGCAGAGATCTTAATTCAAAAAGGTTACTTGCAAAACGACAACAACATTTTGGTTACAAAGGTAAAAGATTTCACAATCAATCAAGAAAGTTTTGTGAACAATTTTAAACTTGTCGCAGATTATATTAAAACGCAAAATCCCATTGCTAAAACAAATCTACATTCTCTGCTTGCAAACTATTCCGAATCGGTAACGCCTGAAGCATTCAAAGACATTGTTTCGCTCCAGAAGAGAACATTGCAAAAGATTCGAAAAATCATGTCGAATGTGGATTCCAAGGGCTCAATACCGCTTTTCTTGCTGTTGGCCATCGACACCCTCGACCCACAACCAGCTCACGATTATGTAAAGCCTGGACTCTAGTTTTTCGCGCTGTTTCTCGAAACGTAGAGAATGAAGATCATTTTAATACTTACATCGGCGTTTTTTGTTAGTTATAGCTTTGCCAACGATCGTGTCCAAAATGGCTGGCAAATACCAGCTGAAAACAGCCTGGCACGGTCTATCGCCAAGTTGCAAACGCCTTCCGGCAGTTGCACCGCTACGTTTATCAGTAAAACTTTTTTATTAACGGCTGCCCATTGTACATATCGCTCTAGCGCTAGCACTGCAAAAATTCTTGTGCGTAACAGCAGCGGACAATGGCTCAGTACGTCTGTAAAAAGATTGATCACGCATCCTCGGTTTCAAATCCAGCCCACGGATTTTTCGGGTACTTTCGTAAGAAATGACATTGCTTTGATTGAAATTGCCAGCGCGTTTCCCTTTCCAATCTCGCCCATCGTCATCGGCAGTGTGAACGAGTACTTGTACCAGGAAACTCAGGCTCGGATTTATGGCTATGGAAAATCAAGCTCTGCCGGTGGGACCGGAATTCTTCGCTGGGGCCTTATGAATGCAATTGTGGATTCGGTAGCCCTCTTTTATGGCGATAAAGGATTGGAAATGACGCCTGAAGTAGACCAAGCTTTGTGCCAAGGAGATTCTGGCGGACCTGTCATGAAAATTGTAGGTTCACGCCGGTATTTGATTGGCGTAAATAGCCTTTCAAATGGTTGCAAAAACGTATTGCAAGTGACGTCAAAGGCCGTAATTGCCAGCTCTTATTTTTCTTGGATTCGCCAGTACGTTAGCGGAATCTAAGGCTTATCAAACGTTTTGTGGAAATCATTCCGTTGTTTAATGGAAACGCATTTTCCTATTTCCTGGAAGCACGTTTCTTTATCTTATGGAAGCACGTTTCTCTATTTCCTGGAAACACGCTTCTCTATGGCCGTCGAAAGGAGCATTGCTAAAATCACGTAGGCGAAGAAGATATAGAAGCCGATCTGCAAAGTCGTGTCGTTGTTGGATATTAATTCAAATTTCGGAATGGTTGCCCGAATCACGTCGAACTGCGTAGACACCATTCCATTAAATCCGATATAGGCCATCAAAATGGCAACAACCTGAACATCCGTCATAGACCATTTTCCGGACTTCAATACAAAAAATTTCACCAAACCGCGCTCTTGTGAAGAGGCGATGTTAAAATAATAAAAATAAGAAAATATAATTTTAATAAACGGTAAAACAATACTGAATAAGATCATTAACACTCCCACGATTTTCATCGAGAGCGCAGGGTCTTCCATCAAGACCCAAAATACATCAAGAATACTTTTGCTTTGAAAATACACGATTTGGTTTGTGAACTCAATTTTATGACCAAACAGCATAAAGTTAAAACTGCCGATTCGTGCGATCATGTCGATCATCGGACAAGTGACCCCCGCATATAGCAGAAGTACTAACGACGTGCTACACAGTAAAAAATGTTCGGTGGGAATTTTTTTGAACAGAGCCGACGAGGCAAACAACAAAAAACAAAGGCCTAACAAATTCCAAGTGAGCCGAAACAAACCGTCAATTTTGGGTTGAACTTCTTTCGCTAAAAAGACGATGGCTTCTTCTTTTGTTTTTTGACCTGACCGCAGGATAATACCATTCACTTCGCTCATATCTTGGGGCTCGAAGGTTTCGTCCAGATATTTTCTGACTCTTTCTTTGATGACTTGCTTCAGTTTCTTTTGACTGTCTTTATCTGTCATCTCTTGCATAATGCTATCCGCATAATCAGGCACACTGTTTTTAATCTTGTCCATATCAACGAATGTATTGATCAGCTTTTGCTTAATCCATCCCTTAGTTGAGTCCTTGTTGCTCTCTTTGATTTGAAGATCCAATTTTTCGATCATCAAGGAGAGCTGCCCTTCGATGTGCTTTGCAAGGTCGGATTTATTTTTGCTATCAATTTGGAATTCTTGAATCTCGGCAACAACGATCGCTGCCATTTTTTCTTTCCACGCATTCACATTAAAAATCCCGTACTTCATGTGATTGAGATTTGCCTCATCGTATTTTTGATACTGTAAAAGAGCCGATTGCGTACAGATATTATAGGTCACCTGAGCAATGCCACAAAAAAGTCCCACAGAGATGATAAGTCGCAGATAATTCAAGAGCTTCATGATCTACCAATTGTTAATGACGCAACAGTGTTCTGGATTAATCTGAATCTCTCTGAAAAGCAATATTCAACTCGACTAAGGTGCGAAACTTTCAACCACCCCGTGTACACCCTCTCTGAACTCTTCGATCATCGACTTCATAAAGGCGGGAAGATCTTTTGGGGAGCGACTTGTTACCAAACCGCCATCGACAACCACGTCTGAATCTTGCCAATGTGCCCCGGCATTGATGACATCGGTGCGAATGGATTTGTAAGAGGTCACACGACGACCTTCAAGGACTTTCGCCTCGACGAGCATCCATGGGCCATGACAAATTGCTGCCACAGGCTTTTGCGCTCCATCTGCAAAAAACGACGCCACAAACTCGACGGCATCGTCGTTTGCGCGGAGGCGATCAGGGTTGATCACTCCACCAGGAAGCACAAGGCCATGATAGTCAGCCGCCGTCACGGAATCCACCGTCTTTTGCACTTGTACTGCCTCGGCCCAATTGTCATTTTTCCAAGATTTTATCTCACCCATTTCAAGGGAAACAATTTCCACCGTGGCTCCTTCGATCTTTAGCGCTTTATAGGGCTCAAACAGTTCGGAGTGTTCGAAACCATCCGTGGCTAAAATCGCTATTTTCTTTCCAGATAATTTCATGGGTTCTCCTCGACCAAACAGTGAAAAGGTGTTCTTACACGTTTAGGCAGGATTACATTGCTAAACCCGTGAAATAAATGTTTAGAAAAGTACATGAAATGGTGAATGGAGTGAAAAGATACCTAATATCAGATACCCGATATCGAAGATCGGTGTGTGCAATTGGTGCGACCGGAAGGATTTGAACCTCCGACCACTTGGTTCGAAGCCAAGTACTCTATCCAGCTGAGCTACGATCGCATAAACTTTGAAGACGTGTTACCGTCGTTTCTTTTTATCGTCGACGACAAAATCCTCTGTCAATGGAAAATAGAAATCGGCTGCGATTTTAATCTCAGGCGACGTGGACTCGGGCCACGACCAAATTTCCACTCGACATCCGCGAGATCGTAGATACCACACGAGTGGCAAAAAATCTTTGTCTCCGCCCAGGATAATTACCACATCGAGTTTGTCGGCCATGGTCACCGCATCGATAACCATAAACGAATCTGCATTTTTTGTAGGACGTTTTATCTCTCCGCCCAGGCTAGACCAAAAATGTTGGAATTCTGGGGAAATATCTTTGTACTCGGGTTTGTAATAAAGGATTCGCGTGATTTCGCGGTCGCCCACTTTTTCTAAAATTTTTCGGTAATCTGTTCGGCCCTCGTGGTGTTTTAGGCCTGATAATTCTATATTTTCAGCATCAATAAAAATTCCCACTTTTTGAAACAAAAGTTGTTTTTGCTGATCAGATTTATGTATTTCGGGCTTGTGTTTTTCGGGGGATTTTTCCTGTGGCTTTGTCGGTGTTGTTGTCGTTGTCTTTTGCATATAACCATTCCTTGTCAATCCAACACTGTCGTCCTAAGAGAATCAAAGAATCTGAGCTGAGATCCTTCGATTCGCTCAGGTCTATTTACTCCGGACGACGGCGTGTTTCTAATTTGAATATAAAGGTCAAAAAGAGCAAGGCGCACCCCGCCTAAATGAAAACTGATGTCATTAGTATTGACAATGCCTATCAATACCACTAAAACCGATTCGGTATGCAGACCCTGCCCGTTAACAAAAACCAGCAAATTTTTCCACGCCAGGACGATATCAAAGAAATTCCTGGAAAAAAAATAATTCGCGAACTCGGCCTAAAAGTTACACTACAGCGTTTGGCGATTTTGGAAAAAGTGCGTAAAGGCCCAGCACACTTTACCGCTCAGGAAATTTTCGAAGAAGTGTCTGAAGACCACGCAGAAATTGGCTTTGCCACTGTGTATCGGTTTTTAAAGAAACTGTCCGAACATAAATACGTGCTCGAATTTCGTATTGGCGGTCTACCCGCGCGCTACGAGTGGTCCACAAAAAATCATCATGATCACTTAACGTGCACCCAATGTAGCAAAATTGTCGAATTCGAAAATCACAAAATCGAAAGCCTGCAAGAGATCATTGCAAAAAATTACGATTTTATTCTCACCGATCATGTTATGGAACTGTACGGGATCTGTCCCGAATGCCAAAAAAAATCAAAACAAAACATCTAAGGGAACGTTGTGCGCTCTGTTTTTTGTGCAAACAAACCTTACGGAATCTCATCCCATAAAACTGACCCGAACAAACCCGGCTACATCGAATGGCTCTGCAAACAAAAACAGCAAACTCTTTTTATATGTCACCGCCTCGACAAACGGACCACAGGCTGTTTTGTAACCACATCTGATCGCAATGACTGTGCAAAGCTGAGCGATCTTTGGAGTGCTGGGCAGGTTCACAAAAAGTATTTATTGATCACCGATCGTAAACCAAGTCACATCGAGTGGACCGTTTCGACTCCGGTCGATGACAAAGTTGCTACGACGCACTTTCGTGTTCTGAAACAGGAGCATTCTTTTGCTCTTATCGAAGCCACGCCGGTGCATGGGCGCACTCACCAGATTCGCATCCACGCCCGCGAATCTCGAATTCCACTCTTGGGTGACACAACCTACGGCGGCTCAAACTTTCCTGTTCTTTTTCTTCATTGCCGACAGATTTCTTCTGAACACTTTGATTTTTCATCTCCCCCGCCGGTGATCTATGGAGATCTTTCGCTCCTCAAAGACCCTCTACTCTGTCAGTGGTTAATGTCGTTCGACCGTCGCCTGCGGCTGTACCCCGAGCTTCTTTTAACCAAACAGTGCTTGCGCTTAGTGCATGACGAAGGCACGCCTCTTCGTGTGGATTTACTAGGTGATGTGGCGCATGCTGGATGGTGGAGCGAAATTCCCCCGTCGGACCAGACCCTCAAATCGCTACATCGTTTTTTTGATCTGGTAAAAATAGAAAAATGGAGCCTGCAAAATTATGCAAAATCTCGCTCCTTAGAAAATAAATTTTTTGTCGATCAAGCCCCTACGTCTTGGACTGCGAAGGAATGCTCCGTTGACTACGAAATGACAAAATCCGTGGGTGCCTCGCCTGGGCTCTTTTTAGACCAACGCGAACACCGCCACTGGCTGCAAAAAAACAGTGCAAATAAAAAAATCCTCAACCTGTTTGCTTACACTGCTGGCTTTAGCCTTAACGCCGCCGTCGGAGGAGCCAGCGAAGTTGTCACGGTGGATCTCAGCCGAAAGTACATCGACTGGTCTAAAAAGAACTTTGCACTCAATAAACTCACTTCGCCGAACTTTAAGTTTTACGATATGGATAGTTTTGCCTATCTCAAATATGCGGCAAAAAAGGCACTCACCTTCGATGTGATCGTTTGCGACCCTCCCTCGTTTAGTCGTCACGAAAAGACAACGTTTCGTGTGGAAAAAGATTTTTCGCTATTAATCGAAATGTGCCTCGCAGTGCTTTCGCCACGGGGAAGTTTGCTCTTTTCAACGAATTTCGAACAGTGGGACTTTGCCGAATGGGAACTTCAATTAAGAAGCAAATGTAAGTCTGAAAGCATTGATATTACAGGCAACTTTTCCATGCAGTGGGACTTCGATTGGCATCAAAACGACAGCCTTTTAAAAGCTTTTTTGGTCGTAAAGAAATAATTGCATGGTGTGTCAATTTCCGGTACATCGGATCGCGATTTGTGTATAACCCGAGCGAATCATGAAACTAGAAAAATCTCTAAGCCTTATTCTTTTCGCCTACTTACTCGTATTGTCAGCTTGTTCGACCTCGCTTGTTCAGTTAAAGCCTAACTGTTCCGAGATCAATTGGTTCGAGCGCGGCCGCCAAGATGGAATGCAGGGGCAGCCATCCAACAATTGGATGATGAAGTCCGAAGAGTGCGAGCTCATGACCAAAGACGAAATCCAAAACTTTATGGACGGTTGGAACCATGGGTTGGCTATGTACTGCACACAGGAGCACGGATTTGCTAGCGCCAAAGCTGGACAGCCCTATCGAAAAACGTGCCCAGAAAAATATGAGGAGGATTTCTTAATTGGCTATCAAGAAGGTCTCAACGTATTTATGATCGAAAAGGAAACTTCTTTTTTAATCGGCAAAATCGCGAGCGAAGAACTAAATCTCAAAAAAGCACCCCGCAATTCGAATGAATACACCGATATTCAAAAAAATATTGAAAATTTGAAAGAAAAAAAACAAGCCAATTTGAAAACTCTTGAAAAGTACAATCACCCTATCGCAAGATAAGCTATGATAACCGCCAGTATCCTCGCCGTTGGCACCGAGATCACCGATGGACAAATTACCAACTCCAATGCTCAGTGGATATCGCAAAAGCTGCAGGACCTGAACATCAAGGTCTCACTGCACCTGAGCGCTCCTGATGAACCCCTTTTGATTCGCCAAGCTCTAGCCCTTGCCATCGCACAATCTGATTTGATTTTTATTTGCGGGGGCCTTGGACCCACAAGTGATGATTTGACTCGCGACGTGATCAGCGATCATTTGTCTCTGCCTCTTGAATTTTCTGAAGCCTCCTGGGAAATGGTGCGGGAAAAACTTGAATCGCGAAATGTCATCGTTCGGCCCGCGCACAAACAGCAATGTTTTTTTCCAAATTCTGCGACAATTTTAAATAACAATGCCGGTATCGCACCGGGTTTCTACGTACAGCGGGAGTCCAAACACTATTGGGTGCTTCCCGGCCCGCCCCATGAGATAGAAAGCATTTGGTCAAACGGAGTCGGACAGCAGCTGCGTGATCAGTTCTCTAGCAGCACCCACTTAAAACTCACAACATGGTTATGCTTAGGGGCACCAGAATCGGAACTCGCACATTTAGCCGAAACATTTTTCCAGAAATTTTCCTACGAAAAACATTTGGGCTATCGTCTGCAAGTTCCCTACGTAGAAATTAAATTGTGGCACGATAAAAAAAGTGACGAAGCAACTTCTTCGATTTCGCAGTTTACTGAATTGCTTGGCTCTTTTTATATTGATACCGACCTTCCATCGATCAATTGGAAAATGCAGCAAAAATTAAAGAAGCAGTCTCCAGTCCTAATCAAAGATTCGAGCAGCTCGGGATTGCTCCTTACTCGAATCACTCAGGCATTGGGCTCGCCTCTTTGGGCGCATAACTTTCAATATCACATTGGGCCGTCTGAATCTTTACCTTTGCCGGGGATAAATATGCTGCAATTAACAACACAGGAGCAAGACTGGGTATGTGAATGGCACGCAGAGAATAAAAAGACAATTTGGAAAGTTGCAGCTCCCTCCACTAAAAAATCGAAATGGAGGGAGGCGTTTTTGGTAGAAAAACTTATTTTAGAATGGATGAAAGAGCTTCGATGACTTCATCAAAAGTCTCTACGGGAGTGACGCACTTCATACCAATGATGAAATCGTTTCCTTCTTTAACTACAACCACGTCGGCCGTGTCGCTCCCAAAGTTTCTTTCGAATAGCTCAAGTTCCGAATACATCAAAATATAAAAGTTTGAATCTGTCGAAAGCGTGCCGCTAAATTTTTGTTGCACTTGGTAATAGAGATTCAAGGCAGCACTCTCAAATGCACTATTAAAGTAGATTCTGTATGGATCAAAAAAAATAGCGGTATTAAAAAAGTGACTGTAATAATTCGAGCGGGTTAACAAAAATTCTTGCTGCATGTGGGCCCCCTAAAGCTAGGCAAACACAGCCAAAATTAATTTTCAACGAGAATTTTTGAGAAACTAGACCTTACAAGATTGGCCGTTTACCCAGACAGATTTCATTGGAATTGGCGCAAGATCGTAAAAAAACTGGTCCCAGTTTTTATCCGAGATAAAAAAATCAGCATTTGATTTTGGAAGCAGCGAGCCGTGTGACTTCTCCAAACCCAAAGCATACGCCGATCCCATGGTCATAGCGCAAAAAACCTCAGGCAGGCTCATGCGCATCTCCTGCCGCGCTAAAAGCCCCACCCACTGTATGTTTTGTGTTGGCGAGGTCCCAGGATTAAAATCTGTTGCCAGTGCGACGCGGGCACCGCGGTCAATCAATTGTCGCGCTGGCGGATACGGGCAGCGCAAATAAAAATCGGCAGTCGGCAATAAAACACATGTCGTTTCCGAGGTTGCCGCCTTTTGAATATCCTTTTGGTCAATACAAATAACGTGATCTGCAGAGTGAGCGTTGAGTTCCATGGCAAGGGCTGTCGCCCCCGAGCGCGTGATTTGATCGGCGTGAACAGTCACCATGAGGCCACATTCTTTAGCGAGCTTTAGAAAGTGCCGAGATTCATCCAGCGAAAAATAGTTTTTCTCGATAAAAATATCGACACGCTTTGCAAGTTTTTGCTTCGCTATTACGGGCAGAGCGTGCTGCAATTGCTGCAAGTATTCGGAGGTCGACGCACATTCCGGAGGTAAAGCGTGCGCTCCTAAAAATGTGGCAATCACTTGCACCGAAGACCCGTGCTGTTTCAAAATTCTTAACAAGCGGAGTTCTTCCTTTACCGAAAGTCCGTATCCTGACTTCACCTCAACAGTTGTTACACCCTGTCGCAAAAAATTTTGCAGCCTCTGGTTGAGAAGCTTTTTAAGTTCACTCGACGACGCCTTTCGAGTTGCGCGCATGGTTGAGAAAATGCCGCCGCCTTTTTTTGCGATATCCACATAGGACATTCCCTGTAAGCGCATTTCGAATTCGTGGGTGCGATCACCGGCAAAAAGACTGTGAGTGTGGCAATCAATAAATCCTGGAAATATATTTGATCGGACAGCGATTTGGTTTTTAATTTTTTGATAAACTCGCGGAATTTTTTTTTGCGGACCCACCCAAAGTATCTGATGACCCTGAATAACCATGGCCTGATTTTTTGCAATGCCTAAATGTTCCACTCTCATCGGGCCACGCGCTTCGCGCTCGTGCGCACCTTGCATGGTCAGCATTTCGTAAATGTCTGTTAAAACGAAGGGCTTCATAGTTGAATCATGTTTCTCTTTAGTTTTGTTCTCATTTTAAGACACATTCAGCTCAATATGAATTCATTACCACAGATCAAGTCAATGGCTTTGTTATTTATCGAAAATACCTTTATCCTGAAAGGAGATGGGGGATCTATTTTTAAAATTATCTGCATAATTTTCGCGCCCATCATCATTATGGTCATCTCCGAGTCGTGTTCCAAAATGGAGAGCACCGACGGATCATTGTCGGGGATTTATTCCTCTGACACTAATGTTTGTTCTGACATCTACAAACCAACAATTCAGCTCACCTCAAAATTGCAAAACAATCAGGGTTACACCAACCCTTTTGAAAACCAAAAAGTACACCTTGAAAATAGCAGTTTTAACAAATCAACTTCGACGCTGCAAAATCAGACCGTGATCGTAGTGCTTCATACTCAGTGCCAATCCCAACCGGGCAGCTTGAGTGATCGTATTTTAAAAGCAAATCCTAACGAGCATCTTCTTCCTTCGCAACAGGCTTTCAATTACGTAATAGAGGAAAACTGGGACCTTTCAAACCTCGAAGATGCTGCCCATTCTGACTCGTGTGTAGTTGGTATCACTCCACCTCATCAAGTGACGACGTCGACACTGCCCCTTCCTGCGACCTCCGATTCACACCTCTCAAAGCTCACTCATCTCGGCTTTACAAACTACACCCATGCTTACGAACATTTTGTCAAAAAACAAACTTCCGTAAATACCCTGGTTGCGGTGATCGATGCCGGTGCTGAATGTTCGCATCCAGATCTTGCAAGCAACTTAGTTGCAAATTGTGGCTACAATCTTCTAAGCCCCGGCCAACCTCCAGCCGACGCAAGCTCGGGACACGGGAGCCATGTAGCAGGTCTCATCGGTGCTGTAGGAAACAACGGCCAAGGTACTTTGGGTGTTGCGGGAGCGATTCGAATTCAAGCTTTAAAAGTTCTTGGAAACACTGCTACGGACGTCACGTACACCTTCAATGGAATTCAGTACGCCGTGGCACAAAACGCAGATGTTATTAATTTAAGCCTTACCGGTTCAAATTCCCAACAGCGCATCCTGAGTCTCGAACAAGCAGTTGCCGATGCTGTAGCTTCGGGAGTCGTGGTCGTCATGGCCGCTGGCAACCACAGCCTTCGTTTGGGTACCGATGCTTTTGTTTCGCCTGCCATGGTCGGTGCCCTGGTCAATGGTGCCATCACCGTTGGTTCGGTGGACGCCCAGTCTGGCAGACTTTCCAGTTTTTCCAATTTCGGAAACCAAGTCGAAATCGCTGCGCCCGGTGCGGTGGATACGCTCAGTGACAATGGCTTGTATTCCCTCGCCCCCGGACGCTCCTACCAACGCCTGATGGGAACATCTCAATCCGCTCCTATCGTCAGCGGTGCGGCAGCTTTGGTGATTCAATTTCTAAAACAAAAAGCAGTGGCTTATTCGCCTGCAGATATCGAGCGAATCATTATGCATTCTACGGACTCGGCTCCCATCCTCGTCAACGGAGGTCGGTCGCTCAATTTTTCTAAGCTAGTTCGAAACACCTACGAGTACGCAGGTATCAACCTTTGCCCTTAGCCAGATTTGTTGAGTTGAATTTTTTACACCACTAGTGACGTTTATTGTCTTTTATAACGCTTTGCGATATTACCGTTTGTGATGTCTTCAAATATTTTCAAGTCTTTGTTTTTAGGGTTTTTTAGTAGCGCTCTCATCGGCTGTTCATCAGATGAGGAAACCCCCGCCTGCCAGTATAAAAGCAATCCCCAGATGTTACTTGAGCACAGCCGCGCACCAGAAACTTTGGGTCTCGCCTTTCAACAAAGAAAACTTGTGGAACTGATGTGGACCAATTCTGCGCAAAGCGAGTGTTTTTTGCGCAAAAACGGCGGAGTTCAGGTTTTCAAAATTGCAAGCTCGCAAAATGCCAACGAGGAATCGTTTGTAACTTTAAAACCAGCTCCGCAAGCATCACAGCAAAATTGGCTCGAAAGCCAAAATCAAATTAACCAAGATCAGATCAACGTAACATTATTAGGACTTACATCATTCAAGTTTTACTCAACACCCACAGAAAGAATTGTAAGTGCAGAAATACTATTGCGGGCCGATGGGCGCCCGTGGCATTTGTGGCACGAATACGCACATTTTTTGATTGGCGAATTGCGGGTTCAATCTTCGGAAATGTCTTTGCGCAATCCCACTTCCGGCGAGGTCAAAAAGGCATTGGCCGAGTTTCTTGCACAGCCCGTTTTTGAGAAGTTCGAGGAAAAATTTAAAATCTTTTCGGACTTGCAACTTGATTACATGAAAAAAGAATTTATGGATGAAATTCTCATCGAAAAAACGCTGCAAGATTTAATCTCACAAGCTCCTAACTTCTTGCCAGTGGATCGGCAAGATTTTCTAGATTCACAAGAGGTCATTGAGCGCTTCAAAAAAAAATATAATACATATTTTAAGCGCCAAGAAAATGAATTGAATGGACTCTTCGTATTGCTTTCACAGGAACAACAAGCACTTATTCAAGCCCATGTGGTGCGCATGCATCAGCAGCTATCCCAATTACTTGCTCTTACGCCGTAGTTTCTTTTTCTGTCGTTCTTTTTTGTCTTTTTCGGCATCGTCCACAGACAGATCACCTACGACGGCGTCTGGATTGCGTTGCTTCTGAATATACTTTTTCTGTATTTGTCGATCATCGAGCCCCATTTTTTTTTGGCCGCGATGGCGCTCCCCATCTGACTTCGAAATAGCCCGGTCTAAAAACGTAGCTCTGTGATTTATTGACTTGCCTTGGGTAAAATCGACGGTTGTCATATTTTGGTAGAGGAACAAGACCCAGGAAAGAGCGGCAATGTTTCCCGCAATTTTATATTTCCTGTAGCTCGGATGATCCATTCGATCTTCTTTCTCGTTTAATGACTTATCGAACGGAAAGATAAAAAGTTAAGGCTTTAGTGTTATTCAAGCCCTATTCTTTCTGAGATTGTTTCAAAATGAATCAATGATCGTGGGGGTTGAGCAAAGATTGTTGATAAAAATTCAGAAGAATATGGTGAACAACCGAGGCTAAGTGCATCTTTTCAACCTGCATTTCAAGATGCAGACGATCGACGAGCTCTTGAAAGTTTAAGCTCTGTTTTAACAGCTGAGCGATTTTAACGTTAAATGCAAAACCCTCCTCCAAACGCATTGCCTGCACAGGAATGGTGATCGTCTTCTGGTGATCTACCAACCATTCGGGAAGTGAGTTAGCAAAATCTATTTCGACCTCGGCAGTCTCAGAAATTTTTTCAGCCACAAAGGCATACACTTTTTCCATACGGTGGCTGTTGCTACTTGGTGATTGAAGATACGGTGCAAACTCGTAGGTCGATCTCAAAACTTTGAAGCCATATTTTTGTAACAAATGATTCACTTCCTCAAACGAATAGTAATCTTGCAATCGTGGGTTATTAAAACCCAACGGACCATAATTTATCCACTTCCCGCCCAGCGAAAGATGTTTATTGAGCCGAGTTAAAAGATGCGAAAAATCCATCGATACCACATCAATCAACCAAGGAGTGAGAACAAAATTCGTCTGTGGCCACACAAACTCAGCGTCAGTGATGTCGCCCAACATAAGTTCAAATCCCGTACGCACTTTCGAAGGGGCTCTCAAAACTCGCTCAACCGCGAAATCTTCGGCTTTTGATGGGACAATTGGAAATTCGCAAAACGAAATGCTCTCACCGTTGAGTATCTTTCGCACAATAAGGTGAAACAGTGGGTTGTAATCCACGGCAAAAGTTTTTACGAACTGAAAATTTTGATGAAAATCGTATGCGAGTCGCGAAGCTCCAGAGCCTAGAACCAGAAGGTTATCTTCCAACGTGACTTTTAAGTCAGTCATTAAATTTTGCAAACAGGTAAAGCTTGCTTTGCTTTCTTCCTCACCCCAACACCAGTCACGAAATATATTATCTATGTTTTTAACCAAAAAACTCGATCCTGGCTTCATCCCGTAGAAACTCATGAATTTTTGTTGATCTACTTTTTTCCAGTCCAAGGGCAAAAGAAAAGATTTGTAGCGTCGAATTTGCGCATCCAGTTGCTCGCGAATATTTTTTAATCGCCCGCGGGAAAGTTTCATCAAATCGGGCTGCTGAAGAAGACTCTCTACATTAGCTTTATGAATGGTTAAATTGTAGATAAGTTTAAATGACTCCATTGCCCAGAGATTTTGCGTCAATTCACGATTGGAATAATGGCAGAGGGTTCCCTCTAACATCCAAGTGGTCATTCGATAGAGTCTGAGCGATGAAGAGGAGGCGGTCAACCCAGAGTTTTTCTAATCGATTTTACGCAACTGAAAAGAGTATTTCAGCGGGGCTTCGTAAAAGAGTTTATGCATGCCGCGCGGGCTCGAGGCGAGGTCATCCATTTCCAAAAGTGTACAGCTGTCAGAATTGCGATCGGCAGCGCGGTGATGGACGTATTGATAAAAGCTTTTCACCATACAACCACGGGCTTTTCCGCTGTCGGCAATCAACCTGTGAAAATCCGCGGAACTTGCGATGCTGCGAGAATCCTCAAGATTGACCTGCGGCTGAACAATGGGGTCAACGGGTAGTTGATTTAAGAGAGCTCCGGTACTTGCATCGTAAATGCTTTCAACCGTGCGCGCGCGCCCCAATCCGTCAAAGCTCTCGAGCGCAAAACCAAGTGGGTTGATAGATACGTGGCAACCGATACAAGCTTTGCTTGCCGTTTGCCGCGTATATCGTTCTCGCGTCGATAGACTTGGATCAAAAACAGGATCACGGACCATGCTTGCAATATCCGTTGGTGGTGGATCTAATTCTTCGCACAAAAATTCTCTTCGAACTCGCAGCCCGCGAATGATGGGACTTGTATCAATGCTACCAGAGACCAAAAATGCAGCTCGGTTCAACAACCCCGCGCGTTGACTTCCAGGAAAACCGACCATTGTGTCGAGGTTCGGGTTGTACGGAGCAACTCCATAAATCCCGGCTAGATCTGCGTCGGAAGCAAAGGAGTAAGGACTTGAAAAGAGTTCTTCAAAACTCCCCTGACCTTTGCCAGTGTAATAGCGAGTCATATTTTTGATCTCATTCAGCAAACTATTCCGCGACAAAGTTTTGCCTCCCGTGAACGCTTTTTCGGCGGCTGAGACCGTGGCTACGGGGTGCGCTACGTGATCGAAAGCCAACCATCCTTCAAAAAATTTATCGACCGAGTAGGCAGCCTGCAATGGATATTTACCAATGAGTCTCTGGATTTCAGCAGAGATAACACCGTTTTGCACCAAACTCCCGTCGCTGGCTTTAGCCAAAAGAGCAGCATCCGGAGCTTGCTTCACAACGTGGAACGAAATACGACTCGCTAATTCGTACGGAGAGATCTTTAAAAGTGTATTCTCGACATTACTACCTTCGAGTTCAATTTGAAAAATAAAATGGGGATGCATAAGGAGGCGACTGATAAGCATTTTCCAGTCCCCATTCATGCCGGCAATCATTTGGGTGCTTTCCTGAGGCGTTATCGGGCGCCGTAAGATTTGCAAAGCCGTTGTCGAAGCCAAAAATGCGCTAGCACAGGCCGCGGTTGGAGCTACCGTCGTTGAGGCGCAGCTTCCGATAAATGCCTTGAGGCGTAGGTTATTTTTAAAAACCTCAGCGGCAAAGCCTCTTGCTACAGCCAAATACGATGATGTGTGGGCTTCACTCATCGTTAGATCGTCCGCATCAAATTTTGCGCCATTGTCATCGGGCACAGATAACAATACGACAGCGAGTTCATTTTTGAATGCCGTTAATTCAGCCGCAGGCACGAGAGATGCCAATAAATAGAGAGATTGAGAATATTCATATTTGGATAAACGTCTCGTTGAGATTGGCGAAACATTCGTTTTGTTATCGCATTTAAAAACTGTCTGCATTCCATTCGAGTTCAAGAGCGTGTTGCCGTTCCGGGAAAAACCCGTATGGAGCGCCGGACCGCAGTTTTGAAAAAACACCAATGAGGCACTTGCGACCAGTAAAAGATATTTTTTATGTGCTCGCTGTAAAATAATAGACCCCTCTATTTTACGATCAATGGTAAAACGTTACCGCTTTGATGAATGACATCTTTATGTGGATGTTGCCCGTTATCTTTACGTAGCGTGCTCCACCACTGCTCTGCTACCGACGATGGAACTATTAAGTCTGCCTTCGCGTATTCCTGCAGGTAAGGGTTTGAATCTTTAATCCCCATGGACTTTAGAATTGTAATGATCAACTGGTTGTACAAAATGCCGGGTTGACCGTAGTTTGTAGAAACTCCTACTTGTCGATAATCCACAAATTGTCCTGTTTTAAAATAACCACCCGCACCTCCAGCTAAAAGAATGTTGCGGTCCCAGTTTCTATGGACATCAGCGGAGTTTGTATTTCCGAACATGATCAGAGAATTGTCTAGGAAAGTTAAACCCCCGCCCTCATCCACATCCAGCTTGGTAATCAATGGAACAATGGCTTTATCCACAAACCAGCGCATGGCATTGCCCACTTCGGTAGTTTTTAAATCATGACCCCAGCTATGCAAATTAGCAAAGGCATAGGGTCCCTGCGTTTCAACGGCCATAATTCCTTGAAGAGTGGCAATGCTGGTTCTACCGCACTTGATGCCGGATGCTAAAATGCTGGTGTAAAGATCCAAAAAGAGTTCTCGATCGATGTTTGTAGAAATATTCTCCATATCAGTGCTATTGGTAGGAACTGCTGGGGCTGAACAAATTGCGGCACTCACAATATTTAATTTTTTCTGAGTTTCGAAAAGCTCTGTAGTAAAGGAATCCAATCTTTGCTTGTCAGTGGAAGAAATATTTCGATGACTTAAGAGAGACTTGAGATCACCGAGTGTTTGATCAATAAGAGTTTTTGAATCTGCTTGTGCCTGGGTGGGCCCGGTAGCTGAAACTGAGGGCGTTGAGGGCCCAAAAAGAAGATTGAACAAAGCGACAGGATTACTTGGTCCCCAAACATGTTTGACTCCAGAACTTATGTCTCCCGGCGTAACTTGCCCCAGACTTCGCCTTCCATATCCAACCACAGATCTAACAAGTGGGGTTGATGGGTAGAACTCTGGGGAAAAAGCCAAAAACTGATCAATAAACGGGACCGCCGGATACTGACTCATCGTACCTTCGGGCGGAGTTAAATTTGGATCGACCCATGCGCCACCGCCAGGGTATCGCATGTGTCCCAATTGAGTTGCGTCCCCATGGTCATGGCCAAGTGGGCAATCGAGACCTCGAAGTAAGGTCAATTTGGGAAGAAACGGATTTAGCTTCGAAGAATAAATTTTAGAGATTGATCCAAGAGTTTCTGATAGGCGCAAATTTGTCGAGTGTATACTGTGACCCGAACCTGGAAACGTAACAGGCAGATTAGCGGCATAGGTCGGATAGAGATCAGCATTGGAATATCCGCCCAACGGGACCCAAGAGCCGATAAATCTTTTTTGGATAGGAAGTGCTTGCCCCCAGGCTTCGCGAGGGTACAAGGATTGTAAAAATGGAAGCGCTACTAAAGTCCGAGCTGATCCAACTAAAAACTGCCGACGGGATTTTGAATTGATGTACATGCAATTATCAAGTGCAAGTTTCGCTCCAAACTATTGATTTCTTTTGATACATTTTGATTTTTTGATGTGGCGTAAATTTCTTCTCGCATGCTTGTCTCAGAGTAGAACGAAGAATCTTTTTACACCGTTCAATATTTAGACAAAGAGAAAATTCTAGCTACCGGTGTCCTTTTGCAGCGATTCTGACCGGCTATAACTTTTCAGGGAATTTGACCGCTTACGTGTGTCATTTTGATACGATTCTTCATTTGAATTGCATCAGG
>JAYUQP010000088.1:0-3211 GCA_043757265.1 Bdellovibrionales bacterium | reverse complement strand
AATGGGATCACGAGTACGAGCCGATTCAGGATTTTGGCGAGTGGTACGAACTGGAACTCACGTTAAACAAAATACATCGCGAAATTAAAAAGCACAAAGACGACAAATCGCGCAGAGAGCGGGAGATCGAAACACTGGCCGGTGCAGTGTCGGATGGTGTGATCGCCATCGATAGTTTGAAGCGCGTGCAATATTTTAATGGAGCGATGGCGCACATTCTGGGGAAAAATTTCGATCCGGTGGCGCCGCCGTCGTATTTGGATGAAGTTTTTCGCGCGCCGAAGTTAACTCTGGCGGTGGACGAAGTTTTAGCCGAACGAACCGCGCGTCGCCTGCAAATTCCGATGCGAACTCACAAAACGCCAGACAGTCATGTTTTTGACGTGACTGTAAACCCCGTGATTAACGAGAAGAAAAATAAATTCTATGGCGTGATGGCCGTGTTCCACGACATCACCGAGGCTAAAAAAGTCGAAGAGCTGCGCATTGATTTCGTTGCAAACGCCTCACACGAGCTTAAAACTCCACTCACTTCCATCAAAGGTTACGTGGATTCTTTAAAGTCGGACTACGAAACGCAGAATTTTTCAGCAGCCAAAGACAAACTCGCTGTCGTTGAGCGGAATGTAAATAAGCTAAACGAACTTGTGATTGATTTATTAACGCTGTCGCGTTTGGATGCCAGTGCCGAAACGGCCAAAGAAGAGCTCGCAACTCAGGAGCTGTCCGAGGAAGTGCTTCAGTCGGTCGCCAGTGCCGCAAAAGAAAAACGGCAATCTATTGAGCTTGCCTATCACGTACCCGTTGTCTTAGCGAATCGTTTACTGGTGTTGCAAGTGCTAACAAACTTGGTGGAAAACGCGATCAAATACTGCCCAGAGAATGCCATAATTCAAATTCAGTGGAAAAAAGAAGCGGCCTTTGTCGTTTTAAAAGTTATCGATAACGGTCCTGGTGTCAGCGAAGAACATGCCCCGCGATTGTTTGAGCGTTTTTACCGCGTTCAAAATACTAAAATGCGTGGGAGTGTGGCGGGGACTGGTCTTGGACTGTCTATTGCCAAAAACTCAATGCTCAAAATGGGTGGTCGTATCGAAGTCGAAAGTCTTCCCGGTCGGGGCTCTGAATTTATTTGCTACTTTCCAATCTAACTAAAGCTGGTGTTTATGAAAAAAGCGATGAACGATTTTTTAAAAGTGACGGGTGAATGCGCACGAGGTTATTTGATGACCGGTGGCCCCATCACGCGACTAGAGGAGCGAATCACACAAGCTGGAGCAGTGAATGGCTTTTTGTGTGATGTGTATGCCACGCCCACGGCAGTTTTTGTAACGGCCAAAAAAGATGGCGAAGTGATCACCACTCTTGAACGCGCAACGGAAAGCACGATCAACTTTACCGACATGTTGTTTTACGACTCGATCCTCGAAAAAATAAGCACTGGGGAAATGTCCATTGCCAAAGCTGATGAAGAACTAGGTGCTTTTCAAACCCAAAAATATGCGTTTTTCCTTGTGACTTTGTCGGCATTTTTAATCGGCTTTGTGGCAAGTTTTCCGCGGTACGGAAACTTTTGGGGCGCACTTTTTAGCGGCATCCTTTCGGCCTCGGTTTATATTCTGCAACGACCTTTGGCGCGAAGATTAAAATTTAGTGGCGTCTTTAATGATTTTATAGGATGTCTCGTGGCGTTTATCGTTGGAGTCGCGGCATCGCATTTTATGGGGCTTGCGGTTCCTATGTTCGTTATCGGAAGTTTGATATTGATTGTACCCGGACTCACTCTCACCTCAGCGATCAGTGAGCTTGCGGAGCATAATTTTGTTTCAGGCACCGTCAAAATGATGAAGTCGATCCTCATTCTTGTAGCCATGGGAGTGTCGTACTTGCTTGTTGAAAACACCATGATCAGCTTGGGTTATTTTTCGCAAGATCTTTCAAACGTTGTTCCTCCGCCGCAGGACTTTACGCAGACCCTTTGGTTCACGCTGCTTTGCCACACCATACTCACGCTCTCCTTTTGCATCTTCTTTCATTTACCAAAGCGCGCTTTCTTCGGCGCCATCATTTGCGGTCTCGTGAGTCTATTTGTTTTGGAACGTTTCGAAAACCCCGATCTGTTTGTTCTTGCATCGTTTTCAGCATCGTTAACCGTAGGACTTGCGAGTTTATTTTTCGCGCGTTTGTACAACTGGCCAAGCCAGGTATTTTCCACAATGGGTATTTTAACTCTAGTGCCAGGGCTTTTAGCACTGTCGTCCTTTTACAGCGCGGCAGGCTCGCCCGCTCAAGGCGTAATTGCATATCGAGTCGCACTCACAGCAGGCGCGATAACCTTTGGTCTATTCACCGCGCGAATGCCATTTCGCTTCTACAACTCCCTTTACGACATTCCCGTCACCAAATAAGTACGGAAAATCCGGTGCCAGGTCCTATTTAATCCGGTTCCAACTCATCTTCAAATTTCGATTTCAAAAATTTTTGTTGGAACCGGATTAAATAGGACCTGGCACCGGATCTTGACTTGCAAAGCTCGCTTTAGAAGAGTTCCTTGCAGCTCAGTGATTGCGGACGGGATGCTTCGCTATCAATCTCAGGTGTCTCTTCGATCATAACAATTTGCCCTTCGTGCCAAGCCAGTTTGAGTGTTTCACCGGGCTGGCGATCTAACGAAAGTACAGCAATATTTTGTCGCACAAACTGATTGAGGGTTCGAATCACTTCGCGAGCTGAGGCCTGCGGGTGATATGCATTTTTTGTAAAATCAGCGGCGAATTGTTTTATATTTTGAAAAACGAATTTGGCCTCCGAGTTTTTATTAATTCCGTCCACTATTTTTTTTGTATGCAAGTAAACGATTTGCAAAAACTCTTTCGGACTGAAGTAAACAAACGGAATCACAGCCTCTAAGCGATCCAATACATACGGGTTTACACCGTCGTTTACAATTGCTCGATGAAACTCTCCCTGCGAAAAGCCGGGGCGGTAGGATTTTTCCTGCTCAGCCTGCCCTGTCGGCAATAGAAAGCCAAACTTTTGTGGCGCGGGAACCGAGTAGAGAAGAGAAGCCAAATAAGAGGCACCTGCATTGGTTAAAAGAAACATCGACGTGTTTTTTATCTGCACGATCGCTGAACGGATCACACCATTCTCCCGAATGGTGTACGTAAAGGACTCGCTCTCTAAAATCCCGAGCAGCGCCTGTTGCACC
>JAYUQP010000087.1:0-25117 GCA_043757265.1 Bdellovibrionales bacterium | reverse complement strand
CCGATTTGAAGCCTTCGTAAACTTTGCCGTCGATCTCTTCGTTCACAGTTCCGTCCATCGTGATGTCCGAGTAAAGGAATGTGGCTTCCACACTAAAGTTTGATGAGAAGTGAGTTCCAAAAGCAATCCCGGTCGCAAGGTCAGAAGACACATGTCCTGCACCTGAGTTCATAGAACCAAGCAATGGAGCGATGTACGACTGTTGATCCCATAAAGCGTACGATGTTTCAGTTTTAACTTCGTCTTTATAAGCGTACGGCACTTCTGTTTTTGGCTCAGTGTAAACTGGCTTTTCAACAACAACCACTGGTGGTTTGCTATACTCTTCTTTTTGCTCGTAATCGCCGTCTTCTTTTTTATAATCGTCATCGTATTTTTTGTTTGAATAGTGACCAAATAAACGATCAGCACGGTCCTTTTCGTCCTCAATGCGCGACCACTCTAATTTCTCGATCACTTTTTCATCGGTGCGATATTCAAGACTTTTACGTGAGTTCTTGATGTCGCTGCCGTAATTTCCGTTGTTCTCGCCGACGTTCGTTTGCGAGTAGGTATCCACTTTTGATTCAGCTTCACCCTCAGCGGCAGCTGCTGCCTTCTGTTTGTTCGCGTTTGAATTTGCATTGTAGATATTAATTTGCGGGCTGCCATCTGTATTTGTGGCAGAGTTATTTCCCTTAAAATTATCTATTTGCGAAACTTCGCCATCTGAAGTTTGTGACCCACCAGCCAAATTGTTTTCGACGGTTTCGATCTCTTCATATCCGTCGTTACCAGCTACTGGCTCGTTCGGTTCAACCTGCACCGGTCGACCATACTGTGGTGCCTGCTTTTGATATCTTTCATGTTGAGCAAACGAAACCGTTGTCACCAACACCAACATTGTTACTAATAATTTTTGTCCCATACATTCCTCCTTAGCGTTTTTCCTTAGCCTCTTAGGGATCTCTAATAGCAAGGGGTGTTCCAAAAAAGGGCACTTTTCTAAGTCTTTCCCTAACCCACTGAATTGTATGGGAAAAAATTGGCATTGGTTCCCTATTGGAACCGCTAATTGATAGTATAAGCAAAAGTTTGGGATCGATTTGCCTCTCTAAGGTTTTGACGACACTGAAAATAATACTTGTCTGAGAAACTCAGATCATTTAGCTTCGACTCTCTTTAAACGGTTTTCATAGTGGCCTTTTGGCGGAACTGGTAGACGCGCACGATTCAAAATCGTGTGGGCTTACGCTCATCCGAGTTCGATTCTCGGAAAGGCCACCAAAGTTTTCGCAGATAATAGACATTGGACAACAGTCATCAAGCGCTCGGTTTCAATTCAGCTTGAGGCTAAGGGCTTGGACTGTGGACACTGCGTTTATATAGCTGCCCATCTCATGGGTAGGGTTTTCCAAACTATAGATAGGTTGAGTTGAAGACGAGAGGGCATTTCTCATTTGTATGGGGGTGATGATGACTTTGAGTGTGCCTTTACCTGCTTAAAACGATATCTCGCTGACAATTTTAAAATTATGAGTGGAGTTTTCATAGTCGAACTGGTGATTTTTCAGAAGGGATGGCTGTTTTTCGAAATCATAAAGCATAAACGAGTTAGGTGCGTTTCGGCGGGTTCGGTGAGATACACCTGTTCCGCAAACGCTGATCACTATTTTCTTGTGGAGCGACGGATAGCGTTGTGCTGACGTAGTGATGAATGGGTCGTGGATGTGTCCGCCTATTATCAAGTCTACACCACTATCGGAAAACGCCTGCATCACCTCCGATGCGTTCAAGAGAAGATTTTTTTCATCGCTCTGTTGTTTGCAGTCCAACGGATGATGGAGCGCTACCACCCTCCATTTAGCAGCCGACGTGAAAGTTTTGAGCTGATTCGTTAGATAATTCATATCTAACTTTCCATCGACATGTCGAAAGCGCGATGTGGAATTGACAATCAAAATCTCCAGTTCGGGATGTGAAATAAAACTCTCCGGCCGGGCTTTCAAAATAGTCGCAAACTTTCGGTATGGAAAAAATAGCCGCGAGATGACATTAAATAGCGAAATGTCGTGATTGCCCGGGCAACAAATCAGAGGCGTCGGTGATAAAGAATCAAAAAAACGTTTTGCCTGGGTAAATTGCCGTCGAGTCGCGCGTTGGGTGATATCGCCTGTGACCACAATCATGTTCGGCGAAAGCTCTTTTACAGCTTTGCGCAACGACTGTAACACCTCGTCCACCTCTGTGCCAAAATGCAGATCGGAAATTTGTACTAAACGAAAAGACATGGTTCACCGACTTTGTTTTTTGAGATAGCTTACGATTTCTGCCGCAATTTTTTGTCGTTCGGGTAGATCTGCAGGAAGTCCTGCCATCTGGGAATTCTGATCAAAACTTTTTGGATTCAGAATATACTTTTCCAAGTGCGAGGCTGTTTTTTCTTGAACAAAATAATTAAGAGGCGGGCCCCTGAAGCCACCCACCTCGTTGAGGGCATGGCATGAAAAGCAATGCTTTAAAAATTCTCGTTGGCCAGTTTGAACAACTTGATCACTGTCTTTGGTAGGAACGATCGCTTTGTACGCGCTTGCGCTTTCCACAAAATCAATTTTTTGAATTCGATAGGGCCAACGAAAAAAAGTTTTTTTTGCCGATGCCGCATCTGGATGATCCCAGGTGAGATACAAAGGACTGAGTGAAATTGGCTTTTCGCTTTTCAGAACAAACGGACTGCCATCGGCCATTGCAAAGGAAAGAGTGGCTTTTTTTACCTTGAATTCCGTTAAGGGCACATCGGATCGATAACCGTCGTCGCAGTAAAATACCAACGTGTCGAAGGGCGAATCTAAATTTTTTCCATAAATCATTTCGATCAAGGGCAGTACAGGAAAACCACGATATTTTTTTTGCACATTCTCATGAGGTTCGAAAACATTTAAAACTTCGTCTTTTTGCACGCTCTTTAACGAATCGACGCTAAAAGATTTGTGCGATTTTCCTTTTTTCAAAAAAAAAATTGCCGGAGGGTCATCTGCAAAAACAGACACTGCACCGACGAAAAATATATAAAGGAGAGGGAAACTTAAAAAAGCCATCAGTTTTCAGAGAATATTCTTTGTTTGAAAAAAAACAAGATCATTGTCGGCAACAGTAAAAACGTTAATCGATTTTAATGTTTTCGCAATGTGGAAAGAGCGGCTGGCAAGCGCGCCAGTAAATCAACGGGGCGCAGGGAGAGAGTGTCCTTTTTCGCCGCAACCCACTGATCAGCAATCCATCCATGTACAAAGACCGCCGCACAAACGGCGCGAATAGCAGAGCCTGTCGACTGGTTTTGTGCAAGAAAAGCCGCAATCATTCCGGCCAGCACATCGCCGCTACCGGCTTTTCCAAGAGAAGGGTTTCCTGCCTGGACAGAAAAGAATTTTTCGCCGTTTGCAACCAACGTGGATGCCCCTTTTAAAACAACGATACAGTGCCATTTTTTTTGGGCTCGCAAAACAGCTTCCTCGCGATGGGCGTGAACCCACAGCCTTGATTTTTTAAGCAGACGGCCCATTTCACCCTCGTGCGGCGTGAGCACCCAGCTTTCGTGCAAAACCTGCTTCGGGTGCAAAGCCAGCCAGTTGAGGGCCTCGGCATCAAGTATTACATTTTTTTGTACCGTTTGTTGCCAATGACGTAACCATTTTGCAACCGCTGGTTTTTTAAAACCAGGACCAATCACCACTGCAGACAATGCTTGGCGTCTGATTTGCGACTCGCTGGAAAATAGAAAGTCGGGATGCTTGATTAGCATCTTTGGCGTCGCCGCGAGTAGGTACACATATCCAGCACCGCTGCGGCTTGCGCCCTCGGCTGCCAAGACGCCCGCGCCCCACATTCCTGGACTCCCCGCAATCACTCCCACCCTTCCGCCCTGAACCTTGCTGTCGGTTTTTTTGCGCTTTGGTATATCTCGAGGTATGGAAGCTTTTGTGTAGGGTTTTGGTTTCATACTGTCTTTTAGCATCTTCTTGAATTTTATCTTATTAAAAAGCACACTTGTTGAAGTAGGGGGTTTGATTGAGTATCTATCGTTTTTTATCCTTAGCCGTTTGCCCGGTATTGATACTTCAGTTCGCTATAGCGGCCCCACCCACAAACGCTCCACTCACATCCAAAGCCGTAACTGGCTTTATAGCTGAGGATGTTGCCATGATGAATAGCTTCAAGCGCACGCATCACCTTTTAAAAATTGCACTTTCAGGAAAAAACATACCGCCTGGGATTACATCTGCCATGACTGCGCAATTGACTAAAAAAGATATATTACTGCCTGAGTTTAAATTTATGGTCGATGGAACAGTACAGTTTCAAATGCAAAATCAAACTCATAATTTAAGCCGTGAATCGAACAATAATTTGCGTCTGAATGGAAAGCTGATTGATTTGAACTCCAAAGATTGGACGACAGATGTGAGTTTTCAAATAATTCCGCTCTTTGGCTTGCCAGTTGGTTTTATTGGAACTGCCAGCGCGGTAGCACCTTTGGCTGTACTCGTTGTGGGGGCCATGATGGTGATATTGGGCGGCGTTGTTTGCTCGGCTCCTAACATTAAAATTTCAGGAGCAAAAACAATTCAACTGGGCAACACTGCAACTGAGCGCGCCATCAACGAAATGATTCGGGATGCTCGCCGGCAGGTTTGCAGGGCTGGATGCGACATCGCCTGTGCCGCATCTACATCTGGAGAGTTTGATCATTTGGCCTATTTAAATGGACTCTGTGCTGACGTGGCAAAAAAGTTTGCCACTGCAAGCGATGTGGAGCGCAGCTCGCAAGAATTTGAACCCATCGTGAATCCTCGGCAACGGCCGCGAACTTTACTCATGGTGGAAGTGTCACGAGTTAATCATGAGCGCGGTCAGACTTTAACCCTCGACAGCATTGACCAGCAGATTCTATCGGGGCTTACAAATGATCCAGCCATTATGCAATGGTGCGTGTCGAAAACATTTACGGCGCAGGGCGAACCTGCTCAGCAAGGCAATCGCCAGCCAGCTATTGTGCAGTAGAGCTTCGCTCGGATGTGTGAGCTGTTGGCAGGGCTAAATTAGCCCTGAAGGACAACTCATCAACCTCACCGCCGCTTTTAACAAATTCGTTTAAGTATCGTTTTTTTCGGCTTGTGCGGATCAACTGTTGTTTGACCGTGGCCGAACGAACTGGAAGTCCATCAGCTATGGCATGCGCGATCACACGGGTGACCTCGGCAGCGGCGTGCGACGTCCACCCAGTGGTTTGCCGAATCCATTGGCTGTCATTGTCGTCGTAGTAGGTGTAAGGTACCAGAACAGAAAGTCCATCAGCTCTTATGGCCACGTCCACCGAGGTACCATAATTGACCAATACATCTCTACCCGCTTCAGGATCATAATTTACCGAAATATTTCCATCCGAGGTAACGGAAGTTACGGAAATGACATTCGGGTTATCTCGAGAAAATTTTGCGGGGCAGTATTCGAAGTAGTTTAGATTGCGACCTGAGTTGCCAGCCGAGACCACAAAAATGAGTTGCGGGTACAATTTAAAAAGTAGCGACCACGACTGTTCCTCACGTGGCAAAACTCCACAGTCTGAGCCGAAGCTCATATTAACAACTTGCACACCGTGATTCGCAAAATTCTCGATGACTTGGGCGGCATTAAAAATATCGCGGTCTGAACCAAACATTCTTCGCACAAAATGCACTGCCACGTCGTCTCGTCCATACATAATTCGACTGGCCACTCGAGTTTCGTGGTTTAAGTTTGGCTTTAATATTCCATTTTGAAAAACCTGATCCATGGGCCACGGAGTTTTGAAAGCTTGGTCCATCCACAAGGGAAATCCCACGTTGCGCTCTTGTTGAATTTTTTGATACTCACAAGGAGTTAAACTTTCTACATTAGAAATTTTTTCGATTTTTTGCAGTTTACTTTCAAGCTCTGCGCGAACTGCCAAAAATCGCGCCATTCCAGGATGATTGTAATCGATGCCCGATCCAATTACGCCAACGATGGCCTTAGCCACGGGAACGTTGTCCACTCCGTAAAGTGATTTTAAAGACTTCAAAGGATAACAGGTTTCGGCATAGGCATACGGTACGACCGTAAATGTGCCGGCAAGGGTGACGGTAAATGAGACGGAGAGTGTCCGCACAAGTGCACGTGTAAAGATAGAGAAATGCGAATATAGTTTTTTGATATCCCGAGTGATCATTGGCTGGGAGCGTACATACGGATCACACCGATGGGAACATCCTTTAGTCGAAACGTACGAATTTCAGGATGTCCCTACATTATTTACGTGCTAGCGGTTTTTTAAAGCTCTTGACCCAGATCCAACCCAATACCCGGAAACACTTCGGAAAATTCCTTCTCGGAAACCGATTTTCCATTGATAAAGAATTTAGCATTGGTAAAGGGAAGCGAGTTTGATCCGCCTGGGGATTTAACCGGCATGCTGGACTTCGACAAGCTAGGTCCACTCATAGTTTCTGAAGCTGTCATGTGGGCTACAACTTTAAAATCTTGATAGGTTTGTGTTGCTGTGAATGCCAACGTCATCGTCTGCGACATGACTTCGCCCGTCTGCGGATTGATTTTCACATTTCCTGCGACGCGTGCGGCAAGATCCATGACGACCGGACCAACAGACAAACTTTGTGCCGTCATTTTTGCGGAGAGATTCATGGCCAAGCTTAGGTTCCCCTGGCTCACAGCTGTAAAACTCATAGTGGTTTTACTTAATGAATCAAACGATTGAATGTCTAAACCCAGATGCACTGCGCCTTGGGGATTTGCCACAAATTTTTCGTTAGTAACAATCGTTACACTGTAGCCATTGCCCGATTGGACTGGTGTGGTTTTGATTTGAGATTTGTAAGTCATAGGGCACTGGCTGCCACCAATGACCAAAATCGCTTCTTGCGCCGACATCATATCATCTGGTTGGGGCATTTGTGGTGGGTTTGGTGAAGATACTTGGCAATGATTATTTTGCTTTGCCCAGTCCATTTTTTCGACCAACTCTTGTTGCGCCTTCGTCAAGGTGTCGGTGCCCGCTTTAACTTGGTTAAGCCCAAAGTTGCCAAAATTATTTGTTGGTTGTTGAGATGGGTCATCGGTCACCACTGAAATATCATCAATGGCTCCGTTGAACTGAGAGACTTGCAGTTTTTGCTCTATCGTAAGCTCGGGCAATCCCGCCCCGGGAATTCCGCCTCCGGAATTTTTACTATCACTGCAACTCGCTACGAAAATGAATAAAGAAATAAAAAAAAGTTTTTTCATTGGTCCCCCATTGTTTATAAAAGCAAGAAGACCAAGGGTATTTACTTATGTCAAATGAGTTTGCTGGCAAATAAAATATAGCCTTGCAGCAATTCACGGATGAACTTTTCGGTTTTGATGTCTGTAAGATTGCCGTTAGCATCAAAGGCTTCGTGAGCTTTAGCGAGGCCGAAAGTTTGTGGGTAAACATACGCGCCCAAAGATTCTAGCGGCTGCCGCGAATGCAAAAGAGTTCGAATGCCCGCCATTCCTCCAGGCGTTGCCGCCATCAAAAACACAGGCTTTTTATCGAATGGGTGCGGCTTGAGGCGCGAAAGCCAGTCGATGGTGTTTTTAAGCGGGCTTGATATGGAGCCATTATACTCTGGTGAAACAAAAATCAAAGCAGTGGCAGAATTGAGTTTCCCGCCGAGAATTCGCACCGCTTCTGGGAAATTTTCAGTTTCGATGTCGCCGTCGTAGACCGGTAAATTTAAGGGTTTCAAATCGACAAATTCGCTCTGCGTTTCAGCTGGAAGTAATTTTTGTGCAGCTAAAAGCAATTTTTTATTGAGGGAGTCTTTGCGAAGACTTCCGCAGACGAGTGCTACTCTCATTTATTACCCCATCGTTTCGATGATAAGGAGAAAAATTCCAATGATCGAACCACCTGCGATGATTCCCGCACCGATGGATTCCTGATTTTCGGTTACCGCTTGATATAACGATGAGCGATTTTGCAGCGGTTTTTTTTTCAAAAGCCAAAAAATAAAAGCACCCAAAAACATCATAAACACATCCGTAAAAGACATCACGAATGGAAGGCCGAGTGCGACCGGAGAGATGGGAAATCTCCCGTTCGTCTTTTTAATGATGATTTCCATTACAATGCCTAAGACCGCTCCAATGAGCACAGCATATTGAGATGTGATATGCAGTGATGAAATTCCCAAAGATAAAACATCAGCGACGGCTTTCCAAACAACAGCACCTGGCATTGGCAATCGTTCTGTACCGAAGGCACTGATGTCGCCGTTAAAAAGCATGTAGAAAACAGGAATGGCAACAAGGCTTCCTGCAAAGATTCCGATGATGTGTCCCACGGCCTGCTGACGAGGTTTTGCGCCAAGCATGTAGCCAGGTTTGATATCCATAAGTAAATTGCTGGCGTTCAGACAAACGTTGGAAGTGACTCCGGCTGCCGTTAGGTTTGTTGCTAAATTTCCTGGATCCAAAATACTGTAAACGGCCTGAGTCATTTTTGCCAGTGCGCTTCCTGGAGTTGTTCCGGTAAGCCCAGTTGCCTTTACTGCCATAATACTAAACGCAAATACCAAGGGAATCGAAATCGCTGTGAGCCAGTAATCAACGCCAAAAAAAGCTTTACCCATTACTACCATGGCAAATCCCACAATTGGCACGCCGATGAGAGAAACTGAAAGGGGAAGTTCGATATGTTTAAGAATGTCGGCTTTTTTATCAACTTTGTTTTTTTTGAAAATCTGTTTAAATCCTGCAACGGTAGAATCGGCAGAGAAAAATGAGTAAAGTGACGCACTTGTCATCATCGAAGCTCCACCCCACAGCGCCCAAATGGAAATATTTTTGAAGCCCCCGCCAATAATAATTCCTTTTTTGATCATGATGGGCGCTAGAACTGCATAATTGAACAAACCACCAAGCAGCATCGATGTTGCTGTTTGCATGGACATTATAGTTCCTGCACCCATCATGACGATGGAGGTATCGAAACGTAGTAAAAGATCCTTCATTGGCGTTCCCAATATGGTGGGCGTGTAGAATTTGTAAACGAATTCATCCCAATAATGAGGAATAGCTAAAAAAGGAACGCCGATCTTGGCGAGCACCGCATCGCTTCGCAAAAACTCGATAAGCGCCGAGGCCCCGGCGCCACCGGCTAAAAATTTAGCTCGCTGCATTCCAACCTTCGCATCCGAGGAATGGAGACTCTCAAGGACAACTCCAGCGGCGTACCCCTCTGGAAAAGGCAGTTGCTCGTCGTTGATGAATTTCTTTTTAAGAGGAAATGCAAACAATGTCCCAAGGATTCCCAAAGCCACGATCCAAAAATAGACATGCCACTGCGGCGGAATAATACCAGTGGCCATCATATAGGCTGCGATAGCTGATATGAGTGGAGATGTGACATAGCCGGCGCTCGCCGCAATAGATTGCATGGCATTGTTTTCAAGAATCGTCATGCCCGTGGCTATTTTTGTTTTTTCGAGTAACCGAAACATTCCATAAGATGCGACAACTGCAGTGATCCCGACGCCCAGGGTCCAACCCGTACGGATACCGATATATAAATTAGTTAAACATAAAAACATCCCCAAAATAGCGCCGGTGATTGCCGAACGCAGAGTGAGCTGGGGCATATCGCCCTGGTAAACATTTTTTAACCACCACTCGTCTTTTTGTTGGAGTGTCCAGGTTTTAACTTGCTCTTCATTCAACTGCTTTAAAGCCATCTCATCCCCTAGCTAAAAACTAATTTTTACAATTTTCAATAAGCTCTACGGCGAGGCTGAGAGAAACTGCGGACCATGTCTTTGATTTGCCATCGGATCCCTTGTGCAGCTCGTAACAAGCTTTGTTGATGGACTCGAGGGACTTTTTCATTTTGAAGTCGATAATATCAATGTCAGTTTCGGCGATGTACTTTGTGCCATCGATTTTCATTCGGAAAGGAACAACTTTACTGGTTCCATTCATATCGATCTTGATTTTACTGATGGCGGGACTGAACGAAACGATTTGACCCTTGATTTTTGGACCTATCATTTTTTTGAAAAAGTATTTTTTCAGATTGTCGTTTCGGCCAGCGTCGCCAGACTCTAGCCCCTGTGGATCGATATCGATGGAGGTTTTTTCAAACAACTCCTGGACGCTGTTTGCAGTCTGAGGCGCATCCAAGGTGAAAACAGGGAAACTAGCAAGCACACCTTTTTTTTCGGTGTATTTGTAAGCTGTCCATTCTATTTTTAAAGTGTCGGGTTTGTAGGAATAAGTGCAGGCGTCCGTTTTAG
The DNA here is from genome assembly GCA_043757265.1 of Bdellovibrionales bacterium. Lineage (GTDB taxonomy): Bacteria > Bdellovibrionota > Bdellovibrionia > Bdellovibrionales > JAGQZY01 > JANPLN01. The sequence continues at coordinate 14,789 of JAYUQP010000087.1, read as the reverse complement.
AAGGCTGAGCAGATGCAATCAACGAAAATAGAGCAGCTAAGAACACGAAAGACCTCCAAATGATAATTGAAGGTCATGGTAATAAAATCTCAGATTGTTAGCAACAGGTTATGAAGATCTGACCAGCTTTTTAGTCCAGGACGAAATAGACGAGCTCTGAGTTTCGGCGATATCACAGAACTGCACTCCGTAGGATTTACGTTCCTGACTCCACACGACTTTCCCGAGAACTTGCACGCGCTCTTTTCCATCAGGACTCATGATGTTCATTTCGACAATGCCACCTTGCTCGAGCATGGCTTCTGTATCGATTTTTACGCCGCCCAGTGAAATGGAACTGACGGATCCCACAAGCTCTTTGTCACCGAAGCTGATGCGTACCTCAGATTTAATATTGTAACGCTCGTAGGCTCTTCGATCGTCCTCTTCTTTGCGACGCATTTTGAGGAAAAAAGCCACCGCAAAAGGGCTCAGTACGATGAGCATTAAAAGCCCGCGCCCTGCGATATCCGCTGCGGATTCGCCAGAAATTTGTTTTACAAGTCCACATCCGCCGCCGCCAGCTGAGTCCGAAGCAACGGCGCGACTGGCTGTATAATCTGGCTGAGAGGTGCTTATGGTGTTGTTTTTTACGTAGTAAACAGCTTTATAAACGTTCACTCGTGCGTCAGTTGTCACTTTGCCATTCACGTTTCCAACATTTGTGTCGTTATTTGCATAAAGAATTTGACCAGCCTGATAGCCATTGATTTCTTGCCCTGCTTCGCGTTCCATCAATGCAATAATGCCCGCAACCAGTGGTGCTGCCATACTCGTGCCCGATGAATAGGCGTAACTGTTATTTGGTAGAGTGCTCAATATTCCAACTCCCGGACTTGCAATATCTACCGTGGAACTTCCGAAGTTTGAAAAACTTGCTACGTTGTCTGTATCGCTGGTGGCAGCGATGGAAATTAAATTTCCCACTGTGTAATTTGAAGGATACGTGGGTCGGTTGTCGTTGTTGCTACTTGCATTACCAGCAGCAGCTACAAAGGCCACGCCATTGCCGTAGGCTTCGATGATAGCGTCCAAAAGAGCTCCACTATAGCTTCCGCCGCCCCACGATGCATTGATAACTGAGGCGCCGTTCTCGATGGCATAATAGATGGCTTCGATGGCATCAGACGTAGCGCCCGCACCAGTACTGTCTAAAAACTTTAGCGGCATGATTTTGATTTTTGCTGGGGCCAATGTTGTTGCGAAAATATTTTGCGACACGCCGAGAATGATTCCCGCAACGTGAGTTCCATGGTCTTCATCGTCCATAGGATTGTTATTGTTGGCGACAAAATTCCAGCCGCGAATGTCATCAATATAGCCATTATGGTCGTCGTCAATACCATTGCTCGCTATTTCGTCGGTGTTTCTCCAAACGGCGTTGGCATCAACAAAAACTTCGTGATTGTAATCAAGTCCAGTGTCAATGACTGCCACAACCGGCACTACCGACGAGGTGGCTGCTAAAATGTTCCATGCCTCTTCCACCTGGATGGCGGCATCCGATTGATAATAGGTTTCGGCAGCCATCGCGGAAACATTCGAAGTCGTGAGCGAGCTCATGGCTTCCGACTTTGAGAATTTTTTGCTCTCTAAGCCTACACTTTGCTTTTTGAATATGTAGTTGGGTTCGGCGTACTCAACATTGGGATCGGCGCGCAGCTGCTGCACCAGTTGTTCAACATTTTGCTGACCAGCTTTGGCCTGAAAATGATGGGTATTTAAAAGGTTCCATGATTTTTTAAGGCTCACACTAAGACCGATAGCTTTACTGCTGAAGTTTGCACTGCCTGCTTGTTCTTTTTTAAACTTAACAATCACTTCGCCCGGAACATATTCCTGAGCAAATGCAAAGCTCGAGGCCATCGAAAGCGCGCACCAGATCATTGCAATGTGATAGTTAAAAATAGGCAAAATACACCCCTTGCTGTACTTAGATCCTATCGGCTGATCGAAAAAAAAATGGAGGGTAAGGGTGACTTTTACGGCGATCTTGTGCCGATTCTCAACCTGAGACGACAAAACCATCTCATGATGAAACCATCCTCATTTTTTATGATTTCATACTTTTAAGTGGAATAATTTGAATGGGACGCGGACTTTTTGTCATCTGCCGCACAAAAACCGCGTAAAACTTTGCAGCTGCGGAAAAATGTTCGTAATCATTATAATGAAGAAGATATGAGTCGAAAAAGTCTGACTTTAGTGTCGAGGAATAAAGCTTTCTAAATTTCTAAGCCTCATAAAAAGGACCTCCGCAGCGCCTGGAAGGCGTAATACTCTGCGGCTGAGGACACGATGTCCGTGTCCTTTTTATGAGGCTTAGAAATTTAGAGAGCTTTGTGGATGCCTTTAAAAAAGCTATTGAGAGATAACTTTCTCGTTGATTGTAATGGATGCGGTTTTACGCAGGTGATCCATCCAGCCCTGGAACATTTCATAGGATTTTTGACGTTCAAAAATCTGTTTGAAATAATCCATGGACTGATCTTTTTTCGCTACAGCCGATGGAACAGCATCAATGCCTTTTAATTTTACAATATAGTAGCTTCCGTCTTTCTCGATAACATTTTTGTAAAGTGGATTTTTCTCCGTTAGCGTGAGAGCTGCAGTGATCACTTCGTTGTTGTCCCCAAGTTTGGGAACTAACATATCACCTAAACCGAAAAAGCCCGTCTCTTCCCAAGTCCATCCCTTTTGCGCAAAAAAAGCGTCGGCTGTTCCAGCGGTTAACTTTTCGTTGATGTCCTTAACTGCCACCTGTTTTTTGTCCTGTTTTACAAGGGTCATTGCGATTTGTTTTTTAACATCCTCAAGGACCGGAGCTTTTGCCTCGCGCTTTTCGTTAACCATCAAAATATGATAACCAAACGATGATTTAAACGGCTTCGAAATTTCACCAGGGGCCGAAGAAAATGCAGCCTGATCGAACTCAGGGACCATTCGACCGCGTTCGAAAAATCCCAAATCCCCGCCTGTCGCTTTAGAACCAGGATCTTCGGTCCACTTTTTGGCCATCTCCGTAAAATTTGTTTTGTTCACTTGCGCTGCAATTTCCGTGATTTTGGCCAACGCTTTTGCATCTGTCATTTCCGGTGAAGTTTTAATTAAAATGTGCTGAGCGCGAACGCTTTCCTTTTGTTGGAAACTCGCTTTGTTATTGTCGTAGTACTCGGTGATTTTTTTTGTTTGCGAACTTTGATAATCTGCAATGTCTTTTTCGCTCACATCGGCGTCGGCAACCAACTCCTGAGGGGTTTTTTTAATAAACTGCAAGTTGAGCTTCACCTTTGACACTATATCTTCCTGCTTATCAAGCAGATCGGTGTCAGTTGCGCTTCGCTGGTAGAAATCATTCATTTTTTGAACAAGCATGTCTTCTACTATTTGCTCTTCAAAGCGCCCTTCGCTTAAACTCTGAGCGCGCAAAAGCTCTTTGTACTTCAAGATGGAAAACACGCCCTTGTCCTGGAATTGAGGAATTTGCCTTAGAAACTCGCGGATTTCCTCGTCGCCCACCACTATGCCTTGTTTCTTTGCAGCTTGGATGATCAAAGTGCGATTCACAAGGCTGTCTACAACTTCTTTGTTGAGGCGCTTTCGTTCTTCATCTGATTGCTTAGCAGCTCCACGGCTTTCTTGAACGCGGTCCAAGTATCGCGAAAACTGAGTGTAGCTAATTGTTTCACCATTCACTTGTGCAACGGAGGACCCTGAGCCCATAAAATCTACGTCTGGAGAGTAACCCACAAACAAAAAGATGAAACACACCAGGATTAACAATAGCCAACCTGCGATGTTGAAGATGGGATTTTTTCTTTTCTTATAAATGCCTTCGAACACGAGTCCTCCTAGGAATCAAACGGCCCATTACAAAATTTTTCCTCTATTTTTTCAAGGAGAATTCTTGATATCAAAGAACTTTTTGTTATTGTAATTAAGAATGCAATTTTTAACGCTCGATTTTAAAAAAATAGTCTCCATCGCTGCCTTTTTGAGCGTATGTGGCATTATTTATACACTGCAACAGTCTTTCGAGCCGGCGAGCAACGCAATGGCTCCCAACTTTCTAACTGCGCAAATTCAGCCGTATTACAACACAGCTGCTGAATCTATTGGCAAGACGGTTCGGCAGTACGTGGATCTTCTTTCAATCAAAGAGCAATTACAAACCCTCAAGGGGGACAACCAAGCTTTGCAAGCGCAGCTGCAGGTTTTGGAGGAGATCCGTTCCGAAAATGAACGCCTCAAAACTATTTTTAATCTTCGCGACAACCATCCTAAGTACGACTTTGTCATTGCGAAGGTCACCGCCAAGGACCTTTTTACCGATCATTACTCTCTGATGATTTCAAAGGGCTCCGACGACGGAATTGAAAAGCTAAGCGGAGTTATCACTGGCCAGGGCGTGATCGGTTATGTGGTCGACGTTCAAGCTCAATCGTCACGACTCCTCCTAGTAAGTGATCGCTTGATAAGCATCGACTCCACAGTGCAACGCACCCGCGGGCGCGGAATCATATCAGGCCATTCCCGAAATGAATCTGTTCTTAAGTTTATTGATCGCCCTCAAGATATCGCACCGGGTGATCTCATCGTAACCAGCGACGATCAAAAGATGTTTCCCATTGGCTATCCCATTGGCAACGTTGTCTCGGTGAGAGTCAGTCCATTTGGCGTTGGGCATACGGCTCTCATCCATCCCATTGTAGACTTACGCAAATTGGACGAGGTGATTGTACTTCGGGTGAAAAAATGATGCGGGCCCAAAGGCTTTTCTTTTTCGGCCTGCTCATCATCTCCTGTTTTTTATTTGAGACGACAATTTGGTTCTCGTGGGTTGGTTTTATTCCTTCACCCAACCTTTGGACGCCGGTTTTGGTCTATTTCATCATAAATCGCGAGCATCCAAAACGCCTCGGTTGGCTAGCAACATTTTATATATTGCTTCTGACCTGCACCGTCGCTCTCCCCCTACAAACTCTCTTCGCCCTGATCGGCACGCTCTTTATTATTCGGTTTGTACAAACAAACTTTTCTACTTTGAGTATTTTCGATCTTGTGCTGTTTAGTGCCGGTGCTATTTTTACGTTCCCCCTTCTCTATAGTTTAGTTGATTATATGATTTCGTCGGAATTTCATTTTGATTTCCTATTTCACTTCTTATCATTGCTGATTTCATTTCCACTCATTCCAGGAATTCTTCTGCTTTGCCGTAAAATAGATAATTCGTTGTCACCGCGCTACGTTCACAACAGTCTGGTTATGGATTTATGAAGATTCATATCAGTTACGAGGAACCTGCTCTGCGAGAATTGCAAAATAGAGGCAGCCTGTTGTATATCGCTTTGGGCACACTTTTTTCATTTCTCGTATTACGGCTGATTTATTTGCAAATGATTCAGGGAAGCGCACTGTACGCGTTTTCGGAAAAAAATCTTCTTAAAGAAATTCGAGTTCAACCGCCGCGCGGGATTATCTACGATCGCAACCATCGCATTATTGCCGAAAACCTTCCCAACTTTGCCCTCACACTTTCCCCGCAGTACATTAAAGACCTTCCTCCCCTCGCACAGGAGATAAGTAGTATCGTCGGCATACCCAAAGACGAGATTATCAATAAGTTTAAAAAAGATTCGCGCATGAACGGCACGTACCGACCGGTGACTATAAAAAACTTTTTAAATAGAACTGAAATCAATCGTTTGGAGCTCCTGAAAATCGATTTTCCCGGGATCGATATCGAAGAGCTGATTTTTCGTGAATACCCGTATCGTGAAGCTTTTGCACACGCCATTGGCTACATCAGCGAAATTTCGGACACCGAACTTCCGCGGCTGCGCGAAAAAGGAAACCGCATCGTTCAGCAAGGTGACGTTATCGGAAAAAGTGGACTCGAAGATCGCTTCGACGATTATGTTCGCGGCGTGACTGGAATTTCCTACGTAAAAGTGGATGCAAAAGGGCGCGAGGCACTGGGTGAGTCACTTAAGTTCTTAGGAAGCATTGAAGATCTCCCTCCAAAAGCTGGGCAAAATATCGAGACCACTCTTGATCTTGATCTCCAGCTTGCGGCTCAGGAGACTTTCATCAAACACAAACAGAGTGGTGCGCTGGTTGCTGTGAATAAACAGGGCGAGATTTTCGCTCTGTACAATAATCCTTCTTTTGATCCCGGTTTGTTTTCAAAAGGTATTACGAGCGAGGTGTGGTCGAAGCTTATTAACAACCCTGATAAACCTTTACGAAATAAAGCTATCCAGGATCATCACTCACCAGGTTCAACGTTTAAACCTTTCATTGCGCTAACCAGTTTGCAAACGGGCAACATCAAGGAGAACACATTAGTAAATGCTCCGCCGGTTTTTATGTTTGGCAATCGTCCCTATCACGATCACACAAAAACCGGGCAGGGCTACATCACGGTCACACAGGCGATAGAGCTGTCGAGTAACGTGTTCTTTTACAAGCAGGGGCTTGCAACGGGTGTTGATAAAATTGCCCTCTACACAAAAGCGCTCGGTCTTGGGGCGCGCACCGATATAGATTTAAAGAATGAAGTTCCAGGCCTTATTCCCACATCGGAGTGGAAGCAAAAAAATCGTGGTGAGCCTTGGCAAGAAGGCGAAAATATCAGTATCGCCATCGGACAGGGTTTTGTTTCGGTCACGACCCTGCAGCTAGCTAACGCCTACATGGCAATTGCTAATAGCGGCAAGGTTTACAAACCCATGGTAGTTAAAAAAATAATGGACACCGAAAATCGAGTGCTTCAGGAGTTTTCACCAACTTTAGTAAACGACCTGACCGACCCGACGAAACCCTATTATGTTTCGCCCGAAAATTTCAAGATTGTGCAAAAAGGCCTTTTTCTTGTGGCAAACGGCGAGCGCGGAACAGCTCGTGGTGCAAAAATTCCTGGATTTATCATTGCGGGAAAAACAGGAACCGCGCAGGTGCGTGGATTTTCAGCCGATCAAGTTTATGCCAACTGCTACAATCGACCCAAAAAACAACGGCACAACGGACTTTACATTGCGTACGGGCCTTACGAGGACCCCGAAATCACAGTCGCAGTTTTGACCGAAGGCTCATGTTCTTCCAAAGAGGCAGTCCCCTTAGTCAAAGAATTCTACGAAGCTTATGTTAAAAAATACCATCCTCAGGCCATTACACAAAACGCCGAAGCAGAAACACGAAAGGTCACACGATGAGGCATCCAGGCCTGTCCGTACCCATAGGGCAAAATAGTTTTCTTAAAAGATTTAGTTTTTACATGATCCTCAGCGTGCTGATGCTCAATGCCATCTCGCTGATAAATCTTTTAAGTGCCACGACAAACATAGCTAAACATTTAAAGGGAATTTTTTATTCACAGATTATGTGGATTGCCATCGGCTGGGGGCTTTACTGGCTTTTGACCTTTGTGAGCTATCGCTTTTTTGTGCGCTTTGCTTACTTTTTTTATGTTCTCAACATCATTGCACTGATTGCCGTAATGTATATTGGAAAGACAAGTTATGGAGCGCAACGCTGGCTAAATCTTGGCTTTTTTAGTTACCAGCCATCAGAAACGATGAAGCTTGCTATGATTTTGGTCCTTGCAAAATATCTTTCGCGATTCAATCCGTCAGACGGCATCGGATTTAGGAATTTGTTTGTGCCACTGATTTTAGCGGGAATTCCATTTGCCCTAACTGCCAAACAGCCAGATCTGGGCACTGCGCTTCTTATTTTGGCCATTTCATCTTCAATGATTTTGACCATGCGAGTGCGAATGCATGTGTTGGTAACAGGTCTATGTGTGGCGCTCGTGGCGGGACCCCTGGCATGGCAGTACGGACTGAAGCCTTACCAGAAAAACCGAGTACTTACTTTTTTATATCCCAACAAGGATCCGCGCGGCGCGGGATACAATAGCATCCAGGCAAAAATTGCCGTGGGAAGTGGGCAGCTGTGGGGAAAAGGATTTAGAAACGGCTCGCAAAGTCAGCTTGAGTTTCTCCCCGAAAAACAAACAGATTTTATTTTTTGTGTCCTCAGCGAAGAGTATGGATTCTTCGGTTGCATAGCAACCCTTGGTATTTACGCCATCTTGCTGCTTGCCATTTTACAATGTGCAATGACGGCAAAGGATCTTTACGGTGCGTTGTTATCCATAGGTGTTTTCTCTCTCGTTATCTGGCATGTGTTTGTAAACATTGGAATGGTGACCGGGCTTTTGCCCATTGTCGGAGTGCCGCTACCGCTGATCTCCTATGGAGGAACAAGCAGCATGACAATAATGGTGGGCCTCGGCTGGATCTCCAATGTTTTCTACCGCAAGGACATGTTCTAAAGGTACGGACACACTTCGTGGGACTCAACGCGTAAAGACCGCTATAATTAAATCGGCTCTATTCCCAAGCCTTTATGCGTTGAGTCCCACGAAGTGTGTCCGTACCTTTTAGATGTGCTTAGTAAGCATTGCCTTGATGCTATCTTTTGGATGGTTTCCTACAAGTTGGTCCACCATTTTGCCATCCTTAAACAACATCAGCGTGGGAACTCCTCGTACACTGTACTGCACAGGAGTTTCCTGATTGCTATCGATATCCACTTTGCAAACTTTCATCTTTGTATCAAATTCCAAAGCGAGCTCTTCAAGCTTTGGCGCGAGCGCACGGCATGGGCCACACCACTCTGCCCAAAAGTCCACAAGCACAGGGGTGCTAGACTTTAGGACGTCAGTGTCGAAACTTGCATCGCTTGAATTCATTATATTTTGGGCCATAGATATCTCCTTAATTGAACTCATCATAAGCCATTTGACCAAGGTCTGTCACCACCCAGAAAATTTAAAAGATTTTACTTATTTAGCCGATGTAAGTGCATGGAAAAGAAGTTTAAGGTGCTCGTCGTTGAAGACGACAAAAAGTTTGCCGAAACCCTCCTCAGAGTATTTACCGAAGAGGGATATGAGTGCTATGTGGCGGAAAAACCGCAAACCGCGCTTTCGTTGATTAAGGTCCACACTTTTGATGTGGCTCTGATTGATTGTATGTTGCCACAAATGAATGGAATTGATCTTGCTCTCAAAATTAAGGAAGTGGCTGGCGACTCACTGCAACTCTATCTGATGAGCGGGATTTATAAAGATAAGAATTTTTCTGTCAATGCGATCAAAAAAACAGGAGCGCAGTCGTTTCTCATCAAACCGTTTAATCTGTCCGATTTACTTCAAATGGTGAATGATTCTTTCAAAGAGGTCACACGCGAGTTGAGTTTAAAAAGTAAATCTATAAAAGGGTTGTTCCTTCAAGAAAATTTGAGTCAAAGCCTGATTTTAGGAATCATAGGCTACAACCCCGTCATCAACGGAAACGAACTTCCCTTTATTCTAAATGCCTTACTTACATATAAATGCACCGGATCGTTTCGAATAGGAACTCCTCAACACCAGATCGAACTGCATTTACATAATTTTCAAATTTCTGTAGATAGCACAAAAATGGCGCCAGCTAAATTTAAGGCTTCCATTATGAATAAGGGCTGGGTTCTCCAAGAAGACATCGATACTCTCCACCCGAGCGATCTTGGTGCCCTTCGGCTATTACAGATGAATATGATCAGCCCTCATGCTTGCATGCAAATTGAAAAAGAGCACACTCTTCAAAGCCTTTCGCAGTTTTTTGTAAACGACAACGTCAATATCAAATACTCCCCCCTCCGCCTGGATCCACGCCGTGTAGTTTTTGAACACACCGAAATAGAATCGCATCTCTACAACTGGACGATGAATTCGGATATTCACTGGTTAAAAGCTTTTTATTTACCGCACATGAACTCGCAAATTCGCAAAATGAACATGAGTCAAAATAAGACGCAGTATTTTCCGGTCGTAGCAGCAAATAAACATATTTTGCCAATTATGATGAAGAGTATTTCAGTGACTGATTATTTCAATGAATCGAATGTCGATGACGCCACCGCAACGCAGTTTCTGCACACCATGTTGGTATTTAGAGAGTTCTATTTGGGCGACACTCAACTTGAAATCAATTATCAGTCGCATAAAGAACGACTAAAAAAACTACAGGACAGCTTAGAAACGCAGAATGCGTTTGAGCGCTTAGGGCTAACGGACAGAGCGAGCGAGCAAGATATTAAAAAATCTTACCAGGAGATGTCGCAAAGCATGCATCCCGACAAATTGATCAATGCTCCGCAAGAAGTAAGAACACTGTCACTAATGGTTTACGAAAAAATTCAAGAGGCCTACAATCAAATAAAAAGTCCCGAAAAACGAGAACTTTACCTTAAGCGCATGGACCAGCAGAAAAAGGAAAACCTGCAAAGAGCCGATCTCTTTTTTGACAAAGCAATAACGTTACTCTCTCGCGGTGACACAAGTGAGGCCGAAAGAATTTTATCCGATGCGCAAACTCTTGCCCCCTATTCACCACGCTTGAAACTCCTACAGAGCTGGGCGCAACTGAAAAACAAACAAGTGCCTATTCAGCAGATTTCCCGAACCATCAATAGCCTCCCACCCGAAGAAAAAGAAAGCACCGTTTTTATGTATGTAAAGGGGCTTATGCACCTTAGTTCAAACGAGCCTGATAAAGCCCTGCTTTCGTTTAAAAATACCTTGGCAAAAGATCCTAACTTTATGCCAGCGCGCCGGGATCTCATGGCAATTTCCAAGGACAAAAAGCCTGCAACAAGTATTTTGAATGCCGACCTTAAAGATGTTGTGGGTTTATTTTTCCGCAAGAAATAAATCCGGTGCCAGGTCCTATTTAATCCGGGGAATTAATTCTCCGGATTAAATAGGACCTGGCACCGGATTTACTTCTTGAGCAATGCTTTCACGAATTTTTTCTTTTTTTCTAAGAGATCTGGTGTGTTGCCTTCAGCCGCTTCTTTGCTCCATGGTCTTTCAAGACTTTTTGTAGAAAAGACCGTGTCTAGAGCGGGAACATTCTGCAAGAAGTCTTTGTATTTTTGAGCGCGCACTGGATCGTTTGCTGATGTGGGTACGGTTACTTTTCCAGAAACCTTTACACGCTCTTCGCCCGCGCCGCTCAAACCGCCACTCATTAAGGTTCGGTATTTTTGCAAGTAATCTGCGGGGTCCAACTCGAAAAGCTGGCAGACATTTTGAATCAAAACATCTGGCTGGATGGGTGTCGACAGCGTTGCATCAATGAGCTGTCGCTGTGCTGCTTTCAATTTGTCTAAACGTGACGTCGCTCCAACCCATATAAACCGAGGTATGCCTCGTTTTTGCCGCACCTGTATAAACTCATTGAGAAATTCGTCTTGCGAACCGAGCACCGACGTAATCACCATATCAGGAAAATTCTTGGCCAATCGAAGGTGCATATCGGCGCCTTTTTGGATGGAGAGAACATTAAACCCAAGCTTTTGCAAAACAGTTCTCGTAAGATTGAACTCTAAAGTATTTTCTAAAATCAAAAGAATATTCTTCATTCTTTCAATTGTGTCATTTGACGCGCCTCGATGGCAATGTTAATCTTTTTGAGTCGCAATGAAAAAAAAGATCACGTTTTTTTATATTTTTGGCCAAATTCTCCCTACATTTTTGATAGGCATCGTGGTCTTTATTTTTATTATTCTCATGTTTCAATTCTTAAAACTCACTGAGTTCATTCTGGTTCACAATGTTGCCATTGGAAGTATTCTCGAGCTACTCATGAACATTTCGATTGGCTTCTTGCCGATCATTTTACCGATGAGCTTGCTTTTTTCGGTGTTGCTCACCTACTCGCGCTTGAGTACAGACTCTGAAATAGTGGCTTTTAAAGCGCTCGGGTATTCCCCCTACTACCTTGCATCACCCGCCATTTTGTTCTCATTTTTTATTTGCGTTATATCTTCGCAAACGTTGTTTGAGCTCGGTCCCAGAGCCCGCCTGAAGGTGGACACGCTTTTAGGCCAAATTGGGAATCAAAAAATCATTAGCACAATTCAAGAGGGGACTTTTTCCGAAAGCTTCTTCAATCTTGTTCTATATACAAATCAGATCGACAAAGAAGAAAAGATCATGCGGGATCTTTTTATCTACGACAAAAGAAATGCCAATAATCCCATAGCTATTGTAGCAAAAACGGGCGAAATTACCACGTCTTCCAATGCCGTCAATCAATCGGCAGAAATTTTACTAACTCAAGGAAACATCTACAAGCTCGGAGAGGCCTCGCACACCAAAGTCAAATTCGACACTTACCACCTTAATATTTCCTCACCGGTCGTCACTCGAAAAAACGAAAAAGATGCTGACTCTTTCACGCTGCAACAGATTGATTCGCTACTTTCTGACTCGTCATTGAGCAGCGCCCAACGGATCGAGTTCACCTCCGAATATCATGGACGCTGGGCCATCGCCCTTTCGTGTCTGCTTTTTGGATTTTTGGGATCGTCTGTGGGCTCAAGCACCAATAGACGTTCTAACGCTTCATCAGGTTTTATTTTAAGTGTGATTTGCATTATCTCTTATTGGATTTTGTTCGTGGTTGCAAACACGTTGTCTAAAAAAATGTTTGCGCCGCCGTTTGTGCTAATCTGGGCGCCCAACGTGTTGTTTTTAATGGTCACTGTCTACGCATGGCGCCGCCACCTTACCAACGCATAAAATCTTCTAAATCCTGTGCCTCAGCGACAAGCGTGGCACCTTGCTTGAGAAGCATCAAATTTCCGGAGGTCTCATAGGAACTGGGAAAGTCCGGAACAGTCGCAATATTCGCTCCCTGCTCGAGAGCGTATTTAACGGTGATCATGCTTCCGCTTTTTATCGCACATTGCACCACTAAAAGGTGCTGAGAAAGCGCCGAGACAAGGCGATTTCGCTTCACAAAATGATGTCTATTCATCTTTTGATTCGGTAAATATTCCGAAAGAAATAAAACTCGCGGGTGAGTTTTCCAAAACGCGAGGTCTGCCGGATAGAGCTCGTCGAGGCCACAAGGTAATACGATCACGGAAGACCGCTGATGGCGAAGAGCTACTTGGGTTGATTTTTGATCGATGCCACGCGCTCCTCCGCTCACAATGAGAATATTTTGACGGTTCAGATAGGCTCCAAGCTCGGCATCCATCCACGAGAGAAAGTTTGGAGAAGCCTGCCGGCTACCAATCACTGAAAGCGCGCGATCTTTCAGCACGCTCAAGTCACCCCGGTAGTGTATGCACGCTGGAGGAACGTGCAGGCGTTCGAATTCTTTTGGATAATTGTCATCGCCCCAAACCAAACAGTGGTCTTTGTCGAAATTTGCGTACTCATCACAGAAAATACCTCTTTGCCTTTCAAGCTCTTCCCGCGTCCATTTTTTTAAATCGCTGAGCAGTGACCAAACTTGTGGCCCGCACACTTCGCGATGTTCAAAATAATAAGGAAAGGGAACCGAAAAGAAATTGCAGGCCACCGGCCATTCGTGATTTTGTTGCATCTCCGTTAGGATTGCAATAACCGCAACGCCCCAAGCCGCTAATGATGATATTTAAACGCTACCAAAAACTAAAACCGGATTTTTTAGGCGTTGAAACGGAACTGCGATCTATGGCCGTTCGCGCATAAATGACAACCGCAGTGGCAAACGGAGGGTTGGTGGCAACAACTTTAACAACTCCGTTTGGTGTGTAGAAATCCACTCGTTTATCAAATGGGTTTTGAATTTTCAAAACATCCCCAATAGTTAGACTGGATGTTTCCGACTTCAAAAAAACTACATCCCCCGTGTACCATATTTCTTTGTCCTTACTGAGAATCGAAATATCAACTTCGGTTGGAGTTTGCTGCGTATTCATGTCTACATAGGGCGGAAGGTGAGTGATCACCGAAGAACCCGACAATATTCCATCAAATTGACGAAGGACTTCCGCTTCGTAAAGATCCTCACCGATGCTTTGAATAACTTTAACAATGCCGAGCGTTCGAATACCGTAGCCATCTTTGAGGCGTTCGAAATTTTCATCAATTATACTTAGCGTGTCGCCAGGGTTCAGCGCCTGGTCTTCTTTTTCTAAGATGATACGGTTGAATTCACCAGACACCATCCGCTCCCCACCAATTGATTTTACAGAAGCTATAACCTTTGGTTCGGCGGAAAAAATTTCTCGTGTAAGATAGAAATCGTTTTTATATTTCATTGCTGGTCGAGGAATCACCGATATCTTTGAGTCTTCAGCTAAATTTAAAAGCGGACTCTCGACAAAAAAATCAGGCGGCCGACTATAGTATTTACTTCTGGGGCTGACTACGGGATCGGCTTCGATCATTATCGTTGGATCTGAACCTTGGGCGCCGGCGATGCTTTGTTCTAATTTTTCAACGGTCATCGAAGGCGCATCTTTGAAAGTGCCTAAGGAAAAAATAACTGTGTCGCCCGGAAAAATTAAATGCGGATTTGTAATACCTTTGTTGATCGACCACAATTTTGACCAGTAGTGCCCGTCGCCAAAATAAATCTCACTAATGTCCCAGAGTGTATCCCCAGCGTTTACATTGTAACTTTGTTCTTGAATCCCCTCGACGATTTTAAACCATTCATCATCGAGTATGGGCTGTTGATAGTGCTGCACATAAATGCGGTTCATCCGGGCTTCAAAAGACGAATCCTGAGCAATAGCCAAATTACTTAGCATAAAAATTAGAAATCCATGCGCGCCCGAAAAAAGACTTTTCATCAACACCTTCACTTTAAGCTTAAAAATAGTCTAAATCAGATGTGGAAAAGTGCCATTATTAT
>JAYUQP010000086.1:0-3242 GCA_043757265.1 Bdellovibrionales bacterium | reverse complement strand
GTTCCAAAAGATTTCTAGATTTTGACTGCGCTCTTTGTTTCAGGTTTTCAGGACACTCCTTGTCAGCTACTCGCAATATTTTCTGATAACGCTTCCTGTATCGATTCGCGTCTTTATCCGTAAGCTCTCCGCCGGCGGCCTTTGTTGCTTCGTTGATTTCAAATAATAGTTTCTGCATCCTCAATGCCCATCTTTGTCCGTCTTGTTCGAAGGCTCGCTCAAGCTCCCTAATATGGTGGGCATTACATAGGACATGATCGCAGATATATTTAAAGTATGCCTTCCAATGGTCATGAACCAGCTGGCCTGTGTAAAACGGAAGAACCCGCATCTGTCGAATTTCCACCATCATGTGCCAGCTAATTTCCTGAATGTTGTGCCACTCAATTTCCTTGATCGTGTGCCACCCGATTTCCATCGTTGTTGTGCCACGTCATGAGGTGGTTTGAGCGCTTTTGAATGCCCGTTTTGTAGTTGCTCCCGTTGAATTGAATGTTCAACCAGGGAGGGCGCACAAATGGCAGGAAAAGGACTCGAGATGGCAGACTTCAACGAGATCAAACGGCTTCAGAGTTTGGGACTTTCGAATCGAAAAATTGGCAGAGCTTTGGGTATTCACCGAAATACTGTGAACAAATATCTGGAGCCAACATATCAAATTCAAGTCGAGCGACCAGAAGAAGTATCAAAACCAGGATGGGCTGAATCTGTTGATTGGGAAGAGGTCCGTCGGGAATATTTGAAGGGCGTTGCGCTCAATGTTCTTCATGAGGAACTGTGTTCCGAGGGAAGAGTGCCGGTCCAATATCCTGGGTTTTGGAAACAGGCAAAGAAGAAGTTGGATTTGTCAGAGGCCACAATGGTTCGTGTGTTCCGCCCTGGCGAGCGCGTCGAAATCGATTATTCTGATGGGATTGATATTTTGGATCCCGCGACTGGAGAGCTTCGAAAGACTGAGTTTTTTGTCGGGGTTTTGTGTCAGAGTCGGTACACTTTTGCAGAGTTCACTTGGTCGCAGAAGTCAGAGGACTTTTTGACTTCGCATGTGAATATGTTTTCGTATTTTGGTGGAGTTCCACAAGTGTTGTCGCCGGATAACCTAAAAAGTGCGGTAATAAAAGCCCATCGCTACGACCCCACGATCAATCCTGCCTATACAAGGCTTGCAACGCACTATGAGGTGGCCGTTGTGCCAGCAAGGGTGAGGACTCCGCAAGATAAGGCGATTGTTGAGAGAACAATCCAGATTTTTCAGAGGTGGTTTTTTGCCCGAGTCCGGCGGCGAACTTTCACTTCTCTTTTCGAATTAAATAAGGCTCTTCGTGAGCATCTAGAATTATTCAATAACAAAGTTCATCGTATTTTCCGCAGGACTAGGCGGGAAATGTTCCTTGAGGAGGCGAAGTCGCTTCGTCCCCTGCCGAGTTCCCCCTATGAGGTGTCAGTTTACAAGAAGGCCCTTTTGAGTCGGGACTGTCATCTGGTGTTTGATAGAAACTTTTATTCAGCTCCGCACAGACTGAGAGGGAAGGAGCTTGATTTGTGGGTGTCATCCACAATGGTTGAAATTTACTTTGAAGGTTCTCGTGTTGGCCTTCATGGGCGTCGGAAAAAGGGTGAGGGATTGTATTCGACCAACACTGAACATTACCCTGAGGCTCACGCCGCGTATGCTGATGAGGACATCCAATCACTGTTGAGGAGATCTAAACAGATTGGTTCAGAGGTAGAGAAAATGCTGACAGGGTTATTAATGGGACCCGCGCCCTTTAGGTACTTCCGGAGATGTCAGGGAATTTTGGCTTTATTGATAAGATACACAAGAGAGGAACTGAATGAGGCCTGTCAGGTTGGCAATCGTTTTAGTCAGTCCAACGTCAAATATTTGGAAGGAGTTATCAAAATGAGAAAGGGGGTCCAGCGAAAGCCAGAGCAAGCAATTAAAAGAGAGGTAAATCCGAATTTAAGAGGAGTCGAAAATATACACTAAAAAAAAGGAATTTAAAAATGTTAGATCAAACAAAGAATATGTTATCTGAACTGAAAATGTACGGTGCGCTGAGAACCATTGATTTGCGGATACAGGAGGCCATGAGTCAGAACTGGGGCCATATTGATTTAATCTCGACACTGATCACTGATGAGAAATTGTATCGGGACAATCATGCCATCCAACGACGGCTGAAGGCAGCTGGATTTAGAACTGATGCCTCTTTTGAAAAGGTTGATTACACGACAAAAAGAAGTTTAACAAAATCTCTGATCAAGGATCTGATGCAGATGGAGTTCATAAAAAACACTCCCAGAAATATTTTGATCGAAGGTCCAACTGGTGTTGGCAAAACATTTTTGGCAACTGCACTTGGTCACCATGCCTGTCGCCACGGGAATAGTTGTTTATTTATTGGTATCAGTGTTCTGAGTGAGAGGTTATTGATGGCAAGAGCCAGCGGGACTTATTTGCGATTGCGGGATCGGTTTATAAAAACTGATTTGTTAATCATTGATGATGTGGGTCTCAAAAAACTGACTCCCGAGGTGACCCAAGATCTGCATGACTTACTTGAGGAGCGGCAGAACAAATGCACTGTCATCACGACACAACTACCACTCAGAAACTGGAAGGAAATCATCGAAGATGAACTGGCACTTGACACCATCGTCGACAAGTTGGAACACGGCAGTCTTCATCTGCATTTGCAGGGTGAAACTTA
The DNA here is from genome assembly GCA_043757265.1 of Bdellovibrionales bacterium. Lineage (GTDB taxonomy): Bacteria > Bdellovibrionota > Bdellovibrionia > Bdellovibrionales > JAGQZY01 > JANPLN01. The sequence continues at coordinate 528 of JAYUQP010000086.1, read as the reverse complement.
CAGGAAAAAGAAAAGTCAGAAACAAGTTATTGACAACGATCGTGTGCCACAGGAAATTGCCGCAAATTAACGAGCGTTCAGCTTGAACTCGAGTGGCACAACATCAGGAAATTGGGTGGCACACGATGAGGAAATCCGGCACTTCTTGCCAGAACGAGTAGTCTGAGTTTCAATAATCTCCCAGTTAAGGCCTCTTTTTTGAGTTTTAGAAGATGTTTTGTAAATCTGATCCCAAGTCATCTTTTCAATTTTTTTAACAGTTTCTTCGACCTGATCAAATTCAACAGCCTCGAGTTTTAGCAACTCAGATTGCAACCTCGGAAAACCCAAATCGCACAAGACAAGTTGGTGCTGAGATGATGTTTGGGCCTGAGTTTTCTTATTTGCCACGAGATTGTTTTTGTTTTCTTAGCTGAGAAAAAATGTCACTCGATTTTGGAGTTTTTATTGATTTATTTTCTTCCCATTCATTAAACTCGGCTAAAGATTTTTTGGCTGCCTTTGTGTGAAAGGTTTTTTGAGAGTCAG
>JAYUQP010000085.1:0-3245 GCA_043757265.1 Bdellovibrionales bacterium | reverse complement strand
CTTGAGCCTCGCTTCCATCTCCGAACGACCATGAGTAAGACGCAATGGATCCACCAAGCTTGACTGATTTTGATCCGTCAAAATCAACTCGCAAAATTCCGAAATCTGATACGCGCTTAGATTCAAAGCTCGCAAAGGGAGGAGCGTTTTTGTCCACTACTTCAATGCTCAATGATTTTGTGCGACTAGATCCCTGATTGTCAGTCACGGTGAGACTTACTAAATGCGTGCCAATATTTTCAAACGAATGAACAACATTTATTCCTGAGGCAACACCGCCATCGCTAAATACCCAATTCCAACTTACTATCTGTCCATCGCTATCTCTTGAACCAGAAGCATTGAAACTCACTTCATCAGATGGAAGGGTAATAAGCGCACTTGCCGTAAAGCTTGCAAGTGGTGGAACATTGATCTGGGCCGTTTCATTCTCCACTCCAAACACAATGCCCGAAGGCGAGTTTGCAGCTAACGTACCTGTGGTGGTTAAATCGTTAGCGTTCAAAATTTTGATTAAATTTGCGCTTTCGCCAGTTACCCAGATGCTTCCGCCACCCGGCGCAAAACCAGCACTTGAAGGGTGCATTCCCAAGTCCACGGTCGAGATGACAACGTTAGTGGCCGAATTTATGATCGAAGCAAAACCGCTTGCTTCACTATCGCTAAATACAAAAACTTTTGAGCCATCGCTGGAACTCAACAATTCCTTAATGCTTGTTCCTGCATTTTGAATGGAAACTGTTTGGATTAACGCCTTGGTTTGCGCGTTAAAAATAAAGATGCGCTGATCTACAGACGTCACGTACAACCGATCAATTGCCGCTGAAAAATGAACACCCTTGGTCTTGATGTCGGGAGAGGGCATTTGAATGGTGTCGACAACAGATCTCGAAGACATATCAAAAATCGTTACGTAGTCCTGATTGGTGGAGATGTAGATCTTTGTTCCACTTGCATCCACCGCGGCGCTCTCAGGCGAAATATTTGGAATGTCGATCGATTCAAATACGTTTGAGGCAAGGTTATAAAACGTTAGACCACCAGCCTTTGCCGGGGTCGTCACGTCTTCCGGATTATTGGGGTCAGCCAGTAGCTCCGGAACCGAGGCCCTGGCAAAAAACACATTTGATCCCGATGGATCAATCGCAATCGGTTTTAGTGGAGCCGAGGAACCATTTTGATTGAGTGGAAGCTCAACTGTGTCCACGATCAGATTCGCTCTTAGGTCGATGACATTTAGTTGCTCTAATCCCGTCATCAAAACAAATGCGTAGTCGTTTTTTACGCTAATGCCAATGTTATGTGGATTGCCAGAGAAAAACGAACCTGGATCTGCAGGGTCCGGTTCAATCAATGGGATTTCTCGGCGTAGGGTCTGAGTTGCATAATCTATTACCGATATTTTGCTCCCAGACTTATTTACTACGAACGCGAGGTCTCGTCTTACGACAGGCCTAATAAATATAGGTACGTCTACCACGACTGAATTATTGGCAAAATCGGTGCCGATGATTTGGATCATCTGTTCACCTTGGCCAGATTCAAAATCAACAGATCCTGCAAAAACCGTATTTCCGGAACGAAGTGACACTGGCCGACCGTTGACCGTAAGGGAAGCCAGAATTTCGGAGCTAAGACCAGAGAACTGAACAACTGAATTTTCGAATACCTGCCCCTCAAATGGCGAAAGAATTGTTAGCTTCGTCGGGGACTTATCTAGAAAGATGTTTTTAAGAACAACCGGCACTGCGCCGTTGCCTGCCTGATCCGTAGAGACAACCATAATATTATTGAGGCCTAAAACAAGTTTGATGTTTTCAGAAAAGATTTTTTCAGACGTTTGAGAAACTAGAAACCCATTCGCAAATACCTTTGTCACCGTAGTGTTCATATCTACTACAGATACCGGCAGACTTAATTCAGAAGAGTTCGTAATCAATCCCTCCTGAATCCCAAGCTCAATCGTCGGAGGCGTAGAATCTTCGATTACTGTTAATGATGTTGCTGTAATCCCTACGTTGCCAGCCAAATCCGTTCCTTCAAACGTAAGACTCTGTAACCCCGTCGCTGGCAAGAGAACAAATCCTGAAAAAGTGCCGCCAAAACCAAATAGCGGATAACCATTAACACTTGCGCTTTGCAGGGGCTCGCTCGATTGAACAGATACTTGAATTGCATGAGCTTTATCAGTAACGATTACCGCGCCATTAACCGGTGCGACCGCGAGACTCGGTAAAACAGTATCCCGTACACTTGTCACTTGAACCGGGATAGCAGCATTTCCAGCTGCGTCTACGGCCTCAATTCTAATGTCGTTTGGTCCTTCTGAAAGTGGCACGGTAACTCGAAAGACTTTGCTGGTGCTTGCAAATACTTTAGTGCCATTGTTAAAGACCGAAACCGTTACTTCCGACTCATCTTGAATCGAAATATCAACACCAAGGTTTGCGCTGTTGGTCAGGTACGGCACCAAACTTGTGACCGAAATGACCGGTGGGGTTTCATCCGTCCTTAATTCAAATTGAACCGTTGTAACCGACTCGTTCCCAGCAAGATCAACGAGCTTGATGTTCAAGTTCTTGGATCCTGGAGTAATACCGAAATCAATTGAGCCCGAGAATGCCAACTTGCTCGCGCCTAAAACAAATTCTGCTCCATTAACAATGGCCTTTGAAAGGGGTTCGTTGGCTTGACCCGAAACAGCTACAACGCCATTGGGGGAATTAACGGTCTGACCATTTGCTGGAGAACTGCTGGACAAGATAGGTGCGGTCGTATCTAGCACAACCGCTCTCTCAACAGAGGATGTCTGACTAAACTGATCAACTGCCGTGACAAGAAGTGTATTAGCGCCGTCAATCAAATGGACAAAAGTCGAAAAACTCTTTAATGAGGTTTGCTTTATCAAAACTGAGTTCAAGTAAACCTTGGTATCGACACCACTTTGATCACTTACCTGAATTGCCAAAAGAAGATCAGCTACCTTGAACCGATCTCCATCGTGGATACTCAGTGTTATGGATGGTGCAACAGTATCGGTGACAGCGACCGTACCGCTCCCTTCGACACCAGTAGTTGTTGAGTTGCCCGTGTCATTGCTTGAGATCAGGGTGTTATAGCCCGCGATGTCCCCTGATGACCCTCCAGCCTTTACCTTTCCACCATTGGAAAGTACAGCATTGCTAGAAACCACTACAGAATTCTCGGTTCCCGAAAGAGCATCAACATTAAGGCCGTAGCCAGAA
>JAYUQP010000084.1:0-64407 GCA_043757265.1 Bdellovibrionales bacterium | reverse complement strand
AAAATGCATTTAGTTTGAATGCATTTGGCTTAAAATGCATTTTTATTTGATTTGAGCTGTCGAACAAGTACGCAGCTGTCTAATTTATAACTGCGCTGTCAATTATAAAACTTCAAAGTAAAAATAATAACAGTTGATTTCGGAATACCCATTGCAATGAGTACTTGCACAGGGGGAACGTATGATTAAAAAATATTCTATTCTCATTTTGGGATTTATCTTTTCAATAAACGCATTGGCTGCAGAAAAAACTGCAGCAGAACATATCAAGCGCATTGATTCCACGATCAGTTGGATTTGGGATGGCGGAAGAACAACCACAGGCAACTCAAGCTACTTTTACGGCGATAAGTATTCTTACTATAACGCTAGCAATACAAATGGAGCCGATCGCTCTTATGGTTATTTTTTAAGTTACACATACGATATGTACTGCGACCTCAAAAACCTAAAGCCGTTTTGTCTTGGGACTCGTTTGCAGGTTTCTTTTTCTATCAAAAGCACAAATATCAACAACAAGACGATGACGGTGAGAGTAGGAAGTGGAAGCACCACTGTGTCCAGTTACTTTCAAGAAATTCGCTCGGCTCTTTTCAAGGAACTCGAACGTCAGTATGGTACTGCCAGTTTAGATGCGAGTGAGAAGACGCTGATTCACACAAATGCAAAGCGCACCGTTGCCACTGACTTTTCAATCGTTGCCCGTGCCAATAGTACCGGGAATGACTTGTGGAAGTATAGCTACCCAGATTCGATGCTGACCGCCTTAAATGGCGCTCTTGGTAATGCTGTAACGTTTGCTCGTGTTAGCAGAAGCATGGTTCCGTCTGACAGCCTTTTTGCAAAAAATCAGGGAGATCTATTAGACTACGCTCGAAACAAGGGTTTAGACGATCGCATCACGGCTTATATTTCGAATCCAGCCGCATCCGATTCGTTGGGCACAGCAATGGTTACTAGAGCTCATTCGCCACTCTTCGTGATGAAGAACTGCACGGCGGCCAGCAGTTATGCCAGCAAATTTGCAACCGCCTCGCAACAGGATCTTTTATGCACAGGCAAAGGTATATTTTTGCACGAACTTGGCCATCAAATGGGACTTAGCCATTGCAGCAGCACAAGCCAAACAAGTCCTTGCACAGAAAACCTTGCAACGTCTGGAAAAAGCTTTCTTATCGATTATTTAACAAACCACACAGACACAATACGAGTGAAGTATGATTACTAGTAAAAAGTTTTACCGAGGTCTACTGATCGGCTGCTTGTTACTGATCGGATTCCAGTTTGGTAATGAGTCTGAACAAACAGGGGTAGACGAACTAGACAATCTTTTCCCAATTGCGCAGGAATTAATTCCTGCGCACGTGACCGCCGAAGCAAACCCGCAAAGCCCAGGTCGCGGGCTTGCAAGTTTACCAGGCCCAACTCTACAGCCAACTCACAACCACGCCGATTGCGAAGCCGCCCGCGAAATGCACGCCACGATTCCTGATTTAGAAATACCTTTTTCCGAAGAAGACGCCATGGCCCACTTCCTAGCAAACCCAAAAGGCCAAGCCCTCATGGACGAATTCCTTCACACCGTAGAAACACCAGAAGGCGAAAGAGTATTAAAAATCGACGTAGCCCAAGACTTCGAGCAGTCATTAGAACACATAGACCACACCTCAGCCTCAGACTCCCTTTAGTGCTCTAGAAATTATATCTTGGAAATTAAAAAGTTAATTTGCTAGTAAACGGAAGATAGACGTTTTTTTGGATGTCCCGGCTGTGGGTGAACAGAACGAATTATTCCGTTTCACGAATCAAAATATCGCACTGCTCAATCAAATTCATCGTAAAATCTATCATTGTCTCGTTTTCTTGGTCAGTGTCCTTCAAAGCTTGCAAATCCGAATTCAAAATCGACGGGTAGAATTTCATTTTCGAAATGAGCAACCTGAGAAAGATAAAATCCTCAAACAGTGGGTAGATGACTTTCATATGGGCCATAAGGGCTTTTCGTTTCCAATCAGCCGTCGGCTGTGCTAACCCAGCAACCTGTGCTTGAAGCGCATTAAAGTTTATTTTTAGTTCGGCAAGCGTTGTCTCCCTTGGCTGAGCTCGGTCAAAATAGTCTCGGTAGCTTTTCAGTTCACTGGACTCAATGAAGCCAAAGGTTGCTTGGTCATGGGGAAAGAATTGCGCAAGCTCCCGTTGAATTTCTTCAATGCGATCAATTTTTTTTCGGTATTTATTGATTTCAATGTCATTAAGAAAAAAGCCAACCTCGGAGAGATCCTTTCTGAGACCGTCTCGCTCTGCGTACAAAACTGCCCGATTTGGGATCTGTGTTTCACTTTCAATATCGACGTCCGTTGAACTGCTGCTACACCCAACAACAAACAGACCCAACAATGCTGCAGAACTGATTCGCAATAATACTTTCATATTAATCTCCAATTTGATCTCGTCATGGTTTAACACTTCTATAGCGCAAGTGTTAAAAACACCTTCAGCCCTGAAAAACGTTCACTGATCTGACCCACAAACACTGACGAAATTTTCATCTGAGCAGCCATTATCTAGAATTGAGCACCTGGGGAGAGCAAAGGCTCATTGCCACAAGAGAGAGCGAACAATTCTCCCCCGATCCCGCCATAGGCACATCCCAAACAACGAGGAGCTTTAAAACACCTCCAAAAACGAGTTCCGCAGACCCGAAGGGGCGAGGACTGTCCGAGGCTTTTGGAGGTGTTTTAAAGCTCCTCGTTATTTGGGATTAAGGTCCAGTAACGAAAGCGATAGAACTAGACCTGGGGTTTGTTAGCACTTAACCTAAATCTGAAATAGAAAAAGGAGATCCCATCATGAATTTACAGCGTGTATTTATTCTTTCATTGGTCACACTCAGCGCCGCCAGTTGCAGCCACAAACCCGCCATCGTTGAGGAGCCTGTAAGCCCGCAAGCGACTGCCGCACCTCAAGAGCCGCTACCTGCGACCAATTACGCTTGGACTTATGAAGGCGATAAAGGCGTTGATGCCTGGGGAAGCTTAAACCCAGCAAACACTCTCTGCATCAGCGGTAAAAGACAATCTCCAATAAATCTCGCTTGGAGAAAACCAAATAAAAAAGCGGCGCGCATGGACTTTAGCTACACTCCAGCAAACGCTATTGCCGACGTAAGCACACCGGTTCCGACGCTTAAATTTAATGGAGCAAACCAGCTTCTTTTAAACGGCAAAGTTTTTAATCTAGAACGCATTGAATTTCATTCTCCAAGTGAGCATCAGCTGAGTAAAAATACGATGAGCATGGAAATTCAATTTATCCACAAAGCAGTCAGCGGAACGGCAATGGCGGCCTTGTCGGTTTTTGCCATCGAGGGACGCGAAAACGGATTGCTCAACGACGTGATGGCGCAATTTTCCACACCGAATCCTGCTGGAATGAACTTTGACGCTGCCCTGCTAATCCCCCCGCAAAAGACGCACTACCAGTATCAAGGGTCGCTCACGTCGCCACCCTGCGCGGAGAATGTAGACTGGCTTGTGTTTAATACGCCCACCGAAATTTCTAAAGAACAAATTATGGCTTTTCGCTCAAAATTTGCAGCAAACAGTCGACCAGTTCAACCTTTGAATGGTAGAAAGATTTCGAATTATTAGAATGTCGTCCGAACGAGGACGGTGCAAAAGGGCGAAGCGGCCAAGGACAAACCAGGCGACAAAGTAAAAGGTACTGCAGATGACTGTCTCAACACTGTTTGAAAAGATGTGGAAAGATTATACGGATCAGAATCCAAATGTTCTGAACGTCCATAAAGTATTTACTGATCGCAACGAGACAGTTGTGAACGACCATGTGGCCTTTCGAACTTACAATGATCCGCGTATTGGATTAAAACAATTCGCTCAGTATTTTTTAAAAAATGGCTACGCTAGAAAAGGCGAATACCATTTTAAAGCGAAAAAGCTTTTTGCTGAGCACTTTGAACACTCTGACCCGTTAATGCCCAAACTTTTTATCAGCGAACTTTTGACGGAACAGCTTAGCGACGGTGCCCAAAAGATCATTCACGGATTGATTTCGCAGATGGACTTCAAAAAAACGACGGCCGATGACTTTTGCATCAGTGGCCGTCCATGGAATGTTTCGTATCAGGAATATCAAAACCTTCTCGACGAGAGTGAGTACGCGGCGTGGATGGCAGCCTTTGGCTTTCGGGTGAACCATTTTACTGTTCTTGTAAATGAGCTTAAAAGTTTTAACAATTTGATCGAAGTGAATACTGCCATAAAAACAGCGGGACTTCCGCTGAATACCAGCGGCGGAGAGATAAAAGGTTCCGAAGCTATCGGCCTTGCCCAATCGTCCACACTTGCAACTCCAGTTTCGGTGAGTTTTAGCGATGGTGTTTTTAAAATACCTGGATGCTATTACGAATTTGCACACCGCTTTCCGGTGAACGGAAAACTGTACAACGGATTTATCGAGCAGTCTGCTGACAAAATCTTCGAAAGCACTAACGTTAGAAAGTAGTTTATGCTATCTCGTCCACGCCGCAATCGGCAAAACAAAGCCATCCGAAACCTGGTTCGCGAAAATTCGCTCACTCCGTTTGATCTCGTCTATCCTGTTTTTATCGTCGACGGGAAAAATCAAAAGCAGCCTATCCCAGCTTTGCCCGGCCAGTTTCGCTACTCTGTCGATCAACTTCTTAAAGTATGCCAAGAGGTTTACGATCTGCAGATTCCGGCCGTTGTTCTATTTCCAAAAATAGAGGACAGCCTTAAGGACGCTAGTGCGTCCGAAGCGCTTAATAAAAATGGATTGGTGCCCACCGCTGTGCGTGCCATTAAAAAAGCTTTTCCTGATCTGGTGGTTTTTACAGATATTGCCCTTGATCCATTTTCAAGTGACGGACATGACGGTTTGGTGAAAGACGGCGAGATTTTAAATGACGAAACTCTCGCGATATTGAGTGAGATGGCCGTTGTGCATGCTGAAGCCGGCGCCGATTTTGTTGCGCCCTCAGATATGATGGACGGCCGCGTGCGAATTATACGCCACGCACTGGATAATTCAGGTCACAAAAATGTCGGCATACTTGCCTACACTGCAAAATATGCTTCAAGCTTTTACGGTCCCTTTCGCTCTGCCCTAGATTCCGCACCTAAAGACGGCGATAAAAAAACATATCAAATGGATCCCGCGAATTCGCGTGAAGCCTTGCGCGAGCTCAAGCATGACATCGCTGAAGGCGCTGACATGGTCATGGTTAAGCCCGCTCTGCCCTATCTTGATATTATCCACCTCTTCAAGCAGCACAGCACACTGCCAATAGCGGCGTACAATGTAAGCGGCGAATATGCAATGATCAAGGCTGCGGGAGAAAAGGGCTGGATTGATCAAAAGCTCGCTCGCGATGAATCCCTGGTCAGCATAAAACGTGCGGGAGCTGATATCATTTTTAGTTATTTCGCACTGGAGTTTGCGAAAGACTACTGGGAAAAATAACTGCTAATGACCTGCCAAAACCCTGCAATTGTTTGCGGCCATTTTACTTTTATCGAAACTAATTCTCGCTTACAAAATGAATTGGCATCGTCACACACAAACACCTCAATTTTCTGCGCTCCAGGTGTGGACATTCGGCACAACAAAGCAGCCTCGGTAACATTTAATAGCACGCTATCGCCGCAACGGTGGGGGCTTTTTAAATTTAAATGATGCCCAGGCAATGGTTGTAGGTTGAGGTTCAAGTTCCACTCCACGATCTCAGGCGTGGGTCCAATAAGCCGCCCCATGGCTAGCGACTTTGCATGCAGATAGAATGTAAAAATTAAAATGATCAATTGAACAATACCACTTCGTAGCTCGAAAGCGCTTTGTCGTCTTTGATCTGGCGAATTAAAAGTCGCATGCCTTTTCGAATGCCGCCAGGACGACGAGTTGAGTAGGAAAATCCCGTCTCTGAACACTGCATGCTTTCTTCCTCGAGGCTGATCCCGCGGCCATCATCAAAAACTTCAATCTCGACCTTACTGCCTTCAGCACACTGACCGTGAGCGTACACATCCGAAAAAACACCATCGGTGGTCTTTATGGTTGTCATGGTTTGATTGATTTCGAGTTTTGCCTGAAAATCGCGATAGCTAACAATGACTAAATTTTGCGTGAGCGTTTGTTTTTTGTCGGCTTCATGAAAAACTCGACCGCGAAACACGTAATCTTTTTTCTTTTCGCGATTTTCCTTCATTTTGTCTTTAGCCAGCAAATGCACATACGCCGCTTTGCCGCCGGCATCGCATGGTAGCGTTTGAATATCATCTCCGACTTGTACCGCCACTGATTCGAAGCCTTCGATGCACGAAATTGTTAGGGGAATTTGCAGATTTGCACCTTCGATGACAACATCACCGGTTTGCACGACGATTTTGCGCTCATCGCTTGCAATTTTTTTCGGTGCCGATGCACATTGCGAAATAACCAAAGTAATTATAAACCAGCCAAAAATTTTCATTCTTTACCTACTTCATCAATAAACTATTGATGGGGACAGAGATTTTCGAGCGTCCTTTTAAAAATTCGATTTCGATAAAAAAACTACAACTCACCACATGGGCGTCCAACTTTTGACAAAGCTCAAATGCAGCCGACGCTGTACCTCCCGTTGCAAGGACATCGTCTACAATCACGACTCTCTCGCCACTGCTGATGCTGTTTGGAAGTACTTCTAGCTGATCCGTCCCATATTCGAGCGCATACGACACTGAAAGCGTTGGGCCTGGAAGCTTGCCTTTTTTTCTCACTAACACTAATCCACAATTCAAACGGTGGGCCATGGCTGCGCCCAACACGAAACCGCGCGCCTCAATGGCAACGATTTTGTCTATTCTTGTTCCGTCGCCTTTTGCGACTTCCATTCTTGTTCCGTCGACTGGAGCGAGGTAAGGGGCACACATGTGATCGATGAGGCTTTTAAAGATTCCCTTTTCTGCCAGAACTGGACTCATATCTAAAAATTGGATCCCAGGCTTCGGAAAGTCAGGAACCTGTCGCAACTTTTTTTCTATAGCTTCCACGGAATGCATATTAAACCTTGGTAGACTCTTCGGCATTTGCAGAAAAGTCGAAATCTTTGAACAATTCAATGCTCCCGGTTATTTCATCAGTGATACCGCCATCAGTATTTTCCAAAAAGTCGGGCCAGAGCTCAGCCTTAACGGCCGTTCTTTGACTCATGTTGCGCTCGATCTCGAGCGCCAAAACAAAGTTACTCGCCAGCAAACTGATAAAATTTCTCTCAGACAAAACCAAAAAAGTACAATCGGTTTCGGTCACCACGGACGCGGTTCGAACCTGCTTGTGCAAAACACCGACCTCACCAAAGTAGCTTCCGACACTCAGGGTGGCCTCAGGCAATCGATCTTTTACTATCTGCACAGCTCCCGATAGGATAAAGAAAAAGTCTTTGCCTTTTTCTCCTTGCTGCAAAATTGTTTTATGTGCCTGAGCTTTTTCTACGCGGCATGAGCCCAACAACATTTGTAAAACGTCACCAGGAAAATTGCGAAAGATGGGGTGAGTTTTCATTAATTGGCTAAAAACCAATCGAACACGAAGGTTCTTATTGAGATCTGCTCCATCCGCTGGCTCGATAATCTTTTTAAGATTCACAATCAAAATATGACTGTCGTTTATGGCTACAACATCGGCTGTGCGCCTCTTCTGATTGACCGCCGCACTTTCTCCAAAAACACTCAAGATTGGTAGCGTCGCTAAAAGTTCGCCATTTTGAAAATCCGAATACACACCTACGTTTCCACCTAAAACAACGTAAGAGTCTTCACCAATTGAATCTTTTTGAATAATAATTTCGCCAGCTTTATAGGTTTTTTGCGAGGATGCAGAAATGATCGATTGCAATAACGTGGCCGGAAGGTTGGAAAACAAGCTCACTTTTCGCAAATGAAGATTTAGTTCCTCCTGACTCAACACTTTGTTAAAAATCGGAGCCTTTGCCGTTTCCTTTTTATTGTGAATGGCATCGCTGATTTCCACCGAGTTTTTAAAGACACCAGAATTTGCCCAGCTCTCAATCTGCAGATAAAGTTCGGTAAAATTAAAGTCTTTAAAACGATCGTAGATAAACATACAGATCTCTTTGATTGAGTAAGATCCTTTGCTGAGTTCTAAAAACTGTTGATGGATTGGTTTAAGGTGCAGTTGAGTGAGGGCTCGGTCATCAAAAACATAGAGGCTATGAATGCCTTCTTTTTTGAATTTACCGGGCTTTATGCTTGGCTGTAAGTTTTCGAGTCGTCCCATGATTCTTATTGTTCATGAATCACTTATCAGTGTCCAATACTTTGTAGCCGAGTCGTACGGACTTTTTTACGTCTTTACGGTAAATAAAGTAAACGTTCATCATTCCCGTGGGCGAGCCACAGGACTGAACCCGCATAAGTCCATCGTGGCGTTTTTCTGTTCGAAGAATCTGGATGCCCTCTAGTTCCTGGGCCATCTGAGTGATGGACATGCCTATATTGTACCCACACTGAAGACTCTGATCAGACTTCCCAATCACTATGATCTCATTAGCTAGTTCTTGCTCCGAGATGGTCTTATTTTCCTCTTCATCAGCCACAACGGGAGTGCCGTCCCTTTTGCACTGCCCAGAGGCACAGCCCACCACTAAAAAGATGCAAAACAATGCACTGATCGTTTTATTCATCGCATGTTACTGATGATTTTGAGTTTGTACACGTTCGCTTGATTGGAAACGACATACACATCCCCAGCGCTCAATGTAACGGTCGGCATAATGCTGACGCCGCGCCCGGTTGCAAATTGATCCACCCATTCTCCAGTCTCACGATCCATTAGAACAACAGGGCCTTCAGACAGTCCAAATACAAGCCAGCTTTTATAAGCACTGACTCCACTCACCATGCCCCACTTTTTATCCTGATCGAAACGCTTAAGCAGCTTCCCAGACTTGAGATCTACTTTCAAAATAGAATTTTCTGTGGAGTAATAAACGGCTTCCCCAACAATGGCTGCTGGGTGAGCGGACCCGCCTTCATCTAACCGCCAAAGAACTGTTCCATTTGCTTTGTCTAGACAGAATAGAGCCTCGCCAATATTTGATACCAAAACACATCGCTCTGACAGTGTTGGTTTTGCGTCGACATCGTTAAACTTCCGCGAGTCTCCGAGTTGTTTTTCCCAAGCCACTCCGCCATCAACGGCGGTGTAGGCCACAAAAAAACCATCGCTGTAGCCCACTGCTACTTTACCATCAAAAAAGACTGGTGCTGTTGTTCCACGAACTGTCAAAGTGTCTTTCGGGGTTCGCGATTTGACCCACAGGACACGCCCTGTTTCCTTTTCGAGGCAGTAAAGTGAACCATTCCCTGCCATATGATAAATGTATTCGCCTTTTATCAAAGGCGCAGAAACCGATTCTGCACCCATGGCGAAGCTCCACATGACAGCGCCGGTTGATGCGTCGACATGATAAAACTTTCCGTTGTTTGTTCCGAAGTACAATCCTGTTTTATCATCGGCAGCTAAACCTTCTGTACCGTCTTTGAAAGTCATGCGCCATTTTTCATAGCCGGTTTTTTGATCAAATGCGGCTATTCCATCCACGGAGTTTCCAGAAAAAACTGAATTTTGGGAGAGAACAGGGTTGATGATAGCGGGATGACGGTACCCATAGTAACTGTCTTTGACTGTGGATCGAGACCACGATCTTTCAAAAGACGCTGGTTTCCAGCGAGAGATTTTGGTAGCACTGCTGCTTGCGCAAGCAGCGGAAAAAATAACCGTGAGAAGACTCAAGAATTTAAGCAAAAATCCTACCCGTTCTTAGCTGGTGCAGAAGCTCCAGCCGCTGCCGATTTAGATTTTAAGTATTTGAGATGAAGCAGAAATTTTTTGGCGGTCTTTCCAGAAAAAGAGGTTGGCTCTTTGTTTACAACGTCTTGATAAAGACCTTCAGCTTTTTCAAACTGGGACTGTTTTTCGTAACATACGCCTGCCTTTAAACGCAAATTAGCCGCCATGTACGCATGATTTTTATCAGCGATTACTTTTTCCCATGCCTGAGCCGCATCTAAGCATTTTTCCGTTTTGGCATAGAGGTCACCCAATTCGGTTTGGGCCACTCCAAACAAAAAGAGATTCGAGTTAACGCCCTTGAGGGCTGTGACTAGGGTTTCGATTGCCATCTCTGGTTTGTTATATTCTTTGGTGAGTTCAGCGACAAGCAAAGCGGCTTCAACGGCGGGTTGGGTGCCCTGGTTTGCCGTTACATAGGTCTTTAACTTTTCAACAACAGGCCCGTATGCCTTTTCGAGGACGTCGGGATTTTGTTTTATTTTTTCTTTTGGTACAGCTGGAACTTTTGCATCTTTTTTCGGTTCCTCTTTAGGCTCAAAAGATTGCACTATTTTTTGCAACTCCTGGCGAATAATAAAAAGACCATCTTGTGCTTTGCTAGTTTTTTTATAATCTAAACTTTCTTTATAGCTAAGTCCAACGCTTGCAAGAATGGCAATAACAGCGATTCCCACCGCTGGCAAAAATGCTTTTTGCACCCAATAAGTTAATTTTTCTACGATGTCTTCATTCATGGTGTCTCCCCGGTTCTAATTTTAGCGCTGATAAACTTCTTTGAGTGTTGTAAATGGTCGGTACGATTTGCCTTGGTGTTTTGTTTTTAAACGACCGATTGTTTCGACGCGTGCCTTGGCGTGGCGAATGGCCGCTTCGTTAGTTGGTAAATTTTCCTTTTTAGCCATTTCGAAAATATCTAGCATGCTATCGTAGATGCGTGTTGTCTTTTCAAGCGCGCGATCTACCGAGTACCCCTCAAGCTCAACAAACACGTTCATCAGGCCACCGGCGTTAGCTACAAAGTCTGGCGCGTAAAGAATACCCATCTCTTTGAGGGCGGCTCCATGGCGCTGTTCTAAAAGTTGATTATTCGCGCCACCAGCGATGATTTTGCAGCGCAGCTGTTCCAACGTCTGATCATTGATCACTGCACCCATAGCGCAGGGTGCAAAAACTTCGCACTCGGTTTTCACGATATCTTCGGGCGAGGTTGTTTTTGCTCCATACTGTTCCGCGAGAGATTTTGTTTTTGCCTCATCGAGATCGGTGATAGTGAGCTCGACGCCTTCTTCCTTAAGGTACTTAACAAGATGAGACCCCACGTTGCCTAATCCTTGCACCGCTACACGTATTCCGCGGAGCACATCCGTTCCCAACTTTTCTTTGCAGCTGGCTTTGATTGCCATAAGCACACCATGTGCCGTGTAGGGGGATGGATCTCCAGATCCACCGAGGCTTTTTGGAATGCCTGTGACCCAAGGAGTTTCCATGTAAATATACTCAATGTCTTTGACGGTTGTGCCCACGTCTTCAGCAGTGATGTAACGACCATTTAGCGAATTTACAAATTGGCCAAATGCTCTAAATAATCCTTCGGTTTTATCGGTTTTTGGATTGCCGATGATAACAGCTTTGCCACCACCTAGATTTAAACCTGCAGCCGCCGCCTTGTAAGTCATTCCTTCGGAAAGTCTCAAAACATCAATGAGGGCTTCTTCTTCGGTTTTATATGTCCACATGCGCGTGCCACCAAGAGCAGGCCCTAACGCTGTGTTGTGAATCGCAATGATCGCCTTCAGTCCGATTTCTCGATCGTGACAATAAACAACCTGCTCGTGATTACCGTGTTTACCAATTGCTTCAAAAACCATAATGCACCTCGCTTAAATCCAACGGCAGACATTTACTTTTCAAAAAATCGTAACGTCCGAGAATAATAAAAGTTTGTCAGGTTATGCAAGGGAATATTACGCCCATTAGCATCGCAATGGATAGCTAATGAGTTAAAGTAATGGTGCGCTGTCGGAACGACAGCGGTAATTTACAGGGATTTTTTTTTAAATTATTTTATCAATTAATTTAACGACGAAAGCTCGGCTTACGCGCACCGCCGCTGCCACCATCACTGCGAGGTCGGCGCTCGCTACTGTCACCGGTGCTTGGTCGGCGAACGCCGCTGTCACCGGTGCGAGGTCGGCGCTCGCTACTGTCACCGGTCCGAGGTCGGCGTTCGCCGCTGACATCGGTGCGAGGTCGGCGTTCGCCACCACCGTCTTCGCGTGGACCACCATCGCCTCCGCTACTTTCGCGTTTGCTGAAGCTTCGTCCACCGCTGTTGTCTTCAGTACGAGGTCGGCGTTCGCCGCTGTCGGCGCGTCGATCACTAGGGCGCTCACTGCTGCGTCCGCCACCGCGATACCCGCCGCCTTCGCTGCCGCGATCGTCGCGACCACGGCGACCGCCACCACGATAACCACCGCCGCCTTCGCGACGATTGCTGTAAGTTTCTTTTTGTGGCTCTTGAATCGAATTATGCCGAAAAAAATCTGGAAAGTGCATGCTGGCAAACATTCCGACGAGAGTCTCGCTGCCTAAACTTTGCAGCCATTCTGGAAGTTCTAACTTTTCACCGTAAGCCTTAAGGCGCTCCGCTAAGCGTTCATTAGTAAGCATTTTTTCAAAATTTCCAAACAGGTTATTCAACATGCTCGTTTGAATTTCCTCAATCGAAGGAGGGACCATCTTTGCGATTTCTTGACGTGTAACTTTTTCGATTCGTCGCAACTGGCTCATTTGAGCTGGAGCCACAAGACTCACTGCCAAACCTTTTTGACCGTTTCGACCCGTACGACCAATTCGGTGAATATATATCTCTACATCCCATGGAAGTGACCAGTTGACCACGTGGGTAAGATCCTTCACATCGATCCCGCGCGCGGCAACATCTGTCGCCGTCACAATTTGAACATGGCGCTTGCGGAATTGTTCCAAAATGCGCTCGCGCTCATTTTGTGATTTATCACCGTGCATGGCCTCGGTGCGAAATCCCATTTTGTTTAAATAACCTGCAAGATCATCTGCTTCGCCACGAGTTTGCGTAAAGATGAGTCCGTAAAAATCATTATGTTTCATTAAAATTCGTTTTAAAACTTCAAGTTTATCTTTTCCATTTGCCAAAATAAAAGACTGCTCGATGTCCGTGGTTACTTGTTTGCCGGTAGTCTTTTTAACAACTAGTGGATTTTTTAAATATTTGTCGGTTATTCGCTGAATCTCTGTGCTCATGGTTGCGGAAAACAACCAAATGTTTTTCTCGCTTTCCTCACGCTGACTTTGCATCTTTTTTAAAATCACATTAAGAGCTTCTTGAAAGCCCATAGAAAGCATTTCATCCGCCTCGTCGAGAACCAGGTTTTTGATATGCTCTAAGCTTACTAAACCTTGCTCCATCAAATCGATCAGTCGACCGGGAGTTGCGACAACAATTTGCGCTCCGTTTTTAAGTGCGCGAATTTGCGTTTGGTAACTTGAACCACCGTAGATGAGTGCCACTTTGATTCGGCGAAATTGTCCCATTTTTTCTATTTGACCAGCTACCTGCTGGGCAAGTTCGCGTGTGGGGCAAAGCACCAGCGCCTGAGGTTTTTTTATTCCTTCTTCCAATTTTTCGATCAATGGGATTGCAAAGGCCCCAGTTTTTCCAGTTCCTGTCGAAGCCATACCAATAAAGTCGCGGTTTGCTTTTAGCAGTTCGGGAATTGTTGCTTTTTGAATATCGGTGGGTTCTTTAAACCCCATGCTCATTAGATGGTCGACAAACTCGCTCGGAATTCCTAGATTCAAAAAAGACGACGATGCGACAACAGGCTCGTCAGTTGATTTAACGTCAAGTTCAACGGCAGATGGGACAACAGACTCGTCAGCTGATTCCACGACAGGATTAACGACAGATTCCACGATAACTCACTTTCCGCCAGACACAAATGGGGGCGATTTATTGAAACGGAGTTATAGCACAAAAATACATTGTCGACTGAATTTGATGAAAAATTGTAAAAGCGACAAAACCGTCGCTTTACTAGACACTTACCCTGCGGTTAGCGGAATTTTAAAAGGTGATTTCAACTTTGTTGTTCTACTCTTTCACGGTTTCTTTACGAACTTCGGTCGTCATAGGTTCAATTTCGTCGGTGCCCATGCCTGCATTGTCCTGAATGGTATTGATCCTACGACCTTTATTTTGCTCGGGCTCTGCGAATTTACGCTTTTGTGCCTGTTCCTGATCTGAGGTGCTAATTGCCCCTTGAAGAGCTCCATACACTTCGCCGTGGTCGTCTTTTTTAAAGGAGAAATTTTGGAAGATCAACGCGAGGAAGAATATCGACAGCATGGTCATAAAAACAATAAATAATCTTTTAGAAGAAATACTCGCCATAAAACCCCCTAGGAATCTAACGTTAGTTTATCTGAAATATCAGTTTCATGCGACCGGCAATACTCATCCGTGCCATGATGGGACATCGACGTTATTGAATGAGACAGTTTTCATTAAATCCTGTTGTAAGCCTCAATTAGCGGAGGGTGTCGGTCAAACATAGCCGAGATAATATTGATATAATATTATTAATCCTGACCTGCGAAGCAGGTCAGAGCTAATCAGCGACCTGCAAAGCAGGTCAGAGCTAATAAACGAAGCAGGTCAGTTTCAACGAGCCCGCCGTATCTATTGGCTTATGCTGGTGCCACCACCGCCTGGGAGTTGAGCTTGGCCGCGGCAAAAAGCATTCGAACAACAGGCTCTGGCAAAATCGGCCAACGCCACCATTCCTTGAGTTGTATCATACATACGATTGGTCGAGTCTCCGTTAGGCGCAGCCAAGACAGAGCCGTCTGTTTTGTTAGCCAGCATGTAAAGATTTGTCACGAAGTTGCCGTCACGAAAAGAGTCGTGTTCTGAACTCACTCGTGTTTGCCCATCATACAAATACGTTTTTCCAATATTGGCACCTGGGACGCTGCCATCAGATCCCATCACGCTGTATGCGATACGTCCAATTTCGCCCATTGGCATCGGTAACGAAGAATCCTGGCGGTCTCTTACGATAGAAATCCTGGCTAATTTTGCGGAGGCATCGTAAGACGCTCCAATTCGCAGTGGCTGATCGGAAAAATCGCTAAATGGAAAATCAAATTGTGCCTTTCCGTCGTTTGAGCACGCTAATTTGTACTGGTCGCGCATATAGCTACCGGCGCTTGTCAAAACCGAGGAGTCTTCACCTCCATCCTGTTCTTCAAGATTTGTAGTTTCCCACTCCTCTGCCGACATTGTAGCCATCATCGCCGTCCAGTAGCTAATTGCATTGGGATCTATGTACACGTTGTTCTGCGAAATCTGATCGATGGTCGCCGGAAGAGCTTGCTGGGCGTTAGCTACAGAAAAAAATGGGTGCCATTGAGGAGTCTGACGAGGAATTAACAGAGCCGTCCGACTGTATTTGGGGAAACTTTTTCGAAACCATTTTTCAAGCTGAATACTTTTAGGCTTAGTGATGTCATATCCGTTCCAAGTGAACTGAAGCTCGTTGCCTTTTACGCTTGCTCTAAAAACAGATGGTTTTTTCTTTTTATTTTTTTCAAATAAAATTAACGATGATCCTGAGACGATGATTTGTGGTATTTTTTCGCTAGCATATTTTGAAAAGTAAGTACGTCGAAAAAGTTTTTTCTTCGTCGAACTTTTATTTATCCATTCACCAACCGTTTTGGCAGAACGTAGCTCCAAACCAATAGTCTTGACAACTTGTTCGGGCGTGGGCCCTTTGTTTTGAGCAAACGCAGAGGTGGCGCAACCGATGAAAAGTATAAACACGTGAAAAATCACACACACCTCTTTTTTTAATAGAATTCGACTAGATCGTTTTCGTTAAATCCCGAACCGGAATGAACTTGCGCCACGGCACCGTCGTTACCAAAATAGCTCACGACTTCTACTGTGCCCTTCATGCGGCCCCGCACGCTGCCGATAGAACGACTTGTTTCAGGATCAAAAACTTCTTCCTGCTCCTCCACAATTCGCAACAAATCGCCAATTTGTAGGCCCGACACGCGGCCCGCATTTAAGTACACGCGCTCGCCTTTAACTAAAGCCACGCGACCCTCCCATGAAAAACGCTTTAATGTAGCCAAAAGTGCTGGAAGAGTTTTTTCAAAGGCACTTTCCACCACAAAACGCACCGCCGATGGATCGTCCTTCATGTCCTGATCGAGGTACGCTCGCTGGGCAACTTTTGTACTTCCTTCGCTCATGTCAGAGTCTTGGGTGTCAGTTTCCATCACCTGTCCACTGCGCACAGAAATAATTTTAAGTTCCGCTACAGCTTTGATTTCGGCCTTCACGCGACGAAATATCCCGACGGAGTCCCCGCGCTTGCCGGTTTTTAAATCTTTAACTGTTCCCACCACGATGGCATGGACTCCTGAGTTTTTTATCTTCTTTACGATGTCGGCCATTTTGTATGAGGACCCGCTTTTGTAGGCTTCTAGATTTTCGATGCCCACAGCCGCAGGCTCGATCAGAACAGCAATATCCATTTTTTCGACTTGTGACACAAAAAACGAGCGCGCATCAGTAACCACATCTTCGTTATTGTAAGAGCTAATATTTAAAAACGGCAGCACTAAAATGCGCCGGCGCATTTCGCCGTCCATGGTGCGGGCATTAAACATCGCATCCGCATTGTGTTTGATGTCGGGTTGCGAACGATCTTTGACATGAATCACCGAGCAGCCGCTTACAGTTATTCCAAATACTGATAAACAAATTAAAAGTCGTATCATGCTACTATTGTAAACTGATTTTCGATTGAACATCAAACACGACTTGACTTGAGTCGCTGCTAATTACCTGGGTGATAAAGCCTTTCCAGTGAAACTCAACCAAAGCCTGGCCGAGCCTCTCGCTACTCAGTACCGGAATCTCAAATACAACTTGGTTTCGTTCGTAAGACACGATCTGAACATCTCTGGCTCCTGCATTTGAACCGTGAACTACGGAGCGGAGATGTTCCTTTATTTTATTCATTTGTTCACCCGAAAGGCTTCCAGTAAGAATGAGCTTGGTGCCTGCTTCAGCTTTTTCTGGCTTGTAGCTTTCGATTTGTTGATGAATATCGGCAACCGTGTTTGCCATAAATTCTCGACTGTCGCCAAGCGCGAGTTGCAAGTGCAAATATTGCTGTCTGTTGATATCAAATATTCGCAATGTTTCAGCAACTTTTTGACCGTTTTTTACCCGATAAACTTCCAACTTTTGGGTCCACCGTACCCCCTGCTGAATCAGCGGACTCGGGTCGATACGAATATCGCCGGTGAGCATTAATGCCGAGGATTTCTGTTTTGCAAATTCGATTTTTTTTTCGATTGTCATTGCGCTCACTTGCAACTCGATATTTGCGTCTTTTTGCAATGTTGTAGGATATTCCCATTTGGTTAGTGGCTGTCGGACAAGAGACCCGTACCACTTTTCGAAAAGCTCCTTCATCTCGCCTGTGGATGAATTTTCAGCCCACCAGTTGTAGACTTCGCCCTCGTCGAAAGAACTGTAAAAGGTGACAAGCGGTAAGATCGAAGTGCGAACTTTGGATTTTTCGGGAGGAGTTTTATTAAGTGCACCGAATGCAAAAACCGGGGTAAGAATCGCACTGAGTAAAAGGTTACAAACGCACTTCGATAAATTGCGTTGGACCCACTTCATTTTGGATTGATTCGAAAAAATCATGGCTGAGTGTAACTCCCTTAGGCTCTAATATATCTAACATGACTCGTTTTTCTAAGTCAGGAAGTTGCATATCAAACGAAAGTCGAGTTTCTCCAGGGAAAGCCATCAGTTTTTCTTGCAGTTTCTCGAGTTTTGAGAGAAATCCGCTGTCGATTTTAAACACTGCACGAGGAGCTCTCTGCAGAATATGATTTAAAAGCTCCACTTTTTCGAGGATGATCTTTTGCGACTCCCCGTCTTTTTCGAGCACTCCAGTGATGAGAATAGGTTGTTCTTGCTTGAGTAGCATTTCGCTTTTTGCAAAAACATCTGGAAAGGCGATCACTTCCACCACCGAGCTCAGATCTTCAAGCTGAAGAAAAGCCATTCGCGTGCCTTTTTTGGTGATGATCTCGCGGCGGTCCACCACAAGGCCAACAAGGGACAATTTCTTTTTGTGGGCGAAGTTCTTAAGCTCCTGAATGGTCCCATCGGTCCAAGCCCGCGCAATGGTTTCATAGCCATTTAACGGATGATCGCTGAGGTAAAAACCAAGTACGTCTTTTTCAAACCCCAACTGCGCCATCCGATGCCAAGGAGCCACGTCGGGGAGCTCGATCTGCTCCGAGGTTCCTTCGTCCATCATCGCAAAGAGGGATTCCTGCCCCACTTCTTTATCTCGACGCTTGGTTTCGACCATGTCGAGAATTTTTTCGTTCTCTTGGAACATCTGTGCGCGATGATAGCCAAAACTATCAAGCGCTCCGGCCTTTATCAAACACTCCACCACTTTTTTATTCACGCGGCGAAGATCAACATTTTCAAAAAATTCCTGCAAAGACGAGAAAATTTTTGTCGGTAACGACTCGCGCGCCTCAAGGATCGCCTGCACTGCTGCTTCGCCAACCCCTTTAATCGCGCCCAAGCTATAGTACATCACGTCGCCCTTGACGTTGAATTTGTAATCCGAAAAGTTTACGTGCGGAGCTTGAATCTCGATACCCCGACGTCGACAGATCTTAATGTATTTTACAATTTTATCAGTATCGGACATTTCCGTGCTGAGCAAAGCTGCGAAGAATTCAACTGGATAATAATGTTTGAGCCAAGCTGTTTGTGCGGCAATCACACAGTAGGCGGCGGAATGGGATTTGTTAAATCCGTAATTAGCAAACTCGGCCATTAATTCGAAGAGTTCTTCTGATTTCTTTTTATCAAAACCGTTCTGCAGGGCTCCAGAGGCAAAACGATCTTTCTGTTGAGCCATTTCTTTGGGATCTTTTTTTCCCATGGCACGACGTAAAATATCTGCTTCACCTAAAGAATAAGACGCAATTTTTGATGCGATTAACTGCACTTGCTCCTGATAGATTATAATTCCGTAAGTTTCCTTGAGAACATCTTCAAGCTCTGGAAACAGATAAACGACCTTTGCCTCACCGTGCTTGCGCTTGGTGTAGTCGGGAATCATGTCCATCGGACCCGGGCGATAAAGCGCATTGATTGCCATAATATCTTCGAAGCACGTCGGCTTGATTTTTTTTAAGGCGTCGGTGATCCCGTCACCTTCAAACTGGAACACTCCCGCCGAATCGCCACTCGACATAAGATCATAGATTCGCTTATCGCTTAACGGAATTTCTTGCGGCGTAATTGTTCTATCACGATTCTTTAAAATCAGACGAAGTGTATCTTGAATATGCGTGAGGGTTTTTAATCCTAAAAAATCAAATTTGATCAGGCCGATTTTTTCCGCATGCTTCATATCGTACTGAAGGACGTTTTCCCCTTCAGCACCGCGATAAAGCGGAGCATGATCTACGAGTCTACCGTCAGCAATCACCACTCCTGCCGCGTGAATACCGGCGTGTCTAACAAGACCCTCAATCCGCTGAGCAAGATCCATCAGGGTGTTGATTTGCGGATTGGCTTCCATGGCCTCGCCAATGCGTGGTTCAAGTTTAAGAGCTTCATCGATGGTCAGACCTAATTTATCCGGCATGAGCTTAGAGATCACATCCACATCGGCGTAGGTCATTCCCAGCACTCGTCCCACATCGCGAATGGCAGCGCGGGCTTGGAGGCGCCCGTAGGTTATAATTTGCGAAACGCTTTCGAACCCGTATTTGTCAGTGACGTAACGGATCACATCGCCGCGGCGTTCTTGACAAAAATCCACGTCGAAATCGGGCATACTCACCCGTTCTGGATTCAGAAATCGCTCAAAAATCAAACTGTAGCGGACGGGATCGAGATCGGTGATTTTTAGAGTGTAAGCGACAAGCGAACCTGCGCCCGAGCCCCGCCCCGGTCCCACGGGAATATCGTTGGTCTTAGCCCAGTTGATAAAATCCTGAACAATTAAAAAGTATCCTAGAAATCCCATACTTTCGATCACTTGAATTTCGTATTTTAAGCGCTCAAAATATTGGGGCTTTACAGATTCTTCGACCGCTTCTTGACGTTTTTCTGCCTCTTGGAAGCGATCCTCTAACCCCTTGGATGTGAGACTTTCCATCTCATCTCTGAGCGTGGCGCCAGTCGGAGTCGGAAAAGACGGCAAGTGATAGATAGTTTTGCCGCTCGCATCTTTGAGTTTGAATTCCACTTTGCAACGATCGGCGATTTCCACTGTAGTTTCGCAAGCGCCGCTCACATCCTTAAACAGATCTTGCATTTGCTGTGGGGACTTAAAGTAAAACTCGTCGCTGCCAAGGCGAAAGCGCGAGGGATCGTTTAATGTTTTGTTACTTCCGATGCAAATCAAAACCTCTTGTGGAAGTTGATCCTCTTTATTAAGATAATGCACATCGTTTGTTGCCACACAGCGGACGTCGAGATCTTTTCCTGCTTGAAGTAGAAACGGATTGAGTCGCTCCCATTCTGGAACACGAGTCCTGTTGAGCTCGAGGTAAAAGCGATCGCCGAAAATCTGTTTAAATTGTCTGATTTTATCGTAGGCCACATCTTCGCCCACCTTTAAAAACGCTTGAGCCACTTCGCCATACATTCCACCACTCAAGGCAATAATGTCTTCGTTAAATTCGTTCAGCACTTCGTAGTCGATGCGAGGTTTGTAATAAAACCCTTCCTGATACCCGATACTACTCAGCCGGCAAAGGTTTTGATAGCCTTTGTAACTTTGCGCTAAAAGCACCAAACGCGTCGAGTTTGGTTTGCCGTCGGTGCTGCTTTTTACTTTGCGAGATTGCGGAGCTAGATAAGCGTCCATCCCGATGAGGGCTTTGATGCCTGCGTCTTTACAAGCGAAGTAAAATTCAATGGCACCGAAGAGATTTCCGTTGTCGGTCATTGCGACAGCAGGCATACCGAAACTTTGTGCTCGTTCAGCAATTTTTTTCGGCAAGCACGTTGCTTCTAAAAGTGAATACTGGGAATGAACGTGCAAGTGTACAAATGACATATTACTCCTGCTACAACATAAAACATAAACCTGTAATATTCACCTGTTCAATTCATCAAAATCTTATTAAAAATATTGATCTTTTCAGCAACAAAAGATGATCTCATATGGGATTTATCTTTGTAAATAGGTCGTTGTAAGTGATCCAGCGGCGAGCATTCATTGCCTGGACAAATAAGATGACCTGTAGTAATCGCCTGCACGGGCAAATCTTTAAGCAAATCAGCCATTTCTTTTTCCAAAATGACTTGATTTGAAGGTCTTTCGAACTTTTCATTTAGAACGCCAGCGCTTTTTTTCCTGGTTGAGAAAGTAATTTGTTTTCGTGTCATGCCCTCTGGCATCATCAGATGCGGGTCAAAGCGTAGGTCACTTGGATTGTCGAATACCAAAGTCACTGAAAACCTCTCAGCTAGTTGCCTTACTAGTTTTTTAAATTCTAGCAACGACCGCTGTTTCCCGTCGCCGCCGCGAAAGTCATGCCTCTTGTTTTCGGCCAAATAGTGGTAATTGTATTTGCCTGTAACAGGATCAATTTCGTCAAGAAAATAGCAATTCCAACAAGCACCTATCACGATGTGTTTTATTGTTGGGTTAGAGGCAATGAAACTCAAAAAATCCTCCACAAAATTACGACAGTACGGATGCAAGTCTTCGTACACGTTGGGTATGGGCAGGCAACCAGCTGACGTGTAAAAGACAACATTTTTGGCTTTATTCTCTTTCACAAATCGACTTACATGCGGACTGTATTGTTCCATATGTGAATCTCCAAAAAAAACTACTTCGGCAGGAAACTTATTGTAATACACGCTCATTTTCCTGTGTTCTAGTCGCACCTTTGATAAACCAGATGGAAAAGTCCAGTCCATTTTGGCATTCACCACATGAGGGTTTAAGACATCCGACATCAATGTTGTACCTAAGATGTTTGTTGTGAATATACCAAATCCGAGGAGACCGCAAAAAACTATCAGACCAATTAACAGCGGCACCACAATTTTTTTTGTCGAAAAACGCAGTGGTCTCTCGACAAAACGGTAGCTCGCCCATGACAATATCAAGGCGGTTAAAACGATACTGATTCCTGTCAACTTAGGCAATTTATCGCCCTCGACAATTCGCGCAAATGCGAGCAGGGGCCAGTGCCAAAGATAAAATGAAAAACTAAGTAGTCCGATTTTCACCATCGGCTTACTTGAAAAAAAGAAGGCATTGATTTGTGCTTTTGATCCCGCTGCAATCAACAACACGGTCCCTACGACTGGACATAAAGCCCAAAATCCAGGGTACAGAATATCTTCATCCAACGATATAAGAGCAAAACAAATCAAAACTAAGCCGCAATAGGCGATGATATCCCATTGCAATTGAGAACATCGGTCTTCGCGGTACAGTTGGCGGTGTTGCGTGAATGCAAGCAGACTCCCCGCACAGATTTCCCAAAAACGCGACAAGGGTGAATAAAAAGTACCCACTGGATCCGAGGATATATTAAAAATATTATATGAAAACGAGGCGATCAGCATGAATAACAATGCCGTAAACACACCATTTTTTAATTTGCTAAATAAAAAAATAAGGAGTGGCCAAAGGATGTAAAATTGCTCTTCGATCGCCAGACTCCAAAGGTGTAGCAACGGCTTAAAATCTGTCGATTTATCGAAGTAGCCACTTTCGTTCCATAAAACAAAGTTTGAGATAAACAATGAACTGCCAGCAACGTGTTTGCCTAAATCTCGAAACTCATCACGAAGTAATAAGCACCATCCCAAAAAAAGAGTCGAGATTGTTACCAGGATTAAGATAGGGAAAATTCTTTTCATTCTCCGCAGATAAAAATCTTTGAAATCCATTTTCCCAACACTTATTTTGGTGAAAATAATTGAAGAAATCAGGTATCCCGAAATAACAAAAAATATATCGACACCAATGTATCCCCCCTTTAACGAAGATGGGAATGCATGGAAGATGACAACCGATAGAACGGCGAGCGCCCGCAGGCCATCAATGTCTGGCCGATACTTCCAAGTTACTCCCACTCAATCGTTCCGGGAGGTTTGCTTGTCACATCATAGACCACACGATTCACACTGCGCACCTCGTTGGTGATCCGATTTGATACTCTTTGCAAAAACGCTGGCTCAAACGCGAACCAATTTGCAGTCATTCCGTCCTGCGACGTCACCGCTCGCAATGCCAACACCTGACTGTAAGTTCGAGCATCACCTTGCACGCCAACCGTATAGACCGGAAGAAGAACACAAAATGCTTGCCAAATTTTATCGTACAACCCGCCTTTGCGAAGCTCGTCGATATAAATGGCATCACAATCTTTTAAAATTTCTAAGGACGTTTTATTTACCTCACCGATAATACGAATCGCAAGGCCTGGACCTGGAAATGGGTGGCGACCAAGACTGTCTGCCGGAATCCCCATTTGCTTTCCAATAGCCCGCACCTCGTCTTTGAAAAGCTCGCGAACAGGTTCAACTAGTTTTAGTTTCATCTTTTCGGGCAACCCGCCTACATTGTGATGGGATTTTATCGTAACGTTTTCACCTCTTAAAGAAACGCTTTCAATCACATCAGGATAAAGAGTTCCCTGCGCCAAGAAATCTGCAGAAAGCTTAAGATCCTTGATACTTTTATCAAATACCTCAATAAAAACCCGACCAATGGCTTTGCGTTTGTCTTCGGGGTCCGTTTTCCCTTTAAGTTCGCGCAAAAAATCTTCCTCTGCATCAACTCCATGAACATTAAGACCCATCTTTTCGTATCTCTGCATCACCTCTTCGTATTCATTTTTCCGCAGAAGACCGTTATTTACAAACACGCAGTGCACGCGCTCAGGCCCAAGAGCCTTCGTGCACAATGTAGCCACCACTGTAGAATCCACCCCACCGCTCAATGCACAGAGCACTTGCCCCGTGGGTCCGACCTGGGTTTGAATTTGTTTTTTGAGTTGTTCGACAATATTGCCGGGACTCCAATTGGGCTCGGCCTTGCACATATCAAAAACAAAATAACGAATGAGCTCATCTCCCGCTTCGGTGTGCGTCACTTCGGGATGAAATTGAAAAGCCAATGCCCGCGGCCCGCGCATGGCGGCCGCATGGTGATTGTCTGATTTCGCGATAATTTCAAATCCGGGCGGTGCTTTTTCGACCACATCTCCATGGCTCATCCACACCGAATGTTTTTGCGGAATTTTATCGTTCAGTTTCGCGCTCCATTGGATTTCACGGTGACCATACTCCTGCACTTTTGCAGTTTCCACCTGGCCGCCAAAGCTCTTTGCCATAAGCTGCATGCCGTAACAGATCCCCAAGACCGGAGCGATGCTTGGCAACTGCTCCACGTTGCGAAGTGGAGCCTTGGGATCGTTCACGGATTGTGGCCCACCGCTCAAAATAATTCCTGCGGGATTTTTACTTTTAATGGTTGCGATATCTACGTCGAACGGAAGAATTTCGGAAAATACCTGAAACTCACGCAAACGTCTTGCGATGAGTTGAGTGACTTGCGAACCGAAATCTAAAATTAAAAATTTATTCATAGCTCTCCATGGAGAAGTATTATGTTACGTTTTCGCTTCCCGTCCAAAGCGGATTTATTCCAGGCGGTAGTTCGGAGCTTCCTTGGTAATCGCTACATCGTGCACGTGGCTTTCGCGATAGCCCTGCATACTGATTTTTACAAATTGCGCACGTTCCTGCAGCGTCGGGATGTCTTTCGAACCGATATAGCCCATTCCCGAACGCAAACCGCCAATCAACTGGTGCACAATGGCGCCGGCGGAACCACGATAAGGCACGCGACCTTCGATGCCCTCCGGAACTAGCTTGTCGCTCTCGTCGACATCCGATTGAAAATAACGATCGCGTGATCCCATCTTCATCGCCCCAAGACTTCCCATTCCTCGATAGGACTTATAACTACGGCCTTGAAATAAAATAGTTTCGCCGGGGCTTTCGTCAGCACCTGCTAAAAGATTTCCGACCATCACGGTATTTGCGCCAAGACCAATCGCTTTTGCGATATCACCTGAATATTTAATCCCGCCGTCGGCGATGATCGTTTTTCCCACTTTTTTTGCGGCCTGCGAACAAATCTGAACCGCACTCGCCTGAGGCATTCCGACACCGGCAACAACCCGAGTGGTGCAAATACTGCCGGGGCCCACTCCCACCTTTACGACGTCGGCCTTACGGCGACAAAGCTCGTCGGTGGCTTCGGCTGTAACCACATTTCCGGCAATCAAAATAATGTCTGGGTAGTTTTGCGCAACCCACTCCACCATTGCTAAAACATTTTTAGAATGTCCGTGAGCCGTATCCACAGCGATAGCATCCACACCCTGGGCAACAAGGGCTTGAACACGCTCGCGCGAGGAAGCATCAATGCCAACTGCGGCGCCCGCCAGTAATCGGCCTTTGCTATCTTTCGATGCAAACGGAAATGCTTTCGCCTTTTCGATATCCTTGATCGTAATCAGACCAGAAAGTTCGCCGCGTTCGTTGACCACTAAAAGTTTTTCGATGCGATGTTTTTGCAATAAAACTTTTGCCTCATTGAGGGTGACACCCTGTTTAGCTGTGATCAAGTTGTTCTTGGTCATAAGGTTCGACAGAGGCTGATCTAAATTCGTTTCAAAACGCAAATCACGATTGGTTAAAATTCCAACTAGCTTTTTATTCGTCGTGATGGGCACGCCGCTAATGGAATATTTCTTCATAAGTTCCAGCGCCTCGCGCACCTGAACATCGGGCCCCAACGTAATTGGCTCGGTGATCATTCCACTTTCGTACTTTTTGACTCGTTCAACTTCAAAAGCTTGCTCTTGAATTGTCATGTTTTTGTGAATGATCCCTAACCCACCCATTTGTGCAAGCACGCGAGCCATTTTATTTTCGGTCACCGTATCCATAGCTGCCGAGATGATCGGAACATGGAGCGAAACGCCCTTGGCGAAAAAAGACTTCGTAGAAACCTCGCTGGGCACCACATCCGAAAATTGCGGAATCAAAAGTAGGTCGTCGTAGGTGAGAGCGGACTCTTCAAGAATTTGCATTTAGTGTCTCCTTAGCTTCGCGGTTTGCCGTTGTTATTTATCTGTTAGTTATGGGGCGGCTTTTGAGTCGTCTCAATGGCAGACGAGTTGGCATACCACGAGCTGTACAATTTATAATTTTCGGCGGACTGTTTTAAAAACGCCAGTTCTGTTTCATTCAGAGGACGTATGGCCTTTGCCGGTCGACCAAGATACAACCAGCCCTCTTGGGTCACGGTGTTTTCAGTGAGAAGTGCTCCAGCACCAACCATTGTTCGCGGAGCTACTTTGCAAAGATCCATGACGATGGCACCCATGCCAATAAAACTTTCATCACCCAATTCGCAACCATGCAAAATAGCTAAGTGGCCTACCGTTACGCGATTGCCAACTGTTGTGCCGCACTTGTGGTAGGTTCCATGCACAACTGTGCCATCTTGGATGTTTGAGTCTTGGCCAATTACAAGCGGCATTACGTCGCCTCGCAAAACCACATTGTACCAGATGGAACTGCCATCGCCGATAGTTACATCGCCGATGATTTGCGCCGTGCTGGCAAGAAAAGCTTTGTTCGAAATTTGGAGTTTTTTACCTTCAAGATTTATCAGGTGTGCCATGTCACATTAAATACTTTTGCCGGCCTTCTGTCCATCCCTGATTTACTAAAAATATTTCATTTCTCTGGTCGGAAACCTGGCATTCGTGAATATAATTCCGGGTCGCATAGAATGGCAGTTCGCCCTCTAAACACAGCCCGAGAATCTTGTCGAGAGCGACCTCGAGGAACTGTTCCACACCGTCCTTCGTGTAATATATTTTAACATGGTGTTTTCCCAACGAATGTTTAATAAAAACACAGCGCTGAAAATGCACGTTCCACTTTTTAAAAAACTCCTGCTGAAGTGTTGAGAGAGATTTCTTCCAAAGTGATTTCAAATTGGGAATTCCCAATAAATCTGCACTTTGAATGGGAAAGCGAAGGGGTAAAAACGCTTTTTTACTTTCGTTTTCTAAAATAAAAACAAAATGATTCCCCTCAAACACGACACCTTTTGGCAAAAGCTCAAGCCACTCTAAATCGCAATGTCGACCTTCGGACTCTGCAGCCTCAGGTGTGCTGTTGATTTGTTTTTTGCGGGTAACCTTAGATACCGATCGACTCATTGAACGCGTTCTCCCTCTAACATCGACGGCCGTGCTTTGCTGACTTTGAAGTGAGCCAAGTCGCCAACCTTCAAATCACCAGCTGCAAAGCGCGCCGGTCGGTTATTGCTCGTGCGACCAAAAATTAAACCATCATTGATTTCTTCGACTAAAACTTCGTAGGTTTTGCCAACGCTCTCCTGAGCAAGCTCCAGAGAAATGGGCCGCTGGAGTGCGAATAAACGCTCAAGCCTTTGTGATTTTTCTTTTTCCGAAAGTTGCTCTTCCCAGCGCGCGGCTTTGGTGAATGGACGCGGACTGTATTTGAATGCATAAATGTTATCGTAGCGGACGTCTTTGACCATGGATAAAGTTTCTTGAAACTGTTCTTCGGTTTCGCCAGGAAAGCCCACAATGATATCGGTAGAGAGCGTAACATCTGGAATCGCCTTACGTATCATATCAACTTTTTTCATATACTCTTCGCGGGTGTACCCACGATTCATTCTCTGCAACACTTCGGAATTACCGGACTGCACAGGCAGATGAATGTAGTCGCAGATTTTTTTGCGGTACGCCTGGCTCAAATCCACAAGCTCTTGATTGAAATCTTTAGGATGCGATGTTGTGTATCGAATGCGCAAAACATCAGTTTGTTCAGCAAGAGTTTTCAGAAGCATACCAAACGTAGCACCGCAGTCCGACGTGTACGAATTTACATTCTGCCCAAGCAGTGTCACTTCTTTAACTCCGCGCTTGGTGAGACTTTGAATGTCCTTGATTAATTCCTGCATGGGTCGACTTCGCTCGCGCCCGCGGGTGTACGGAACGACGCAAAAGGTACAAAAATTATCGCAACCTTTTGTGATGTTAATAAAAGTCGAGATACCGGGGTTTCGAATCAGAGTTTCAATTTGATAGGGCTTCGTATACTCGAATTTTGCGTGCACCAATTTGTTTTTTGTTCCACGCGCCTTTTCGGCAAGTTCGGGCAACTGGTCGATGTTGTCGGTGCCGAATACAAAATCAATCAGCGGATTGTCGTCGATCAGCTTTTTCTTTTCTTGCTGAGCCACACAGCCGCCCACACCAATGCGTAAAAGTGGATTGCCTTTTTTCAACTCGCGATATCTGCCAACTTCCGAGGACACCTTGTGCACCGGCTTTTCGCGTACACTGCAAGAATTTATCAGGATCAGATCGGCCAGCTCCGGTGAAGTCACTGGAGTGTAGTTTGACATTTCTAAAAGCGAGTACATTCTTTCGGTGTCGTTCACATTCATCTGACAACCGTAGGTGGAGATATAAACACCTTTCATGGACTCGTTCATAGACTTTTATTCCTTATAGAATTCGCATGTTTACTGCCGTTATTTCAAGCGTGACAAATTGCGCCAAATAATTTATCAGTTATAGCAATTCAAAAAGTGATGTCAATAGACTCATTTCACTCTTGTGGAGATTTATGGAACCCCGCTTAAAAACATCCCAGCAATGGACTGCCTTTCCCGAAGAACTTACTGAGCAGATCGTAGAAGCCACAGAGGACCACTTCACGGAATATGAAAAGGGAGATCGCCGATTTATTGCAGAGGGGCGAATTTACCCCACGGAGATCGTTTTACGCATCGGTTTAACAGCTCAAACGGGCGAGCTTCGCCAGGATAACTTCGAGGCGTCTGTAGAGTACAACCCGCTAGATGGCAGCTCTCTGGAAAAAATTCATCTCCTGGTGGATTTTTTGGCTGAAACGTGGACGGAATTTTTAGAAGATCAGCCGGGGCGCGAGATTTTGCCACTTTTATGGACCGAACAAATTTTTGAAAAAAAACCAGTTTACATCCGCTTCACATCCGAAAATTCCGAGCTTGAAAAACAAGCCAATTCTTTTTTGAACATCGACGAAAAAAAGCTGGTGTACGAAGAATTCGCCGAAGACACAGACCCTGGACTTCACTAATGAAAAAACCATCCTGCTCAGACCTTAAAGAAATGTTAACCCCCCTGCAATACGAAGTGACGCAGAACGAAGGCACCGAAAGCCCGTTTAACAACGAATACTGTGACAACCACCGCGAGGGCATTTACGTAGACGTTGTGTCGGGTGAAGTTTTATTTAGTTCGCAAGACAAGTTTGATTCCGGCACCGGCTGGCCCAGCTTTACAAAACCGCTGGTTGGAGAAAATCTTGTAGAGAAAACCGACCGGAAGTTTTTAAGCGAACGCACAGAGGTGCGCAGTAAAAACGCAGACTCTCACCTAGGCCACGTCTTTGACGACGGCCCAGGCCCCACAGGCCTTCGCTACTGCATGAACTCCGCCGCCTTAAAATTCATCGCCAAAGAAGACCTAGAAACCCAAGGCTACGGCGAATACCTCAAACTCTTTTAATCTTTAAAGGATTGGCGTAGCTTTAAGGATTCATTTCAATGACTTCAAAATTCACCTGTGGGTAGACACCATCGGGGAAGCTGTCCCAATCGATGCCTGAGCCGAACTCGATGGAGTTGTTGCTGGCGTTGTAAGTCCAACCGAAGGTCGCGTCGCTTAGAAGCTCTATTCCATCCATGCTGATTTTGATTGTTCCAGGGCGGGGCACTTGATTTAAGTACATGGTCTGCGCCTTGCTCGCAATTTTAGCGCCGATGTCGGCAAGTTTTTCTCCAAAGTCATCGCAGAGAGAGAATGTAATTGCTTGCGACATCTGAAAAAAATCGCTGAGGCCGTTTTTCGCGAGAACTTCGGATGTCTCTCCCGCACAGGTTTTTATCTCGCTATCCGGAATGTACGCCGCTGCAACGAAAACTTTTTCGGCTGAGCCTTTAAGAGTTAGCAAAAAACTATTTATGCTTTTTGCGGTGTGTGTGTACGACTGGTCTTCGGTGTCGGTAATAAAGATCAAGGCCAAACTCGCATTTTGTCGGTAAAATCCCACGTTGTGGCCAGAAAGATTCGGCTCAGAGAGGGCTAAATAAATAGGATCAAAAAATTTTTCTGTTGTGTCGCCCGAAACGCCAACAATCAAATTGGAAGCTAGAGCTTGAATCCCGTTTGGCGTGGCACGATCCACAAATCGCGGGGATCCAATAAGAGCTCCGCAACAGGGCTTGCTACTCCATGACGAGCCTGAAGCCGTGCTATTGATCACGCCGACATGGTAGTCTAGAAATTTAGTACGCACGATGGCGTCAGCAAATTTACTAATGTTTTTCGAGAGATTTGACTGGTGTATTCCCATACTCCCCGAGTCGTCGATGACAAAAAGAATATCAAGCTGCGGACGGAACGATGTTTTACTGATGGGGGCAACTTCGCTGACTTCTTCTAGATCAACTGCCACTTGCGGAATCTTTTTAGGCGAATCTTCGGAACAACCGCCCGCCGCAAGTACCAACACCAATGCTATAATTATTTTGTTAACCATGAGCCTCCTACATCCTTGTCGAGGTGATAATTTCTTATACTTACATTGAATAATCTAAACTACTTGGTCGTTCAGTCAATTATGTAAGAGCCCGTCCAGTACGTATGGCCCAGGTTGATGTGTTGAATATAAGCCTTTTGTTTTACTCACCTTCTGGTTTTTGCTGTAAAATTTCAAACTCGACCTGCGGAAATACACCCTCGGGATATGAATCCCATTGGATGCCCGTACCAAACTCAATGGAGTTGCTGTTCGCATTGTAGGTCCAACCAAGTCTAGCGTCACTCGGGAGCTCAATGCCATCAAGTTTGATTTTGATCGTTCCCGGAACGGGAGTGTGCTGAAGATGCATGGTTTGCGATTTGGCCACGATCTTTTCACCAAGGTCCGCAAATTTTTCGCCAAAGTTATCACAGAGCGAAAATGTAATGGCGCTTGTTAACTTCAAAAAATCATCGAGGCCGTTGTAGCCATTTATTTCGTCAGTTTCGTTTGGTAAACAGGTTGAGATATTTGCATCTCCGATGTTTGCCGCAGCAATAAGAATTTTTTCTGGATTTCCTTTTAGCGAGAGCAAAAATTGATGAAAGCTTGTCGAATTGAGCTGAACTGATTGGTCTTCGGTGTCGGTAACAAATATCACTGCCAGTGTCGCGTAACTTCGGTAAAATCCAGCATTATAGCCGGATAGATTCGGTTCAGTGAGAGCGAAATAAACGGGATCGAAAAATTTTTCCGTGCCATCCCCTTCCGTACCGACAACAAGATTGCGCGCGAGAATACCGATGCCATCCGGCGTGCTGCGATCAACGTATCTCACTGCGCCTTCAAGCATTCCGCAGCACGATACTGCTCCACCAAAATACGGCACGGTAGCGGAACTCGAAATAACCCCCACATGATAATCTAGATATTTGATGCGCACGAGAGCGTCGGCAAACTTTGAGATGTTGGCTTTTAAATTTTGCTGATGATCGTCCATACTGAATGAGTCGTCGATCACGAACAGTACATCAAGCGCGGGACGAAATGAATCCTTACTGATTGGCGCAACCTCGGCGGTGGTTTCCTTTTCAACAAACTTTGTTGGAATTCGCTTTGGCGACTGCTCCGAACAACCTAAAAGAAATAGAAGAGAAACAGCAATAAGTGCAAATTTTTTCAAGCTGATCATTTTTTCACCGCCTGACATCCTTTGATGACGTCGACTTTATAACTTCCAATTTCGTCAAACCAAACCTGTCTGCTGTCCGCAGGAAAAGTGATTTGATCCCTTGCCTCGGCAATGGTCGTGCCCTTTTTTTCGATGGCTTGAGAATCTTTTGTAGCCTGTATCACTTTTTGCGATGTCAGCGCCTGCTGTAAAACCTCAGCTTCAACGATATGCATTTTTTGAAGCAGTCGATGGGTATCAGCAACTTCCTCAGAAGCGAGAACTTTAAGGCGCGCAAAAGAAGCATTTCGTGCGTCGTTAAGCTGGGCTTCAATTGATTTTTTAAATATTTCCATATCGCCCTGGAAGCCAACTTTGGAAGTGCCGTTTGCTAAACTTCGCCCGTAAATACCCATGGCGATCTCGGATTCACGCTCGAACTCGCGCTCAAGTAGAATTGCTTTATACAGAGACTCATCTCGAGCCACGATTCGCGGAAGGCCCGCCGCCATTTTTCCAAGTTCGGTGGTTTTTAATCTTTGCTTTTTGGTTCTTGCAATAAAGTCTTTGGCCGAAGGTGTATTTGATTCTTGCGCAAGCTTTAGCATCTCAGCAGTTTTTGGTTTAAATCTTTCGCGAAACGTGGCCAGGGTTTTCAAAACTCCCGGGTAATCGCAAACTTTCAGTTGACCCAACGAGCGTAAAAAGACCGTCTCAGCGCCCACGATGTGTTGGAATTCTGAAATCAAAAGACTCTCCGTAACAGCCAGCGTATTTTGCGGCTCCCCTTTACGAAGGTAAGACCAGCCCATTTCTTCCTGAGCATCCAGCCAAAATTCAGATTTGGTAGGAATCTTTTTATAGTACTTTACTGCAGCATCCATGTAGCCGTTTTCAAACAACATGCGAGCTGCCGTCATATTCATGAGATCAGGGCCAACC
The DNA here is from genome assembly GCA_043757265.1 of Bdellovibrionales bacterium. Classification (GTDB taxonomy): domain Bacteria; phylum Bdellovibrionota; class Bdellovibrionia; order Bdellovibrionales; family JAGQZY01; genus JANPLN01. The sequence continues at coordinate 31,621 of JAYUQP010000084.1, read as the reverse complement.
GGATTTTCTGGCGTTGTCATTAAACTATTAAGAAGTTTTGCAGCAGTGACCGTGTCGCCGGCCATGGCTAACGAAAGGACCAATTGCCATTGAATGGCCGCTCGATCTCGTGTGCCTGGCGCTGAAGCTTTAATAATGTTTTTTAGCTCTTCAACGTCTTTGGCCGAAAATACCTTATTCGACTTCACTTGAACTTCAACCGATGGACTAAAAATCGGAGTCCAACCCGCGGACCACTGAATGCGAGCCAGCTTCCACGCAGCATGAGTGTCGGGAAGCATTTCGCGCAAGGGTTGCACAAGCACTGGTGATAATTTTTTAGGATCAACTTGCGAAAAAAGAGTTTCTAAACCAAAAACCGACATGCCATTTTTTAGAAACAAGTAAACAAGCAGCCCGTGACCATTGGCCGTTTTGTTATCGGCCGATTTACCAAAAGCTTCGAAATACTGGAGCAGCGCTTTTTCGAACTCGCCATTTTGCATGAGCCCAAATAATATATTTTGTTCCGCCGTTGTTTTTGGAAACAAAGCTTTAAACGGAGAAGTTTCGGCGCCTTTTTGTTGCTTTGCCTCTTGCTCTGTTTTCGGTTTTCCAGAATCTCCACCCAAGATGGATAGAATATCATCTTCGGCAAAAGCGGATGTGGAAATAACAACCGAGCTAAAACATGACAGAAAATAAAATGAGATCAAGATTTTATTCATAGTAGGTATCCTAGCTGAAGACTTGCAACTACGTTGTCGAGGTCAGTTCCCTGATCATAGCGTTGCGCCTCATAGGTCTGGTAGCGAACTTCGAAGCGCGAGGAAAAATGCTGACTCCACCACAGTCCAACTCCACCGCCAGCCGACCACGTCGGGGTAGTACCACTGCGCAATTTAATGTCGCCATAACCTAAGCTGACATATAGGTCGAAGTGAGTGATGCCGATATTCATCGTGTTCATTTTTCCATAGATTGGATAAAAATTTACAAAGCCCATCAACGCATTTTCCGGCTGGTCGATGTCTGGAATGATTCCCTGCCCGTTAGCTTCCACGTCGGTAATTAAGTTTTCGCCCTCTTTGTTCAGTTCGTTTGAAAACTGGGTATACCTTGCGCCCACACTGACCCACGGAACAATGTGAAGCTGAGCTGTTAGACCATAAGAGGTTGTGTCGATGTAGGCATCGCCGCCCGTAAACGCAGAAAGCTCTGGAGCGACTTCAAGTCTAAGTCGTCGATCGACGACCCGTTGTTGCACGACGGTGACGTTGAGATCGGGATGCAGGGCTTTTGCAGTATCGAACAGATCTTTGTTTTCACCAAGACCATCAAAGTCCTTCATGACATCTGCCGCTGCCCACTGTGTTCCTGCAATAATGAGAACTAAAATAATTTGCTTCATATGATCTCCCAAATCGGTCTCTAAATTTAATCACTAAAAAATGTCGATCAGTTTCGTCGGTCAATTTTGTCGGTTCATTTTGCCAATCAGTTTACTTGTATAATTCCCTGAAACGTTTGCTCCTTGAAATCTATGTCTGTGGCAATCGGACTGCTATTTTTTGCTCGGTATTGAATTACATTGTTGCCAAGCATTTCACTTGCAGACACATCCCATTGGATCGTGCATATATATGTCGTTTGCGGCTTGCCAAAACCAGCACTCACCGCTTTGCATGCGCAGGACGGCTTGGATTGCGTTCCAATCAACGAACACTGAGTAACAAAATCCACGGTCATTTGACCTTCGGCTTTTGGATCAAAAACAGTAAACGTGTATGTGTTGCTCCCAGCTTTAAAAACAACGTTCTCTGTCCAGGTCGTCATTGGCACTGAAATCGAAGTCCAAACCGGTAAGACGACATTGTACGGATTTGATTGAATGGCATTTCCTGAAAGAGCTACAACATCAAAATAACCGGTGCTAGTCGATTTTGTGATTTCAAGGTCGGCCAGGTTGATTGAAACATCGAAATACCATCTTCCAGTTTTTGCATCAATCAGCGTCGTCTTATCAATTTTGATAAATGGGGCTAAACTGATACCTGTGCTCTTAGATAAAAATAAAAGCGACGGTCGTTCGCCATTGGCGTCTGTAGATTCAAAATCCTCCAGATCCACACGGAACTTGGCAGCGGTGCCTGCCTCTTTTACCTTTTGCGGAAGTCCCGTCACACTCAAGATTTTTGGAACCGCAAAAGTTTCGTTGTAAATGAAAATGGGAATATTTATTTTGTAGGAATAATTTTCTGCAAGGTTTGTTGTTGCGATAGAGACTTCTAATGTCACAACAAGCTTGTCGCCGAAAACAAAGCCAACTGGTGGTTTCCATTTAAATGTCAAAGAAGCGGGCGCCCCTGCAATTTTATCCCCTGCGATTGTGCTCACTGTAGCGTCTTTGAATTCAGCCAGATTAACGGCTTCTAATTCAAACATGGATTCATCAAACATACTGCGACCAGTGATTGTGATCTCGGTCTCGATCCCCTCGCGAAACACATATCCGCCTGCTGTGTAATCAATTTTCAACACATCCTCAGGGAGAGGTTCTGGTGGCGGCAGTTTTGGTTTAAAGGGAGTTTCCCCTGCTTTCACCGCATCTGACTGGTCTGCCAGCGGATCAGAATCCCCAAAAGGATTACAGGCGTTTATAATCCCACACAGAGCTAGTAATGCTAAAATTTTATCTACCTTCATATAATCCCCTTGTTCATCAACTATTGTTTGCGCGTTTGAATGAGAACGGATAAGAAACTTTCACGTCCACGCCGCCGTCTGGAAGCGGAAACTTCCAGCTGCGCAAGCGCAATAAAATACAATCTTCAATTTGTTTCGAGTTCAGTGTTGTGTTTTCCACGTCTGCCACTTTGATCTGGCCGTTGGGTCCAATCACGAATTTCACGCCCACCCGCCCTGACAAAGACGCATCAAGCTGCAAGCCTTGTTCGTAACAAAAACGAATCTGACCCATATTTCGCTGAATCACTCCGTCAATAACATCGCGGTCCAACCCACCGTCAATAATTGCCTCTTTACCAAGAGGAATCGGCATATTTCCCGCCGACCCCGCCAAACTCAACTTTCCGTATCCCGCCTGACCGCCACCTTTGCCTTTTGTGCCGTAACCACCACCACCGGCCATGTTGGCGCCAGCTCCAAGCGGAGCTGCCACGAGTCCTTTTCCGTAAATCGAGATTTGCACCCCTCCGCTACCGGCGGTTCCGCCCAGGCCGGGCCCTGCAGTTGTATTCACTGCACTTAAATTCAAGCCGCCTTTTTGTGAACTTTTATTGAGACTTCCTAAAACCGCAAGAGCGCCTAGTCTTTTGATACCGTTAAATTTTTTAGGAGTGTCAGCTTGCACTGTGGCCTGTTCTTTTTTAACAACCGTTTGTTTTGCAGTTTCACGTGGCGGAATCTTTTTTACGATTTGGACAACTTGCTGCTTCAGTTCTTCTTTTAAGTCCTCCGACGGGCCAGCCATGCGCATCGCTGTCATAAAGAGTCCGTTGAACAGAAAAACAAGCAATGCGATGGTGTAGATCAGCTTGTGATTGTCTTTTGTCGTTTGCGGCGCGTGCACCACCTCGTCTACATAATTTACCAATGCGATTTCGTTATATTTGTCGATGACGACCGGTTTATTTTTTACCGTCTGAGGATCGACAACCGTAAGGTGACGATAATTGATTTTATTTTTATCTAAGATTTTTAAATCCGAGTGGAGCTCCACCCTCCGGCTGTCTTCGCGGCAGATCACGTGGGCCAAGTGCCCATCCCAGTGGAAAACTCGGGCCACTTTATTGTTGTGTCTTAAAACAAGCTTTTTCACAATATCCCTCTCATCCGTGACATCCTAGTAGCGCGCTGCCGATTGCTGAATACGGTCTTTAAAATCTTTTCGCACTTGTAAGAGACCATCCAAAACTTTGTCTTGCTCAACAGTTGTCACAGCCTCACCAGTAAAGTGGTACTTTCCCTGCACCAACAACTCTTCGAAACTCATGTCCGTTGATTTTTTCGTAGACCCTATTGTTTTTTCCGACGCCGTTTTTTCCGACGCTGTTTTTTCTGTACCGGCATCTGGTGACGCTCCGACCAGTCCTATAATCAAAAATAATAGTGCTACCACTGTTCCCCCTTATTTCACTTCGATGGCATCGAGGCGGCTTTGTAAATACGCCACCATGGAGCTTCGACCCAATTGTTTTTCAAAAGCTAATAGTTGCTGCAAGCGTGTTTTATCAAACGGAGTTTCCCGAACCTGCTGGCGAAGTTTTTCCACATCGGCGATGGCGGGCTGGGTCGGCGACGTGGCCACAGCTCGCACAGCTAAAAGGCTTTGCAAATCGGCCGGAACAACTGTTTTTACAATTTCCAATTCTTTCATCGATACCGACCGAATAGGTTCTACTTGATTTTGAACGCTGTCGCTGAATTTAGAAAAAGCGTCTTTGTTTTTATAAATCTCGGTAAGCTTGGCCTTGATATCGTTGGCCTTGGTTTGATGGGGTGCTGCCTGTTCAGACAGTAATCCCAAATATTGTTGTTCCTCTTCCGATGATAAACCAGCCGGGACGGGCAATGATAAAACTTCGTTGTAGAAACGTTGATGCTCTTGCGACAATAAACTTAACAAAACAATTTGCGAGGCCCACTCTTGCTGGTCCACTGCTCGACTGGCCGATTTTTCAGTTTCTTCCATCAGCGCTACTCGTGTCTTTAAGCTTTGCGCGAGCTTCTTTTGATTGCTTGAATCTAGATTTGATTTTGCAAGCTTCTCTTTCTGCGCTGTATACTTGGCTAACAGTTCTGCACGTACGGCTGATTTTCCGTATGGCGTGACGATGTGCTGGGTGCTCGTCGTAATGGACGATAACAGTGCAAGTTTACCCGTTTTGGCATAAAGCTCGTAAACCGCCTCGGTGTAAAATTCAGGTTTTTTAGCGAGCAAATTTTTATAAGCTTCGAGTTCTTTTTCGGGCTGCTTAGATGTTTTTACAATTTGCGCTACAACTGCCAATGTTTTGTCTGCATCTTTCGACTCCTTTACAAACCGCTTGTAATAGGCGGATGAATCCTTTTGCGCAAGATCAGCCAACACTGCTAACTTTAAGGAACGACCTGCGGGATCGGCATCTTTGACTATGACTTTTTCGGTTGTTGAAAGTGCCGTCGCAAAATCAAATTGAAGCTCTGCAAGCCACGCTTTTCGCGAGAGCGCAAATTGCATGTCTTCGGCAGCCAGGCCTGGCTGCCGCAACATCTGTTCGGCTGCATCGCGAGCCTCCGGGAACTTCCGTAGTTTTTCGGCCAAGATGAGTTTGTTTTTCAAATAAACACTTTTTTCTTCTTGCGTTGCACCCGTCCCATCAAAGCGGTTCAAGGTGACCCAGGCTTTTTCAATGTCCTGACTGGCGGCTAGTTGCGACGATTGAGTAAGTACAGATTTGCGAGCTAGGCTGAGAAAAGACGACGCCTGTGCCGGAATAGCGGCGGAAAGTTCTTTGGACCACGCCTCAAGGCGGGTGTCATCTTTCAGTAGGACTAACGAATCCAACGAAAGTTCAGCAGCTTTAGAACGGATCTCCGCAGACGCTTTTTTATCAAGCGCCAGCGCCCGCATTTGCTCTGCAGCGGCATTGTATTGCCCCGCCTCATAAACCATGTGCGCGCGCTGGTAGCGAACATCCATTTCTTTTTTGCGGCTGGTACTTAAATCTAAATAGGCTTGCGTGGTCTTGTCCACCAATGGAAGGTTCTTGCTGAGTTCCGCATTTTCGATCGCCGCTAGAAGCGACACTTCTAGCCACTCCATGCGGGTTTTCTCCATGTTGGGCTGAGTTTTGACTTCTTGTGCAATAGCACTGGCCACGATGAGGTTCTCGCGCACTGAAAGCTCATAATCTTTAAGTTGCGATGCAACCTGGGCCTGCCACAAGCGCATATCAACTTCCGACGAAAAAACCGCCAAGTATTTTTGGTACGATTCTAAGAGTTCCTGTGATGGAGATTTTTTTTCTATTTGATTCCAGTCCAGAACAAACTGCCGAAGCCGGGTCTTAAGTTGTTTGCAAGTGTCATCAACGCACGCACCAAGATTGCTCCATAAGGATAAAGCTGTCTCGTAGTCGCGGATGGCCTCTTTGCGATTTTGATGAGCCGCTTGAAGTTGTGCTAAATGAACATGGCCCTCCATGCGCGCCTTGGGCTCGGACTGAAGTTTGATTGTGTATCGCCACGCCAAAATCGCTGGAGCCACTTGACCTAAGCGCTCATACTCCGAAGCCAAATAAGAAAGATGCGCCAGTTTTGCGTTATCTGGACTTAATTTGTAGAGCACATCGAGCTCGGACTCTTCAAATGGTCTGCGTGCTAAAAATGTGGCTAAATCCCGAGAAACTTCCTCTTGAAACTGTTTATCTAAGGATAGCACTCCAGATTGCGAACGGGATAGAAGCTCTGGTGTATTGAGTACGTTCTTTAGATCCTTTACACCTTGTTCGATTTGTCCCAGATTGAACGAACACCAGCCCGCTCTGTACGTTGCGAGGCCCTTTTGTGAAGACGGGGATTGCATCACTTTTTTGTAGAAAGTTAGAGCCTGAGCATAATTTCTTTTTTTAAAATAGATTTCAGCCAAGCTTAATTTCGCTTCAGCTGATATTTTTTCGTTTTTATCATTCATCAATGATTCGTAAATAACCATGGCTTTGCTTTCCTGACCGCTCAGTTCGTGCAGATGTCCAATTTGCGTGCTCACACGCGCTTTCTGCTCGCTTTCGAGGGTGGGTATTACTTCGTTGTACAAACGAATCGCCTTTTCACGGTCTTTGGCTCCGGCGGTGCAAACGGTGCATCCTTCGTTGAGTTCTCTCATGGATAAACGGCGCGCGCGCTCGGCGTGGAGGTCGGCAAGACGAAGTGTGATTGACCCGCGCGACGTGTCTGATGGCGGAAGATTGAGGTTAACGTGGGTGAGCTTCTCAATCAGTTTTTCTTGTGCGGTTTCATCAAGAGTCTGGGCAAAAACCGGCAGACTAAGAAAAACAATTGTAGAAATAAAAAAATTCACGCCCACCCCCTAATCATTTAGCAAATTACTTCATCAAAATGGCAAATTTAATATCGCTAAACCCGGCATTTCCCGTAGCCAGAATAATCGAATTCATTTGTGTAAATTGAACACGCCGATCTGCCTGAACGGTAACGATTCCAGGAAATTCTGCATCAGGATGTAGCTCTTTATGTTGCTCGCGCAACCCCATGAGTGCAGCAACCAAATCCGCCTCTTTAATTTCCTTATCTTCTAAAAATAATTTATCCCCATCAATTTTAATAACGGGATTTCGTTCGATAACATCGCCAAGCGCCGCTTTTGGAAGCTCCATGTCTTTTCCCAAAGTCAAAAGCTCTCCAGTTGAGGAGAAACTCATTAATAAAAAAATGACGAGAATGGAGAATGCATCAATCAGCGCAGTGAGCAGCAAATCAGAAAAAATATTACGTTTTTGGCGCGCATGTTTGGGATTCAAAATAGAAACCCCGGCTAGCGTGTTAAAAAAAGTTGGCTTAACTGTAGCGTTCGACATCATAACGGCGACACTCCTAAATCGATAAGGCCTTGTTTTTTAAATTGATCCATCAGCACGATCATATCCTCGTAGATCGATTGTGCTTGAGGCTGAATCAAGGCTGTACGTAGATTCGGTTCAAAATTTTTAAGTTCTGTGATCACTGTTTCTAAATCTGCATAGTTGGCTTTTCCATCGAGCCCCTTAACTACAAATTTGCGAAGCTTTGCAGGAACCTTGTCGGAGTCTTGAATGTTAATGGCTAGTTCTCCACCATTTCCCATATTGACCCAAAGTGTGGGCTTTTTAGGAGTTTCACTCGCCGGCTGACCCCCTACTGCTTGTTTTACGTCTAGTGTGCCCACCTGGACCCAAACAGCTGTTAAAAGTAGAAAGCAAATGCACGCTGATAATAAATCAATAAACGGTATAAGATTGATTTCAAAATCCAAATGTTTTTTGCCATGCTTCATCGAAGCCCCCCTCGAAGAAAAAGATTACAAACTACTCGGCTGACGTGTTTTTGTAGCGCAACCCTTTTACGGTCATTGGATCATAGGAGTAGCTTAAAAGGTTAAACGCCTTTAATGCCCCTTGCGTAAGCTCTTCCATCAAAACGTTTGTGCGGTTTACAAGAATCGCGTAGGCAACAAGGGCCGGAATCGCGGTGATCAGCCCGTAAGCTGTTGCATTCATTGCCTCAGAAATACCAGCTGATAGAAGTGCTGCTTTTTCTGAAGGGTTGGCATAGGAAACAGCTGCGAACGACTTAATCATCCCGGTAATTGTGCCTAGAAGTCCGGTGAGAGTGGCTACGTTACCAAGCATAGATAGGAAGGACGTACGCTTGTCCAGTGCCGCATTTTCGGCGATGAGAACTTCATCCATGCGCCCTTGAATTTCTTCTTTTCCACCTAAGTTTTTAGCAGCCGTTGCGCCAGCAAAAATAGCGGTGGCCAGGGTGCTATCGCGCATGCCCTCGGTTTTTTGAATAACCGTATCAATATCTCCGCGGCGTATGGTGTCTTCCATCTGAGAAACAAACTCTACGTTGTTGGTTTTACGTTTCAAAAATAAAAAGTAAACACGTTCGATGATGATAGCGATAGAGATGAGCTGAATAATCATGATCGGATACATCCAGAATCCGCCTTGTTCAAATGCCATTGCGATTTTTGCTAACATTAACTTTCCCCCTGTAGATTGATCGTTCGAAAAAATCAGAACACAATCACAACTGACTTCAAACCAAAATTTAAAATTGGTGGAGATAAGTACACAATTAATGGGATGCGCTAACAGAACTTACAGGAAATTATTTTACTTTGCTCAATTAATGGGACAACTTTCTTAAAAAACATGACTAAATCGGCTGCATTTCGGACCGACCCTAATCGAAGCTGAGTGGTCTTAAATAATGGTTGTCATAGCCATTTGGATTTTTTTGTAAGTATTTTTGATGGACTTCCTCGGCCGGCCAAAATTTCTTAGCCTCCATCACTTCGGTGACCACGGGAGCTTTCCAAGCTTTCGATTTATTTACTTTTTCGATAAAGTCATCCACCGCCTTCTTTTGCTCTGCTGTGTGATAAAAAATGGCCGACCGATACTGGTTCCCGACGTCGTTTCCCTGTCGATCTTTGGTGGTGGGATCGTGCATTTTAAAAAATTGCTCAAGGAGCTTTACATAACTCACTTTTTTAGGATCAAATTGAATCTCAGCAGTTTCTGCATGCTTTGTTTTACCACCCTTCATGTCGCTGTATTTTGGGTTGTCCAAAGTCCCACCGGCGTAACCCACCCGCGTGCTGATCACTCCAGGGATTTTTCTAAAAAAATCTTCTGTTCCCCAAAAGCAACCTGCTGCAAAAGTCGCAGTTTCCACTTTGCTGTTCAGTTGCGCAGAAAAAACCTGCAACCAGCAAAATGATAATAACAAAAATAAACTTTTCATTGCAACCTCCAAGGCCTTCACCTTTGCGCATTTATCAAGGCGGTCATTGCTCATCAGTCTATTATAAAATTACAATTTGTACATGCCGCGCTCTTATCTTATTCTTTTTTTGAGGTGCCAGATGAAAGTATTATCCTGCGTTTATGTTACATTATTTACCTACCTTACCTCGCCAGCATCTGCAGCCGACAGCCGGGACGAGGAACTGAAAAGAAAACTAACTCCCATGCAATACAACGTAACCCAGCACGAAGGTACTGAACCTGCGTATCAAAATCTTTACTGGAAAAGCAAAGAGGAAGGAATTTACGTCGATATCGTTTCGGGGGAGGCTTTGTTCAGCTCATTAGATAAGTACGATTCGGGCACGGGCTGGCCCAGTTTTACCAAACCTTTAGTTTCAGAAAATATTGTTGAGAAAACCGATAAAGGGCTTTTTGCTTCTCGCACAGAAGTTCGGAGTAAAAATGCAAACTCCCATCTCGGACATGTTTTTAAAGACGGACCCAGGCCAACGGGCTTGCGCTACTGTATCAACTCAGCAGCATTAAAATTTATTCCCAAAAATAGACTGAAGGCCGAAGGTTTTGGAATCTACGAAAAATCATTCGAAAAAAAGAAATAAAGAGGCTGCATGCTCCTGATCTTAGTTTCCTACTTAGCTGGCGCCCTTACCATTTTCAGTCCTTGTATCCTCCCTGTACTTCCCTTGATTTTTACGAAGGCGCAAAGTTCGTTTTGGAAAAATAGATTGCCGCTTTTATTAGGAATGGCTCTCACGTTTTCGTTTTTTTCAAGCTTCGCAATTGTCGGCGGCGAATGGATCGGTCGTGCCAACGAAATCGGCAGGTGGCTCGCCCTGATGTTGATGACAGTATTTGGTTTGTCTTTTATCTTTCCAAAAATCACCGAAATCTTAATGTCCCCGTTCAGCCGATTGGGCGCGAAAATTGGACAAAATGCCCTGGACAACAGTCCGCAAAGCTCGCTTTTGATTGGCATAAGCACGGGTCTTTTATGGGCGCCCTGCGCGGGCCCGATCCTTGGACTTATTCTTACTGGGGCCGCATCGCAAGAGGACGCGGGCTCGTCGACGGTTTTGCTCATCGCCTATTCACTGGGAGCGGCAACATCTCTTTCCGTGGCACTTGTCGCCGGCAACCGCTTACTTACGAAATTAAAAATTGTTCTGGGGATGGAGAAAGTTATCAAGAGAGTCATCGGCGTCGCAGTTCTTTGCGGCGTAACGATGATTTACTTTAGACTCGATCAAAAGCTTCTCACGCAACTTTCAAAATTCAGCACCGACACTATCGAGAACAGACTGTTATCTTTTGCTGGGTACAAACCAAAAAGTGACCATCCTATCGAGCTTCCCGAATTCCCACCAGATACGATCTGGATGAACTCCGCAGCATTAGATACGAGCGCACTTCGAGGTAAAGTTGTGCTGATCGACTTTTGGACCTACTCCTGTATAAATTGTTTACGCACTCTTCCCTACGTTAAAGCCTGGTATGAAAGATACAAGGGTGCGGGATTTGTAGTAATTGGTGTACACACACCAGAATTTGCGTTCGAAAAGAAAATAGAGAATGTGCAAATCGCTGTTTCAGACCTCGGCATAACCTACCCCGTTGTAATTGATAACTCCTACCATATTTGGCGCGACTTCAAAAACCGATACTGGCCCGCTCACTACTTTGTGGATCGACAGGGGAAAATTCGCCACCATCATTTTGGTGAAGGCAAATACGCAGAATCCGAAGCCGTCCTTCGTCAACTTCTTAAGGAAGATGGAACGAACGTCCCGCTGGTTTATTCAGGGTTCGACTCAAAGATAGAAGCGACGGGCGTTCAACAAAAAAGTTTTTACGCAAACGTAAAATCTCCCGAAACCTATATTGGATATGCACGCATCAAAAACTTTACAAACATCAGCTCCCCACAAAAAGATAAAACCTTCAACTATTCAGAGCCCTCAAATCTGCTATTAAACCAGTGGTCCCTGGCGGGCGCGTGGCAGATCGAAAAGGAAAGATCTGTGACCACGCAACCAAATGCCAAAATCTTATATCGCTTCCAAGCCCGCGACCTCCACCTCGTCCTCGGAACACCAGGATCACCAATCCCATTCAAAGTAAAAATCGACGGAGCCCCTCCCGGAAAAAATCACGGCCTAGACACCAACCAAAACGGCGAAGGCCAAATCAAATCCCAAAGACTCTACCAACTCCTCCGTCTCCAAGACAAAGAAATCAAAACCCCCCACACCTTCGAAATCGAATTCCAACAAAAAGGCGCCGAAGCCTACTCCTTCACCTTCGGCTAATAAAAGGCACTAGCAGAAACTAAATTTCATGTGAGTAAGTAAAATTGCGAGTTAGATATTTGCATGAACACCGTGGAACGCGCTAAACAAAGAATGACCAGCTTGATTTACTTTGGGATGCGTTACATCAGAAGCGCGGAACGCGCCAGGTGTAAATGACTCTACTGACTGCACTCGAAATCTCAACAGCATCTGCAGCGCGGAACGCGCTACCATCACTAAGTTAGATTCGTTCTCAAATTTTCGCAGCCGAGGCGCGAAGCCAAGCACCGCGGAGGGCTACTTCCCGTAGCCCTCACAAGGGGATTGGCTGAGTAACGAAGGCTCCGGAAATTTTAGAACGAATCTAGTATTCGTCGTCGACCCGTTCTGTGTCGACGGAGCTTATCCCTCTTACCTCTTCCATGAAATTTTCATCTTCAAAGCTGTCCACATCTGTGCTGGCTTCGTCGATATCAAGTTCCTGAATGGCACTCATGAAATCTGGTTCTGAGCTTAAATCCTTGCGAATTAATTCTAAGAACTTGAGTGGATAGCGAGATGTGAGTTCCTCGATATACTGTTCGAGTTTTCCCTCGGAGAGGATTTTTTTACGATTTTGGATTTTTTTCCAATAAAAAAGGTAATGGTATCGGCAATAGCTTTCGACAACGGAGGGTTGATCGCAATCTTTGACCCGGCAAAGAATACGGCCTTCGGCATCGGTCAGAATAATGTCTTTAACGGTTTTGCTTTCGTTTTTTACGTCTACAACTGCCGGCACTACTTCGACCACGGAGCCCTTTGCTTGTAGGGTTTTCGGGCTGGCAATTTTTTTGACCTTTACCGTGACAGAAGATGGCTCGCCTTTGGCGGCCTCTTTTGGTCCGATGTCTTTCAGCGCAGCTTTTAAATTGTCTTTTGGAGCATCTTTTTTTGCAGCTTCTTTTTTGGGCTCCTCTTTAATTGCCTTTTTGGCCTTCGGAGGAGCTGCCAATTTTTTCTTCGGCAATAGCTTTTCAACTAATTTTTTAGCTACTTTTTTGACCAGTTTCGCAGCTGGAGATTTTGCCTTGCTAGCGGGCTTGCCGGCCGACTTCACCGCTGGTTTAGCCGAGGCTTTTGCCGGTTTTTTAGACTTTGGCGCAATTGTTTTTGCTTTTTTTGCAGCTTTTGCGATTTTTTTTGCTTTTTTTGCTTTTTGAGACATTCCGCTAGCATTCATTCATCTCCTGTTTAGAGTCAATAGGCCCACTGCATAATTATACTGTGCATCTATATGTCTTTGCCTCGGCACTTTACTTCGCACTCAAAGCCGTGTTTTATCCCTCCATTCATTGGGAGGATTACATGAATTCATCATACATCATCGCAGCAACACGAACCCCGGTTGGCAGTTTTCAAGGAGTTTTAAGCGGCATAGCCGCACCTAAACTCGGGTCTATCGTGATCAAAAGTGCTCTCGAAAAAGCGAACATAAAACCTGAAGACGTAAGCGAGGTCATTTTTGGCGAAGTTCTCACCGCCGGAGTCGGCCAGGCCCCTGCGCGCCAAGCCGCTCTCGGAGCTGGTCTTCCCTCATCGGTCCCTTGTATGACGATTAATAAAGTTTGCGGATCGGGTCTCAAGGCGGTCATGCTTGGAGCTGATGCAATTGCTTTAGGTCGAAGCGAGGTTGTCGTCGCCGGCGGTCAGGAAAATATGTCGTTGGCGCCGCATCTGCTCGAAAACTCCCGGGCCGGTTATCGCATGGGACCGATCTCGGCAACCGACTCCATGGTCAAAGATGGCCTTTGGGATCCTTACAACAACTTTCATATGGGCGAAGCTGCCGAGCTTTGCGTTCGCGAGCACCGCTTTACACGTGAGGAGCAAGATCAATTTGCTAAAGAAAGTTACGAGCTTGCCCTTGCTGCGCAAAAAAATGGATGGTTTGACAACGAAATTTCGCCTGTAGAAATTGCGATGAAAGATAAAACCATTTCAGTCACGCAAGACGAAGAGCCCGCTCGAGTAAAGTTTGATAAAATCCCATCACTCCGCCCCGCCTTCAGCAAAGATGGAACAATCACTGCGGCTAACGCTTCAAAGATTAACGATGGAGCTGCCTGTGTGATTTTGGCCAGCGAAAAATTTGTGCAGAGTGCAAATATAACGCCGCTTGCAAAAATTATTTCTCATTCAACATTTGCACATGATCCAAAATGGTTTACCACGGCGCCAGTCACCGCCATAAAACGTGCCTGTGAACAGGCTCAAATGACCGTGGATCAAATTGACCTGTTCGAAATTAACGAGGCTTTTGCTGTGGTCACACTTGCAGCCATGCGCGAATGCAAAATTCCGCGAAATAAAGTGAACGTTCATGGCGGTGCCATTGCCATTGGCCATCCCATTGGTGGTAGCGGGGCCCGCTTACTCACCACGCTTGTTCATGCTTTAAAAACTCAAAATAAAAAGTTTGGACTAGTGACCCTTTGCATCGGTGGAGGCGAAGCCGTAGCAATGATCGTAGAGCGCGTATGATCGACAAGGTTGTATCCGACTGCGATACCGCATTGAAAAATGTAAAAGACCAAATGACTTTTTTGGTTGGTGGTTTTGGCCTCTGTGGAATTCCAGAGAATCTGATTGCAGCACTCAAACGCACGGGCGCTAAAAACCTTACATGTGTTTCAAACAACGCTGGCGTCGATGGGTTCGGCCTTGGTCAACTTTTGGAGTCTCGCCAGATCAAAAAAATGATTTCTAGCTACGTTGGAGAAAACAAAGAATTCGAACGACAGTTTTTAAGCGGCGAGCTTGAAGTCGAATTGAATCCCCAGGGGACGCTAGCTGAGCGGCTTCGGGCGGGCGGTGCCGGCATCCCGGCATTTTACACGCCAACTGGTGTTGGCACTGTGGTCGCCGATGGAAAAGATGTGCGCGAATTTGAAGGTCGAAAGTATGTTCTAGAGCGGGCCATTCAGGGCGACTATGCCCTCGTTAAAGCCTGGAAAGCCGATCCCTTTGGCAATCTTGTGTTTCGTAAAACTGCGCGAAATTTTAATCCGATGATGGCAGCAGCCGGTAAAATTACGATCGTGGAGGTGGAAGAAATCGTCGACTACGGCGATATCGACCCCGATCATGTGCACACTCCGGGGATTTATGTGCAAATGGTGGTGCTCGGAAAAGACTACGAAAAACGCATCGAACAACGAACAGTGAGACAGTAACATGCCATTTACACGGGAACAAATCGCACAGAGAATCGCTAAAGAAATTAAAGACGGTTTCGTTGTTAATCTTGGTATAGGTATTCCGACACTCGTCGCTAACTATATCCCGCTGGGAATAAGTGTTATGTTACAAAGTGAAAACGGCCTTTTGGGAATGGGTCCGTTCCCCCTTGAAAAAGACATCGATCCCGATCTTATCAACGCTGGAAAACAAACGGTCACTGCGGTACCGGGCGCGAGTTTTTTTTCGTCTGCTGAGAGTTTTGAAATGATCCGTGGCGGCCATGTTGATTTGACCGTACTTGGTGCCATGCAAGTGGATGTTGAGCGATCCATTGCAAATTGGATGGTGCCCGGAAAAATGGTGAAGGGCATGGGCGGAGCTATGGATCTTGTGGCAGGCGCACGTCGTGTGGTTGTGGCTATGCAGCACATTGATCGCTCAGGGGACAAAAAGCTTTTGCAAAAGTGCACGCTGCCCATCACCGGCATCGACTGCATCGACCTTATCGTCTCAGATTATGGCGTATTCGAAATCAGAGACAAAAAATTTGTGCTGATTGAAAAAGCCCCTGATGTAACAGTGGAAAATATTATTCAAGCAACCGGAGCGCCCATTGAAATTAGGCTTTAATCGGTAATGTTTAATCAGTGATGGCGTCGGGTTTTCCGATGTCGTCTTTTGGAAAGCGCCACAAATTATCTTTTTGACAGTTGCTGTGGGCAAAGTAATCAAATTCCACAAGCGCCCGCGCATGATCCGATTTTGAAGCTTCGTAGCGACCGCGTTTGCGCTTGTAGATTTGAGTTAAGTCTTCAATTTGATTCCGCGAGAATCTTTCGAAGATATTGCTGGTCACGCAAAAACAGAGCTGTTTCATTTTATCTTTTGGCATGCGTTTTTGGTACATCTGCAGGCAGTGTTTTTCGATCTCCATCAAAGAACCCGGCGCGCTTAAAGAAACACAGAAGATAAGAAAAAAAACAAGGCTACGACCCTTAAGCATAGCGCCCTTTGGAACCTTTGGTTTGCGCCAGCGATTTAATACTCTCCTCATGGCGGCCGTTTACACGCTTCAGGTTTTCGTTGTAAGCCTCTTCAATTTTTTTGAGGCGGTATTCAAAATGCTCCTCTTTTTGCTTCACCACTTGCTCTTGGGCCTGTTGATTTTTTAAATCTTTGGCTTGGCTTTGTCGTTCCATATCAGTGATATGATTTTGATAATCGTCTTTCAATTGAGTCAGCATTCCATCATAACGATTCTGCATCTCGTAAAGATCGGTTTGATGCTTCTTTTGCATTTCGTCCATTTGAGCCGAAAAGCGCTGGTTCATGTCATCACGTTCCTTCACATGCGAGTGTCGTTCGCTGTAAAGAATTTTTTGCTGCTCGCCTCTGAGTCCATCGACATTTCGGTCATGTTGCTTTTGGAGCGTATTACGATCTTTGACGTAATCGTCTTGGATCTTTCGAAAACGATGATCCTGCATACCTTGTTTTTGAATGGAATCCTTTGAGTATTGACGCTGCAGCCGCGCCACCTGTGCATCGTGGTGGTCTGCCTCTTGAATAAGGTGATCATTGAAAAAATCATGTGAGTCTTTAAGTTTTTCTTCGTTCTGTTTTTGGGAGTTGACAGCTTGGTCGCGTCGCATATTTTGATGCAGAGCGAGCTGTGAAGATCTTTCTTTCTGCAAGCCATCTAGATTGTCTTGATACGATATTTTTACATTCTCTACTTCGCGCTTTTTGGCGCGCTCTGTTTTTCGTAAGTCGCGTTCGTGCTCTTTTTTAGTATCGGCCAATTCAATCTTCAATTGATCCATTTGTTTTCCATGGCGACCCACTTCCAGATCTTCCTTGGCTCTCTCGACGGACTGCCGTTCTTTTTCCATTTGCTTTTGCATATTTCTTTTTTCGTGCTCAAGACCATCCCGACTCAGTTCGCGCATCTCTTCGAGCATGGCAGAATGATCTCGATCTTTATTGATCAGCTGCCTTTGGTATTTGTCTTCGGTTTCTTCGAGTTTATAGCTTTGCTTCTGCTGGCTTTTTTTTGTGTCACGCTCTTTTTGCGTCCGATACGATTCGTACTCGGTAGAAACCTTGTCCATAGCTGTCTTTTGATTGTCTGCTGAGATATTTTCACGACCTTTAAAATCGCGCGCCATACGTTCTTTTTGATCCAGCAACATTTGCTGCGACTTCGAACTCTGTTTTGCATACGCATCGGTGCTCGCAAGATCTTTTTCGAGCAAAGTATTGTGGTAAGCTTTTTCTTTTTCGGAAAGTTGCGATTTTAAAGTATTTGAATTTCGATCCAAATTCTTTTTGTACTCACTTTTATACTTGGCCTCTTCTTGAGCCTGTAATTCGCGGTTTTCCTTGAGTTGCGTGTTCTGCATCTTCTTGAGTTTGTCCATCTCGCTTGAGAACTTCATGTCTTTTTTAGTCATTGAAGTTTGGCTAGCCTGATTACGCCGTTTCAATTCTGTTTGATGACTCGCCTCTGTTTTTGTCAGATTGCCGCGATAAGATTCACTGAGTTTGGCTTTCTCTTGCGCATGTTTTGCTTTTAGATCGGCTTCGCGTTTTTTGTGATATTCACGCAGTTTTTTAACGTCATCGTAGGGATCATTCCCGTTAATCGCCGACATAGCCCCTCCATGGAACATGTTAGACACATCTTTTGCGGGTCGCCTTCATGTTGAAAAAAACTCGCACTACAGTTTGTAGTCTATCACGACTTATTCTTCTTCAAAATTATTTTTTTGGCGAAAAATTCGCCTCAGAAGGCTGTCTCGGCGATCAGCAGATTCAGCCTCATACTTTTGTCTGATCGTATCTCGACGAGCGTCCGATAGTTTGGTCTCGACGATCGTCTGACCCCATTTTGACTGAAGATACAAACCAGACCTAATGCTCTTTCCGACTTTTTCCAGATGCTCTTGAAAATTGAGATCAGAAAAGGGAAACACGAGTTGAATTGATTTTAAATAGGCACTCATTGATATCGAACGAGGCAAGGTAATACTCGCGACTTTACGAGAGTAATCCACAGGACCCAGTTCAACCTCTGTGCCCTCTGTGAGGTCGTAGGCCTCTTTGTCTGCACGAGCCGATACGCGCACCTTTCCACTCAAAACTCGGACCACGGCGCGGTTTTCCTTAATCTCCAAAACGACCTCTGAGTTTGTAAATGCCTGCAAGTTTCCAAACGGCAGCTCGATAAGCGAGGCTTCGACGAATTTGGCCCAGGAGGTGCCTTTGTAAAAGATAAGTTCGCCCTTATCAGTCCATTCGAGCAATGAATCTTTGGAGGTGTAAAATGTATTTTTGTTTACCGAAAAGAAAGTTTTTTTATGAATGTACAAAACGCATGGGTGGGCTTTGTTTTTGAGACAACGGTCCGGCCATTGAGTCCCCCCGTTGGCGTTCGTTAGATTGACAATTAAAATCAGAAACCAAGAAAAAAGCATTAGAGCCCCATTTCGGACAATTGTTTTTTTACTTCCTCTTGAATTTCATGTTCTTTGAATGAATTTAAGACAGTTTGATAGACATCAAGGGCGTCATTTTTTCGATTCTGATCCGTGTAGATATGCGCTGTAACGATCATTGCTTTTGCCGTCCACAAACTGTCCGGAAACAGTCTTAGCATCTTTTCTGACCAAGACAACGCCTCCTGTTTGTTTCCTGTAATATAAAAACTACGCACAAGGTAATAGGACGCTTCAAGTTGTGCGGCAGAATCTGGATACTGTGAAATTGTTCCTAGAAATTTCGCGATGGCATTGTCATATTCGCCTTTCACAAAAGCATCCTTACCGGCTTGAAAAAGCGACTTGGAAGCAAGCGTAATATCTTTTGTATCTTGAACACGATGCGGAATAATACTTGCTAAATCCCTCAACCCTTCATTGTTTGAAAAATCTTTTTGATCGCTCATTGTCAAAGCAACTTCTTGTTTAAAGTTGTAGAGACGCGCCAGAACTAGCTCTGATTTTAATTTTTCCTGCATCAATTTTTTGGAAATCAGACTGATCTTGGCTTGCAATTCTTTGTCGTACGAAAACTCTTGCTGTCCACGCCAAAGCGCAAAACACGCAAAAATCGTCATTAACAGGCTTGCATATACAGATGAAGGCATTCGCATATCGTTTTATCGGCTATTTAAGCTATGAACTTTATTAGGTTCTATGACGTCTCTTATCGATTTGGATCATTCGGTAACAAACTTTACAGGTGCGAAATTCTCAGTCGAGGTCCTGAGCTAATTTCAAAAGCTTTTTAAACTCGACTGACACTTCAATAAGCGTCCACTCCTTTGAAGGACCGCGCCCATTGAGCATTTGTGATCTTAGGTCCTGACTGCGCTCGTGCAACTGCTGAGTGGCCGCCGAAAGTCGTTGATACAGTTCAGGATAAATTCGCTCGTTTTTTCGATCGGACTCGACGGATTGTAAGAGTCCCTGGACTTTTGTCAACCAAACATCGATCTGAGCTTTTTGTGAATTTTTTTTCTTACGTTTGGGGGCTTTCAAGATTTTTTCCACTTCGGAAACTAAACTGACACCTTTTTGAGAATTATAGAACAAAAAATTTCTTTCAGAGTTAAAAAAATACGCCTTCTGTTTTGTTGTCATTTCCGCAAACTCAGAAATTTTTTTCGGCGATTCTTTTTCTGGCGGCGTTTTGACTTGCACCATTGGTGCGACTTTTTCGATTTTCACTGCTTCGGGAGAGGCTTTTCTTTTTCTTTGAGTGACAGTTGCAACAGGCTCGAATGTCATTTTGGAGGATCGAGCCTGATGCGTGCGGTACGCCTTGTGGCCAAAGAACAGCGTGAGTGTCCCGCCACAGAGAAAAATAAAAACAGCAACGGCCGATGCAACTGCAGACCAGCGCTGCTTGGCCACCGCCAGCTGTTCTTTTTTTTTCGGACTGCTCGAGTCGGACTCATTTTTTTCTAAGGTATCGGCATCATCTTTACGCCGACGGCGCGGGTCGATTGGCGCGTTCTCTTGCGGGCCCGACGGTGCTGGGGACTGCATGGATTTTACCGAGGCTGGTTGCGCGCCCTTCGCCTCCTCAGCCCGCTCGGTTGGGCGCGGCGAAGGCGACTCCTTAGCGGCTAAAACCGGCGCGGGCTTTGACTTTGAGGGTGGTTCAATTTGCCACTTATCGCTAGCCAAGTCTTCACCTTTGGCCTCTATAGGCTTTACTTCACTTGGCACAGGCTTAATTTTATTTGCAGGTTTAAAAAATTTAGGGGGCTTTGGCGCGGATGATAAATCTTCAATCCGCGGTTTTTCGTAAATTGACATATCTACCCGCACGGAAGATTCCAGTGGGTTTTCATATTTATCTAAGTGCCCTAAAGGCACCCAATTTTCATATCCGTCGCGCCAAACGAAATCAGTAAACTTTACTTTGCCTTTATCTATCAACTGAAGCACTTGCTCAATAGTAAATGGACCAATTTGATCGTACTGATTTCGACCGTCGACTTCGATTGTGCGTAAAACAACCCAGTCCGCATCAATCTTAAACTCGGTACCCGCTGTTTTGACCGAACCTGTGATTTCTATAAAGTGTTCGGCCGGCATCCATTGCCCGTCACCCTCTTTAAACACTAAATCGATCAGCTGCAATTCTCCCAATTGAATTTTTTTAACGATTTCGAGAGTGGAAATAGGACCTTCCGCTTTTCCGTGATTTTCGTAGTACCAGCGCGATTTAGAGTCCATTAATTTTCTCCCAACTCAAGCTTATCAATTTCCTGCAAAACTTGAACGTAGAATTTTTGAAAATGGACTTGCGCTATGGGGTGTCGAAGCCACTGATCTAAGGTGGGACGCGACAGACGTCCAGTTTTATAGAGCCGGTAAATTTTTTCACCAAGCATGGAACCCAATATCTGGCCGGCTCCGCTGTAAACGACGATGTCATCTTTCGTCAGATTCATACCAGCTTCTTTTACCGTCTCACTCAACTCGTGGTTGTAGCTCATCAAAAGCTCGCGCATTTTTTGGTCGAGCGCTAGTTTCAATACGATCTCTCCGCGATCTTTCGGCGAAAATGCTGCGAGTCGCTTTTTTAAATCGTTCATACTTGGTGGTTTGCGATGCGGATTGATCAATTTACTTAAAAAAAATGCAATTGCATCTAACCAAATTCTTTTTTCAAAGTCGCGAGGAAAATCCCTCAGACTTTCCTCCAAGCCACAAAGTTTTGCATGGAACATATGTCCCACCAGTTGGGCGGCATAGTTTACAGTGCCTCTCGCTAAGTAAGCTCTTCGCGTTTTTGGATCGAAAAAATTCATATCATTTTCGACAAATTTTTTGGCAAGTGAGTAATCCCTCTTGGACAAAACCTCGTACCAGATCTCTAAAAAATCAGAGTCACGAAAAGAAGAGACTGAAAAATCGAACTCTTCTTTTATACCCATATCCATCAAAAGAATTTGTAAAAGCGCCTGCAAATGCTCTGAATAATCTGTAGCGTCGCCTAAAAATGAATCAGCATTTTCTTCTAGGTAAAGCAAGTAACTTTGCCATTTGACCCACGGAGGAGAATCGAGCAAACAAAATTCATCTTTCCTAAACTGAACGACGTTGATTTGATTTTCAAGATTCTTCTTATAAATCTGAAAGTATATTTTCTCTGGATTTAAAAACAATGTCACCATCGGCGCTTTGCTCTTTGTTTTTCTTTTCACCCGTTCTGGCAAACGTTTTTGGGCAATGTGGAGATCGCCATAAATGACGTAAATTTTTTCTTTAATTTGAGCTTCTGCAAAAATCTTAGTAAGGATGTCCGCTGCGTGACGATCTCTCTCAGCAAGTCCTTTGAATGTGGATGCGGTTTTCAAGTTGAGCGCCACACATCGACCGTTCTGCTTGCGCACAAGATCGAATAGCGGCTTGTAATGCGCCCATGGAAAGCCCCAATTTTTTTGCCAGTTCACCTTCTTGAGAAAAACAGTTTCATCTATATCTCCCGCTATGTAGCGGTCTAAAATTTTTTGGTATCGGCTTTGAATGCACTCCACAGCAAGTACAACCGGATGCCGCTGAAAAAGCTCCCGCAAAAAACGCAAGTGGACGCGCTGGGCCTGTGCAAAGGCATGGAAGTCCCCGCCAAAAATAAAGCGAGATTGATGCATCCGCGCAAGCACGGTCTCAAGGGTCGAGCCCTTCCAACGTGAGCGTTCTATGTCTTTCTTATAGGCAAGAGCGTAGCGACGCAAACCTTTGGGTTCTTTGCCCAAATACATTTGCACCTGAAGTTTGATTTTTCGCAGGATATCCAATCGAATTTGGAAGCTGTCCGTCAACAATTCTGCCTTCAAGGGCGCCCCACTTCAAAGATTGCAACAGGAAATAACTCGGTATACATTAATAACACTTTAGACATCTTTAACTTAGATTAAGGAAGGCCTCTTATGGACTCAAGTAAAATCACAAGCAAGACCTCGCTTCTTACGATTATAAGCTTACTTGCTTCGGTGGGCGTTCACCTTTACCTCGTCCAGCAGCATGTTCTTACTAAGTACACGATGGGCGAAGCCAGCACTCTTTGCAACATTAACTCATTTCTAAATTGCGGCTCTTCAATCGCGAGCTCCTACTCCGAGTTTTTAGGTACTCCCCTTTCGCTTTTTGCCATCGTTACTCATTTTTTGACCTTGTTTTATTATCTCAAAATATTTTTAAGTGACTCGGCCGCAGAACAAAATAAGTACAAAACCCTAGCTTTGTATCTTGCAGCTTTTTCGTTTGCCACGAGTCTTATTATGGGTTCAATTTCGCTCGTGGCTTTACAAAGCCTTTGTCCGTTTTGCACCGTTGCTTACGTTCTTTCTCTAGTAACGCTTTTGGGTGTTTGGAAAACGTCTGCTAAGGGTAAATTCGAAAGTTTTACTGTTCTTGTAAAGCCTTTACTTATTGGCGCAGTCTTGATCGTCGGCCTTGGTTGGGCCTCGGGAAAGGTTTTTTTACGCAAGTATAAACACCCAGATTTCGACCAGATCACAGTCTTACAAATTCAACAATGGGCCAGCCAACCTGAAAAAACAATTGCCTTAGTTGCACCACAAAAATTTGGACCTGATTCGGCTAAAATGAAAATCGTAGAATTTGCTGATTTTTTGTGCGGGCATTGCAAATTCGCTTACCCGAAGCTACACACTTTCGCAAAAGCCAACGGTGATGTTCAGATTATCTTTCAAACATTTCCCTTGGATGGCTGTACCCCCGTCGGCGATGGCGTAGGCCGTCGTTGTGAACTTGCAAAAATTTCCTACTGCGCCAACCAGCAAGGAAAAGGAGATGAAGCGCAAGAGTATATCTTCGCGATGCAAGAAATATTTGGCCAATTACCAGAGTTGAAGCCAGAGGTCGAAGTCATGATTCAGAAACTGTCGTTGAATTCTGAAAACATGGCAAGCTGTCTCGCCGACCCAAAAACGATCAGCGAAATCAAAGCCCAAATTGAACTCGGTAAAAGTCTTGGCATCGAAGGCACGCCCACTTTATTTATTAACAATAAACTTTTTCCGGGCGGCGCACACATCCCGGCGTTGCAGGAAGTCTATCGAAAAATTCAATCAGGCAATTGAAATTCGAACAAGGAAAATAAGTCTCTGAACGAAAACGTGTCAGAGTAAAATGCATTAACGTAAATCGTGTAGGCCACGAAAACAGCCAGAAAGCTAAAAAAACACGCTCTGAAAAAAAAAATCGTGCTGCTTAAATCGCTCGCGCGAACACTCTTTTGAATTTTTTCGATAGTCATCAAGGTTTTTTTGAGATCAATAAAATGTTCAGCAATGCGGTTAGAAAGTTCTTTCTGTTTGGATTTGTTGATGTGTGGAGACTTGCCCACCTGGTGTTTTGTCTTTATCGCCACAACCAGACCTTTGGCGTGCTCAACGAAACGTCTAGACCGCACAACAAAAGCTGGAAAGTCTTCAAATCCAATAAAAACATTTTCAAGCTCTTTGATGGCTCGATCATACTGGCCGTGCACGACAGATGAAAGTACGACATAACCAAATGACAGATTTCTTTGACCGCCATCTCTCTCGATGAGATCAGTCAGCCGTTTCTCTAAACCCTTGAAATCAAAAGCGAGTGACCCGGTCCCTCTTCCCGACTTCAAGACTTCTTCGGGCAATAAATTTGGATCATTTTTTCCTGCGCTATTCATGGCTTCTATATCGGTTATTTTGCAGAAACTCTTAAACGAGCTCACAGTTGAGGCATCGCATTAATGTAGTAAACTATGGACATTCGTCTGCTCGACAGACCACAATTAAGTATGAAGCCGTATGGATGCGCTTCGGGTTTTTCACGGAGGAAGTATGTCTGAACAGGATACTAACGAGTTTGTTCCAGTCCCACTGCCATTTCAAATTCCTGAGCCTCCGGATCTTTCTAAAGTTCCTTTAAGTGTTATCCATTCTGCCACGGTCGAGACCCTCATTTCACAAACAGAGGATCTTTCCGCGCGCTTGAAAGTACAGATTCGCCGTAACGCCGTGCTTGAGCGTCGGGCGATTGAACTCGAAGAGACTCTCAAAAATACAGATAAGGAACTGCAAACCATAAAAAGACAGCAAGAAGTTTTGCAGGAAAAAGATCTCTCACACATCGAAAAAATCCACACTTTGCAAACCAATATGGAAATGCAAAAAAAGGAGTTAGACCTTTTAGAGACGCGGTACTCAGAAAGTAATAATTTAAATCAACGCCGCGAGGAAGACGCCAAAAATACCCACCAAGAGCTGCAAACTAAAATTAAGGATCTCGAACGACTTTTACCGCTCGAAAAAGAGAACTTTGTGCTGCAAGACGAAAATACATTTTTAAAGAAGAAAATCGAAGAACTTTGCAGCTATTTACAAAAAAAGGAAGAAGAGTCAAAAGACATTCGCAACCTCTTGCAAACAAAAACGGACACGATCTCCAAGCTTGAGCAAACAGTGGCTTCGTTACAGCAGCACGTGGAAATGAATCGCAAAGCCATCGAAGAAAAAACCGAGCTTGAGAATCAACTTATCATGAAAGAGCGAGAGAAGGAGCAAACAACCTCACACCTCACTAACGAAGTCATGACTCACCGACAAGAGCTGAAAAATCTGCAGCTGATTACAAAAAATATGTCTTCGGAAAAATCTCAGCTGTCGCTGCAGCTTAAATCGTGCGAAGAAACAATCAACGGACTCTCCAAAGACAATGCTGAACTTGATAAACAAATCGAAAATCTACAAAATCTTTGGTACAAGCTGCAGGCAGAGCATGAAAAAGAAAAAATAAAATCAAATGCTCTTACTAAGCTGAACCGCGAACTTTCCGTAGAGTTACAACGATCTAAGACTTCAACAAACTACGAAGACGATTTTTTAAAACGGTATATTACCAACGGGAAGAATATCGAAGTCTAAGAAATACACGACTCACTGGAAAAAGTGCAATCTAATTGCGCGGATAGCATTTGTTGGCCTTTAAAACAGAAGCATACTTTTCAAGAGTCGGAATTTACCGGCAAACTCTGCTTTTACGGACGCATTTGAAAATTTGACTCTCCCCTATCCACAAAAAAATTTTGCCTCTATTATTTTGGAGAAGAAGTTTAGAATCAAAAACCTCGATAGGCTGACAAAGATGCTTAGAAAAAGAGCTTCAGCTGGCTGGCTCTGCTAAAATTTCGCTCAAAGCTAAAATTGCACCCTTTTCGTCATTAAAAATTTCCACGTCGCGTAAAGGACTAGCCTTGAATATCTTTTGAAATTCCGCGCTGACTTTGCAAAATTTTATTTGCACAGCTTCTTGATCACACAGGTCGTGGAGCGTCTCAACAAACGGAATGATTCCGTTAGAACCCACAAAATTAAGACCTTCGAGATTGAAAACAACTTTAGTGTTGGCTTGGCCTAATGACTTTATACAGGCGTCGCGGAAAGGAACTGCTGTTTCTACATCGATGAATCCTTTTAGATTTACAACAGTCACACCATTTTTACGTTGTACCTTTGCTTCCATTTTGCCCCCCCGTTAATGCCCCGTCCTAGTATAGCAAAATATTACGGTGCTTTTCAAAATGAGCCGCTAAGTCTGGCCTAAAGTGTCTCAAAACGGCACAAAAGTAGGTGATTTTGAAGGGGGTCCTGGGTTAGGCTAAGCCTGCATGAGGCTTAAAGTTTTTAACGTTTTTTGGATGTTTTTTGTCTTTCTTCAAAGCTCTTTGAGTCATGCCCAGTTACTTCCGTCTAAAGAAAAAACCAAAGTTTTACTCAACGCTCAATTTATCGAACGCGATAACGAAAAAGATATCACCATCCTGCGTGACAATGTTCAGGTTATTTTCGATCAGAATTTTATCAGTTGCAACGAGGCTATTATTTTATGGAGTAAGAACGAAATTGTTGCTGTTGGAAACGTACTTCTTAAAACTACAAAATCCGACATCAAAGCCGACAAAATTGTTTTCAATTTCAAAGAACAGACCGGAAAAATATTTAACGGAATCATTATTTCTGGACAGGTTCTCATGCAAGGGGATGTCATCGACAAGACCGGGCCCGAATCCTACAATGCCAACAACGCTTATTTCACATCGTGCACGACCTGCCCTGCATCTTGGAGTTTAACCGCCGACAATATCGACGCGACGATTGAGGGCTATGCTTATCTTAAAAACCCGTTACTGCATTTCGCCGAAGTGCCGTTTGTGTATATGCCTTATCTTGCAATCCCGCTAAAAAACGAAAGACAGACGGGGCTTCTACCTCCATCGTTTGAGACGAGTACTTACTCGGGCGCCGGAATCGAACTTCCCTTCTTTTGGGCCATCAATCGCAGCCAAGATATGACAATCGCTCCCCGCTATTTGGAAAAAAGTGGACTACAAACGTCGGTAAATTATCGCTACCGACTTTCCGACAAATCTAGCGGTGAATTAAGCACTTATTATTTGCGCGATAAAGCTTACAGCCCGGCTTACGATGCCCGCTGGTTTACAACCTACGCCCATTATCTTGAACTCCCCGACAATTATATCCAGCGTACGAGCGTGCACCTTGTTTCAGATACAGATTACAGCACGCATTTTATTCATTTTCCGTTTCGCGGGGAATCATCTCTCGATAATCGCACATCCATCAGCAAAAACTTTCCGTATTACCATTTGAGTATTGATTCAAGTTTTTACACCAGTCTCATTCAAGATAACATCGATGCGGGTAAGGAAACTTCTGTGCATCGTATTCCTGAAATCCGTTTTTCGTTAGCAGACCAAAAAATCTCTGAATCGGTCAATATCTTTCTTCGTTTTGATGCAAACTATGCAAACTTCTCTCGACAGAGCTTGGGATACGACTCTCCGTACTACACCACGAGCAATCCTGCACCCGGCACTGTTCCTGCCGGTTACTCCCCGACGACCCCACCGACCGGGTATTTTAACAACTCAGCCACACCCTCTGGAAATTTTAATCCGTCGACAGATATCGTACGAACAGGGCAAAGACTCGATCTCCAAACCACGCTTTATTCTCCTCAGCGCGTGCTTAGCAAATCAGTGGACGTGACCCCTTATGTTGGATACCGGCACACTCAATACGTTCTTGGCGCGGTCAACGAAACCGCTAACTACGATTTTTTCCCGCATCGAAGTTATGTTCTCACTGGGGTAAATACCTCAACCGAGCTTAGCGCCATCTACCGCTCGGCCGACACCCGATACCGACACTCCATAATTCCAAGCATCGATTTTCAAAGTATTCCCTCGCTCAATCAGCCGAATCATACTTTTTTCGGAAGCCAAGATCAGATTCCATACTTTCTACAAACACAGCCGCTCCAGGACACTGATCTTTTACCCGGAGGACGAGGGCTTCAGTTTGATTACGAAGATCGAATTGTGGGTCGACGGCTGGTGAATCTCGGCATCACGAATCGCATCATGAAAAAATCGCACACTGGACTTGGACTGCAATACGAACAGCCCTTTCTTTTTTCCGTTTACCAAGCTTACGATTTTATTGAAGCAAAAAATGAAAGTGGTCTCCCCTGGCAGGATGTTCGTGCACTGATGAAAATTCGCTGGGGCAACATTGATAGCATGACCGAAGTTTTTACTTTCCCTTATCACAAAGTTACAAATGTCAGCTCCCGAGTGCGGTTTAACTTTTCAAACAATTACTTTGAATTTATTTATTCCAATTACCTCAACGTTCCGGCATTGCCAAAAGATGTAAATCTCAGCGCTCGACAGGAAACGCTGTGGCTATCTTCTGGCTTTACGTCGACGTATTTTTCACTGATTGGCCAAGCCGAGTTTTCGTTGATCGACGATGACCAGCCGTGGAAGCAGTGGCGGCTTATCACCGAAATCATTCCTCCCGGTCGATGCTGGACACTGTCCGCCAATCTTTCGAAGACACTCGATGTGGATAACTTCGTGTGGACAGCAATGGTCAACTTCCGCTTCGGGAAATAAATTCGTTCACGGATGGTCTCAAAAATTTCAGACAGTCCTCGCCCATAGGGGCTGCGGAACTCATTTTTGAGACCATCCGTGAACGAATTTATTTCCTAAAGCTCCATGATGGTGAAAAAAGTGCTTCGAACTTTTTTGCAGAGGTTAAAACGCGATCTTCTTCCAACGAGAGACGATCGCCCCCGCCGTCGTCCTGAGCGGAGAGAAGGATCTCGTCTTAAAAGGGGTTGCCCTTAAGGTACCAAGTACCCTTTCCGTAAAACTCAGTCTGTCAAACCCGTTTATTTCAGATTTGGGTGTTGTCTGTTGCGAAATAATGGCACATATTGAATAGGGCGCCCAGGTTATGATTGGTGGGATTATTTCAGGCTCAGTCTGGTCACATCCATAGAGCATTTGTGGTCACTTGGCGCGCAAACCTTACTTTAATGACTAGATTGTGATCATTCCTATCTTGTTTACACATACACTTCCAAATTCAAGCTTTTTCACTTAGGATTCACGTGAAATCTAGAAAAAGTTTTTTAATTTATAAGGAGAGACCAAATATGGGAAAAATTGGAATTAGTTTAGTTTTTTTAGGACTATTGTCTTTCAATGCCTGGTCTGAAGAGTTTACCTCAACTGAAGGTTCTAATAATTCTAATGATATAGTTACTGTCAGTGCTGGAAAAGCATTCACTTGGCTAGAGGCACGAAGCCAATGTCAAGACTTGGGTCAAAACTGGGACCTCCCACAGTATCCTAATGACTTCATTACTCTCGTAGATGAGGGAAAAGGTGTGAGTTTTGAAACAATCCTGGGTCAGAATGTTGTGATTTCCGTCAAGGGTCTTTGGGTCTTGGGTCAAACTCCAGAGGAGAATAATTTTTTTTACAACTCCTCCTGGGTAATCACCGTGCGCTACGCTGGACGTCAGCTATTAGGTACCCACCCACTTAATGTTTCAGAAAGTGAAGTTGAAGCAATAAAGGGCGCACTGATAATTAATGATGTTTTTATGGAGCATGCAGGAAGTGACTCGATAGATATGTTTCAACAAACCCACGACGACCTTCAAAGCCAAATAGATGCCTACGGTGAGGGTTTTCCTGTCGTTTGTGTTCAAAATAAATAAATCCAATGTCCATTTTTTAAGCTTCTTTAAAGCACTGGTCAGCTATACGTTTAGTGTTCTTAAATGCACAGACTTCAAGACCTAGCTGTTCTCGGAAAGAACCGCGAGAGCTCCATCAAAATCCCCACAAAATATTGGCCATTAAATTCTAATTATTTCAGGCTCTTTTTTTCTTAAAAATCTCTGCTTCAATTTTAGCAAGCCGTTCGTCGACAGTTTTTTCCTCAGCCATTTGTCTGTTTAAATACCAGTTCAGAAATGTTTGATAGCCCATGCCGTGCTTTTCGCCTTGTTCTTCTAGCCACAGTAGAACCTCAGGGTCGACTCGAAAGCTTTTTTGAACCTTCAGGCCTGCGCGTTGCTTGGCTGGTTTGGCTTTTGAAAGATCGTATTTTGTTTTCATTTTATCACCCTTGCAAAGTATTGGTCAGTTTCGTCTTTAACGGCTTTTCTCGCAGAAACTATTCGAATAACCGAATCTTCTTTTTCAGCAAAAACAACGAGTAGGACTCGAGTTTTTGTCGAAAGACCTACCAAAATCCAGCGATCTTCTTTATCTGAGTGGTCTTCGTCAAGTAATTCAATAGCATTCGGGTCTGAAAACACAGTGGCGGCTTCTGCGAAGCTGACTCCATGCTTTTTCTTATTGGTCTCTGCTTTTATGTCGTCCCAGTCGAAGATCATAAAGCAATGGTACTTCATTGTATTACCAATGTCAATACAATGGTTTTTGTTTACAATATCTTCTGTGGCAGTTCTGCCACGCCGATCTAGGAGGGATCATTATGGAAAATGAAACTATAAATTCAAATTGTCATGACATAGCTTTATTCTCGGGCGGAGATACCGCTGAGGATTTGGTCTATGAGTTTTTAAAAGGTCGCAGTCAGCTTACTGAAGTGGCATATAGGGGTGACCTAAAGGCATTTTTCGAATTCACGACGACTCAATTTTGCCTACCCAAGGTAGTTAATGGGAAACTGCTCTTTAGTGAAATACGACGAGTCCATATTTTAAAATACAAAAAATCTTTGGATAGCCATGTTTCAATTCGACGGAAACCCTATGCGCCCAATACTATTAATAGAAAAATTTCAGCTGTTTCAAGCTTTTTTCAATTTCTACTTCAGCGAGAAATCATCGAGAAAAATCCTGCTGAGTTTTGCACACGCCCCAGCCGAATCGTTATAGAAGAAACTCAAGCCTTCTCAGACCGAGAAATGAAATCGTTCTTTGATCTCGTGATTCAGGACGCAGAGCCCTTACATAAGGCGGTAATCTTGCTTCTATTCACAACTGGGATGCGCCAAGCCGAGCTACGCAACCTTAAAGCCTCAAACTTCAAAACCCATGAGGGAATTCGATTTTTGAACTACCTGGGTAAAGGCCAAAAGATAAACCAAATTCCGGTTCATCCAACGGCAGCTTACTATATCGACGAATACATTGCCTGGATGAGCGTCGTGGGTCGGAAAATTGAAGATACTGACTTCCTTTTTCAACCGACTAAAAACTCGCATGGCGCCAAAATTAACAAGAGACTGAGTCATACATCCCTGGGCTATATCGTCGGCAAGTGGGCACGACAAATTAATAAAGACAAAAGAATTACGCCCCATAGCGCCCGGGCGACGTTCATCAGCTCGCTTATCGACAATGGCGAGGACATTTATTACGTCTCACAGCTCGTGAATCACGCCGATGTGCGCACCACCCAGCGGTACAATAAGCGTAAACGGACCCACAGGAAGAACCCTATCTTCAATTTAAACTTCTTTTAATTCTACTTCTACCCTCCAGACTGCATGACCTGGAGGGCCTCATACCGTCGAAATATGGGATTCATTGGCACTTAATCCACAGACAGGCGAGGTGTTGATTCTCGGGATTATTTCATAGCCCGGTCAGGTCTTTAGAGCTTTTGTAGCCACTTGGCGTATCGCAA
>JAYUQP010000083.1:0-3312 GCA_043757265.1 Bdellovibrionales bacterium | reverse complement strand
TTAAAAAGATCAACGACGGAGCTGACTTTTCAGATCTGGCTCGACGCTTTTCGAAGTGCGGATCAGCAGTGGCTGGCGGCGATCTTGGGCCTGTGGACAGTGGCCGTTTGGATGAGGCGTTTGCCGAGGCAGCTTGTAGCCTTGCCCTCGGCGAGATCTCACCAGTAGTGAGATCTCGATTTGGTTACCACTTAATCAAGAAAATTACCTGAAAAAATTAATTGAGCTTCGTTTTGATTTTATATTCGGCTTTGGATGTGCAGATTTTGCCAGCGGCGTCTGTAGTGCAGTCAGCTTTTCCACAGCTGACGCTTAAGATTTTATTTTCACGATTGTCTTTGCGAAAATCCTTTTCCCACTTTTCACATGCTTTTTTCCAAGACTGATTGGCATCTTTGGCCATAATGGTGGACTCGCCGCTGATGTCTGCACTGCCATCCGCCACTTCCCATATCGGCTCGCAAGTTTGGTTCACTCCAGCCTTCTTGCCTTTGCTGATCGAAATCGTTGTCTCTTCGTCACCA
This sequence comes from Bdellovibrionales bacterium, assembly GCA_043757265.1. GTDB lineage: Bacteria > Bdellovibrionota > Bdellovibrionia > Bdellovibrionales > JAGQZY01 > JANPLN01. The sequence continues at coordinate 2,788 of JAYUQP010000083.1, read as the reverse complement.
GTTTCGATGTCTTTCATATCGACTTTTTGCGCGAAACCGAGGCTAGGAATTAAGATTAGAAACATTAAAACAGTTTTCATTGGGATCTCCTTTTAGAACCATGTTGCAATCCCGATCCTGTACAAACACCCGAGCAGGAGCAAGGGCAAAAACAAGTGACACCTTGCATGAGTTGCCTCAACGGTAAAAAGTGACTCTTGATTGGCGGCGGCCTATACTTTTTTCATGCGTAGTATTCGCGAATTAAACTTCATATGGTTCTTTTCTCAAGTTGGTTTGACTAAAGAAACCAGCTTCTTTAGCGAGCTCAGCCGACGACTCCAGGAGCAGTGGTTACCGAAACTGCGCAGTGGGCAGGATGTTGTCCGTTTTTTGGAAGAAAACTTTACGTCCCCAGAAGACGAGCTGATTTTTAGTTTCCCGGAAATTCCCAGTGACGACATGGAATTTTTAGAGCCACAACTTTTTGAATCCTGTCATATACTGATGTTGCGGGTGGCAGGCCTTGGATTGGATCCGTTGATTGCCGAAAAATTTAGCGACAGAAATGATCTGTTGGATGTTTTTTTAAAGCTCGGGTTGTACACTCCAGGGGACCAAGAGATTCGAAACGGACTCAATAAAGTGCGAGACGTTTTAGATTACATTCGCAGCCTGCACTCTGAACAAGGAACATCAATAAACTTAACCTACAAGTTGATCGTGATCGAAGAGCTACTAGCGCGAGCCGATATACTTTGTGCCTTGCTAGCTGAGATCCACCGCCCTGGCTTCAAAAAAATGTTTTTGTCGTCCATACGAAATATTTGGCGACAGAATCGAGAGTCTTTTAAGATTCGTGATTTTTTTGTTTTAAACATCGAGCGGCTGGCTTATCAGGTGACATTGATTACGAGTAGCACTGGCGAGTCTTACATCAGTTCGAACCGCCGGGAGCTAGTGCAAATGTGGTGGAAGGCGATAAAGGGTGCCATGGTTGTGGCAGTTTTGGTGTTTCTCAAGGTGATTGCATCGAAACTTTCGTATCCGCCATTGTTACAGTTTTTTATTTATGGGTCTATCTACGCAAGCGGTTTTGTAGTCATACATTTGGTCGGTGGGGTGCTAGCTACAAAGCAGCCGGCAATGACCGCATCTACGATCGCCGGCGAACTTGGCAACGTTGATGAGACAGAAGAGTCTTTTGCAAAAGTCACTAGCACCATTGTGCGTCTGCTGCGAACTCAGATTGCGGCCCTTTTAGGAAATTATATTTTTGCCTTTCCGATAGCGATCTTCTTAGTTTTTCCATTTTTGTTTTTGGAGCATCCTGTTGCTGACTTTGAAAAAGCAAAACTTTTAGTTGCTGATCTCCACCCATTTTGGAGTTTGTCATTTATCTATGCGGCCACGGCAGGGGTTTGTTTGTTTTTAGCCGGACTGGTTGCAGGTCTTGCTGACAATTGGTTTTCTTACCAAAGAATTGCTTTTCGTTTACGCCATTTAATCGGCGGAGTTCGCGGCGCTGGAATTTCGCGTTGGATAAAGGCGAACTTCGGGATTATTACCGGCAACGTGGTCCTGGGTTTTATGCTTGGAGGAATGTCTTCCGTCGGTCGAGTTGTGGGTTTACCTTTAGATATTCGGCATGTGACTTTTGCTTCGGCGGCATTTGGCGTTGGCTGGATCCACCAATCGGAGCGCATGCCGTGGACCGAGTTTTCGATCATCGCGGCAAGTGTGTTCGTGATGGGTTTGGTTAATCTGGCAGTGAGTTTTTCGCTTTCTCTCACAGTGGCGATGCAATCGCGAAAGCTGAAATTTTCGCAAGGGCGAAAACTTGTGTGGAGTGTGACCAAACATTTCTTAAGACGACCTCAGGATCTTTTTTTCGATCCAGGTGAAAGGACTTCCAGATGATGGAGCACAGCGCTTTACTGTATTTTTTTGGCGGCGTTGCTATTTTTATTTTTGGTTTGAACATTGTGAGTGAGAACTTGCAAAGTTTATCGGCCGAAAGAATTCGCGATACAATTCGGATATTATCAAAAAAACCGTATTGGGGTGTATTTTTAGGCATGGGTCTTACCATGATTTTTCAGAGCTCTGGTGCGGTCACCTCCATGCTCGTAGGGCTTGGAGCCGCAAAAGTAATCAACCTTGCGCAGGTTATGAGTTTGATTTTAGGAACGGCAATTGGCTCGACATTTACGGTGCAAATTCTTAGTTTTAATATCAGTAAATATGGCTTGGGGATTTTCGTCCTTGGTTTTTTTGTTCAATTTTTAACGAAACGTCGCGTGCTCAAGGAAACAATGAATGCCCTTATGGGAATGGGGATGCTGTTTTGGGGCTTAGATCTTATTCGGGAAAGTACGCAAAACCTTGCCATGAACCAAGCATTTAAAATGCTGCTCGACGCCCTTGTGGAAACGCCGGCGCTGGCGATGCTGGTGACAAGTATTTTTACGGCCGTGGTTCATTCGAGTGCGGTGACCATTGGCTTAGCGATGACTTTTACTGCGCAAGGGCTGATGCCCATTGAGGATAGCATTTACTGGATTTTTGGGGCTAACATTGGAACCACAGCAACAGCGCTTCTGGCATCCGCAGGAGCAAATACGATCGGCCGGCAGGTGGCATGGGCCCATTGTTTTTACAAAGTTGTTGGTGTGATTGCCTTTTTACCAATGGCTCGACCCATGGCTGAGTGGCTATCGGTTGGCGAACCCCTCAGGGATGTGGCAAATATCAACACCTTCTACAATTGCGTCGCAGCCATTATGTTTTATCCATGGATCAATCAGGG
>JAYUQP010000082.1:0-3329 GCA_043757265.1 Bdellovibrionales bacterium | reverse complement strand
ATCGGCCACTGGGCTTGGAAGAACGTATCGTATTTCGCGAGATGCTAATGACCCGCAACTTTTTATCGTTGAGTTTAATCTCCAGTTTGCAGCCCTTGAGGATGCCATCGTTGAGCAGTTTGGCAGTCAGCTTGATGGGGTTGATAGAACTGTTAAGGGTGCTTTACAACCTTTCTCGGATCAAATTCGAACAGAGTTTGTTCGACGAACACGTCAATGTTTCTACACTATGAGGAACCGTATACGAGCGCACAATGGTCAGCGCTTAGAGCTGCGTCTAGACTATCCCACACCTCAAGATCCCGATTCTCCGCCAGAGAGTTATATTCGCATTCAGTCGCAGTCTGTCCGCTCAAGTTCTACTACGTGGTCGCGCTCCATCGACTGCAATACCATTGTGCACGAAGTCCTCCATCTGACCGGCCTGTGCGATGGGTATTCCGAATCCTTGCTGACAGTTCAGGTTGCGCATCCCGATGGAGGAACGGCCTCGCTTTACAGCTGTCGATCCATAGAACCTGAGGATTCGATTATGCGCGATCAATCGGGATTGAATGTAACCTTTGAAGTGCTTCGTTGCACGCAGTCGCCACGCCAAGCAGCCCGCCCTGTTTCGACGGCTGCAAATCCGCTCCCCACGACGTGTTCAAGCGGAAGCACTCCAAAAAAAATGCTGATGGGCCGAAGCGAATTTAATGCGATGGTGGCAGCTGAAAACAATCGACGTCGCACGGGTCTTACAAAAACAGCGTTACCGCGTGAGTCCGTGTACTTTTTCCACCGAGAACTGCCAGCGGCCTCCATGTTGTATCCGGCGCAAATGCGCTTAATCACGCAACCATTTTGCACCAGCACCAACCAACGATACATCGAATGCGCGCAAAACGCCCGCCGCACTCGGGAGGTTGAAGGATGTGCAATCGTTCCAGACTACTGTCAAACTTTTGATTACCTTCAGTAGACTTACATAACCTAGATTTCAGAAAAAATTCTGAATTAAGATTGTAATGTATGTTCAATTGCCGACGTGAGAATGGGATCTTGTGGTTTTACTGTTGGCGAAAAACGCGCAACGACTTTTCCACTGCGATCGACGAGGAATTTTTCAAAATTCCATGAAATGTCGGTAGGTTTTTTATTCAAACCGCCAAGAACTCTAAATGCCACTTTGCTTAATAAGGACGAACCCTTTCCCTCTTGAGCGGGCACGGAACTCCGCGTAAGAGCCGCATACAAAGGATGCTGATTGTCGCCCTTCACTGAAATTTTTTGAAACAGAGGAAATGAGACGTCGTAGGAGCTCTTACAAAAAGTGGCGATATCGTCATTCGAGCCGGGTTCTTGACCCAAAAAATTATTGGCTGGGAAGCCGAGGACTTCGAGGCCCTGATCTTTGTATTTTTGGTAGATGGACTCAAGCCCCTCGTACTGAGGAGTGAGGCCACACTTAGAGGCCACATTGACCACAAGTAGAACTTTTCCTTTGTAAGCGGCGAGATTTGTTTCTTGGCCTTTAATTGTCTTTATCGAAATATTTGTGATGATGCTCATGTGTTCCTCATAAATTTTTTTTAGTTCTAATCTAAATAAAAATAAATCCTGCAGCACCCAATGCTTGCTCCGCCTGCTCCCAAGCTGAGTTTTTGATGAGTACGTAATCTGTATCGAAGGTTGAAACGGCAAAAATGCTTATCCTAGCTTGTGCCAAAGGATTTGCAATGGAGGCTAAGATGCCAGTCATTTTAAAATCGAGAGTACCTACCACGAGAAAAGCTGTCCAATCATGCTCGGCTTTGACTTCTAAAGGAACAAGAGATGTTTCGCAAACTATCGAGAGCTCGGCAGATGTTTTGGTGATTGAAAAAAAACGTCCACCAAGGGCCCATTTGGGTATATTTTTATCCGATCCAAAACGACAGACAGACAACGTTTCGACCAGACGTTTAAGTTTCATTTTACCCTCGCTTGTCGGGATAAGGGCCAACAAGGCGCAAGAGGGGTCCTGCCATAAACGTGGTGACAAGGGCCATGAGTACCAACATTGTAAACAGGGTCGGCGTAAGGATGCCAAGGGATAAACCAATATTTAAAACTATAAGTTCGACAAGGCCACGGGTATTCATCAACACGCCTAGAATTGTCGCTTCACGCCGTGTGTGTCCCGAAAGGGTGGCTCCTAAATAGGCACCGCAGAATTTTCCAGCTGTGGCCAGTGCAATAATAATAAAACAAAGAGTCCACTCTTGGTTCCCCGAAATAAGACTGACCTGAGTTTTCATTCCAGTCAGAGCAAAGAATGCCGGCAAAAAGAAGATGCGTACAAAATCCTGCAATCTTTCGGTAACGTCACGGGCCATCAAACTTTCGTGAGGTATGATGGCGCCAAACAAGAAAGCTCCAAACAACGCATGAATGCCAATAACTTCGGTGATCATCGCCGATGTAAGAGCTCCTAAAATAGCAAATGCCAACAAAGCTTCGGGCAAGCGCTCGAATTTTTTTTCGTAGCGTGCGATCATCCAGGTCATTAACGGTCGTACGATCATCATCATAAATAAGATGTAGAGAACAGTGGAAGCCAGAGTCAACCACGCACCCGTCAGCCCGGTTCCCAGGATGCCGGTGACCACGGCCACTAAACACCATGCGGTGACGTCGTCCACAGCTGCGCAGGTGAGTGCCAAATCGCCGAGCCGAGTTTTGTGCAGGGGAGAGTCCGCTAAAATGCGCGCAAGCACCGGAAAGGCGGTGATCGAGAACGACACACCGATAAATAAAGAAAATTCTAAGAGTCCAAAACCAGGTGGAGCGTACCGCGCATAGATCCGCCAAGCCAAAAACACTCCAAGAGTGAATGGAACGATAATGCTGAGCTGTGAGATAAAAATTGCCGAGCGAGCGGACCTTTGCAGCCGAGGTAAATCAATTTCTAACCCCATCACAAAGAGGTAGAGCATGATGCCCACTTCAGCGACGTTTTTTAAAAATACAAGAGAGTCTTTATGAAAAAGGTAAGTGGCCGTCTCTGGAAAAAATAAGCCGAAAGCAGAAGGCCCAAGAAGTATTCCGCCTAGCACTTCGCCCATCACGGGAGGCTGGCCCGCCATGCGAAAAAGAAAACCAACCAATCGAGCAAATGCGATTACGATTATCAAAGTAAGAAAGATGGGTCCGGCGTTGTGCATGATTAGAGTGTCTTAGCACGGTAAATGGTGAATAGTGAAGCTCCTTGTTTTACCCAAACTTCACTATCACCGTTTACTGGCACCGCTTACTGGCAATCTTAAAATTTAAGCTGGAGATTGACTGTCAGATCCTTGAGTTTTAAC
>JAYUQP010000081.1:0-3350 GCA_043757265.1 Bdellovibrionales bacterium | reverse complement strand
CACAGCCATGACGAAATTTGTGTGGGTTGATTGTTTCCTGGAAGCCGGCTTTTTTCGACCACGAGTCGAGCCAGCGCCAGATGTCCACGCGGCTTGGCCGGCGTCCGCGGTCGTTGACTAAAATAGAAGTTTCACCTTCTTTGCACAAATGAGGTCGCGCTTTTTCAAGATACGCCACAAGCTCCTGTTGCAATTGTTCGGTGAGCGGAATCAGGCGCTCCTTATTGCCCTTGCCAAGAACTTTCAGCCATCCCTCGGTAGCCCCAAAATCACGCACGTCGAGCTGAATCAGCTCCGTTACGCGGCAGCCGAGGCCAAACAAAAGGAGAAGCGTGATCTGGTTGCGCGCTGATTTGAGCGGATCATCGTTAACACAGGCGTGAAATAGCTTTTGAAAATCTTCATAGCCCAAAACCTCGGGCAGTGCCGCAGAAATACGCGGTGGTCGTAACTGTGTGAGGTCGGGAATTTTTTGTCCCTTGGTCGCCAAAAAGCGATAATAGGTGCGGATGCTGCTAATGATTCGGGCTTGAGAGCGTGTAGATAATTTTTTTTTGCTTAAAAAATGATAAATATCTTTGATGTCTTTGTGTTTCTGCAAAAACTCGTCAAACGATTCTAAATCATGGCGGTATGCCTGAATTGTATTTAACGAACGTCCTCGCACATGTTCTAACTCGTCAAAAAATTCAACCCATAGGGACAGTGCCATTAGTATTCTGTCCTTTCAAAAACTTTAATTTGGGATCGCATTTCAGTTTGTGCCATAAGACGCCTTATGATGGCACATCACACACAATTTTCAATACTGGGTATTGGGTATGTCGCTGAGCGTGAGCGCCCTAGTCGATCAAACTGAGCAATACTGTATCGCTCTCAATCCCACGTAGCGTGGATTTTGGGTAATAGTGCCGCAGAATTTGCCGATACCCAAAATTTCTTTGTGCCATTGCCCGAGCGCCGTACTGACACATGCCCACTCCATGACCAAATCCCCGTCCTGCAAATGCCCAATCGCCATTGCTTTTAGAAATGGTAAACGTTGTACTTTTGATTTTATCGTACCCTAAAAGTTGGCGCAGATCTTCGGCACGCATTCTTTTGAAAACGCCCTGGGTGAACATAAAATCCACCGCCTCAACACGGTCGGAGTTTTTTGCGGAGCGAGCAATTACTTCCTTGAGAATTGATTTTGGTGGTAAAACGAGTTTCTGCAGCAGTCGGCTTTGTATTTTCTCTTTAGACCAAACAGCTCGCCACTGACTTTCGCGGTTTTCGCAATAGGGGTCGTGAACAGCAACACCGCTCGTTGTTGATTCACCCCACGCGTCTTGAGCCGTGGTCGTGGCCCCTCCACAGTCCGAATGAAAATACGTCTTTAAAATTGTTTTTGAGTTTTCAAAAAGCACTTCGCCGTCTGTGGCACGAAGAGCTTCAACCACCTGAGGCGAAAGGGAATTTCCCAGTCCCCAGCGCGGTAATTCAAAAACTTGATCCATCACTGATGGCTTTAAATCGTAAAGTTTTTGTTTTTGCTGTCTCAATCTCTGTCGCATTTTCCAGTAGGCATAGGAACGCGAAGCCACGGCCTGCGCCTTGAGAGATTCAAGTGGCCATGACGCGGGCATCTCGTGCGGAACCACACCCTGTAAGTAGCGGTTCATGTCCATCTCGCCAAGCACATGGTAAAGGTTGTCGCGCAAAACCAAATGAGTTTTAAAATCCAACTGTTTATCTTTCCACTGAATTCCCGAGAGCGATGAAATGGCGAGATCGTCGCCCGCAATTTGGTACCGCTCTTGAAACGCAGAGGTTTTGATTTTCAAAATCCATTGGCCATTTTTGTAGTTTGCCGAGACATGATAACGAGATTCGTAAACAGATACTTTTTGCGCACCTGTCGAAAACTCGGCGGGTCCTAAAAAATAAAATTGTGGAGCATTTGTATTTTGATCGAGTAAAACTCGCACCGCATCGCCAAGGGCTGGACTTACGGCCGTACTGATGATCATCAAAAGAAGGAGGCGCATGCAGTAGACAGGCTACATTAACTAAAACCCTTAAACCCTCTTATTCGATCAAGCTCGACGGAAGTCCATGGCCTGTTTTAAATACGACCACACCAATTTTTTCAGTTCTGGATTTTTGACCATATCTTCGAGCGAAGACACAGTGAGAGTTTTGAATCCAGCACCGCTCGCCTCTGACCATCCGAGAGTTTCCCCACCAAAAGAGACTCGCACTTGCGACGCAGATGTTATTTGGTGGATTGAATCCTTGAGGTCCAATTTGAACTCGTCCTCGCCCAGCCCCAATGCTGTTGTGATCTTGCGAAACATTTCTGTATACGCGGCAAACTCATTTTTCGTCAAAGCGCATGAAAACACAAGCCATGGTTGTACTGGCTGTTGAATTGGCTGCTCCAAGGCTTTTGCCTCAGGCATAATTACACTCTCAAGGCCGTAAACCTGCGAATAAAAATTAAAGGGATCAAGTGTCTGATCTAGTGTCGACGTTTTCATCACTAACGGAGACTAGTGGTATTTTTCCTCCTGCTCAAGTCTAGAATGCCTGAATAACGCCTGCTAACGCTTAAGGTCTTTCCCCATGCGCCGAAAAGGAACTGTGAGGTACACCATGGCAAAGACACTACTTGATACGACCAACGATGACATTACCTGGAGTGATGATTTTGTATCGCAGGAGTGCTCATGCTGCCTCTGTGGAAACGACCTGGCGTTTGAACATGATTTTAATTTTCTAAAACAAACAGTCATAGAAATATCATCTTGCCCGCAATGCAAAATCGATATGAAAACCAAAGAGCACATCCTCCACTAGGATTTTCGACACAGCACATTCCTGCCTAGGAGCGCTCGTTTACCGCTCGCTCACTGATGCTTCCTGCATGAAGTTCAAAACTAAAAATCTATTTTTTTGGGACGCGACCTCCGTGTCTCAAAAAGACAAATTATTTATTTCCGGAATTAGATGCAGGAAATTCTGGAAGACGAAGCCAAGACTCTCAAGTGCGCATAGTTGTAATCCGAATTTTTGGAATTCGGCTGTTTTCTAACCCGAAGTTTTTTAAAATTCGGCTGTTAGCTGAGCTGAATTTGTTAAAATTCGGCCTTGAGGATGAAGCTTGGGGTGAGTTGCCACAGTGTTGTGTCCGAAACAGCGTCGGGTAAGCCAACGGCGCCGCCGTCTGCGTGTTGTCCTTCGAATGTGAGCCAGTTGAAATCTAGTTTGCCGCCGAGGCTAAGTGCAGGAATGATCTCTTTAAAAATCGCTAAGTTCATATTCATTCCGTACATTGCGGATTCGTTAAACTCTCCACCCACAGTAAT
>JAYUQP010000080.1:0-26159 GCA_043757265.1 Bdellovibrionales bacterium | reverse complement strand
TAACTACAACCCATCGCGCCCGAAGTTCTACCTGCAATGACGACGCTTTGATTTTGGAAAACAGTTTTCATCGAATTTCCGCTATCAAGTGCGGTGCGTTTTAAAGACTCCATACCGGCTGTTGGCGAGCCAACGCGGGCATTGAAATACCCGCTTGCCATACTGCTTACCGATTGAACTTCTTCGTACAAGATACAAGTCTTTGCTGGGTTTAAAACTTGGATGCGCAAAGCAACGCTGGCATCTAAAAGAGGATTTGTTGGATTTGTCGAATCGTAAAGGCGGCCGTCCACAGTTACAAACTGCGGCGGCTCGGTTTGCGCAAGTGCAAACACCGGCATAATGGCTATCAATAGCCCAGACACGACTTTTTGAATCAACCGCATGATATTGTTAATCAAAGGGAAACGTAGCACCACGTATGTTTATCGGTGTTATTTAACGGAACTGAAGCAGTTGTCGAAAGGCTGGACACAAATAAATATTATGTTAAATAATTTGAATCAAATCGAGATACAAATTTTGTTAATATCGCCAAAAGGCTAGTTAAGAATTTCATATCAACTTAGTTTATAACAGACAACTGTTTCAATTTGAGAAACTTTTTGTGTATGAATCTGCGAGAGGTTTTTTAACAATTTATTTCATTTAGCATCTTTTCGATAATTTCAAGCCCTAATTTTGTGTGTTTTGTCATGTAGTTTTGATTGCTGCAATTTTCATCTTTATAAAATGCGGCAATGTAAACTTATACTGTAGCTTCTGTAATATAATTTAAACTTGGAGCTCCTTCGCTGTCACGGAGCAAGAAGTGACTCGTTCCATTGTTTCGCTAACGGTCCCGATAATTCTGGCACAAACAAACGCCGAGTATGCAGCCGGAAGTCGCCCTCTTGCCAAAATTCGAATCGTGTTGGCTTGAGTCCAAAACCGCCCCAGTATTCTGGACGCGGAATATCTCGACCTGCAAATTGAGATTCGAATTCTTTTACTCGCAATTCCAAATCCGCACGACTTTCGATTTTTTGACTTTGCGGCGACGCCCACGCGCCAATTTGGCTTCCGCGCGGCCGTGTTTTGTAATAGCCATCCGAAATTTCTGGTGTCGCTCGAACAATATCTCCTTCGATCCGCACCTGCCTATGAAAGGGATTTCGCCAGTGAAAGTTGTAGCTTGCAAAAGGATTTGCAACGAGAGCCTTAGCTTTGTTGCTATTTAAGTTTGTAAAAAAATAATAAATTTGGTCCTCGGTGTGTTTTAATAAAACCAATCGCGATGTGGGGCGGCCGTTTTCTTGCACACTCGACAGCACCATGGCGTTTGGCTCCACCTGCCCGCCTTTTTCGGCTGCTTGATACCATTCGCTAAACAAATCAAATGGCGACATCAATTTATCTCCTTGTTCATCAAAGTTTTAATAACATGAATGGGAGCACTTCCGTAACTGAGAAATTTCTCATGGAAGGTCTTTAAATCAAAACGCACTCCCATTTTTTTCTTGAGCTCTTCGCGATACTCATAGATTTCGGTAAAACCTGTAAAGTAACTCGCCAGTTGCACTTGCGAATACGTGGCGCGATTCCATTTTTCCTCGGCTTCTGCTTTTTCCTGAAACGCTTCGCCCATCAAAAGATTTAAAGCCGCTTTTTTATCCATGTCTAAATTATGCAAGCTGTAATCAAGAATGGTATTACTCACCACACGCAATCGCCACTTGTAATACATCAACCACAGCTCGGGCTCATTATTCCCATAGCCTTCCTCAAGCATCATGCGTTCGGTGTACACCGCCCACCCTTCAACCATGGTGCCGTTGCCAAAAACTTTTTTTACAAAGCTTGGACTCTTGAGGCTGTAAACCAATTGCGTGTAGTGCCCTGGCACCGCTTCGTGAATATTTAAAATCTGCAACGTATAGTCATTGTATTCTCGCAAATAACTTTGCTGTTTGTCCGAAGGCATCCCATCAAGCGGCGTTACCTCGTAAAAAGTTTCGCGCTTGTCATCAAAAGGACTAGGCGCGCTAATTCCGGCACCAGCAAATCCTCGATTGAACACCGGAGTTTCGCGAACCACGAGCGGCTTGCTTGCATCTAAAGTTAAAAGTTTTTTAGATTCTACAAATTTCCAAAGCTGTGGGATTTGTTCGCGCACGGTCTTTACAAAATCCTCCGGATTGGTGTGTTTTTGAGAAACCTTTTCTAAAACTTTTTGCACTAAAACGAGCCCATTTTTGGGTTGCGACATTTGCATAAAATACTTCGACCATAACTGCTGGGCAATTTTCGTCATTTCTTGATGAGTTTCTTTTTTGCTTGTGAGAGCTTTTTGATAAATCTGCTCGGCGGTCCACTGCGAATCTAAATCGAATTTAAATTTTTGTGCGTAAAGTTGCTTGCCGATTCGAAAGCTGCGAAAGTTGTTTTTCTTAGCGAGAGTCTGATCTAAATTTTTTAGCGACAATACATATGTGCGCACCGCCGTCGATGCATTTTGTATCAACTCTCGAACCTCTTTTTTCTGCTCAAGCTGCGTAGTCAAATCCAGTGTTTGATCTAAAAATTGCTTATCTAAAAAGTCAGCCAGCGATTGGTTTTGTCGGATGGCCAAACGAATATGCTCTTGTGTGGGCTGCTGCAATTGATCGAAAGCTGCTTTGTAATAGGCCGGTACCATTTTTAACTTTTGCACCACCGCGGAAAGTTTTTCAGAACCAGAGAGCACTTTTGCTTCGAGGACTTCGCTGAGAGTGCTACCCAGGTTGTACTGTGTAGGGTCCCATGAGTAAGATTTAAAAGTGTCGATCTCCCACTGCGCCGATTCGATAAAGTTTTTGACCAGCTCGTAATCGGTTTGCTCGCGCATCGAAAGATCGCTGAATTTAAGCGCCGATAATTTTTGCTGATGTTTTACTAAAAATTCTTTTTGCTCCAATAAATAAGCGCGATTGGGTATTTTAAGTGCGCCAGCAAAATCCTTGTGCCCCAGTGCGAACGCCCACTTCGGGTAAACCGGCCACAGTTCCGAAAAAAATGAAGTTTCAAAATTTTGCCATGCTTTTGTGGATTGCGAGCTTTTTGAAAAATTCGCACAACCCGTTAGCACGACGACAAATAAAATCCGCACCCATAAACCCATATAACCTCTTTAGCTGGAAAGAAATTCCCGGTTCTGTTTATCCTGATGAAAATTAACAGGTTTTAACTTTTCATGCTACAACTGAGAGCATGAAAGAACGGGAATTGTTAAAAATCGTGCAGGGTATAAGTCAACGCACCGGCGCTAAAAACCTGGATGAAGACGCGGCCATCTTTAACGATCTTATTATCTCGACAGATCAGTTTGTGGAAAACACTCACTTTCGCTGGGATCACCACAAAGATGCTCAAGAAATTGGCTACAAAGGTGTTGTGCAGGCATTGAGTGATCTTGCTGCTATGGCCACAAAGCCCAGCGGGCTTTTGATGTCGGCGGCTCTTTGCAAGTATCATAAAAATAATTGGACCGCTATTTTCAAAGGTGTGGAACAAGCCTGCCTCGAATATCAAGTACCACTGATCGGTGGCGATCTTACGCAGTCCACATCCCTCACTTATTTGGACTTTACGGTATTTGGTTTTAATAAAAATCCGTCGTTGAAAAAAGGTGCAAAACCAGGCGACCTGCTCGCAGTCTCAGGCTATCTAGGACTGGCCGCTGCTGGGTTGCTGTGCCTCGAAAACCAATGGACCTACCACGAACTTACGAAAGCGTTTATTAGACCTCAAGCACAAATTCAAAAAGCAATTGCCGCTTCGCAATCGAACGCTCTTACGTCGCTAACTGATATCAGCGACAGCCTAGCGCGCAGCATGCAGGATCTCGGTCGGCATTCGCAGTGTGGATTCGAAATTGATCTGGCGAAAATTCCGTTTCACCCGGAGCTTGCAAGATTTTGTAGTGAGAAAAATAGCGATATGCAAAATCTGCTTCTTTACGGAGGAGAAGACTATCAACTTTTAATGACACTTTCACCACACCTATCAGAAAAACTGATATCGGACCTAGGTCTGTTTGTTATCGGCAATGCCACAGCGGGAAATGAAAACTTTTATTTTTTAAACGGTGAAAAAAAAATAATAACTGAGGTGGGTTGGGACCCTTTTACAACGGGCCTTTGATTGAGTCTTCGGTGAATGCGCTAGCCCGTCATCCTGAGCGCAGCCACTTCCGTCGTCCTGAGCGCAGCGAAGGATCTACGCATGATTCATTTAAGAGGAGATCCTTCGCTGCGCTCAGGATGACGGAAGTGAGTACGCTCAGGATGACGGGTTGATTAAAACGACGGGCTGTAGAGGGCGACGGGGTTGTTGGTGGCACGAAAGAAGCAAAGCAGAGTCTGGACTCGCCCTTGCAAAAACTCCGAAAGTTTTGTCGAATAGAGAGTAGTGAGCACGCAAACTTCCGAAAAAATTCTCAATCGTTCCCCACGCTACGTTTTGCAGATGAAGGATAAAAAAGTCATGCGGTACGCCCCGTATCCAAAGGGGCATCGTGCGTTTTTTACGCAAGTGATAAATATTTCCGAAACTGGGATGGCATTTACTGTTCCCTTTTTAGATTCTCCGCAAATCAACGAAACCATCATGGTGGAATTTTCCGTTCCTGGTGGAAATCCCGTGGCGTGTTTCGCTAAAGTACAACGGGTGCAAAAATTCACATTGATCGAGGATGATTTTTTCCAAAAAGATTGCAAACTTGTCGCCGTGCAATTTCAGAAATTGCCAGAGGCGCAGCAAATTTCTTTGCGCAGGAGTCTGCAAGAGGAGTTCAAACAAATAAATCTCCATTTTCGCAGGCAACAACTTTGGTTAAAAATTCAGTGGCATTGGAAATTCAAGCGCGGATTCTTTTTTGGTTTAAGCCTTGGCGTCCTTGGGATCTTTGCTTCGCTCGTTGCCTTGCTCAACTATTTGTCATACTAGCTTTGCCGTCATTCTGAGCGAAGCGAAGAATCTCCGCGTACAACAAGCTCGAAGTAAGATCCTTCGTTTCACTAAGGATGAAGTGTGGTTCTCAGGATGACGGTGGGTCTCAACGTCGAAGTGCTAATCCTCTTTTTTGACGACGCTGATTTGGCCCGTTTCTTCGAGTGTGGCAATTTCTACTTCCGATATTTCTTTTACGCCTGCTTTTCTCATGCCCGCTTTGACATCCTCTTTGGTCACGCCCTCTTTTTTTAGATTTTCTTCGATAAACTCACCGGATCGTGCAAGCACCGATGGAGATCCACGTACCAAGTCGCGCAGTTTGGGAAAGCGGTTTCCTAAATAGGTTCCCAAAAAATGCAGCCCGCTGATAACAGTTATGAACAGCAAGATATTAATAAAGCCTTTATGCTGAAATTCTGTTTGAAGCGCCACCGCAATGGAAATCAAGATCACAAGATCGAACGTCGTAACTTGCCCCGAGTGGCGTTTGCCAAAAATTCTAAAAATTGCGACGATGCTAAAATAAAAAACCGCAGCGTGCAGTATTTGCGCAAAGTGATCATTCATAGGACTAAATCCTTTCGTAGCGTGAAACATACGAGTTGTTGGCGATATAGTATCGAAGGGGCCAGTAAAAACTGTCTGTTTGCAAATTCAAACCAATGCGTCCCGCCTCGGCAATCTCAAAGGGTTGTGAAAAAGAGTCGTCGCTGTCAGTCACATAAAGTTGTTCGGAAAACATTTGTTGATTAAAACTTCGATCAATGGCGAAAGCTTGGCAAAGCTTCCCCGGTCCATTGCACAGCGAAACCGTCGGAAGGCTCACGCCAATTGCTGCGGGTCTGCGGTTTTTTTGCATTTCTTCAATGCCGAAACACGGCTGCACTGCGCGTATTAGAACCGCTTCCGGAGTTTTTTCGTCGCCAGTGATCAAGTTTAAACAAGTGTGCATTCCGTAAATAAGGTAAACGTAAATCGTGCCCGCAGGTTTGTAAAACGTCTCACAGCGCAAAGTCTTTTTGCCATGAAACGAATGACAGGAGGGATCTTCCAAACCCAGATAGGCCTCGGTTTCAACAATGCGCCCGCTCAAAAGGTGAGACCCCAATTGTCGGACTAACATTTTTCCAAGCAGGTCGCGAGCTACTTCGATTGTATCGCGCGCGAAAAAATCGTCACCTAGAGCTTGTGCAGGGCGCTTATTCAGCATTTACTTCTTTCTGACTTGCTCATGGTTTTGTCCAGGAATAATGTGGTTTTCACTTTTCAATAGCAAAACCTGCTGGATTAGGGCCATTACCGTGACCTTACATTCATCTTTGAAATTTTGATCTTTTTCTAAGGCGCTGTGACTTAAGGCATAAGGCTCGTAGTAACCAATATAGCCATCAAGTCCGCTGCGAGGTCCGGCCGCGAAAAGACCCAGATCAGTCATCCAATCGCTAAGACTTCTGCGCACCGTTTCCGCACCCACGCTATCTCCATGGACAATCACCGCAAACGTTCGATCGCGAAGATGAAGCGGATAATCCCAACCCTTCATTTCAATGGCTTTCGCAAGAAGTCCATCCTTCCCCTGAGTTGAGGTTGGATCATCATTGCCACCATCGGCACACACCATTCGATCCATCATCAGCTTAAGTACGCTCGGTGCCTGGTACCAATGCACGGGGGTGATGATCAAAACACCGTGGGCTTTCACCCAGGAAAGATAAATTTCTGCCATCCAATCATTAGCGTGTCCCATTCCATGGTTAGGGTAACAGCTGCACGGCCAGTGACAAAGTGGCATTGCTGTTGAAACACAACCCTTGCAAGGATAAATATTTTTACCAAATTCGGCTGTCGTTCGACTGAGATCTAAAAAATCTAGCTCTATCGATTGCTCTAAAATTAAATCCTTGGCCAACTGAGAAATATAAAACGACTTCGAAACTTCGCCCGGGCATGTATGCTCGTTTCGCGGAGAACCATTGATAACTAAAATGCGAGGTTTTGAAGTCTTCCATTTTTTTTGTGCCTCTAGCAGCTGATCTCGATTTTCGCGCCACTCAACTGACAGCTCGTAATCGGGATTTGCAAAACCAACGCCGGCTTTTTTGGTAACTGGAGCTTTTCCTCCATCCGTATAATTTTGCCATGCCTGATCGCAAATCTGATGGATTGATTCGCGCAGCTTATCAAACCGCGGATCATAGTAGGAACGAAGGAATCTCTTTTTAAACTCATCGTAGTCGAGTTTAGTATCGGCTTGTCCTTTTTCCAGTTTCATCGCATAAGTCCTTTTTTTTGAAGTTGTCGTTCAACAATTGCAAAAATAGCTAAAACGATAAGCGCCATAAATGATGCGGGAATGGCTCCTTCAAGAATCATCGCGGTGTCATTGGTCGCAAGACCGGTCACAATCGGAACTCCGTATCCACCCGCTCCGATCAGCGCTGCCAATGTCGCCGTGCCTATAGCAAACACCGTCGCCGTTTTTACACCCGAAAGAATCGTCGGAGCTGCAATGGGAAGCAAAATTCGCCAAAGTCTATTGGATCGATTTAGCCCGATGGCTTTAGCCACTTCGATAATTTTTGGATCAATGGATTGCAATCCAGTGAGCGTGCCGATGACCACCGGTAAAATGCTATACAGCGAAAGTGCGACAAGTGCCGGGAGGTTACCCACTCCGAAAAGCGGAATCAAAAAACCGAGGAGCGCCAAGGACGGAATGGTTTGCACAACGCTACTTGTGGAAACTATAATGTGAGCCAGTTTTTGATAGCGAAATGCAAAAACACCAAGCGGTGTACCGATAAGCACCGCAAAAAATATCGTGACTGCAACCAGAAGCAGATGTTCGTAGGTTCTCAACCAAATGTCGCCAAAGCGATTTTTCGAAATAAAACTATTGGTTTTTTTAACTCCAAAGTAATCTTCAACCACATCGCGCAAAGCTTCGTGACGGTTTTCGAGACGGGAATTTAGCTTGGTTATGGCTTTTGCCGTTATGGTGTCCGAAAGAGATATGAGAGCGCTCCACTCAAGTGGATGTCTTTTTACAAAATCGACTGTTGTCAAAAAAACCGCTTCGTAGCTTGGAAAAAAACGGAGATCGTCCTCGAGGATAACTAGGCCCAAGTCGTTTACTTTAGCGTCCGTTGTATAAACGTCAATGATATCCACTGACCCGTCTGAAATTGCTTGGTAACTCAACGTGTGCTGCATCGGAATCACGGAAAGCTTATTTTCCAAATCGTAAATTGATTTGAGCCCAAGGTAACCATCCTTGCGATTCGCAAACTCGTGACTAAGTCCCGCGCGAAGCTGATGTTTTTGCAAATCGCTGATGCGCTTGATTTTAAGTTTTTCGGCCACGTTGCGCCGTACAGCCAAGGCATAGGAGTTATTAAAACCAAGCGAAGGACTCATGGCAATTCCACGTTCTTTCAACGCCTCCTCGAGGGACTGGGTCTTTGAACCTTCTGCGTTTAGCAACATCTCGCGAAGAGTCCCCGTGTACTCGGGATAAACATCTATCCTTCCGTTTTCAAGAGCCTGCAACAAAAGACTCGTCCCTCCGATTCCAAATCGTCGTTGAACTTTGAATTCAGTTTTTGCTTCGACAGTTTGCGCGGCAATTTCAGCTAACAGATAACTTTCGGTAAAAATCTTAGAGCCGATCACGACCTTTGAGGTATTGGAGTTGTCACAACTCGCCAATAGGAGTGTCGAGAGTATAAATATCAAATGGATAAGAGCGTTGCTAAAAGAGTTCATAACAAATCAGAATTCTCCCATTTTCTCTGCGCTTGCATGAAACGTGTAACGATAGGCTGAGTAGGATTATTTTTAAAATCCATAAGCGTGCCTGTTTGAACGATTTTCCCTCCATGCAACAACGTCATTCGATTCGAAAAATAAACCGCTTCATTAAAGTCATGAGTCACGAGCAGCACAGTTTTGTTGAGTCGCAAAAAAATAGCTCGGAGTTCTGCTTGCAAATCGTATCGCAGGATGGGGTCCATGGCCCCAAAGGGTTCATCTAAAATCATCAAAAACGGATCTAAGAATGCGGCTCTTAGCAAGGCCGCACGTTGTCGCTGACCTCCACTGATCTGATGGGGAAATTTTTCGAGAGTCTCACGTGGAAGATGGATGGCCTCAGCCAATTCGTCAATTCGTGCTGAGATTTTCTCCTCCGACCATTTCAGAGAGGTTGCCACGATGCTCACATTTTTTCGTACTTTTAAGTGTGGGAATAAGCCACCGTCTTGCGGAACGTAACCAATTTTTTTGGCCCATACTGTTTGCGCTGGAAGATCGAGCACATTGGGCACCATTTCGTCATTGAGAGTGATTTTTCCAGTTTCGGGATTAATAAGTCCCATCGTTGCACGAAGCAAAGTGGATTTTCCCGAACCGCTAGAACCAATCAGTGCATGAGTCTCCCCTTTAGGAATAAAAAGAGAAAAATCCTCAAGCGCTTTTAAATTTCCAAAAGATTTATTGACCTTGAAATATTCTAACATTCCACAAGTTAAACATTTCTCAGCGCCACAGACAGCAACTTTATCAAAAGTTAACATTTCTTCAAAAAATTAACGGTGTCAGATCCTTCGCTTCACTCAAAACGACGGAAAAACCAACTAGTGCGCCATTTTGATGACAACTTTCATGCATTCATCTTTTTTATCATTAAAAGTTTTGTAAGCGTTCGGTCCCTCTTCAATCTGAATCCGATGGGTTATGACTGTGCTCGGGTCCACGTCCCCAGCGACTATCCTTTGCAAAAGCGGTTTCATGTATTTTTGAGTGTGCGTCTGCCCCATTTTTAAGGTGAGACCTTTTCCAAAAGCTGCGCCAAACGGCACTTTATCAAGAAGACCTCCGTAAACTCCGGGTATGGAAACCGTCCCTGTTTTTTTGCAAGACTGAATGGCTTGTCTTAAAGCATCGATTCGATCGGTTGCTAAAAAGGCTGCAGCCTTTACACGATCCAAAATAGCCGTAGGAGTTGTGCCATGAGCCTCTAACCCCACAGCATCAATGCACGAGTCTGGTCCTTTACCGCCAGTGAGATATTTTATTTCGTCCAGGATACCTTCGCTGTTTTCGTAGTTCACTGTCATTGCACCATTTTGCTTGGACATTTGTAAACGCGCTGGATAATGATCTATGGAAATAACTCGCTCTGCTCCCAAAAGGAAAGCGCTCTTGATCGCCATTTGCCCCACGGGGCCTGCACCCCAAATGGCAACAGTGTCGCCGCGTTTGATGTTGCAATTTTCCGCTGCCATATAACCCGTTGGAAAAATATCGCTTAAAAATAAAACCTTTTCGTCACTGATGTCGTTTGGCACGACGAGCGCATTCGTGTCGACAAACGGCACTCGCAGGTATTCCGCCTGGCCTCCAGCATAACCACCATAAAGATGCGAAAATCCAAAAAGCCCGGCACCCGAATAACCATAAAGCGCGTCGGCTAAAGTGGCATTTGGATTTGTATTGTCGCAAGCCGAAAATTGTTTTTCCCGGCAGTGACCACAAGCACCGCATGCGATATCAAATGCCACTACAATTTTTTGACCAATTTTGATGTTTCGAACCGATGGGCCTGTCTCAACCACGATGCCCATGGTTTCGTGGCCCATGATATCACCCGATTGCATCGTAGGAATGTAACCATTGTACAAATGCAAATCGGACCCGCAGATTGCGGCTGATGTCACTTTGATAATGGCATCATGCGGATTTAAAATTCGCGGGTCACTAACATTTTTCACGCTGATGTCGTTTTTGCTTTCCCAACATAATGCTTTCATAGTATCTCCTCAATGAGTTTGAATAGTGGTCGAAGTATCTTCACGGCCCGATGGCTGCCCTTCGGTGGTGGGCACTTCGCCCGTTTCGATGTAAGCTTTGATCCTATGCAGATTTTTCCGAACAATATCATGCGGAGACTCGCCAAAAAATTTATTAATCAGCTCTGCAAACTTACCGCCGGATATCTCATAATCGAGAAGAACTTCGATCACCGTTCCTCGCCCTCCGGCCGCAGGCATAAATCTTACTTCTCCTTGAGCCTGGTCACTCGCCCAAAGAATCATTTTTTCGGGAACATCACGAACAATTTCTACATCCCAATGAACTGCCTCTCCGGAGTTTAACGACACATTCCAGCGAGACTGTGTATTTCGCACTTGCTCGACACTTATAACTTCTTTAACAAAAAGTGGAAAGTTTTGAAAATTACGGAAAACTTCGTACACTGCAGCAGGTGTAGCGATGGTGGTAATAGCCACATGTAACTTGTGCTCCTTAATTTCGCGATTTTTTCTTTCCGCAAAAAAAGCATCTTCGTAATAATCGAGCTCGTCTTTTAGTGGCTGCATTTTGACTCCTAGCTTGCCTGCTAATTTGTCGGTATAAATTGCCAGTCTAAATTGTCGGACTAAATCGCCGGACTAAATAGACAACGGTTAAGTTTCGGCACCCTGCATTTTAGTGCCAATTCTTTCTGGAATAATTTTGCCGATTGCGGATTGAACCGCATTTTTTAGCGAACCGGCAACAACGTGATCTTTTCCCGCCATCAGCGCGTTGTACCCATCGAGCGCCACATCAATTCAGCGCAGCTGAAATAATTGAATTTTCGTCAATCGTTTTGCGCGGATCGCGTTCGTTCCCGTCGGGGAGCGTGTTCTTTTTCGCTTCGAGAAAACGAGCACCTAAGTCAACGCGATCCGCTTTTGTTGAGTATTTTTTAAATTTAGGAAGAAGTATATTTTCCTCCTCTTTAATATGATGTTCGACAATTTCCGCAAGCACCTTCACTCGCGCTGACCATAAGTCTTCATCGCTTGTGTTGTTCGCTTCATCAAGCATCTGTTCCGCAAGGATATGTTCCACATCGCCCTCAAAACCTTCGGTGCGGAGTTTATTTTCCTGCTTCATATCGACGTAAAGAATCAGCTCCTCGGGTTTAGCATGCATGATTAACAGAGGCGCAAACTCATCGAAGGCTTTCTGCCTTTTGCTTAAATCGCTTGATGTTTCTTTTAAAATTTTTATTAACTTTTTCAGCGGTTTGTGATCTTCGAGAATAAGATCGATGATATCGCGAGGTTCTTGGTCAGCGGCTGCGTTTCTGCGCGTCGAAAATTGAGACGATAATTGAGCCGATAATTGAGACGATATTTGAGCCGATAATTTTGTTGGCGATTTTTTGCTGGAGATGTTTCCCATAAGAGGCCCCTTTCAAGGTGGTTACTACTTCCTAATTAGCAACTCCAATGCCAGCAATGAAAATAATGCCTTATAACTTGCTTTGAATTGATCAGCATTTGAGTTCAATTTCGCCCCAGCGAGAGGTGGAAATGGACCTGAGACTGATTAATGAAGGTGAACTAATAGCTCGCATAATTGCTGCAGCAGAAAGAGGTTTAGCTCTTTAATGAAATTGTCGTTTCACAAGTCCCGAAACGATTTCGTCTTCCGTTGCTTCACGCACGCGAAGGACCTCAAGATTAAAATGCACGACGTATCCGGCAAGAGGATGGTTTCCATCAAGCAAAATCTGATCATCTTTCAGTTCTTTGATCATGGCGGATAGGACTTCGCCGTCTGTACCTTGGGTTTGAAATTTCATCCCGACTTTCAATTCGAGATCTTTTGGAAACTTTGTTCGACTCACCCACTGCGCTAAATCGGCCACATGGTCTCCGTAAGCGTCTTGTGGAGTAAGTACCATTTCTTTTTTAAAGCCAAGCGTTTGATGTAAAATAGCCTCTTCCACTTTTGGTAACAGAACTCCTAGCCCAAAAACAAACTCCACGGGATCATTGCGATCTCGATGGTCCATTAAATGTAAGTTCTCGTCCTCTTTAATGAATAACTCGTAGGCCAGCGTGACTACAGTGCTTTCATCAATCTTCATTTATCCTCCACGGGATCTTTTTTACCTGCGTTCCTCGCAAACGCTCCAAATAGAGCGCGCGCTCCATGTAGCTGCCCCCAAATGTTTCTAAAACCGGAGTGACCATCTGTATATCAAACCACTCGTGCCCCATTTTTGATAAAGCTGCAATGAGCGCCACCACACATTGCTTCGAAGCGGCTGTTTGCGTGTGAAACATACTTTCGCCACTAAACACGCCTTCAATATAAACACCATAAAGACCGCCGACAAGTGTGTCGCCACTCCAACACTCCACACTGTGCGCAAGTTCTCCCTTGAACATTTCGGTGTAAACCGACTTCATCTCCGGCGTAATCCAAGTCCCACGCTGGCCGGAGCGTTTTTGTTTGGAGCACGCTTCGATGACTTTTTCGAAGCACTTATCAAAGGTGACTTTAAACTGCGCGCGGCGGAGTTCTTTTTGAATCGTTCGCGGAACGCGAAAATCAGCGAAATTTAATACACCGCGGTCCTCGGGGCAAAACCACAGAAGTGGAAGCCCCTCATGGGGCCACGGGAAAATTCCCCGGGCGTAGGCATTACGCAAATTGTCCACGCTAAGTTTTCCACCCACCAGCACAATCCCATTCTCATCAGCCTGCTCCACTGGCGGAAAAGTGATCCTCACGAAAAATACTCTTTAATTTTTTCGTCGGGATTTGGCAACTTTGTAAGCTCGATCATTTGTAATAATTTTTTTTGCTGCTGCACCAAACGCTTTTTGTGGAGATCTTCGTTTACCAGATCGCCGTTTGGATACTCGAGGCAGTTCCATGTTTTTGCATCTTTTCCCTCGATAAAGCCAAACCGTTCTAGCTGATTCAGCGCCGTCTCTAATCTAAAATCTCTTTGATGATAAAACAAAAGTTGACCGCGCATATAGTCCAGGCCTCCGGCTCGCACCTTGTCCATGTTGTATTCCAAAAGCTGATACACACGGAAAATAAATTCTGGTTCGGGGCTTGCCCATTTTAAAAAGTCCATTTGAATAGCGACGTCGTCCGCATCATAAAGTAAATACCCGTAAGCCGGGATTCCGTCTCGGCCGGCGCGTCCTACTTCTTGATAGTAGGCTTCGATGGACGATGGTACCTCGCCGTGCACCACCACACGAATATCGGCCTTGTTGATACCTAATCCAAAAGCTGGTGTGGCAAGTATTAAACCCTTGGGGTCGCGCAAAAAGGCGTCCTGTGAGCGGCGTCGAATGTTATCAGGAAGCTGGCCGTGGTAAACGCTGTGCTCGATGTTTAATTTTTGCAAATCTCTAGAAAACTTTTCGAGAGTTGAAATGAGGGCAAAATAAATAATTTTTGCGCCGTCGTGCTGGTGATGGATTCCCACGAAGGATCGCACCTTTTCGTCGTGACCGTACACCTCTACCGTTTGTAACGTGAGATTTTCACGATAGGCACCCGAGTCGAAAACTTGCGCGGTTCGCATATCTAATTGCTGAACGATGTCTGCCTGCACCTCCCTCGTTGCAGTGGCTGTAAGGGCCAGTGTGCACGGTTCACCTAGTTTTTTACGTATATCCCCCAAACGGCTAAAATCGGGGCGGAAATCGTGCCCCCACTCAGAAATACAATGGGCCTCATCAACAACGAAAAGATCGATTTGATTTTGTAAAAGTGCCGCCCAGAAATCTTCTTTCCGAAAGCGCTCGGGAGTGACATACAGAAGATTAAAGGCTCCTTGCGCTAGCTTTTTCAGCACTTTTTCTCGGTCCTCGCGGCTCATGCCAGAATGAATAGCGGCCACCTTCAGGTTCTTTTGTAGTGCGTCATCCACCTGATCTTTCATCAGAGCAATTAATGGCGATACCACCAAGGTTAAGCCCTTAAAAACTATGGACGGAATCTGAAAGCATAGGCTCTTACCAAAGCCTGTCGGCTGAACGGCAAGAACACTTTGTTTTTGCAGGATTTGCTCGATGATTTTTTGCTGTTCACCGCGAAAGCTTTTATAGCCCCAACGTGACTCAAGAATTTCTTGAATATTCATGCACTTACATGCTACTTAAGTCCTTTCAAATTGTACATAAACTTTTCCCAGCACAACCTACCGGCGAAACTGACCGGTAGGACTGCGACGAGCAGAACACGAGAGGTAACGAATGACTAAGAAATGGGTCCTAGAGAGCGTACGCAATATTGGGATTTCAGCCCACATTGACTCGGGCAAAACAACTCTGACTGAACGTATTCTGTATTACACAGGAAAAATTCACGCGATTCACGACGTGCGCGGAAAAGATGGCGTTGGCGCAAAAATGGATTCCATGGAGCTAGAAAGAGAGCGCGGGATTACAATTCAGTCTGCGGCGACCAACGTTTACTGGCACGACACTCAAATCAACATCATCGATACTCCCGGGCACGTGGATTTTACAATTGAAGTTGAAAGATCTCTGCGCGTTCTTGATGGAGCAGTTCTGGTTCTTTGCGGCGTTGCGGGCGTTCAGTCCCAGTCCATCACAGTGGATCGCCAGATGCGTCGCTACAACGTTCCGCGCGTTGCATTCATCAACAAACTAGATCGTTCAGGCGCAAATCCATTTCGCGTTACCGTACAGCTTCGCGAAAAACTGCATCACAATGCAGCGATGATGCAAATTCCAATTGGTGTTGAGGATGCCCATGACGGCATTGTCGACCTGGTAAAAATGAAAGCTTACAAATTTTTGGGAGAAGACGGCGATGACGTCACTGAGATCGAAATTCCGGCTGACCTTGCTGATCAAGCGAAGGAATACCGCGAAAAACTCATCGACTCGGCTTCGATGTTTGATGATGAACTTGCGGAAAAGTTTCTTGAAGGAGCCGATATTCCAGAAGAGCTTCTGAAACGTGCTATTCGCGTCGGTTGTATAAAAATGGAATTGACTCCCGTTTTCATGGGGTCTGCTTTCAAAAACAAAGGTGTTCAGTTGCTACTCAATGGCGTAAGAGATTATCTGCCAAACCCTACAGAAGTTGTAAATAAAGGTCTCGACATTGATAAAAACGAAGAAGAAGTGATTGTTGTAAACGATCCTGATAAACCACTTATCGCTTATGCGTTTAAGTTGGATGATGGTCGTTATGGTCAGCTTACTTACATGCGTCTGTATCAAGGAACTCTCAAAAAAGGCGAGTTCATTGTGAATACAGCGGATCGTAAAAAGGTGAAAGTTCCTCGCCTTGTAAAAATGCATTCTAACGAAATGGAAGATATCGATCATGCTTACGCGGGTGACATCGTTGCTCTTTTCGGCGTGGATTGCTCGACGGGCGATACTTTCACCGATGGATCAGTAAGCATTGCAATGAGTTCGATGCACGTTCCGAACGCGGTGATTTCGCTTGCCGTATCGCCAAAAGATAAAGGCGGAGCTAACAACTTTTCTAAAGCGCTACAAAAATTTCGTAAAGAAGATCCAACTTTCCGCGTTCACCGCGATGAAGAATCCAGCGAAACCATTATTTCTGGAATGGGCGAACTTCACTTAGAAGTATACATCGAACGAATGAAACGTGAATTTCAATGCGAAGTGATTGCCGGTAAACCTCAGGTTGCTTATCGCGAAACTATTGGTCGCGAAGCAGCATTTGATTACACACACAAAAAACAAACAGGCGGCTCGGGTCAATTTGCAAAAGTGGTTGGAAAAATTCGTCCATTACCTGCTAACTCCGAAGTTTCGTACAAGTTTAATAACAACGTTGTCGGTGGCCGTATTCCTCGCGAATTTATTCCTGGTTGCGAAAAAGGCTTTGCAGAGCAATTGGCAAAGGGTCCGCTCATAGGCTTCCCGATCGTTAACGTCGAAGTGGATCTTGATGATGGATCCTACCATGATGTGGATTCGTCAGAGATGGCTTTCCGTATCTGCGCCATGGCTGCTATGAGACAGGCGTACGAAAACGCAACTCCAACAGCACTTGAGCCGATCATGAAAGTGGAAGTGTCTGCTCCCGAAGAGTTCCAAGGAAGCGTGCTAGGTCAGATCAACCAGCGCCGTGGAATTATTCAAGGTACAACAAGCGAACAAGCGTTTGCGATCACGCAATCGGAAGTTCCTCTGTCTGAAATGTTTGGTTACTCTACGGATCTGCGCTCTGCCACTCAAGGAAAAGGCGAGTTCACCATGGAATTTTCGCGCTACGCACCTGTACCGCGTATGATTCAAGAAGAGCTTGCGAAGAAGTATCAAGAGCAGCGTTTAGCTGATCAGAAGAAATAATTTTTTTGGCTCGGACTGTTGTTGTTCGATCCGTTAAACTAGAAATACCCTCGCTGTTTTCAGCGGGGGTTTTTTTTGGGATTGGGGCTCGATTGTTGTAGATTGGTTATGCATATTAGAGATTGTTCTACGACTGCACATGTTTTAGGATGCCCGACATGTCTTTCGTTATGGGATACGTGACATTTAAAAATAAGACCGAAGCCAAAAAAATCTGTACAGTTTTGGTAAAGCAAAAACTCATAGCCTGCGCCAACATCCAGTCGTCTCACCTTGCGATCTACGAATGGAAAAATAAGTTTCACTCCACGGGCGAAGTTTCGGCACTGATCAAGACGCGAAAAAGACTCACGCAGAAAGTAATTGCTGCCATTCAAGAACTGCATTCCTACGAAAATCCCTGCATTGTTTTTTTCAACATTAAATCAGCCTCGCCCGATTTTATCAATTGGCTGAACCAACAAACGGAGACTCCATGAACCGAGCAGATCTCGCCAAAAAAATATACGAAGTGGCCCACCTTACTGGAACATTTTTGCTACGTTCAGGAAAAACTTCGAATGTTTATTTTGACAAATACCAGTTTGAAGCCCGTCCCGAAATTCTTAATGCCATTGCCGAGCAAATGATTCCCCTTTTGCCAAAAGGGATTGATCTTCTAGGAGCTCTCGAAATGGGAGGAATTCCCATTGCAACCGCGATGTCCTTAAAAACTGGAATCCCCGTAGCCTTTCTTCGCAAAGAGGCCAAAGCGTATGGCACCTGCAAATTTGCCGAAGGCCCAAACATCAAAGGTAAAAAGCTCGTACTGATCGAAGACGTCATAACCACTGGCGGCCAAGTTGTACTCACCACCGACATGCTTCGCAAAGAGGGCGCCTTCGTCGATGACGTCTTGTGCGTAATTGACCGCAGTGAAGGCCAAACCGAAAAAATCACCGAGGCCCACCTGCGCCTCCGCCCGTTGTTTACAATGAAGGAATTAATACCATGATAGAGAATCAATCACCTCGTTCAACCACGCCGTATTTATTTCTTTTGTTTTTTATTGCGACCAGCGTTTTTTCCACACCGTTGATCGTGGCAGCTTTAGCTTCTTTGCTTTTAGATTTTGTACGGGATGATTTGAAAATATTTTTCGTAACTAAATTTGGATCTCTATCCGACGATTTCAAAGTTAACAAACAATTCTACGTAGCCGCCCCCAGTTTTTTCTTTTTTACATTTTCTCTTTTTCTTTTTTCGATGGCTATCCAAAATTGGATTTTTCCGCTTGATATTGCCGTACCCCTCAGCCAAACAACGCCATTTGGATTTTTTCTTATTGCGGTTATTTTTGCCCCGCTCATTGAAGAAGTTCTTTTTCGCGGTTACTTCCTGGATGTTGCACGGAACCGTTTTTCTTTGCGATCTTCTGCAATCATTGTTTCTCTGTGCTTTGCTCTTCTACATCCATTCAACCTGTTTGGGACGTTTATCCTAAGCCTGGTATTTGTGATTTTCGCCGTGAGAACTCGACGATTATGGATTCCTGTACTATTTCATTTTTCTCATAATCTTCTTTGTTTTTTGGATACTCTCACTGGGAAAAAGTCACCCCACTTCAAACTTTCCTCAGAAGGGCTCATGTCTATACTTGTGTTTTCCGCGATATTCGCGCTTCTAGGAATTTTGTGCTACTTAAAAACTCGGAGACAAATATCTTACAGAGATATCCTATTCGATAGTCTTTCGAGCGAGGCACCTCCAAAAAAAGCGAGCAGTTTCAAGCGTTTTGTATTTCTAGGTGTGTATGTTTTGATCGCTGCATTTTCATTTTCGCGGCTGGACGAAATGTCTTCTGTGAGTCGGTCCTTGAGAAAGATGACTGGCGCTTCGTTTCATTCAAGCGTTTTTTCATTGAAAGGCTTGAAGGACTTCGATGACGAAGCTGACACTACACACATCACTTTGGTCGCCGTTACCGACCGTCAAGAACCCAAAGATGCCCGTGACAAGGAAACGATAAGTATCGCCTATCTTTTAAATTGTCGTCTTGGGAGTGATCAAACACTCGACTGCAACGAAAGCCGATTGCAGTTAAGACGCCAATTTACCCAAGAATACATGCGGAAAACTCTGGGACCTCGCGATGCTCCTGACTTTGGGAAAATTGGTAACTACCACTTTGACTGCACTTTCGGCACCCGGTCGGCGATACGGCATGTTTACAGAAAAGGTGAAGATGATCAATGGGTTTATCAGAGTTTTTCGCCTAACCTCAATAAAGAGAAAAATATTCGAAAGTTTGATGTGAAGGCTAAAACCTTCAACGCCCTAGAACCATACCTTACTGACCTCCACCCAACAGCGAAAATTGTGAGTTATGACAAATGGATTCGTTATGAAGATAAGTCTCAAAGTTCTAAATCTTTGGAAAGCTTCAAGGACACTGAAGAGTATTTTGAACAATACACTTGGCGTGATATTCCCAAAAGGTTTTTCGAGGGCTGTGAAACATTCAGGGTTAATATTGATTACTAAAAGATACCAATACCTTTTCCGGCAGCACCGAGTTATAATTTTAAAGTGAAAGGTACTTGGTACCGTTATGAAAGGTACCAAGTACCTTTAGCGGCGGCATCGAGTTATAACTTAAACTTATCGCTCATCAGGAATTAGAAACTGTGTTTGCCTTCAAAATGGAAATATATATTTCCAGCGGCCGACGCAGCACCCATTCGATAGAATTAGTGCAAAAAAGCCCCATGTTGTCGCAGTTTTTTTCAGTTCTTCGTAATAAATTAGGTCTTTGCAGGAACTTTCGTTAGCTTTGCGGGCTTTACGCCGGCGGGCAATGGGATGTTGTCATCTTTTACGAATGAAAAACCCCAGGCAAATTTCGCAAAGTAATCGGCATACATATGAAAATACCCGTGGTCGCCTGTGTCTTCTCCCCAGCTATTTTGAATTTTCCATTTGCGGACTCTGCCAGTCGCAGGATTTAGTTCGTAGCCCACGACGAGGACTGCGTGACTGCCGCCCCATTTACTAAATTTGGTCATTAGTGCGGAGGTGAGCGCGCCTGCCATCCTTGGATAGGCAAATGCCTCAATGCTCATCACTCCTGTTTTTGAATCCACAAACTGTCGGTGATGCCGGTAGGACAGAAACAACGTGCGCCCCTGATCAAGCACCTGTCGCATCATGTTTTCACCCCGTTGAAAATCAACTTTCAAAGAGATACGTGCCCCGGTTTTTTGTCTTTCTAC
The DNA here is from genome assembly GCA_043757265.1 of Bdellovibrionales bacterium. Lineage (GTDB taxonomy): Bacteria > Bdellovibrionota > Bdellovibrionia > Bdellovibrionales > JAGQZY01 > JANPLN01. Next base: position 5,767 of record JAYUQP010000080.1, on the reverse strand, counting down.
CTGCTTTAGATTATTTTGCATTCGTACGTCGACGATTGGAACATAGAGTTCCGGAAAAAAAGTTTCTGCAAATGAGCGCGGAGTGTATGTCTTGTTCTCGTAATTAAACTCCTTCGGCAGTTTACCTATGACATTTTCTATCATTATTAAAATCTCCCGGCGGGCCTCTTCCTTCACGAGAGTTTTTACAGATTTGTCGGTCGTATTAGCCGTGGTCCAAACGGCTCGGACTAAGATAGTTTCCAAAGCTCCTTCGAGATGGCCATACATCGGTTGCTTGATAAAGTTTTTTGAACCTCGCCAAGCGCTCTCTGGTATAATACCGTATTTCCGGATGGAGTTTCGAGATTCAAAAGCAAAAGACCCTAAGTTAATATCAGTTTTTCCTGATTTAAGTGCTACGAGAGTTTGGTCGTAGAGGCGCATGGCATCCAGATAGCTATTTGCGATTTGAATCCCACTGGATTTTTCTAACTCCGCTGACCACGTGTACATATGGCAATGCGAAGTGGAGCACTGATCTTTGATGTTCACTGTATCTGGAACAGTGACATCGTACTTGGTGTTGTGTTGAAAGTCTGATCTGAGCTCTCCGAAGTGCAATGCAAAAAGATCAATACACTGAAGTCGTCCGTCAGCAAAACTTTGGAAACAAAAAAACGTGAGCGATAAAAATAGAGATTTCAACGATGCACCCCCCGGAACATTTTCCCCAGCCCGGAAAGTAATAGTCAGAACCCCACACATTCAATCGTTATTGAAATCTACGACGTTATTGCAATTTTTACATTCCGAATTGCATACAGAGTAATCATCTCGTTTTTACTTTGACCTTTTTGCCAGCGGTACCAAATACCTTTATCGGTGGCGGCGAAATAACTGAGATTTCTTCTAACAAAAAAGCCCAGTGAGACTGAGCTTTTTTCGATTCTTCGTAGAACGGCTTTTATTTACTTTGGAAGCTGGAAATTGATATACGTTTGGCCCGCGCCCGTCACAGTGATGAACGCATTTGTAAAGTAGCTGTCGCTTAACATTTCTGCTGGAAGATCCAGTTGAAGATCTTCAGTGATGTAGGCTTCGCAAATGTCAGGAGTGTCTGTGGTATGGACCAGATTTACGTAGCACTGAACTGGGTAACTCTCAGCGCATCCGCCATTAAGTTCGAGTGCAAAGAAGTGCTTTGAACAACCTCCGCCGTAAGAAACATTCAATTCTACTTTTTTTGTTGTGCTGTTGTATTTGCCGCTGTTGATTTCGGCCGCATTGGCAAAGGTGCTTAGAATTACGACTGTGAAAAACGTAAATAGTGACTTCATTTGAATTCTCCCGGGTTAGTTGAGGCAAAAGTAGCACAATTCAGTTTGACGTCGACGGCAAGAACTTGGGAACCTGAAAAAAGCCCCATAAATGTAAAGAATTTTTGCATAGCTTATGCAAAGAGTGAAATTCCTTCCAATTCCGTCTCACTTTGAGAATTTATGGACCTTCCTCTCGTCTAAACCCGACCATGGGCCGATAGCACAGCTATGAAAACAACAATGGGGGCAACTATGAAGATCCTACTTTTTGTGCTGACAATCCTATCTTACACCGTCGCTTCGAACGAAAAGGTGACCGACACCTACGCCGTTGAAATGTCTCAAACATTTACCGACTAAACCGATAAGGAGGGATGCGTTTTGCACTCTCCTTTCTTTTGTTCAGTTTCGCTGCCGGGTGTGCAAGCTCTCCGCCTCGAACGCTGGCCTCCTTTGAAGGCCTCGATGCTAAAATCCTTTTTAATAAACTAAAACCTTTTGTATCAGACGGCTGTCCGCGACTGGCCAAGATGATCTCTTATCCTCGCGAAGACCACTGGCAGCTATGCTGTGTGGAACACGACAAATCCTACTGGAAGGGCGGAAGCCTCGAAGACAAACAACAGGCTGATTCTGCATTTCATAGTTGTGTTTCAGAACGTGGATCGCCCGATGCTGCTCGATTGATGTATTATTCTTTGCGATCGGTGCAAAAATCTTCACAGGTAAAAGATTGGGGTTATGGTTGGATAATCCCCCACAACACGTCGGCCCACACGCCGGAAGAGATTGCAGAGATCAAAAAACATGAAGATCAGATTGATCGAAATCGGGTGCCCACAAGCACGCGACAAGATCGTTCAACCCGTGAGGATTCGTTAACTCAAAACCGTTGCATGGACGCCGCAATGACCGTGCTTCAGAGAGATCTGAATAAAACGGTGACGCCGACTCAGGTTTATTATGAAACTAAAAACTTGGTGATTGGTTATGAAGACACCGTTAAAATCTCAAGTCGTGAATGCCCGCAAGCCTACATCTTCCGTTTCCAACTAAAATCAAAACAAGATTGCAAAGCTATCAGATCTTCACCCGTTCAGCTAGACTCCTACGAGATCCCCGCCCAGTGCGAATAAAATCCGGTGCCAGGTCCTATTTAATCCGGTGGGTGCAGGAGCTGAACTGCACCCGCCGAATTAAATAGGACCTGGCACCGGATTTTTTAAGGGATGTGTTGAACATTTTTAAGTATGAACAATTATTTATTGCAAACAGCTTTGAATATTCGCTCATTGGGCCTGGTTGCAAATTCCAGAGTGACATCTAGGCGTGACCACGTTTTTGGCCAGTTCTCGCTTGCGATTCTCCCGGCCCACTCTACAAAGATCAAAGCTTCGTCTTCGCGGAATAAATCCCAAAAGCCAGTGGACTCGACATCTGCTTCGGACTCTAAACGATATAAATCCACATGATAGATGTTTTGCCCTGAACACGGATACTGGTTGATGATCGAGAACGTGGGCGAGTCGGGCATTTCGCCACCTAGAACCGAAACCATGGATTTTACGAATTGGGTTTTTCCCACACCCAAAGGGCCATTCAGTAGAACGAGTTGTTTTTGCGAAAACTGAGTTTTTAACTTTTCGCAAAAATCTGGAAGCTTTGCGAGCGTTATGACCTCGTCCATCAGCCCAAACTTTTTTCAACAAAACGGGCAATGGTTTCAGCGTACTGTGCGATCATTTTTCGATCTGAGCCTTCCACTAAAATTCTTAAGACATTCTCGGTTCCCGAAAAACGCACGAGCACTCGCCCCTGCCCTTTAAGACTTTTTTCGATATCTTTGATCAGCTCTTCGTAGCCCTTTATAGTTTCAAGCTCTTTTCTGTTTTTTACTTTTACGTTGATTAAAACCTGCGGAACGTCTTCCATGATCTCGCGAAGTTCGCTGAGTTTTTTATTTTGCTCCTTCATAATAGCAAGAACGTTGAGTGCGGCCACACAGCCATCGCCCGTGGTTGAATGATCTAAAAAGATAATGTGACCAGACTGTTCGCCGCCGAGAATAAAACCGTTTTGTCGCATTTCTTCGACCACGTACTTGTCACCTACGGCAGTTCGCACAACTTCGATGCCATGGGCATTGAGAACTTTATTTAAACCATAATTGCTCATGAGTGTCGCGACCACCGTGTTTTTAACAAGCTTGTTTTTCTTTTTTAAATGGAGCGCACTGATGGCAAGAATGTGATCACCGTTGACGATGCTGCCATCTTCATCCACCAAAATTACGCGGTCGGCATCGCCGTCGAGGCTCACGCCGATATCGGCGCGATACTTACGAACGGCTTCGGCAAGTTTTTCAGGATACAGCGCTCCCGATTTATCGTTTACGTTAAAGCCGTTAGGCGTGTTTCCCATCACAATAACTTCTGCACCGAGCTCCTCAAAAACAGCTGGTGCTAGTTTGTAGGAGGCTCCGTTTGCGCAGTCTAAAACAATTCGCATACCTTCGAGGGTGTACTCGAGAGGAAATGAATTTTTGATGTGGACGATGTAGCGCCCCATTGCATCTTCAATTCGTTTTGTGCGGCCAAGGCGCGAGGGTTCTGACAAAAGCAAATTGAGATCTTTAGTAAAAACTAAGTTTTCGATTTGCTTTTCGTTTTCCTGAGAAATTTTGTAACCATCGGGACCAAAAATTTTTATCCCATTGTCGTAAAATGGATTATGTGAGGCGGAAATAACAATCCCCGCATCGGCACGCATATCGCGCGTGAGGAACCCAATTCCCGGCGTTGGAAGCGGACCGATAAGGCGTACATGCACACCCATGGAATTTAATCCGCTGGTGAGGGCTAACTCAACCATGTATCCCGAAAGTCGAGTGTCTTTTCCAATAACCACCTTGGGTTCCTGATTCCGCGGAGGGTTACTTCGAATCATATATCCTAGCGCCTGCCCTACACGCATGATCATGTCGGGAGTCATTGGATAGGTGTTTGCCGTAGCGCGAATACCGTCGGTGCCGAAAAGTTTTTGTTCCATAGCACTCAGATTAACTGAGTTGCCAAAGGACATCAAGACATGTACGAAATCTTATGACCTCAACCAAAGATCAAAAGATAGACAACAAAATTGTACTCACTGTGATCGTGGCCGCCTTGGGTTACTTTGTCGACATTTACGACCTGTTGTTATTTAGCATCGTTCGAGTGAATAGCTTGAAGGACATTGGTGTGGCCGATGCCGATTTGCTTGATCAGGGGATGTTTTTAATAAACATGCAGATGTTAGGACTTCTTGTCGGTGGACTTATTTGGGGAGCCATCGGCGACATTCGTGGACGCCTCTCGGTGCTTTTTGGCTCTATCTTTTTGTATTCAACAGCCAACATCGCAAACAGCTTTGTAACAAGTGTAGAGACCTACGCCATGTGGCGGTTTATTGCCGGCGTCGGGCTTGCTGGAGAATTGGGCGCTGGAATTACTTTGGTGGCCGAGCTTTTACCAAAAGACAAACGTGGACTAGGAACCACCATCGTTGCGAGCATTGGAATTTTAGGAGCTGTAGTGGGCGGTGTGATTGCCGACCTCACGCACTGGCGCACGGCCTATCTGATAGGCGGCGGCTCGGGGTTTAGTCTTTTGGCTCTGCGTGTGGGCGTGGCCGAATCACATATGTTTGATCAAATTAAGGATCTGGCGAAAAATAAAGGGAACATCTTTTTGCTGTTTTCAAGTTCGAAAAACTTTTTCAAATATTTGCGCTGCATTTTAATCGGGGTACCGATTTGGTTTGTGATTGGAATCCTCATTACCTTTTCCCCCGAGCTTGGCCAGCAAATGGGAATGGGTGATCTCGTCAAAGCGGGCCACGCAGTGATGTGGTCATACTTGGGACTTTCCCTGGGAGATCTTGCAAGCGGTCTGCTGAGTCAGTATCTAAAAAGCCGTAGGCTTTCGGTATTTATTTTTCTAACATTTACGGTAATAACGTGTTTTGTGTATTTGAACTTACAAGCGCCAACGCTAAAAATGTTTTACTTTGTCTGCGGACTCCTCGGGTTTTCGACAGGCTACTGGGCAGTCTTCGTTACAATTAGCGCTGAACAGTTCGGCACAAACATTCGCTCCACCGTTGCCACATCAGTTCCAAACTTCGTTCGTGGAGCTGTAATACCCCTCACCTTTTGTTTTAGGCTTGCACAAGATCACACGGATGTAAAAACCGCCGCAATGATCGTCGGCAGCGGATGCTTCGCACTAGCGTACATCGCCACATGGCGAATGGAAGAAACCTTCCATAAAGACCTCAACTACCTCGAGTAAAGCGCAAAGCTAAAACTCGATGAGATCCTTCGCATCCGCTCAGAAATAATGGACGCCCCCTCTTGCCAACGAGGGCTGGTTACCTCAATACAGTAAAACTGTAAACAAAAGGGGGATATCCATGAGGAACGTAGT
>JAYUQP010000079.1:0-26179 GCA_043757265.1 Bdellovibrionales bacterium | reverse complement strand
ATTTGGCTCGCCAATAATGGGCTGATCTGAAATCACATAATCCACGCAGATATCCACAGCCTCATTAAATATATCAGCCAGTACTTTTTTTATTTCTGGCTGGATCTTGCGCAAGGCCTGAAGACGCATTGTCACCAGCTCGCTAGAAATTTTTAAAAATTGTTCGGTGAGAGTATCAAGAACTTGCACTGTCGTTGCGTTGATCTCTCGCTTTTTATCTTTGAGCTCTTTGAGAAATACGTTCCGTTGACGCAATATCTTGCGAAAGTCCGTTAGCACTTTTCTTTTATCTGGAAAAAGATCCTCAACGAGGTCGTCGACGAGGTCTCGTCTTTCGCGGTCACTGTTTTTAATTACGGATAAGCTTTCAGGACTGAAAAGAATTGTGGAAAACTCTGCGCGAACTGTGGATCGCGAAACTTTTTTCTCATTGAGTATTATTTTTCGTTCATTCAGCGACGTCATCGTTTGCAAACGGTGGGTGAGAGATTTTTTATCAATGGTAATGTCAACATAGGCTGGCCTATCGTCGTTGAGAATATTTTTGTAGTCGGCTGTGCGGAAACTCAGGCCGTTGACAGATGTGTATACCGATTCCAAAAAATTTGTCTTACCTTGTGCGTTGTCCCCAAAAAAAATGTTCACTTTGGGGCTTAGCTCTATACATGCATCTTCGATGTTGCGAAAGCTCTTGATTCGAACACTTTTAATGAACACGACCGTTAGATTCTCATCGGCATTACAACGCAGGTATACTGTCTGTCGTTTTCTGGACGAATCAAACCGGGAGATAACTGGCCATCGAGCTCTAAATCAAGATTTTGATCATCGAAACTATTCAAAATGTCCAAAATGTATTTTGCATTAAAACCAATCTTCATATCTTCCCCAGAGTAATTCACATCGATTTCCTCTTTTGCGTCACCTAACTCCGGATTATTGGAAGTAATCTCCATTTTGTCTTTGGTTAAGCTGATTGTGACCCCTTTTGATTTATGATTTGCTAAAAGTGACACTCGCCGAATGCTCCCGAGAAAAATCTCTCGATCAATGTTCGCTGTTCGCATCGCTTTCTGTGGAATAAGCTGTTGATAGTTGGGATATTTTCCCTCGATCAATCGCACCATTAAAACTGTGTTGTTATTTTTTATGATCAACTGCGAACCTTCGAATGCCATTTCGATAGTGCCTTCAAGACTATCGATGATTTTTTTTATTTCTGTGAGACCTTTTCGAGGAATAATAACACCTGCACTCGGAATTGATATTTCCTGCACGTCGGCGCTAATTTCACGTTCAACTAAGCTGAGGCGATGTCCATCAGTCGCCACCATACGGAAACAGATTTTGCCATTTTCTTTTCGTTTTTCGAAATAGACACCATTCAGGTGATAACGGGTTTCGTCGTTAGAAACGCTGTAGATTGTTCTTTCGATCATTTCGGAAATTACTTTTGCATCAACCTTTATAAAATCCGTCGTTTTGAATGTTGGGAAGATGGGATATTCTTCTGCGCCTATTCCAACAATATTAAACACAGATTTGTTTTGTTTGATTTCAATCCAGTTATTTTTTTTCTTGGTCAGTGCGATAGAACCATCGGCCAGCTCTTTTACGATATCAAACAGATTGCGCGCATTCACCGCAAGTTGTCCTGGTTCCTGAACGTCGGCTGTGACCTCATCCGTTAAGCTGACTTCTAGGTCCGTTGCAAAAACTTTCAATCTGCCTTTATTTGCATCAAACAAAACATTTACCAATATTGGCATCGTGTTTCGTTTGTCGACAATGTTTTGTGTCTTTGCTAACAGATTTATCAGCTCTTTTTTTTCTATTTTCAATTTCATGAAAACCTCGTTCTTTAATTACTCTTATATATATATAAATAATTAGTAGTAGTTGTAGGGGCGTTGATAACCCATTTTGCGACTTAAGTATCTAATTTTCCAAAACAATGAATGTGGAAGACTCGTTCTATCTAGAGCCCGGAACTCTCCGGATAATGTGGATAACTGAACACACAAAAGTACGGGTAGAGTTTTCAACAGGTTTATGCACATCATGAATTCACACCCCTGTGATATTGTGGATTCGACTTTGTAACTCATCGAAATCCTTTTTTAAATCGGAATCTTCAGTCAGTTGAAACTCGATTCGACGCAGCGAGCTTAAAACCGTCGTATGATCTCGACTGCCGAAGGCTCTGCCGATTTCCACAAGCGACTTATCGAGATGCAATTTGATTAAAAACATAGCCATTTGCCGTGCTGTAACAATAGGCTTATTTCGACTCTTAGATTTTAAATCGGGGATTCTTATTTTGTAATGTTCGGACGCCAATCGTTGAATTTCATCGATTGTGATGGTGGTGCTGTCATCATGCACAGCCAAGACTTTTTTAGTGAGTTCTAAATTTATCGGCAACCCTTGGAGTTCGGAAAACATTTTTACTTTATTCAAATTGCCTTCAAGTTCACGAATCGAGCGCTTAGAGATCTTTGCTATGTATGCAATCACTTCGTCAGGGAGTAAAATATTTTTGCGTTCGGCTTTGTAGCGCATAATTGCCATTCGAGTTTCAATGTCGGGCATCTGAATATCGGCAATGAGACCCCATTCAAGACGTGTTCGAATCCGGTCCTCAAGGCCTTTAATGTCTTTTGGGACGCGATCACTGGCGACAACCACCTGGCGACCCTTTTCGAAAAAATCGTTCAGAGTATGAAAGAACTCTTCCTGCACAGCCTCACCGCGGCCCAGCACCTGGATATCATCCATTAACAGGAGATCGCATTTCTCTCGGTATTTTTGCTTAAATTTATCCATCTCTCCACGGCGAATGCTGGAGACACATTCATTTAGAAATCTTTCCGCCGAAATATACATGATTCGAGTTTGCGGAGCGCTCTCGCGAATATGATTTCCAACCGCATGTAACAAATGGGTTTTACCCATACCGGTGGGACCACAAATAAAGAGTGGGTTGTACCCCTCAGAGCCAGGGCGCTGGGCAATCCTGTATGATGTAGCATGCGCGAATTCGTTGTTTCTGCCGACAACAAACGACGAAAAGGTGTACTCCGGATTCAAAAAGTCACCGCTTCGTCGAATTTCGAAAGGCACTGGTGGGGGCGGCTGAGATTGAAATTCCTGCGGTTCTTTTTGCGACATAGCCTGGTGAAGCGCTCCCGGACTTTCCGGCGGAACAGGGATAACTTTGCCGGTAACAACAAGTTCGACTTCGAACGGCTGTTTGAAAATGGAGGATATTTCGGCACATATTCGATCAAACAAGTTTTCTGAAATCCAATATTTATGAAGCTCGGTTGGAACGCCAAGCTTGAAGCGTTTTGCGTGCGCCGTTTGCTCAATCCCGATTAAATCAGTGGGGTTAAACCATGTCTGCAGCGGTTTATTTTCAGAATTCTTAGTAATAAGATTAAATTTAACCTGTGACCAAATAGATTCATTGTTGATAGGTTCAAAACCTGGTTGCATAAACACCCTTGTACGAGATTTCTATTTGTTTGGACAGCCCCCAAAACGACAAGCAGAAGATCTAACAGGCTATGCTGAAAAGTTCAACACCTTGACCTTTTTAACGCTTTATGGTTTAAAAAGTTCCTTTTTGAAAATCTGATTTAATATGGAGAGTTTAGGATGAAACGCACGCTACAGCCTAAGAGACGGCGCAAGAAAAAGACCCATGGATTCCGCAAGAGAATGTCGACAAAAAATGGTCGCAAAGTGCTAGCGCGCCGTAGAGCTAAAGGACGTAAGCGTCTGGCCGTAAAAAAACGCGGCAAATAATTTTGGGAAGCCTTGTTCGAAAAACAGATTTTAAAAATCTGATTGAGCGAGGAAAACGTTTAAAACCCAGTTCCTGGCTCCTTATTAATTATGATGCGAACGCCATAAACGACGTTCGCATAGGATATACAGTGGGAAGAAAAGTAGGCCCGGCCACAGTGCGCAATAAATTGAAGCGCTGGTGCCGAGTTTGGTTTCGTCGACAAAAAGATTTTCCTCATGTGGATATCAATCTTTTGTTTTTGGAATCAAAAGGTCAGAAATTTTTTAAAACTTTGAAGCACGACGAATTGGATGCGGTACTTGATCATGCAGGAACAAAAATTCGACAAACATTTCAAAATACACGGGACCAATAAATGTCTTTGGTTTGCGGTTCGATTTTATCAGATCTGTTTAGGACCATTGTTAGGCCCACAGTGCCGCTTCTACCCTACGTGTTCTCGCTACGCACTAGAAGCTCTTGAGAAAAAATCTTCGATAAAGGCTATAGGACTCATTTTACGTCGCCTTTTATCGTGTCACCCTTTTGGAGGCCGAGGTTACGATCCGGTACCTTAGAATATAATGATAGAACAAAAGCCCCCCAATTTTTTTGATAAAAACACAATTCTAGCTATCTTGTTATCCTTCGCGATCTTTTTAGGTTGGCAGCAGTATATGCAAAAAAAATATCCCGATGCCTACAACCAGGATGCTGCTGTGTCTGATGTGAAAGTGGGCGACAAGTCTTCTGACACCCAGGGAACAACAACTACGCTCACGGCGGAAAAATCAGCAACGGCAGGCGCGGCAAACGCCGCAATTCAGGAAGCACCAGCAGCCGATGTGCAAAAAATTTCGTTACAAACGGACACAATGGATTTTGAAGTGTCCTCTCAAGGCATGGCGATCTCTGACTTAAAGCTCAACGCATACAAACGGCGCAATGGGGATCCCATTGTTTATAAACTTCCAGTTCAGCAAATTTTTGTCGACGGTAAAACAAACTTTGTTTTGCAGAAAATAAGTGAGTTTGAGATTTTAGGGACTCAAGCCAGTCCTGAGTCTATCACTCGTGTGACTTATAAAATTGATCCTGCAAAGTATTTATTGTCTACCAAGGTGAGCGTACAGAATACTAGTAAAAAACCTACCATCGTAGAAGCGCTATCGAAGTACGAGGTATTACCAACTCCCAGCAGTTTTCTGTTGCCGCCGACGGACCACCAGGAATTTTTTGTTTCCAGCAATGAAAAAATAAATCGCGAGAAAGTGATTGAAGACACGGCGATGAGCAATACGGTTCAAGCGGTTACAACAGCGGCTTACAATACTCAGTACTTTGCACAAGCATTTATAAACACCTCTGAAATACTTCCCGAAGTCACCACAAGTGCGAAAAATAAAGAAGCCGTTTTGAGTCTAAAATACGCGAGCGTTCAGCCGGTGGAAAATTTCGATATCGAATTTTCGAGTTATTTTGGACCCAAAAAAGAAGAAATTCTCAACACCGTGGATCCATCACTTGTAGACATGATCGACTATGGCATTTTTAGCTTTATCGGCCGACCCATGCACACGGCGATGCTTTACATCTATAAGTTAGTTGGCAACTGGGGTCTTGCGATCATATTAATCACGCTTATACTTCGAACTTTAATTTTACCAGCTGGAGTTTATTCTTTTCGTTCGATGAAGAAGATGCAGAAGATCCAGCCAAAGTTACAGGCCATTAAAGAAAAATATAAAAACGATGCTCAGAGAGCCAACCAAGAAACATTGCTTTTGTTGAAAACGGAAAAGGCAAATCCGCTCAGTGGATGTATCCCAGCACTTTTACAGCTTCCGATCTTCATCGCCTTTTTTAGTATGATGAGCAGCAGTTTTGAACTTTACATGCAGCCATTTTATTTTTGGATTTTTGATCTAAGCTCCAAAGATCCTTTCTACGTATTTCCGATTTTAGCCGGCGCAGCTATGTTTTTTCAGATGCAGATGACGCCGATGACCACGACGGATCCAGCGCAGGCGAAAATCATGAAGTTTATGCCACTTCTTTTTACCGTATTTATGCTCTCAACACCAAGCGGGCTTGCACTCTACATGTTTGTAGGTTCGATTTTTAGTATTTTTCAACAGACTTTGTTTATGAAGGAAAAAACCACCTGACAGGAGGACACATGAGTCTATTAGGACGACTTTTCGGAGTCGGAGAAAAAAAAGTAAAAGGCCCAAAGAACTTAATTGAACAAGTTCTAAATGGATTGATTGAAAAAGCAGGCTTTGATCTGTCTTTTGATATCGAAGAGATTCAAGGCCAGGAGAATGAAACGTTCAAAGTGAGTCTGTATGGCGAAGACGAAGGTCTTCTCATTCAAAAGGATGCGATGCTTCTGGACGCGCTTCAACTTTTTGTAAAACGTGCTTTGCAGAATCAGTTCTCGGAGCAAATTGTGAATGTTCAGTTTGATAGTAACGATTATCGGGCTAAAGAAAACGAAAACTTGGAAGCGATGATCGACAAGCTCAAAGAAAAAGTACTTTCTCAAGGGAAGCCTGTTTATGTTAAGGCACTTGCTCCAAAAGAAAGACGAGTGGTGCATCAGTTTTTGGCTCGTGATGAACGAATTCGCAGCAAATCAATAGGCGATGGTCATTACAAGAAAATCAAAATTTTTTCTGCATCTGCCAAGCAACAAGCTGATTGATGAAATACGTAGATTTAGTTGAAGAAACTATCTGCGCATCAGTTACCGCACCAGGGCTTTCGGGAATTTCGGTTGTACGAGTTTCGGGGCCCCGGGCACTAGAAATAGTAAGAAAGCATTGTGCATTTCTGCCTGTCACAATTGAGAGCCACCGCGCTTACTTTGGTAAATTTAAATCGCCAATAGGAGCGACTGACGAAGTGGTCGACGAAGGTCTTGTGACTTACTTCGCGCAGGGACGGTCTTTTACCGGCGATGAAACGCTCGAGTTGTCACTCCATGGTGGACATAGTTGTGCCCATCGAGTGCTATCAGATTTACAGCTCAGTGGTTGTCGTGCAGCTGAGCGGGGCGAGTTTTCGTTTCGAGCTTTTTTCAATGGTAAGATTGATTTGGTACAGGCCGAAGCCATCCACTCACTTATAAAAAGTCGAAGTGACCTTTCTCGTTCGCAGGCTGTAAAGCAATTGAATGGTCGGGTTTCGCAAAAACTAAATATTATCGAAACGCAGCTGATCCAGTTGCTTGCACAGCTCGAGGCATCCATTGATTTTTCCACGGACGACATTGAACCCTATTCTTTTGATAAAATGACGGAGCTTTTGAGCTCGACTCTTCCTCTTGTTGAGGAACTTGTTCTTGGTTATCAAAAAGGTCGAATCCTTTCCGAGGGCTTACAGATTGTTTTGGCCGGCGCCCCGAACTCAGGGAAGTCCAGCCTCTACAATGCAATCTTGGGTGATGAAAAAGCCATAGTTTCTGAAGTTGCGGGTACGACCCGTGATTTCCTTGAAACGGCCATGACCGAATACAGTATGCCGATTAGGCTTATTGACACTGCCGGTTTGCGCGACTCCCAGGAAATTGTTGAGATCGAGGGCATCAGACGTACACAAATGAAATTGCAAAAAGCCGATGTCATTTTCTATCTGTTGGACAGTGAAAACACAGAAAGCTGGGATTTGAAACCTCTTCAGGGAGCTAATTTATTTACGGATAAAACCGTTTTTTTGCTCACCAAAGCCGATAAAATCTCAGACATGGATTTAGCGATGTCCCGTGCGCAAGCGTTCTTGAATAGTCACCTGAATGCCACCCTGGGTAGTCAAAATGAATATTCACAGGACTACCCACTCCACCGTCCAATCAGCTATCCATTATACGTCGTAAGTTCTAAAAATGGTCAGGGTTTGCAATTGGTTATGGATAAAATTAAGCAGACGAGTTTAGTGGACATCCATCATGATGAGTCGGTGATTACTCAACATAGGCAGTTTATCCATATGGAAACATGCAAGAACAGCTTGGAAAATGCACTGGATTTGCTCAAAAAGACATCGAGTTACGATTTGGTCGCACTCGAGGTTCAAACGGCTCTTAAAGAATTATTCAGCCTGCTTGGTAAGGAATTTGACGAACAGGTTTTGGATCAGGTTTTTAAGCAGTTTTGTATTGGAAAATAAAGATGGGTAAAGTTTTTGATGTCATCGTTGTTGGTGCTGGCCACGCTGGTATAGAAGCGGCCCTTGCTGCGGCAAGGCTTCGGCAACACGTATTGTTGCTTACTACTCGCCTTGATCGCATCGGGTATATGAGCTGCAACCCCTCAATTGGTGGTCTTGCAAAAGGCAATATTGTTCGCGAAATCGATGTCCTGGGTGGAATGATGGGACAAGTAACAGATAAGACCTGCGTTCAGTTTAAGCGGCTCAATTCAAAAAAAGGTCCTGCGGTCAGAGGATCCCGTGCTCAGTGTGATAAAGATTTGTACTGCAAAGAAATGCGTCTTGTTTTTGAAAAGCATAAAAATATTAATTTGTTAGAGTCAGAAGCGAAATCGCTTGTTATAAAAAATGGAGTTTGCGAAGGAGTTGTTTTAGAAGATGGGTCAGTGATTCAATCTAAAACGGTCATTATCACAACCGGCACCTTCATGCGTGGGGTTATGCACATTGGAATGCAGAGAATTGAAGGTGGTCGTATCGGCGACAAGTCGACGGTGGGTATTTCGGATCAACTTTCGGAACATGGATTTGACGTTATCCGACTTAAAACTGGGACACCCCCTCGACTATTAAAGTCCTCGGTAGATTGGTCAAAAACAACGCCACAATACGGAGATGAAAAATTTTATCCGTTTAGTTATGCGAGTGCAGATCACACAGTTTTGCCGCAAATCGCTTGTTATTTGAGTTATACGAACGAAAAAACCCACGACATTATTCGAAAAAATCTTAGTTCTTCGCCTATGTACACCGGGCAGATCGAAGGCTTAGGACCGCGCTACTGTCCGAGTATCGAAGACAAAGTTACACGTTTTGCGGACAAAGCAAGTCATCAAACTTTTCTTGAGCCCGAAGGCCTAAATACGGATTCTATTTATCTACAGGGAATATCAACAAGTCTTCCAGAGGAGATTCAGTACGAATTTTTGCGTACAATCTCCGGGTTGGAAAATGTTAAGCTTATCAAACCAGGATATGCCGTTGAATACGACTGTATTGAGCCAACCCAAATTTGGCCCACACTTGAGACTCGAAACATTCAAAACCTTTATTTAGCTGGTCAAATTAATGGAACAAGTGGCTACGAAGAAGCCGCGGGCCAGGGTTTGATGGCGGGAATCAATGCCGCTCATAAAGTTATGGATACAGCGCCACTCATTTTAGCTAGAGATGAGGCTTATATTGGCGTGTTGATCGACGACCTTGTTACCAAGGGCACTCGAGAGCCCTACCGTATGTTCACATCGCGCGCTGAGCATCGCCTGCACCTTCGCGAAGATAATACAGTTGAAAGACTTCTAGAAATTTCCACTAAAAATAATCTTCTTAATGATGATTACAAATCTAAACTCATGAATATTATCGAACGACGTGGGGCGCTGGACAAAAAATTGCGAGAAAAAAAAATAAGTCCAACTGAAACGACGCAGAAAACTCTGGCGGCGATGGGCACACCTCCGCTTTTGAAACAAATAAGCTTGGCAGATTTACTTCGCAGAGCTGAAGTTGAGTTTAGTATGTTAGTGAGTGCAGGCTTTATGGAAACAGAAACCGAAATCATTACTGAGTCCGTTGAAGTGGAAATTAAATACGAAGGGTATATCTCGCGCCAAAAAATTTTAATTTCGCTTGCAAAAAAGATGGAAAACATGAAAATTCCTAATAGCTTAGAATATGAAAAAATAAAGGGACTGTCGCGTGAGGAGGTGGAAAAGCTCCAGCGCATTCGACCCTTTTCTATTGGTCAGGCACAAAGGATAAGTGGAGTTAATCCCTCTGCAGTGCAGGCTATATTGATCTACCTTAAAATTCATCGGATGTAGAATGCAGACAGATATTGATAAATTGAGCGAGTATTTAAATTTTCTGCCAATCGAGCAGTTGGCCGATTTAAAAAAATATTACGAATCGCTGGTATACTTTAATGCCAAAATGAATCTTGTTTCAAAAAGCACACTTCCATTAGCCGCGAAGCAGCATTTTGTAGACAGTGTCTTGGGGCTTAACCTCTGTGATAAACATGCTCAATTTAAAGGCACAGTATATGATTTTGGCAGCGGTAACGGTTTTCCGGGATTAGTGCTCGCCATTTTGCGGAAGGATGTTGGTGTTTGCCTTGTAGAGCGCGATGTACGAAAAGTAGAATTTCTAAAACATGTTGCGGGCGAACTTAAGTTATCTAATGTAACTGTTTTTCCTCAAAACTTCTCAACTTTGGATAGTCAAATGGTTAGTCAGGGAGTAACCAGAGCCTTAAGCTCAATGGCAACTCTGCTTATCCAAATGAACTCACTCTTCGTGAGTGGCGGAATACTTTACCACTTCAAATCTGAAAACTGGTCAACCGAGATAGCCAACTGCCCAACTCAAGTCTTTACCAGCTGGGATATCCAACCTGTAGGTCAATACAACTTGCCCGAGGACAATGTCGCAAGATTTATAATTGCGAGTACAAGACGATAATAATAATGATGACTAGTCAGATGAATATGTTCCACGTGGAACATATTTGGGTAGTCACTAGTGCTTAGCGGCGTTTGCTGAATTTGGCGTAGCTTTTTTAGGTTGTTCCGGTAACACGAGCCCTGGCCGCATTCTCCAAATGTATTTTCTTGGATTTGCTTTTTCTGCGATAAGATAATCATCATGATCTTTTTTAATAGTTTCCGCAGTAATAGTTTCGGAATTAATTGAGTAGTACTTTGAACGTGCATTATCTAGGATCCTCAAGAAGTTAATTTCCTGGTCAATGGAAATTAAATACTTTTCTTGGATAAATATTTCGTTCTTAATTAGTTCAGCAACCTTCGGTGTGAAAGAGGAATCGTTGATCCTGTCCTTCGCATCCAAAATTCCTTTTTTTATGTCATCGTATTCTTTTTGGAAATCTTCGATCTTTTTCTTGTAATCCTTGTGAATCGCATCGCTGTTAAAGCTCGGCCTTGAGATCATCACATCTTTTTTGCAAGCCATCGTTAGCAATATGAGGGAAAAAATTAAATAACGCATGTTCCACGTGGAACATCGGCTTTATCTCTTGAAAAATTAACAAAAAAGATATTACCTAGACAACGACATAGAGAGCGCACATCACGGAGGACGAATGAGAACAATATGTGTAGTGAATCAGAAAGGTGGAGTTGGTAAAACAACGACATCAGTTAATCTTGCAGCTGCATTGGCCAACTTGAACAGGAAAGTTTTACTTATTGATTTAGATCCGCAAGGCAACGCTTCCAGTGGCCTGGGAGTCAAAAGGCACGAATACCAGGAAAAAAACATTTATCACGTGATCATCGGAGAGATTTCTGCCAAAGAAGCCATCCATTCAACAAAAAAAGAAAATCTGTTTATCATTCCTGCGAATTCCGACCTTGTGGGCGCTGAACTAGAGTTGGTGGATGAGGCAAACAGAGAATTTAAACTCAAAACAGCTCTTGAGCCGTTAAAAGAGACTTTTGACTATGTTCTTATAGATTGTCCACCATCTTTGAGCCTTCTTACCGTAAACGCACTAACGTCAGCGCATTCATTTTTGGTTCCACTTCAATGTGAGTACTATGCGCTTGAAGGGTTGAGCCAGCTTCTAAACACGGCTGGAATTATCAAGAAGAAATTAAATCCACAGTTAAAAATTGAAGGCATTCTTCTTACGATGTTCGACACAAGAAATAACCTGAGCCACCAAGTTGTCCAAGAAATTCAGACCCACTTCAAAGATAAAGTTTTTACCGCGGTCATTCCTCGCAATGTAAGATTGAGCGAAGCGCCTAGCCATGGCGTGTCAATTTTCGACTATGATGATAAGTCGATCGGTGCAAAAAAATATTTCGAATTGGCAGCAGAGCTTGATCAAAGAACTCAGCGCGAAAAAGTGACTATTACTACAGAAGAAAAAGAGGAAGTGGCACATGTTGGAATCTGAAAAAAATAAAGACTTCAAAAAGAAGAATCGATTAGGTCGCGGCCTTGGTAGTCTGTTTACCGACGACATCTCCGAGCCCGGTATGGTCCAGGAAGCCACTGCAGAACCGAGCGATGAGGGATTCAAAACAGTCGTGATTCAAGCGCCTGTAATTATTGAGGCGCCACCTGTCCCGGTCCCAGTAGTCGAGACCGTTCCGGCGACGCAAAGAATCTGGTCAGTAGCCATTGAGAAAATCATCCCAAACAAAGACCAGCCCCGAAAAGAATTCGATGCCGAAAAAATCAAAGAGTTGGCAGCGTCTATTAAAGAACAAGGAATTCTTCAGCCCATCGTCGCAAGAAAGCTTGAATCCGGCGAGTACGAGATTATTGCTGGAGAAAGAAGATGGCGAGCTGCGCAAGTTGCCGGGGTGCATGAAATACCTGTAATTCTTAAAGAAGCTGATAACAAAAAGGTGCTCGAGTGGGCTCTAATTGAAAATATCCAGCGCGAAGATTTAAACCCAATTGAAGAATCTGAAGCTTACAATCAGCTTATTGGGTCTTTTCATTATACGCATCAAGAGCTTGCCGACAAAATGGGAAAAGAGCGCGCAACAATTAGCAATGCCTTGCGTTTATTGACGCTTTCGAAGGATGTGCGCGAGCTTATTCGCGAACAAAAAATTACTACAGGACACGCAAAGGCCTTATTATCCTTGGAAAATCTAGAACAACAGAGAAATTTGGCGCGAGATATCGTAACCCGCGGTTTGAGTGTTCGTGCTGTTGAAAAAGAAGTGTCTTTACTTAAAAAAGGAGGCACTAGCCTGTCGAAAGAGACGGCCACAGTATCGGACCGACTGGTGGAAAACATGGCGGAGGATCTCCAAAAAGTTTTTGGCACCCGCGTGAAAATAGATTACGCAGAAGGTAAAGGTCGAATCATCGTTCAATTCTACACCGACGAAGGTCTTACAGACATAGTGGGGAAAATGAAGGGTAACCTGTGAGCGAACTGACAATAGCAAAAAACCAAGTGGTTGGACATCTTCAGCACGGAACATATTTTGAAGGCAAAATTTCTTTTATTGGCACCCTAAAAATTGGCGGTCAGTTTAAAGGCGAAATTGTTTCTGAGGGTTCACTCATCGTCGACGAATCAGCCGTGGTCGAGGGCGAAGTGCATGTGAATGAGGCTACAATCAAAGGCCAGTTTTATGGTCACCTCAAGGCGCAAACTCGAGTGACGATGTTATCTCCGGCCCGGTTTAAAGGGACGGTTTCGGCACCTAATCTTAAGATTGAAGAAGGGGTCCAGTTTGACGGATCTTCTTCGACGAACTTTAAACTTGACCCTCGCGCCAGTAACTAATACTTAAGTCGGGAACATCAATTTCACAATTGGACGAAGATGGGTGCAGTTCTCGATATCCTTATCGCTTTGGGGGTCAACAAAACTGTGTTTGCGCAGTTTGTGATCTTCATTGTGGCGTTTATTTTTCTCAAATATTTTATATTTTCTCCATATCTTGCAGCTTACGAGGAACGGCGTCGACGAACGGTCGGCATCGTTGGTGCAGGTAAGGAATTACAGCAGGAAATCGAAACTCTCGAAGCGAAATTTACTAAAGAGGCCCGTTCGCTCAACGACCAGATCAAGGTCGTGTTTGACGAAAAAAGAACGTTGGCACAAAAAGAGAGCGTTGTGATTATTTTGGGCGCGCAAAAATTGGCTCAGGAAAAATTGGCCCATGGAAAAAAAGAAAATCAGGACGCCTATCTGGGTGCAAAAAGCCAGCTTAAGACTTTAGTCCCGGAACTGGGCCAAACGATCAAACAAAGGCTCCTTGAACCATGATCACTTTTTTAAATCTTTTCATTGAAGTAGCGAGCGCAAGTTCTGCTGGTCACGGCACGGGACACGATGAAGGTATACCAACAATTGTTTTTTACCAGGCCATCAACGTAGGCATTTTTATTGGTATTCTTTATTGGTTTGGAAAAGACAAAGTGCGCGCGGTGTTTAGCGCCCGCCTTGTTGAGTTCCATCGCCTGGCTCTCGAAACGGAACAGGCGCGCAAAAATCTAGAATACAAAAAAGCAGATTTAGTCCGTCGATCGCTCCAACTTAACGCAACAAGCACGCAAAGTTTGTCAGAAGCGAAAGCCGAAGCTGAAAAAATGTTTTTGGGCGAGGTTGAAAAATCCAAAATTCAGGCTAGCAAAGTTTCCAAAGATGTAGACGCACAGATTTTGACCGACCAGCAGAAAATGATCGAAAGTTTACGGCAAGAAGTATTAGAGATGTCGGTGGCCTCGGCCGAGCAGCAACTTATGAGTCTTGATTCTGGCGAAAAACAAAAGGTCACGCAGAATGTGCAAAATCGAATCGAAGGAGCCACTCGATGAGTACGCAAGTCGTTCATTCGTATGCAAATGCATTTTATGAAATGGCAAGCGAGACTGGGAAGGCCAATCGCTTTGTCGAGGAAATTGAAGCTTTAGTTCCAGTGTTCAGTGATTCCGAAATTATCCAGTTTTTTAAATCCCCGCTTTTTTCTATTGTTGAAAAAGAGAAAGCAGTCGTAGCCGCTTTAGATACGAAGGTTGATGAAGATCTCGTCGATTTTATAAAACTACTTGCGCGCAATGGACGTATGGGAGTCCTCTCGCAAATCATCGAAGAGTTTAAAGAAAACTGTTCTGGTGGCCAAAGCCTTAAAAAAGGTGGAGTTGTCTCGGCGGATCCCCTGTCTGATGCAGAAAAGACAAGCCTCCAAAATGCCATAGAAAAAAAACTTAATTTCAAGGTGCAGTTGGAGTTTACAACTAACCCAGAAATCATGGGCGGCTTCGAAGCCCGCGTCGGCAGTTATATGATTGAAGACAGTTTGAAATCAAATCTACAAAAGCTTAATGATTCTTTAAAGAGGAGTTCACACTAAATGGAAACACGAATTCGCGCCGATGAAATCAGCCGCATTTTAAAAGAACAAATCAAAGGCTATACAAACAGATTAGAAGTTCGTGAAACCGGCACCGTGCTTTCGGTGGGCGATGGTGTTGCTAGAGTTTTCGGACTCGAGGCTGCAATGGCCGGAGAGCTTGTTGAATTTCCAGGTCAAATTACCGGAATGGTTTTGAATCTCGAAAAAGATTCTGCCGGGATTGTGATCTTTGGTGAAGATAGAACAATTAGAGAAGGCGATATCGTTAAACGAACAAAGCGCATCGTCGAAGTTCCCGTTGGAGATGGACTTCTAGGACGTGTAGTGGATGTTTTAGGTCGCCCGATTGATGGTAAAGGGCCCATCGTTTCCAAAGAAAATCGCGTTATTGACGTTAAAGCTCCAGGGATTATCAAAAGACAGCCGGTGCATGAACCGCTTCAAACTGGAATCAAAGCCATCGATACCATGATTCCAATTGGGCGTGGACAGCGCGAATTGATCATTGGTGATCGTCAGACTGGTAAAACAGCCATCGCGATTGATACAATCATTAATCAAAAAGGTAAAAACGTAAAATGTTTCTACGTAGCTATTGGTCAAAAACAATCTACTATTTCATTGGTTGTTGAAAAGCTTAGATCTTCTGGAGCTCTTGAGTACACGACTGTGATTGCAGCAGGCGCCAGTGCACCAGCACCGCTACAATATCTTGCTCCTTACGCGGGAACTGCTATGGCAGAGTACTATCGCGATAACGGTGGCCATGCGCTAATTGTTTATGATGATTTAACCAAGCAAGCTCAAGCCTACCGTCAGTTATCACTTCTTCTTCGCCGTCCTCCAGGCCGTGAAGCCTTCCCGGGCGATGTATTTTATGTTCACTCACGCTTGCTCGAGCGCGCCGCTAAAATGTCAGCTGCCGATGGTGGCGGGTCTTTAACGGCTCTGCCAATCATCGAGACTCAAGCGGGGGATATTTCTGCTTACATTCCAACAAATGTGATTTCTATTACTGATGGGCAGATTTTTTTGGAAGCAGATCTTTTTTATAAGGGCATTCGCCCCGCGATTTCGGTTGGAAAATCGGTTTCACGGGTGGGCGGCGCTGCACAAACCAAAGCGGTAAAGCAAGTTGCGGGAAGTTTGAAACTCTCTTTAGCTCAGTACCGCGATTTAGAAGCTTTTGCAGCTTTTGCTTCGGATTTAGATCCTGCTTCAAAGTCACAGTTGGCGCGGGGTGAAAGACTTGTCGAACTTTTAAAACAGTCACAATACACGCCGTATGAGGTGACCGATCAAGTTCTTTCAATTTTTGCAGCTACGAATGGCTACCTCGATGCAATTCCAACGAAAGAAGTGCGTCGCTACGAAAAAGAAATGCTCACTTTCATAAAACAAAAATACAAAAAAATGTACGATAGCATCGCCACAGAACAAAAAGTTTCTGACGATTCTAAAAAGCAACTTGAAGATGCACTTAAAGAGTTTAAAGCAATTTTTGAACCCGCATCGAAGTAAGAGAGAGCAATGGCAAGTTTAAAAGATATTCGCGCCAGAATACAAAGCACCAAGAACACTCAGCAAATCACGAGTGCTCTGAAGCTGGTTTCAGCTTCAAAATTGAAGCGTGCGCAAAATAATATTGTAAACCTTAGACCTTATGCAAAGGCGCTCAAGCAGCTTATTTACGATCTTGCCGCGTCTGAACGCGCTCAACATGCTCTTTTTGAAAAGCGCGCGAAAGTTCAAAATCTTTTGCTGGTGGTGGTGTCAAGCGACCGCGGTCTTTGCGGCTCATTCAATTCGAGCATAAACAAATTTACCACCAAGTATTTAGACGAGAATCAAAGCAAATACAAAAAGATCGATGTTATTTTTGTAGGGAAAAAATCCAAAGACTTTTTCGCACGAAAAAACTTCAAGGCCTTAGATACAGTCACCAATCTGGCGCGCGAGATTTCCTATTCGATGGCAGCAGGTATTGCCGACAGAGTGATGAAGTATTTTCTAGATGGTCAGTACGACGAAGTTCGGTTTATCTACAACGAATTTAAATCGGCCATATCACAAGAAATCCGCTGTGAAACCCTTTTGCCAGTGGATTCGTTGAAAGATGTCGACACAACAAAGGTAAATCATATTACTAAAGATATTATAGTGGAGCCAGAGCCACAGATTATGATTGATCAACTTTTAAAGAAATACTTTTCGGTTCAAGTTTATCGGTCACTTTCTGAAAGCGTGGCCTCAGAACACGGCTCCCGCATGACAGCGATGGAAAATGCTACAAAAAATGCTGGCGAAATGATTCGTAGTTTAAGTTTAACATACAACAAATTAAGACAGGCTTCGATCACCAGTGAGCTCATT
Organism: Bdellovibrionales bacterium; assembly: GCA_043757265.1. Classification (GTDB taxonomy): domain Bacteria; phylum Bdellovibrionota; class Bdellovibrionia; order Bdellovibrionales; family JAGQZY01; genus JANPLN01. Next base: position 8,944 of record JAYUQP010000079.1, on the reverse strand, counting down.
GAGATCACCACCGGTGCTGAAGCTCTCAAGGGTTAACAATGGTTGGAACACGAGGAGATCAAATGGAAACAGGTATCATCAAGCAGGTTATGGGACCAGTTGTTGACGTTGAATTTAAGTCAAAAAAACTACCCGCGATTCTTTCGGCGCTCAGAACGACTAATAAGTCGATTGACGATCGTGAAGGCAATTTAGTTCTCGAAGTCGCTCAGCACTTAGGCGATGGGATTGTCCGTACAATATCCATGGATTCAACAGAGGGTTTAGTGCGTGGTCAGACAGTTTCTGACACCGGCACAATGATCTCAGCACCCGTTGGCAAAGAAGTTTTAGGCCGCATTATCAACGTTACGGGCGACCCCGTCGATGGCGGCGGAAAAGTGATGGCTAAAGAGTATTGGCCTATTCACCGCGAAGCTCCGAAGTTTGAGGATCAATCGACAAAAGCAGAAATTCTCATGACTGGTATTAAAGTTGTGGATCTCCTTGCTCCTTACGCAAAGGGTGGAAAGATTGGTCTTTTTGGCGGCGCAGGAGTTGGTAAGACGGTTCTTATTCAAGAATTAATTCGCAACATTGCCACTGAACATGGTGGTTACTCTGTGTTTGCTGGTGTGGGCGAGCGAACTCGTGAAGGAACTGATCTTTGGTTAGAAATGAAAGAGTCCGGCGTGATCGAAAAAACAGCGCTTGTTTATGGGCAGATGAATGAGCCACCAGGTGCCCGTTTGCGCGTAGCACTTACCGGTTTAACAATTGCAGAATATTTCCGTGATCGTGAAGGACAAGATGTTTTATTTTTTGTAGATAACATTTTTCGCTTCACTCAAGCTGGAGCCGAAGTGTCTGCGCTTCTTGGCCGTATTCCTTCAGCGGTTGGTTATCAGCCAACGCTTGGAACTGACATGGGAACTTTGCAAGAGCGAATCACTTCCACGAACAAAGGCTCTGTCACTTCCGTGCAAGCTGTTTACGTTCCTGCGGATGACTATACAGATCCTGCTCCAGCAACAACCTTTACTCACTTGGATGCGACGACAAACCTGGATCGTGATATTGCGGCCATGGGAATTTACCCAGCTGTACATCCACTTAATTCCACGTCTCGTCTGTTAGCCCCTGATGTTGTTGGCGAAGAACATTATAAAACAGCTCGCGATGTGCAGTCTCTGTTACAACGATATAAAGAACTTCAAGACATTATCGCAATTCTAGGTATGGACGAATTGAGCGAAGATGATAAGCTTGTTGTGAACCGAGCTCGTAAGGTTCAACGTTTCTTGAGTCAGCCGTTCTTTGTTGCTGAGCAGTTTACCGGCATGAAGGGTAAATATGTTGACGTTAAAGATACTGTCCGCGGTTTCCGTGAAATTCTAGACGGAAAACACGATGCCTTACCAGAGCAAGCATTTTACCTCGTTGGGACAATCGAGGATGCTATTGAAAAGGCAAAAACTCTTCAATAAAGAGGGTTATAAAAAAGGATTTGTACGATGGGCTTTAATTTAACTTTAGTTACGCCACAAAAAAAAATAGTTGAAGGGGCTCCCCTCAAGGAAGTTTATGTTCCTGCGTTTCGCGGGGAACTCGAAATCCTTCCTGGACATGCTCCATTAATTACGACTCTATCTGAGGGCGTGCTCAAGTATAAATTAGAGGGAACAACGGAGCTAAAAGCAGTTGCCGTTAGCTGGGGCTATTGTGAAGTCACAGCCGATGGGCAGGTGAATATTCTTGCTGAAACGGCAGAAGCTCCGGAAGAGATCGATTTAAAAAGAGCCCAAGATGCCCGTCAAGAATCACTCACGAAACTTGCCACTGTCAGCTTTGATGAATTTGAAAAGACACAGAGAAAATTTATGCGTGCAGAAGCCCGCATTAAAACGGCCAAACAAGATTTCCATTAGAATCTATCTCATGAGATGGATTCTGGTTGGAAAGACCTTGAATGCCAGAAAAGTCAGCCGGCATGAACCCGCGTCAAGAACTTATGAGCTTTCGTTACCGAGCCCTCTTCCAATCCTTAGATATTCGCTTTTTCAAAACTACTAAACAAGAATCCTTCACCATCCATTGCGAAGCTGAAATAAAACTTCCGATGATTAAGAAGTCGTATAAAACAGCATCAGAGTTCAAGACGAATTTTGAGGAGTGGCTCAAACACGCCCCCGTTCACGAAATGAATGCCTCAGAAAACTGGCTGCAGAGGAACAAAGAAAATGAACATGCGCAAGATCCCGTGGGATTTTTTATGATGTTCAATCAAGGAATATGGAGTGCTTCAAGCGTAAATTTGTTGATCGGTGCGAAAGTTGTAAAGCTAGCTGTGAAAAATATAGAAAACGGATTCGAAATCTCCCGCCCTGAAAAAGACCAAAAGCTAAGAGTCATCACGAGCACAAGGGGCATCGAAAAACTTGAAGTCCCGCTACCTCTCATCGGTGCCGTGAGTGTGGACCGTGTTTGGTGAACAAAAAAACATGCTTAGTTGCCATAATACATGTTTTGGCCGTGGTTCACATGGCAATGATCCTCTCTAAGGACGCTAGCAAAACAACCGAGGGCATACTCTTTGTGTTTTATGTCGTGGCTGGAACGCTTTATTGGAAAAAAATCGCGCAGGCTCAGCGAAAAAAGTACGACAATAAAAAAATTGATGGAATTGACCATTAACTATTAATTAGTGTTTTAAAATGGGAAAATTCTAAAAAGTCGTACTTTGTTGAGACACTTCGTAAGGAAAAAGCCAGTTTTACTGTAGCAAATCCGTGCGGATACCGATTAAAGTCTACCTGTTGGGGGTGAGCCTTGTCGAAGAATGTTTCACGTAGAATGTTTTTAAAAGGATCAGGTGGAGCTGCCATAGCTCTTCCGCTACTTCCATCTTTGCTGCCGCGCGAAGCATGGGGGCAAACTGTTCAACCAACAAAAAGATATTTTAATTTTGTCGGTGGTTATGATTATGGTCACCATCAACACTGGTTCCCCACACTCAATCAACCCAGCCAAATGCACACTCCTGCTAACGGCGACCAGGCGTTTCGCTATCAGGCACTGAACACGTTTGCGAGTCCAACCTCTCAAACAAATCTTTCCCTTATTTTAGGTAACCGACTCAATCCCGTTATAAATAAAATGAATATTTTTCGTGGCCTCAATCTACATACGAGAATTGGTCACGGACAGGGTCACATGCTTGGAAATATTGCGGCCTCGGATGGCCATGATACACAAGTGACGTCCCTTAAAAGATTGCGAACAATCGATCAAGTCTTGGCGACGAATCGAAATTTTACACCTCACTCTCGAGATCCGCTTATCCTAAGCCCTGAGTCTGCCTACTCATTTCAAGGCGACACGCTTGGCAATATTTCTCGCGTCGGAGGAAGATGGCCAAAACCACATGAACTGTTTAATTCTCTTTTCAATGGTGTTCCCGAGGGTGGAGGAACGTCAACGATGCCGGCCCATCCACGACGAGATATTTTGTCGAGGGTGATGCAAGATTATCAAAGAGTCATCAACGGACGAACAATCAGTGCTGGCGATAAGAGTATTCTAACAAATATCATGGATCAGATCTCAGATATTCAGGCAAGACTTCCTGGGTCAATAACCACATCGACTGCGGGCTGTCGATACTCAAATGTCGACGTAAATTTAAGTAGAACAGACGGAATTCCATCGGGAAACTATAACGTACAAAATCACGCATACGCTTTTCAAATGTACGCCCGAATTTTTGCGGCGGCAGCTTCCTGCGACCTCCATCGTGTTTATGGATTTCACACAAATATTTCTGGTTTTTTCGATCGCAACAACGCCGAGGACTTTCACCAAGGACACAGCCACAAACCGTGGGATATTATTGCCGAGAATAATAACAGGATCAATCATCAGTGGATGGGCGAAATTTGGCGCATGTATGTTGATAATTTTGTAGCTCCTCTTTCTTTGGCTCTCGATGGCATCGCCGACACAAACGGTAGAACATTGCTTGATAACTCGCTTGTTCACATGACTTTAGAGAGCAGTACAGTTCACTGTGATTCTAACAAACCGTGTTTGATGATTGGTGGCGCCGGTGGAGCCCTCAATACTGGTTACTTGATCGACTATTCACGACGAGATTTAGGCCCAAGTTCGTTGCAAGGTGACAATTTTAACGCAACTGTGTCCGACCCACAGTTCGGTCATGGCTACTACGGGCAACACTACAATCGATCGCTAACAACTATCTTAAGAGCCATGGGATTAAATCCATCTGAGTATGAGGATACAAGCATCAACCAGTTTTTTAGGGGTAGAACGGATAACGCAATAGGGTCCCAGAACAACGGCATTTCGAATGTCGGTGGTTACGGACACATTGGATCGGAAACTTCTGGAGTTTGGTACTACACAACAAGCCAGCTTCACAGCCAAGAATACGCTCGACATAACTATCACTTTTATAAAGAGATGCTGCCACTTCCACCGGGAAGTTTAGCATGAAGAAAATGACTCAACTTATTTTTGTAATGGGGCTCACTTGGATTACAACCTCCATGAATGCGTGCAGTGCACCGATGCACTCGAATTTTTCGTCTAGTTCATCCTCGAGCGTGGAAGATCAGCTTTTTACAAAAGTAAAAACGATTTTGGACAGCAAATGCATTTCTTGTCACACAGAGGGTGGACGTGCGATTTCGTTCAATTTGAACAGTAGCTCTGACTTTATAAGGACGGGACTCGTTGTTCCTGGAGTTCCCAATCAGTCAAAATTAATATTTCGACTCAAAAACTTTGTCGCTCAGGGCGCCCTGAACAACAACATGCCGCCTACCGGACCGGCGCTTGAGAACTCCGATTACCAAGTGCTCTATTCGTGGATTCTAGAGATGTCTTCACAGCGATCACCATATACGTGCAACTCAAATGCTATGGATTATACAAGAATTACTGCTACAAATTCTAAGCGTTTGAGCATACGCCAATACCGAAATACGCTCATCGACCTGCTGGCACCGGCTGTGTCACGCGGTACGGCCACAACTCTTGTAAACAATGCCATGAACGGCGTCTATTTTCCTCAAGACGTGGGCGTTCATTTTAAAAGAGAAAGCAATATTTTTGGTGGCGATCATGCGCAAGGATTTTTTGATGTCGCTGATCGTTTGTCGACAGCTGTTGCAAGTAATGCCGGCTACACGCAATCTCTTGCTACGCATTTTATTAATTTATCACCAGGCGCTTGCACGAATACAATAATTTCGTCATTGAGCACAACCTGCCGCAGCCGCTTGGTAAACAACCTTGGCAGCAGAACACTTCGTCGGCCCCTTCGCACACCCGAGCAGAATGTTCGACTGCAAACTGGTGTAGTCGTCGATGAAAGCGAACCACTTCTGTCTGAATTCGGTACCTCTGGCTCTGCGCAGGACGGTCTCAGTCGCCTGTTGTTCAGATTGCTTGTTTCTCCGCATTTTTTGACTCAGACAGAAGATCAAAACCTCGTGGGACAAAAATATCAAAACTCGAATGTTTACTGGTTAAACTCTTTTGCGATCATTAACCGTCTAAGCTATCGGTTTTGGAATACAATGCCCGATGAAGCCATGTGGAATTTTGCCATGAGTGAGGATTTGAGCTCCGAAACAGGTTACTTAAGAGTTTTGGACTACGCCCTTTCACAAACCTCAAAGCTAGATGATAGTTTGCGCGAGTATATGAATGATTGGTTACATTTGGATAGAACTCCCCAATTTGCTCCCAATACACGATTCCCACTTGTGTCGAATGTTTCCTTCAACGCGCAACTTCGCCAGGATATGATCAGCGAAGTTGAAGAATTGGGATCGTACACAGCTCGCTCGCGAGGAAGTTTTGCAAATCTTTTTTCCACGAATATCTCTTTTGCACGTTCTTCGGGGTTGATGAACCTTTATGGGCAAACAACTCCCGCGCCGGCGGCCATTACTGATGCGAATGCCGTGAGATTTCCAGCCGATCAGCGCTCAGGTCTTTTGACAAGAGGCGCACTGCTCGTTTCAGGGAGTGAGTTTGCAAATCCCATACTTCGAGGAATCCACGTTCGCAAAGAAGTTCTCTGTATGAACCTCGCTCAACCACCGTCAAATGCGTTAGAAATATTTAACAACACTCCAGCGCCGCACGTTTCTACGACACGAGATAAGGTGCAAATTAAGACTTCGGGTGCAAGTTGTGTAAACTGTCACAATTTAATTAATCCTTTGGGCTTTGCTCTGTCTAACTACAACTCCTTTGGAATGTACACGACTCAAGAGCCAATATTTAGTCAAACAAGCAATACTATCCAGACAACGGTACCCATCGACTCTCAGGTTAACCTTTCTGCCATTCTTAACGGTGTAGGCGCTGTTAATGGAGCGATGGCTTACGGCCAAGCCATCGCTCAACAACAGGCAGCAAAAGTTTGCTTTGCAGAAAAGATGATGCGCTATTCGTTTGTTCGGGATGTCAGCTCAACGAGAGATGCATGTCGCCTCGAAAGAATTTACAACAATCTCCATGAAAGTGGATACGTGCTTGATACACTAAGATCGTCGGCACTAGATTATGAATTCCGCCTGCGACGCTTAGATCCTTAGTTCCCGACCGCGAACCTAGCGAGTGAGAGCAGAGTCTTCGTGAAATGTGACTGTGCTCGCCGTTCGATTGATGGCATCCGCAGTAAATCCACCTAAATTGGGGTGAATTGAATACACTTCAATAACGTCCATAAAAGTCGACTTATCCTTAAAATGTGCTTTCGCGTTCGAACTGATCACAACGACCTGCTTTTTCTGTTCTGTGCTCAACGCATAGAGATCTTTTAATTGTTTTGCGTTTGTCACGTGGACCACAAAAAGGGTCGGGCGAGTCACTTGCCGTATCGACTTTATTTTATCGGACACCGTGGTGTTTTGGTTTTTTATATATCGGCGAAAGGATTCAGTAAAGTTCGACGAGGAACTCACGACATGTAGATTTGTATATTCGGAGTCTGCTTTTTCTAATCCGGGGAGCGACTTGAAAAAACGTGATACGATGTCGTCGTAGATGCTGTTGAAGTGAATTTTTTTGAGATCGTTTTTAAGTGTCGAACGACTGGCCAAGGAACGTTGCGATAATAACGAATAAGAGTTCTTAAATTTTAATATTTTTTGAACACTTTGATCGATTCGATCCATGGAAATCTTGCCAGACTTTACCGCTGTGATAACAGCATTCACGGCCTTCGATTGCTGCTCTGTGGACCACGCCAGCATCACAAGGTCATTTCCAGCCAAAACCGCAGCAACGGCTCGGTCCTCCACTTGAGGGAGCGCAGCAGCACCGGCCATTTCTATATCATCAGTCATTATTAAACCTTTATATTTTAACTCTTCGGTAAGAACCTGAGTGATGAGATGCTTGGAGTAAGTTGCAGGGAGTTGAGATGAATCAATCAGTGGATAGGAGATATGCGCCACCATAATGCCGCCCGAAATATCGGAGCTTGCATACTGGCTGAAGGGAATTAGGTCCGAGTTGAGTAACGTTTGATAGGATATTTGTCGGTGGGGCGTTGTTCTGTGTGTATCAAGCGAAATTGAACCATGACCAGGAAAGTGTTTTGCCACCGGAATTATCTGACTTTCCTCAAGACCTTGCGCAAAGGCAACTCCCATAGAACTCACTTTGTGCGGAGATTCTGAAAAACTTCGCGAGGCAATAAACGAATGCAATTGCGAGTCTGTAACATCCAGGACAGGAGCAAGATTCATGTTAAATCCCAGCAGTCGTAGAATTTGGCCAGTTACGCGGCCTGCCTGAAATGATAGTGCCGTGTCGTTAGTGTTTCCGATTGTGTATGCGCTAGGCAAACTGGGAGATGTTTTGATTCGCGAAACCGAACCTCCCTCTTGATCAATGGCAAGAAAAAGCGGAACGGTGGAGTGCGTGAGAGTTAGTTTTTGTAGCTCCGCATTGAGTTCGGAAATCTGCGAAAGGGTTTTTATATTACGTCCAAAAACTATGGCAGCACCAGGTTGGTGCATTTTGAAATGAGCTTTTATCTTTTTATTCACCTTTGTTCCTGAAAAACCAAAAATAAACATCTGCCCAACTTTCTGTTCGAGCGTTAGGCTTTCAAGTTCATCGGCAGCCGAAGATGACATTGATAAAAACAACATGAAAAAAAACAAAAGTCGCATCCCCTAAGGATAGCAAGGGACCGCCCTGGAACGAAGGGCGGCGAAGCAAAACACCACGAAGGTTGAGTTTTAATGAGTACGTTGGATAGACGACACAAATTGTGTGGATTTGGGTTAGATTGGTGCGGCTCGGACGATTTACTTTTGAAGGCGTATCCTCGCGATACGTCGAGAAAGTAAATGGGAGAACCGCGACAAGATGACCTGAAGACGCACAATTTGTGTCGTCTATCCAACGTACTCATTAAAGGACTCAACCAAAGGCCTTAATTGGCAATGAACCCATGAGCTTTTTAAGTAACAGGAGTAGAATATAATTGATGTTCAGTTTTTTACTTACCCTCCTAATAGCAGGGGCTTCAACAGTATCGATTATGGCAATGTCGGTGGACAAAGAACGTCTGGCCGGCGAACGTCGGATGGATGCACTTTTTGCCAAAAAAACCGAAGTTCTTTGTCCTGGGTATACGCAAAAAGGAATGAGCCTTTGCGTCCGGCAATACATTAAAAATGCGAAGGTCGAAACGGCATCAGGATATATAGCACTGAGCCACTTTATTTCGGTGGCTGGGAACCAAGATCGAAACGCTAAAATTTACGACGAGGAAACCGCCCAGGTCATCAGCATGGAAACGCTGGTTGTTTTGCAGGAGCAGCTAAAAAAAGAAAATATGATGTGTGGAAAAATGCGTCCTAGTGGTCCGCAAAATCTATTAGCGATCAAGCAAGTGTGTGAACAAGAGGAA
>JAYUQP010000078.1:0-9333 GCA_043757265.1 Bdellovibrionales bacterium | reverse complement strand
CAAAGAAAAATATTTTTCTTTGAATCATGCATTAACAACGCCTCCGGCGTTCGACACTGGACCCTGCGGGTGCCAACCCGACCAAAGTTGTACATTTCCCGTGTCAGCCCCAGATCGCATCAAGCTAGAAATTGTTTATGTGCCTGAGCATTGCTCGTCGGAGCAGTTGAGCTCATTGATCAAGTATCTCGAATTTGCAGCCCAATCAAAATTAACTAGGTTTGAGACTAGGGACGGCGAGATGCTTTCGAACTGAGCTAGCCCGTTTTTAACTTTAAAGCCTTCTCTATGCGCTCAAGTCGCTTCGCTAAACTCTCGGTCTCTGAAACAGCATCGCGAAGTAACTTTTGTGCCAGCGTTTGATAACCAGCGCCAACCTCTTCTGCGCGTTTTTTTAGAGCCATAAGCAGGTCGCCGTCCATCCACATAGTGACACGTACCTTGTGATTTTTGGGGTCATCAAAACCGTCAGGGGTTTCGACGGCACCGTAAGAGATTTTTTTACTTTTCTTTTTCGTGGATTTCATTCCATGCCTCCAAAAGCAAAGTTTGATATTCGTGGGTCTTCGCAAGAATTTTATTTAAGAAGTCTTTTGAAAATCCCTTCGCCTCGATCACCTCAACTACGTCGAGTCGAATCTTAGCCATGGCCTCGTAGTTAGAGGGCGTGCCTTTGTAAACCGTAACGTGCGGATGCCCGTGGTCTCGGGTATGAACAATCCAAATAGTGCCAAGGATGCGAATGATTGTGGGCATCTCAATAAAACTATGCCATACTTGTATGCATATAGCAACACATTCCAGATTACCTGGCCTGACAATCCAAATCCTCATCTTCATCAGGACCGTTGCGCGACCCCATAGCGAGAATAGTGATGGGCTTGGCTTTGCTATTTTTCAGGAAGTTCTCTGTAGAGGAAGCAACAACAAGGCTTCCTAAAAAACTCTGATCGGCTCGCACGGCCTGAACTACACCTTGGGTCCCGCTGCTTGAGCGGAGAACTATAGTTCTGGCGGTCAAGTCGATTCGAGAAATCTGTTCAGGCGAATTGCCATAGTCAAAGCCTGGAACGATTCGTCCACGATTTTCTCCTATGAGAAGAACATCTTTGAATCTGGTTCTAATTTGAAAAGCCTCTTCAGGAGTCGAAACTAAAATGATGCGAATTGCATTTTGAGAGAAGGCGTAGGCCGCAGTGGTGAAGGCCCGAAGGACATCATTTCATTTGGCACCTGTTCAGGGCGAACAATTGCCAAAGCCGCCTTTCCTGATCGAACCAGACTTAAACGGTCTTCGGTGTCGCTAATGATGAAATTCAAATAAAGACTGGGCCAATCCTCGTACAGCTTTGAACACAAATCGACAGTCCTCGCCGTCATCACGCTTGTTGGTCCGACAATCGAGACATAAACGGGTTTCTCCTGCCCCCCGCCGTTGATCTGACTTAGTGCTTGCCCTTCAAGATCCTCGGAACCTTTGCAGTACCGAAGTAAGGCCGCGCCTTCTTGAGTGAGATTCATGCCTTTTCTGCTGCGAAGGAAGAGAGTGGTTTTAAGCTCACTCTCTAGTGCACGGATCCTTTGAGTGACACCAGTCTGAGTTAAATGAAGCTGTTTGGCCGCCCCGTGGACAGTCCCGTGTTGAACAATAGCCAAAAATGCTTGGAGGTTGTGACTGAGTAAACTCATTTAAAATCATCAATAGGCCATAAAGATGAATTACTCAATAGATTCGACGATTGGTAGTTTGGTGGAGCTTTAAGGAGGCATTATGAAGAAGCTTTACGCATCCATCGTTACCGTCATTGAACGCGTGAAACCAGCGATTCAGATCACCAATACACGACTTGATAATAACCCCGAGCTCGCCAAAATAGTTGGCGACCGTGTGGTGGCTAACCGACGCTACATTGCTGAAATCAGTCATGACAATGCTGAGATGAGTGTCAATCAGCTCTTAGGAAAGAGTTCGATACTTCGGGATAAGGTTCAGCGCGGCGAAATTTTATTGATGTCGGCAATCTTCAATGTCGATTCCGGCATAGTAACATTCAATGCACTCAAATGATTGGGTGGTGGAAGGAGACATGAAACTTTATTTCATTCACTTTGGTTCCCGACTTTGCAAATACTGGTTCCTACTCCATGTGATTCAAGTTCCCATGTGGTTCCGCAGACCAACGGTGGTTTCTAAATTGAAAACCACAATATTAACGACCAGCGGCTTTCTTGAAGACAACCTTCTCCACAGATTGAAGGCGCTCATGTAGTTCTTTGGGTGAAGGTGTATCGATGGCCTGCTTAAGATAGGAGTTTATCAAAGTCTGGTAGGGCACTCCAGTCCGTTCAGCTTCAGCCATGAACCACTGGAAGACCGTACCCTCAAGTCGGATACTAGTTAGCACCCGAGACTTCTTGGGATCTGCCAAGGGCTTTTTGTTTACCTTGCCTTTGCTAAAATCGTAGTCTTTCTTCATAAATCTCTTGCTCCTTAAGTTGGCATATCTGTTAATTTTGTCCTGGTCGGGGTTGATTCGAACACCTTAGCGTCGCGCCAATCAAATTTTCGCCCGGCCGGGCGAAAAGCTATCCGCTAAATAGTGGTCCGTCTACTATCGGACGACGGGCACCAATTCCGACAGTGCTCAAGCCCGCGCGGTTCGGGCTGAACGGAATGAGTTTAAATCTCAATCCATTTCTCGATTGGAAATTAAGACAAAGTTATATTACCGACTCACGATAGCAATTTACTCGCCGAGCCGGCGGTCGGGTAATTGATGCAATATGGGCGACTGCTTGGAAAAAATAATTTGATGGTTTTTAAAAAATTAGGCGGACGTAAGGCTCGAGTGTCCGAGGACTACATCCGCAAATTGATCGGTTGAAACTTGTCTCAAGCTACTTTCTTTTTTGTGCCGAGAATCCTGCCAAGTATTCCACAGAAACACCGAATTTCTTTGAGAGGTCTCTTATGGTTGCAAGCTGGGGTTTGTTTTCGCCAGAGCGATATTTTCGAGCTTGCTCCGTTGAGACGCTAAGGAAGTTGCCAAGCTTTTCATTGGTGTCCAAGCCACGCTCAATTGCAAGCTGGGTCAGGCGTTGGGCAAAGATTCGCTTTTGATCCTCTCGGACCTTCTCTTTAATATTCGCTTCAATGCTTTCACGATGAGCGGTTTGATCTTGCTCTTCTGGCGGTAGCGCTCTTTGATCACGTTTTGCAAAATAGCGCTCAATGTGGAAGAGAAATACTTCATCGTCTTTTTGCTCGTTCCACATCTCAAATTTCTCGAGCAGCAACTCGTCTGAAAAGGCGAGATCAGCGGCACTTGCAAGATCGTGAATCAGCTTTTGCTTAAGTGTCGCGCGGTCGAAATGTTTGAGCACGGGGCGAATAATGCTTTGAATGTGTTCAAAGCGATCCGTGCGTTTTAAAAGTGTTCCCATACGCTCCTCCTAATATATCTTCCACGACTTCAAAAGTCCGCGGCGGTAACTATCCCAAAGATCAACGCCAACCGTGTCCATATGCCGACACCACTCCCGAGTTCCATCAGAGCTTCCTTTTGAAAGCTCCTGCTTGGTGCGGCAGGTGAGGGCAACGACCTTATCAATTTGTCCTTCTCTCCTTGCGCCAAAACAAATCCTTAAGCGGCACGTCGGCCAATCAAACTTAATGTAGTGAAGGCCGGACCTTGTACCAACTTCGGGCGGGGGCTTTCTCAAGCACTGAGGCCAGTGTGCCTGAAGCTCTTGAGTCTTTATATAGACGGCCTTCGCCTCATCTTCCGTAAACAGCCAGCCCTTTCGGGCCTGAAACTCTTTGTAGTAGTTCTCTGTAAGCCAAATCTCGACTGCCACGCATGACCTCTCTTCGGAATATACAATTAAAAGCTGTATAAAACAACTAAAAACAGCTAATTATTCACTAAAATTGGCCCAAAACGAGACGGTGGTGGATATAGAATTGATGCAGAAGATCTGGCGCCAGCTTCAATAATCTAAATTTTAAACAGATTTAGATTTTAGGGTTAGTGTGTTGAGCCCTGGAAGTTCACTATTGAGAGCGCCGCCCGTTTGTCTTACTGCTTAACCCAGTAGTCATATTCGGACCGAACAAATCGTGCAAACGGCTCAATGTTTCCTTCTGTAGAGGCTGCTTCTAGCGACTGCATGTATTGCGGTCTTTGCTCTGCGCGAATTACAGTCCACGAGTAACCGCCAGATACCAGCATCAGATTTAGCAATAGCCTTCCTATCCGACCATTGCCGTCCATGTAGGGATGAATGTAAACAAAGATAAAGTGCCCTAAGACAGCTTGTACTGCGGGATGAGTTTCTTCGGAGATTAGGCCAAATAGTGTCTCCATTGAATCAATCACAGCATCTTTACTACGGGGGGGCACGTGACGTGCGCCCTTAATATACACAGGACTATTCCGATACCCCGCCAAATCTGCCGCTTTTAAAATTCCCGTGGTTACTGATGGTGAAAATAAAGCGCGGTACCAATTTTGAAGATCATGTTCAAAAACTTGACCAGCCGGTTCTCCTCCGATTGTTTTTCGTACAGACTGAATCACATGTTGGAAAGCATCGTGGTACCCTTTGGCCGCCATAGCATCAATTTGCTCGTGATCCTTCGGGTTCTTTTCAGAGCTCCAGTCGCCGGACTCAATTTTTTGAATCAAATCCTCAGTCACTTCATATCCTTCAATTGAAAGCGAGTGATATGCGTCATGCTTGTATCGTTCCTGAATAATTTTGAGTACGCGTTCTTTGTTTGAGCTAATTCCTGGCGGCTCGGGAAACGCTTCGATCACTGATGTGCGCATCCGCTTCCACATTGCTTCGATTCTTCCACTATGAGGAGATTTAATTCTGGAAAGCTCAAGGACAGGAGTGTGATTTTGGAAGGGGTTGGTCTCAGAGATTGCCAATCCAGCGGCTTGCATATCTCTAACGATTTGATCTGCTTTCTGTGAGTCTCCAATCGCACGGAATGCTCCCGCGATTCTTCCTGCATCTGTAACTAGACCACCTTGCAGTAATATTCTGGAAACCTCAGTTACCGAAGGAAGCATTTTTAGAGCAATTTCGACATTTAGTGGTTTAGACTTATAATATCCTGGGGAGAGCCTACATAGCGCTAGAGGAAGAGACATCACGTAGATGCCATTTATCTTCTCGAGATTTTCAGGAAAATTCTTAGTGTCGGAATATAGCAGTAAAGAAGTGTCCTGAGGTAAATCGATGGTTTGATTCGAAGTCTTGCGTGTTATGGCTGTAATTTGTCTTGCGATATATTCTTCGCCAGTCAGCAAATCTAAAGAAGTATCGGCAGATAAACAGTAGCCGTGCTTTCCAAATCTTTTCAGCAAATACACCCGAATAAATGGCCAAAAACCGACATACCAAATTGTTGTCGAACCAACTGGTTCGGGCTTAGAAAGAAGGTACCAACCTCTAATAACAGGAGTTAGACATCCCGCTCGCTTTAAAATCTCAGCATGCTTAACATCTAAAGCAGAGTGTTCGATTACGCCGTCTTCTGCAGCCTCCTTGGCAACCTTCAGCGCCTCTGCTAGACTTTTGTTTGGTTCAAATACCATGTTTCAATCCTCAGCTCTGCCTTAATAGAGAGCATAAATTTACTAGAACTTAGATAATTAATTTACTAGAAGTTATTAGAAAAATCTACTAGAAGTTACTCATAAAAATTACTAGAAGTTATATTGAATCAATTCTGGATTGGCCATTCAGAAGGGATCTATTTGCTGATGAATGCCTCATATTGAGAATTGCACATCAAGATTTTCTAGATTCTCATCCCAAACCTTCGAGGAGACGAAAGTATAGAGAAATTACACACTTAGCTAACTACCCGATATTGGGAGAGTTATCTTTCTATGGACTTTGGACATTTACTAGAACTTATTCTCCGATATAGCTCATTTTGAATCCCTAATCGTCGCGGCTGAACCATCGTGCCCGACACCAATGGGCAGACTGATATAATGAAGGAATTCAGGTTCCCGGGGAAAAGAAACTTCGACGTATATCCAGTTTCGAACTTCAGAATCATTTTTTTTACCTTGATCAATAAGGCGCGCTCAAATTTACTGTGGCGTCCAAATGTCGGTGGTTTCAGAGCAATAACTGACTTGGGTCATGCAGAAATTTCAACGCAGATTCGAATTAAGATGATGTGGCCCATAAGAGTGACCGGCGCAGTTGGTTTTACGACGCCGCACTAAATTGCAGCTCATAGGGGTGCTCTGGAAGCTGAACGACAATACGGTTATAGTCGAATACCAGCTTGGGCTTAAGCGAACCCCGGCCACCCTTTTCCTTCTCAAATTTAATGAAGCCCACACTCTCTAGCATTTGACAGTCCTTTTGAACCGGCGCAAGGCCTCGATCAAGCATCTGGGTCAACTCGTAAACGGATTTAGGGTGCGCAGCCGCGATGAGGGTTAGGATCTCAATTTTCTGGAGTGTCATGAAGCTTCTAAACGACGCGATATTGTCGAAGTAAACGACATCTCTGGCTTGCACCTTGGGGGCCTTTTTCTTGAGCGCACCCAAGAGGTCCTTTTCCAGCTCTGCCAAATCTTTAAATGTCACAGTCATGGCTTTATTGCTCATCTTCAACCACCTTTTTTGCCTCCTTGATGAAGAGGCGGATTGCATCCTCGTAGCCCGAGACTTCGACAGACTCCCGAAAATTTTTGTCATCCGGCAGCTTCGTGTGCAGGTGATAACCAAAGGGCTCATGGTTATCGAGTAAAAGCCGAGGCAAGTTCAAATCCACATCAAGCAATACGCACCGGACCTTGATGCCGTCTGGAAACTTCGCGCTCTTTGGAACCTCAATGACCTTCACTTGGGCTTGAAACCGGCCACCTGCAAATACGATCATTTCCTCAACCAAGATGCGAGTCTTCATAACGTACTATCAACAATAGTATATTGTGGGGCGCGTGTCAAGGGCGGACGGGCCACATTCCAGCCCGCACCAAAAGCGAGGGGCCCGCCGATCCGGCGACAGATATTTGGTGGCCCTGGTGAGCCTACCTGGGGTGAGTAGCGCGGCGGTCAATATAGCTGACCCCAGGTCCAGATAGCACCAATTTGTCTATACGCGATTTCAGCAATACGATTAGGTTTCTGATCAAACTTTTTCTATTGGACACATATTAGCGATGTCGTTAGTTTAGAGCCTCATAAGATCTTAAAGGAAATCCAAATGAAACACAGTTTACTTTACGTTTGCGCCTGCTTACTCCTCGGAACAACTGCCTCGGCTTCTTTGAATATACAGACTCTTCGGCGCCAATGTTATTGGAGTGAAAAAGGTGGAACGGTAAAATATGACATCCTCAGAGAGTCTTGCAATGGCGATAGCTGTCTCTACAAAAAAGTTGCTGACTTCGATGGGTCAGATTTTAATCACAGCGAGGAGGGGCGCGGTCCTTACGGTACTGGCAGGGATCCTCATCCCGGGGGTAATTATGCCGGATTTTATTACAGTGAAAAAAGGGAAGATCTTCGGGATCGATGCGGGAAAAGCGTAGAGAGATATTGCCAGCATAAATCAGGAAAAATCGAAACGATTACAACGAAGCTCGGAACTTTCGCGGCCTGTTTGACCGAGCACGAATATGTTTTTGACACTCTCAGACTATGGTCGGTTCCCTATCTCCCATTTTATTCGTTTCTTCGAATGGAGTACAAAGGTGCTAGATATGATCTCAGCAGTCATCCGATGTTCAGCGATCAACTTAACAGGTTACCTCTCGTGAAAGTTTCAGGACGTTGTTTTGAGGTTCTTGGCAAGAAATATTGCGAAGGGGGAGATGCTGCAGCCTCTATGGTTGTCATGGCCGGTTCTATGGACCGGCTTGATAAGATTTACGGAATTACTGATCCGGGAAATTATTGGATTGAGGAAGTTAATCCTGAAAAAGTTAAATTTCAGAAGACCGATGGAATTTCATTCAAAAATATCGAAATTAACACTCAAGACTTAGGAATGTATCTCGTTCAAAAAAAATGCGTTCGAGGAGTTTGCCCGGGCACCCAGATTCGAATTGAACAACCTGACAACAGAAGTAGCTTTTGTCAGTATTCCCCGAACGGATCGATGAATGAGTTTGGAAAAGAATTTGAATTTGTTGGCTTCTTGGGAAGCGGAAATAACTATAGCGAGGTATGGAAAGTTATCAGTGGAGATTCCGTATATAGTTCTGAACCCTACGAAAGCTGGCCAAATTCATCAGATGTCCTCGGACGAGGAGGCCTTGGGTGGAATGGCAGCGGCCTCGTTAAGGTTATTAAAAAATAAATTACTTACGCTGAATAAAAACCCTTGATTCGAAGAAAAATGGCGCTCGGAATCACGGGCGCCAATGTTATAGACATTAATTGTTTAATTGAGGTCGTCTGAAAAGCCGGCCTTTTGTTCGACAGGCTCAGAAGGCAGGCAGTTATCATTCTGTAAAAATCCGATGGTTTAATATCCTTGGAACACCCAACACTCCGGTTGTGTAAATCAGCTCAATTCGACGGGAACCTTTAACGACTTTTTCAAACTCTGAGTCATTTAAGCTCAACTCAAAATTAGGCGCAAACTCACTCTCATAGCTTTGATTTACGTCAGCTTTGCGTATGATTGCGACTTTAGTGCGACCATAGTCATTCATAAATTTTTTACGCTGCTCCGGGGTCATATTTGTGGTTAGAAGAATCTCCGAGCCATCAGTTATACTTTTGAGATTCCAACTTCCCTGACTTTCTACAATCACAGTTTTTGCCTCATTCATGGTCAGTTCATCAGCCACCTTTATTGAAACGACTGTAAGCGACCTATCGGCCCCATTCTTTTCAGCTAAGAAAATTTAAAATAAAATCCGCCGAAGATTTCAAACGGAGGCGGTATGGATTTGCCACAAGGCTCGACTGATTCAATGAATTTTCTCGAACACATCGAGCTCGTCAAAAAGTATTCTGGAACGATCGTGGCATATTGTCGAGAGCACAACTTAGACTACGGCAAATTTATGTATCATCGTGGCCGGGCTATGAATACACGGAAGTCGCCGGCGGCGGTGGGATTTGCGAGGATTCAGCCGACAGTAGCGGCGTCGGCGCATGTTATGCCGGCAGCTGCAAAACCAAAAAGTTATCCACAACTGCCCGATCCGAAGTGGCTAGCCCAACTTATCCACAATTTGAGTGGTACACTATGCCCGGAAATCGGGTGGTACACATTCGTGGAAATCGACTGGTACACTATCAAGGAAATTGGGTGGTACACTTTGGAGGAAATCCGAC
>JAYUQP010000077.1:0-9347 GCA_043757265.1 Bdellovibrionales bacterium | reverse complement strand
CTGAAGATCCTGCAAAGATGTGGCTATTTGAACTCCAAATACGCTCTCAAGTGGATCTATAACCAACCTGATTGACCCACAAAAAGAAGAAAGAGGGTAAAATGTGTTTATTTTTTAGACAGCTGTTGAGCGCTTTTCCGTTCAGCCGGTAAGGGCCAAAATTCTACCTTCTAAAAGAATCATTATTTTCAATAACCTAAGCTGTGCCAAACATAGGAACGATTCTTGGACTAGTGATAGTTGTAAATAACTTAACCCCGGTGGCGTGAGCTATCGGAAAACGCCTTCGGGCCAGACAATGGGGATTTTATGAAGAGTTTAAAATTTTGGGTGGGATTAGTTCTACTGGCCATCACAGTTTCAGCTTGTAGTAAGAAAAAAGATGGCGGCGGAGCAGCTCCTCCTCCTCCACAAGAACAAAAGTATCACCTCGAAAATGGCGTTTGTTACAACGAAAACAACGAACGAGTGGATTACGACAACTGTAACGACGACGATGGTGATTACACTGGTGGACGTTGCACAGGGTATGTGTACTACACAGATTGCGATGCTGGTAAAGGGTACCGCGTGGATTGCAGAGACTCAAATGCACTAGCAGTTGAGTGTGAAGATCCAGAAGGTTACGCCTATCCAGGTGAAGTTGTGGATTGCACAGACCAGTCATACGATTACAACCGCTATTGCAGATAATTATTTAACCGAGGTCATAAAAACTTAATCAAAGGCTCCGCAAGGGGTCTTTTGGTGTTTATTGATGATGATATTATTACTAAATAGTTTATTCATTTCTTTTACTTTCGCTATCGATTGCGAAAAAAATCCTTGTCACAAGCAGTGTATACCCCCCGGTTTTAAATGTGTTCCATATGGTTCTGTTGAATACGTCAAACCTTACATTCCCCTCGTCGAAGGACAACGACTGGTTTATTTTAATTCCTCCGAATTCCCGTATCAGCAAATCGAAGAGCAGATGGTTCCCTTTTTTAGAGATTGGGCCAAAAGCTGCCCCGAAGAAAAAAGGCAGGGATCATCTCGAGGCCGTGAAAATTTGGTTTCGGTCCAGCGATACACAAAGCTGGATACTAAATCGGCAGGCGAATTGGACCGCACAATTGCGCAGGTGCGGCCAAATACAATCATCGTTCAGCTTTCGGGCACTCTTCTTAAATTCTCTAAACAATATTGGAATCATTTTCTAGATAAACTTCCTAAAAGTCGTGGATGCTTTATCCTTGCTCCGGTCACGGTCTCGCAGAATGCGGACACAAACTTGCTTCTTAAATCCATTGAAGCCTTAATTGTCGAAAAGCGACATAGTTGCCAAGTCGTGCGCGTAAACGAAGAGGTAAAGAGCACAGTCGAATCCGTCTGCGAAGGTCCGATGGCGCGGAGTGCTGAGCAACTCGATCGCTGTCAGATGAACAACTGGATACAACACGTGCAGTTAAAAGCATGTGACTTAGATCCGCGTACTTTTGTGTCAGAACAACCGGGTCTTTCGCAGCCCGCAGGAGCTGCTGCCGGAAATTAAATAGCGTTTTTTGCAAAAAAAAGACCTCTAACGAAGTCTTTGATGTGTCGAATGAGTTTTTTGTTTTGAGCGATGCTTATCTAAGCGCGGTTCCAGCAAAAACCGATTCGTTTAACAGTTCTTCGCTTTCGCCTCTCAACACATCGCCCAACTGAACTTTTGTCATTTGGTCGGCTGGTATGAGCATGCGGCAAACAATGGTGCTATAATCAGTTACAATCATTGTTTCAGATGGGGCGCCTAGAGCGCGCGAAGGCTTTTGCGCCACGTAAACAGTAGTTCCACAATCTCCAACGTATTTTTCTACAAGTGGTAATACGATTGTCTCTTCTGCGATAAGAGGGCGTTGCGCTCCGTCGAAGCGAACTACCAATTTAACTATTTCGTTCGTTTCGTCGATCGTGACATTGGCAGCATTCACGATGTTTTCGAAGCGCTCAGGATTTAAATCAAACGAATTCATTGAAGCATCCTGTGAGTTTGCTAAGGTAATTTGACTACAAACTAAGACAAGAACAATTAAAAAAGTCTTCATAGATTCTCCCGTGTTGAAATCAGTTTTAGGACTAAAAGATTCATAAGAAAAATTATTTGAATTTCCGAGGGATCAGTAAAATTACTTCTCACAAGTTGGGCATTGACTCGCCCCATGGTTCCACTCACACTGATTAGACATTCTTTATTCAATCTCATGGAGGTGATTGAGTGCGAGTTGTTCTTCTAGGTGGCGGTTTAGGTCACATCCATTACATTCGACACAAAGCGAAAATTTCCAACACCGACGTGGAAATTGTATTAGTTAATCCAAAACCACAGGTTTTTTACAACCCTGCGTTTGAAGAGGTACTTACCGGTCGGCTGCCACTTTCTGAGGCAATGATCGATTTGCGTAAAATCAGCACCCTTGCCGGGGTCACTTTTATTCAATCCACCGTCGAAGAGGTGGATACCGAAAAAAAGCTTCTAAAATTCACCGATCGCGCGAGTCTGCAATACGATTTTCTTTCTATCGAAGATATTGGCGACCTACGCCCGCATCATCCAAAGAAAATCCTGGAAAACGGTTTTTACGTTCGCGATGGATTTACTTTTTTTAATAAGCTCAAAGAACTGGAGCTGGGTTTAGCAAAAATGCGACCCGGCCAATTTCGTGTGGCCGTTGTTGGCGGCGGCGAGCGCGCCGTTGCGCTGAGCCGCTATTTACCCGAGCGGATAAAAAAACACTGCACACAATTGCATTGGGAAATATTTGAAAAACAAGATTCCATTTTGCCCACGTATCAAAATACCATTCGTCGGACTGTGGAGAAGGAACTGAAAAGCAAAGATGTGCTTTTGCGTACTCAGTTTTTTGTCGAAAACATCATCGATTCGAAACTTGTGAACACTTACGAGCCCAAACAAACATTTGCGGCCGACATCGTGTTTTTAACCACGCCTCTGCAGCTGCCAGAGTGGGTGCAGACGTCCTCGCTTCCGGTAACCAGCGACGGGTGTTTGGACTGTTTGCCTCACTACGTATTGAAAAACCACCCGGCCATTCTTGCAAGTGGCGAAGTGATTGGGCTTAAGCCAAATTCCATGACAGTGGAAGACCATGCTCAGGCCGTAGAGCACGTGGTGAATCACCTTGAAATAAATTCGAAAAAAGAATTTCACAAGATCAAAAAGAAAGATGTTTTATTTTTTGATGGCAAGGCGTTGCAATCCCAGTGGGGGTTTGTTTCGCAAAGCGAGCGGCTGTACAACGAGCACCAAAACCAATTGAAAAAGCAGCTTGAACAATTGCGCGCGGTCAAAGAACAAAAGCACGCTCAGATTTATCCCGCTATCGAAGAGAACTCGTTTGTGGATAAATTAAAAAAACGTTTGCGTTTGGATTTAGAAGAGTCCGAAATGAATTCGCTTTTTTCCGAAACCACTAACAAATCCTACTCAATTGCTGGATGGTTTGAGTGCGAATACAAAGATGTGTTTAACGATCACTATCTTTCTAGTTTTCATGCGACCCTGGATTTGATGGATCGCACCGCCATTCAAGGCGGAACGCCCGAGTACTTACGACTTTATGTGAGTGCACCGAGCACCATCAAAGATGTAGAGATTTTAAGTCAAATCATCGGTGGGGCGTATCGTGCGTGTCAGTTAAATTTACAAATGAACTCACAAATCAACTTACAAATGAAGATTCATTTGTGCAGCCAAGCCATGAACACGGTTCAGTTTTCGCTCGGAGCAAAAGGACCGCTCGTGCAAAAAACAGTTCCTGAGCCTATGGCCTACTTGGCACTCACGCGCCCGCTCGGTCTCTATGCTTTACTTTCGCAACAAGGAAAAAGCATCTGGCAGGGTGAGTGGCTGAGTGACATCTGGCCCGTCCTGAATGAATCGCAAGCTGTATTTAAACAACGACTTGAAGAAGTTTCACCGTCGGCGTCGGTGCTATCGCTCACCGAAGTGGGATTTATTAACGATCTTGTACGAAGTGTGGGGCCCGAAGGTTGGAAAATTTGTGTCAACCTCAGTCAACTTCCTCGTTGGAATGGCGTTAACGAAATTTTGCGCGAACAACCCATGGATGTTTTACTTGATCGCAACTGGCAGCGCGGTTTTAGGTACTGGTCGGGACGCGGAGATGCGTTTCCAGAATCGCAGTACTTGTTATGGGAGCCACATCTTGTACGGCCAAGTCATTGCTTGTTAATTCCTAGAAATGATTTAGATTCTGTGGCAGCGCATTTTGAAAAACAAAACATGCCTTTGCATTTTGTAGGCTATGTAGAGCAGACGATCCAAAAAGAACAGACATCCTACAAATTGACAGACTGGGTTTATAGTAAAGAGAGAAGGTCTTACTTAGATGCTCGATAGTCAGGAGCTCAAAGTTTTTCGCAGTCCGCTACACTTGGACGAAGGGCAGATTCTCTATTTGCGTTTAGGTCCGTTAGATCTATACATCGGGCATTTTTTCCAGGAATGGCGTGTAAGTTGGTACTCGACTAACGATTACATGGATAACTCCTTCAAGCTTGACCTTCCATTTAATGGAAGTGTTCCCGAAATTCTAAGCTCGCAAATTCGTTACACCTACTCGCGCCCCTGTAATAGCTTTGTTAAGTTAACTCCCGTGCTGGGAGATCTTCCCTTTGTGGCAAAGCCCACCAAGCCGCTTATGGTTTTGCCTGGCGAGACTGTTAAGATTTTTATGAGTATTCCGCTTTTTTTGCGGATTGAAATCGAACAACCTTACGCACTCGTTCGCGAGATTCCAGTTTTGCTCAGTCCTCGAACATGGTTCGGCGAGACTACAATTATCGGAACAGTTTGCTATTCCACGCGCATCAAAGCTGTGCTCGATAAAAAAGAATTGGTGCACCGGCCGTATCGCGCCACTTCGCAATTGATTATCGAAAACCGCGGCGAGGACTCTCTTCACGTGGAGCGCTTGAAAGTTCCGGCTCCGCATCTTTCGCTTTATCAAACCGATGACGGACTGTTCGTGACCAATGTTGTGCACTATATTCGCGACTCGTCGGGATCTATAAAAACGGTGGATGTAATAACAAAAGATCAGGAAGATCATTTTTTTATTGCAGGGCCGAGGCAGAACCCTGATCCATCAATACTCAACCCCATAGCCTATTTTTTTGGTCAGCATGATTGAATCTCACTTTTTCTCTACTCTTTTAGAAAACGAATTTGCACGTCAGATGTCGCAGGCGATATTTGTTTTGCTCGCTGGCTATCTTCTTCACAAATTAGTTTCAATCTTGGTTTTATTATTTTATCGCGACGGTAAGGATCTTCAGCGCATTTTTGTTGTGCAAAAGATGATCAAGTACTTCTTTTTTATTGTTACGGCTTTGATCGCACTTCGAATTTTTGGCGTAAATCTAAAAGTGATATTAGGCGCGGCAGGGGTTTTGAGTTTGGCCGTGGGTTTCGCCGCGCAAACTTCAGTGTCCAATTTAATCAGCGGTTTGTTTATGATTTTCGAAAAGCCGTTCGTTGTTGGTGACATTATCGAAGTGACTGGCGCCAAGGGCGAAGTTTTATCCATCGATCTTCTTTCAATGCGAATTAAGACAGTGGACAACCTGCTGATCCGTGTACCAAACGAAGTTGTAATGAAGGCGCAAGTGATCAATTACAGTCATTTTCCCATTCGCCGACATGACATGACATTTTCTTTAGCATACACAGAGGATCTCGAAAAAGTTCGCAAAATTTTATTGGAAATTGTTGAGAACAACCAATACTGTTTGGAAGAGCCAGAACCATTGTTCATTGTTGAAAAAATGGGCGAATATTTTATGGATGTAAAATTCGGCGTTTGGGGAGAGAGCCGCCTAATGCTGCATCTTCAATCAACATTTGGCGAGCAGGTCCGAGTGGCTTTCATAAAACACAAAATTGTCCTCCCACAAAGATCCATTCGCATCGACGGCTACCAACCACCAATCCCCCCTCAGCTATAAGTCGCGCAGCGAGCTCACAAATATTGGATATTGCGATATCTAGATATCAGATATCAAACTCGGAATTCTGTGAGATCCATAATGGCTAACGCTTTTAGGTACGGGGACCGAAACGAGCTTCGCTCGTGAACGAGCGCCAACGGCGCCGGTGTTCCCGTGCCGTACCCGTTAATAGGTACGCCGTACGATTTAAGGTACGCCGTACCTTTTGGTTAAGTTTTGCGTCATTTCATAGCTATTTTAGGAGTCGTGACGCGAATTTTAACCAAAAGGAACGGCGTACCTTAAAAGGAACGGCGTACCTTTTGGGGATGCGGTGTGATACCCACTCAATCCTGACAAAAAAAGGGGAGTGTAATCATGGCAAAGAGCAAAGCTGCGGGATATCCGCCACAAATTAAGTACATCGTTGGAAATGAAGGATGCGAACGCTACAGCTACTATGGCATGCGCTCTATTCTCATTGTGTTTATGACTCAGTTCCTCCTCATGGAGCGGATTCACGCCACCGAAGTGATGCACTTATTTATGGGTGTTTGTTACTTGCTCCCACTTGCAGGAGCCTACATTGCCGATCGTTTTTGGGGCCGTTACAAAACCATTTTGTATCTATCTTTGTTTTATTGCGCGGGCCACGCCACTTTGGCTATCTTTGAAAAATACGAATACGGCTTGTATGCAGGATTGGGATTAATTGCTCTTGGTGCCGGCGGGATTAAGCCCTGTGTTTCAGCCTTTGTGGGTGATCAGTTTGCACCAAATCAAAAAGAGATGCTCTCCAAAGTTTACAGTTTGTTTTACTGGATGATAAACTTTGGTTCTTTCTTTTCAACAATACTTACGCCGTTGACGTTGAAGTGGTACGGTCCAA
The DNA here is from genome assembly GCA_043757265.1 of Bdellovibrionales bacterium. Classification (GTDB taxonomy): domain Bacteria; phylum Bdellovibrionota; class Bdellovibrionia; order Bdellovibrionales; family JAGQZY01; genus JANPLN01. The sequence goes on along the minus strand of JAYUQP010000077.1, from coordinate 2,464 downwards.
CAGTCGCATTCGGCATTCCAGGAATATTGATGCTTATCGCGACTCTTGTTTTCTGGTTTGGAACTCGTCATTACGTGCGGGTGCCGCCGTCGGGACCAGATCCAGATAGCTTTTGGTCGATCCTTACCAAAGGGATTTACAGCAACTTAAAATTAGGTACAAAATCACAAGCTGTGCAAAACGCAGGCCTTGGTGTTTACGCTCTGATCGTTGTGGGCTTTCTTTTTTATTCAGGATTGACCGCAGGATTTGTAGCAGTGCTCCTCACAGGTGTTCTCATTATTCTTTTAGGTCTTGGAGCCTTTTGGAAGTATGTGCAAAAAAATCATTCCGCGAAGCGTGTGGAAGAGTTCAAAATTGCTTTGAGCATTGCAAAAGTTTTTGCAACGGTTACCGTGTTTTGGGCTCTATTCGACCAGCATGCCTCCACCTGGGTTTTACAAGCAGAAAAAATGGTTCGTCAGACGAAGATTGATTTTTTTGGTTGGACACTTTTCGAAGGTGAAATTTTATCTTCGCAGTTTTCGGCTCTCAATCCCGTGTTTGTAATGGTGATGATCCCGATCTTCACATATGGGATTTATCCTTTGATAAATAAATTTTACCCACTCACTCCTCTACGTAAGATGGGCTGGGGCTTTATGATGGCGGCCATTGGCTTTGCAACGGTGGGTTTGATTCAATTTCAAATGGACCAAGGCATTCCCATGCACATTTATTGGCAGACTATTCCCTACGTTTTAATGACTGCCGCCGAGGTAATGATTTCCATCACCGGACTTGAATTCGCTTACACCCAAGCTCCAAAAAGCATGAAATCTGTGATTATGAGTTTTTGGCTCCTAACTGTATTTTTAGGAAACCTGCTGACCGCAATCATTGTAAAAGTAAAAATCTTCGACGAAGGCACCGGAGGATTTTTCATGCTGTTTGCTGGTTTAATCTTTCTTGCAGGATTGTTATTCGCAGCCCTGGTGCGGAATCATCCCACCCGCGACGTGATGCAGACGTAAATTTTATGGAGAGCCGAGGAGACCATGTGCCCTTGGCTTTGAATTAATGAACAAATTGTTTCCAAGTCTATTGTCGATTCGCCGACACGAAAAAGTTGTATGCCCTGACTGCCAGTGTGCAATGACGCCTTACTTGTGTGAATCGGCAGTTGTAGATAAGTGCGGGCAGTGCGGAGGAATTTGGTTTGATAAGAGAGAACTTACGATATTTCAGAATTCCATAAAAAAATACGATTTAAGCCACCTTACGGCCGATGAAGGTATTCAAGATCTATTAGGGCGTTATCAGATTTCTGAGTGTCCACGCTGCCAGCAAACTCTTGTTCAGCAAGTGCAAGGTGCATTTAAAAAAGTTCATTTACAGCGTTGCACGAAGTGCCAGGCCAATGGTTGAAGGCGGCACAACTGATTGAGCTTGTTGATCTTCTAAAACTGAATCAAGAGATCGGCGACGATGTGAGCGGCGTGCAGACGGAGCTTGGAAAAATTCAAAGAGACGTCGAGTCCGATAAAAAGATGAAACACTTGGGAGACATGTACGGGGGAAATTTGTATGATAAGCTCTATACTGCAAAAATCCCAAGCATCTCAATGCTTTCAAAACCGAACACATCCAATGTCACGTGGATACTTTTGGCGTTGAATTTTGTGGGAACTTTAATAAATGCCGTTGTCTTTTCGTTCAATATAAAGGCATATGATTTTTCGATTCTGAGTGATCTTCCTTTTTATCTGTTGGTCAAATTCGCTTGGCACTTTTTCTCAAGCTACAGCTGGCCTCACTTCTTCATAAGCTCAATATTTTTTATTTTATTTGCACAGGCCGCAGAAAAAAAGCTGGGCTCCAATCGGTTCTTCATTATGATTTTGATAACACCATTATGCTTACTGACCCTTAAAGTGATAAATTTGCTGTGGGATATTACCGGCGATCCCATCGGGTTAGGCGTGGTGACAGCGGGTGCAATGGGAACGCTATTTTTAAATCATCGCGACTTAAAAATCGGCGGCGGTTTCAAATCCTATTACTACGAATTTTCAGCGGCGCTCTTAGCGCTGCTCTGGTTGGTTTTACAGTTTCTAATGCTAGGCCCTATTGAATGGTCCGTCGAGTGGACCTCGCAGTGTTTTACCTTTGTACTATGGCTGCTAGCCGTCTTGCTCATTCCTTAAAGGTACGGACACACTTTTGCGACTCAACTTATCAATTCTTAATGAACCCTTAAATCCGGTGCCAGGTCCCATTTAATCCGGTGTCACCTTTTGCAAAGCAAGTGCCGCAAAAGGTGACACCGGATTAATCAGGACCTGGCACCGGATTTAGCATTGATACGTAGAGTCGCAAAAGTGTGTCCGTACCTTTAGAAGGGGCGGGGGAAGAGTTCGATTTTTGCGCGCAGCGCGGGTGGGATTTTTTTGTCGAGGATTTCGATCGCCGTGCGCGAGGTGTA
>JAYUQP010000076.1:0-9428 GCA_043757265.1 Bdellovibrionales bacterium | reverse complement strand
TGAAGATCCTGCAAAGATGTGGCTATTTGAACTCCAAATACGCTCTCAAGTGGATCTATAACCAACCTGATTGACCCACAAAAAGAAGAAAGAGGGTCAACTGCCCCATCGGCAGAAGGCAAATACCCGCCCCACTGATCAAGAACGCCGCCATCGTAAAGGGCCGTGTGGTGTCCCGATACACCTGTCCATGTGAAGACTTGATCGTAAGTCATAATATTAATTTGATCGAAATACACAGCGAGCGGTGCGACAACGCCGTGCTGTCCATGGGCCACAGCCACTGTTAGTAGTGGACGCGGTGTGATTTTATCAAGTTCTGTGCGAAGACCTCTAACCAAGTTTCCAAACTGACTTGCATCAGTAGATTGCAGAGGCTCCCAGTCGATATCAATTCCGTCGTAGCCACGTGAGCTCATAAAAGAAACAAGGTTGCTTATAAAACGCGGAAGATTCGTACTGGTCGTTGCACCTCGAAAGCCGGCGGAGGTTTCTGCGCCACCTACGGAGATCAAAACTTTTCTTCCCGCGGCATGAGCTTGCGATACAACATCACTCGAATTTGCTAGGGTCACTACATGCAATGACGAATCGAGTGTGGCGTCAATTCGTGGGAGCAGGGAAAAATGCATAATATGTGTGAGGGTGGAAAAGTCCACTTCGCTTGCGGGCATACGCGACTGCTCCCATCCAGGATAGTAACCCACCGACCACACCTGAGCCCAAGTAGCTGGCACAAATGAAATAATGAGAGCCAAAAAAATAGCTGTCTGTTTGCCAATGTGACCAAAAGAAAATAAACGGATCAAAGCCATGCTTCCCCCTAGCACCTTACTATTCGGCAGAACCGTCAGAGAAAAACAGGCATTTCAAAATTTAAATGGAATTAAATTTCGCGTCCCACTCTGCAATCGAGAAGAAGCAAACTGTGAATAAAGATGAGACGTCTCTTTTTGACATGCTGAAATGATTCATCGGCATCGACAGGACAGAAATTTTATCTTTGGATTGATCTCGATGAGAATATCACTTCGAGATTTTATTTTAATTATCTGGTCAATTCTCTAAAATTGGTCAACGTCAACATTCAGCTTTATCGGTTACATTTAAAAACTGGAACTTCGCATTAACGAAGCGATTGTTTTCTTGGTGTTAACAGAGCTCTAAAACCATTGCTAAATTTAGTAATTGCCTGATGCAATTAGAAGTTTTTATCACTTGACCGTCGTGATCTGCGTGCAGGTTTGCTTCGGCAAACATTAGCTCTACACCATATTGTTTTTTACAAGCTTGGGTGTATGTTGATTTTTGACAGCAGAATTGAAAGGAAAACTTATGAACGATATGAACAATATTTCGATACAGAAAAAGGCCGCAAGTACGTTTGCAGGAAAGACTAATGAACCACACGCAGATATTTGGGTCGATGGAGAAACCAAAACTATGGCACTCCGTTTTTCCCTTATAAGTTCGGTGATCGGTTTTTTTGTGGGACTCGCATTAGCCGTTTACCTCAGTAGCATTTATAATGTTCCCGAAAGGTTGGCTTTCATTCCATTTTTCATTCCAGTCTTCACCTTGATAGTCGGAGCTTTTTCTGGAGCTTTTGTTGGAGCTGGCACCCCACGGCGTAACTTGGAACCTGAGCAAGGTCGAAAAGTGGGTTGGAAGAGCTTTTATAAACGGATGAAGGATTGGAGTTAATTCAATTTCAAATTCGAAGTTTAGCGAGGCAAGATGATGAAGTTCGGGTAATGTATGACTTATGCACAAAGCCTTTTTTAAGGCTTCTTTGCGCAGTCATACCGTACTATTGAAGTGCGGAAATTGCTGCTGGCTGTGTAGTGGTTGCCTACTCAGTAGGTATTTGTTGTCGAACAAGCCATGATGACCGAAGTGGATAAAGTTCGCTCCTCCAATGATAAGATCTCGAAATCCAGAAGCCATATTCATTTGACTTGCGCTGATCTCAGCAGCAGTGACTGCATTGATAGAGGTCATAAACAATTTTTGTTTCGACTTGAAAGTATCGGTAATCTCCATCAAAGTCTTGAAAGGTTCGAAATATTTTGACTCAATTTGAGAACTTTTTATGAGCTCGAGCATCTCACTGAGTTCAAGGAATTTAGTCTGATCAAGTTCCAACCGAAACTCGTTCCTCAAGGAATGGGTGCAAAAAATCTGAACGCAATTTTTATGACGTTGAACTGTACAAAACAGCAATTGAATTTTTCCGAGCAAAAACCTACCCCTTGTGAAAGTAGTGTTCTTTAAAGTTTTCTATTCCCTTTCGACTGAGAAAAACTTTTTTGCTTTGCTCGGGAAGAAATTGTAAACTGGTGGAAAAGCCTGTCTTCCACTGATGAGATGAGTTTGTGAAGTTGATTTTTTCTCCATCCAAGTTTTACTTGTAAAGAGTAGCCAAAAACTCCGACACCGGTGCTGAATACCGATGTTAAGAAGAAAACCAAAACCGTCGCAATTACTATTTTTCCCGTGCTCGGTTGAGGTGGCAATAAACTGTAAAAAGCCTCACCAAGCAATGGACCGAATAAAAAATCTGAGGCGGCTTCTTTTTTCGACCACATCGCCGCGGCTTTTCGCCCTATGCCTAAAATATCTTGCGTGTAATCACCCGCAAAAAAATAGGCTATAAACAACGTGCCGCCTGATGCAGATAAATCCATTATTCCATTTTGTTTGGAGCAGTATTCTTTCACCTCGCTGCGTATATTCTTTTCAGCCAAGTTAGACTCTTTTTCCACATCTGATCGAACCAAGTCATTTGATAATTTGGTATTCGTCGTTTTAGATATAATCTTAAATCTTTGAAGCGAATCTGGGAAAATACCAAATAGTTCCCTTAAAAGTCGGTCTTCAATTTCTCGCTGGAAGCCGGTTTTCATTGTCTGCGGCATCATCGAAATTAACATTCTGGCGTGGTCCGATCCGAGTTTTTCAAAAACTTCCAGCACCCTCCTGATTGTAACGGAAGGGAGAATCCATACGGCATTGAACGAATTGATAAACAAATCTTTGATAATGTGGCGCTTCTGGATTTTTATACACTCTGCAAAATTAAAATGGCGCAAAATGACCGTTTCGAGCATGCCTTTTCGTGCTTCGATGTATTTTTGCAGATCATCTTGGACATGATTCGCGTACTTATCAGAATTTGAGGCTTTGAAAGCGTCCAACTTCGGTTGCATTGAATCTGATCGGACGTTGTTTGGAGTCGCTGAGTTTTAACCGCGCTGACAGTCATCCTAAGATGCCGACGAAAGCATATTCGCTTTGGCGCAGAGTTGTCTAAGAGATATACACTCTTCTGTACTATCGTTTTTTTTACTTCGCTATGTGTTCGACTGTGAGCGCCAGCGAATCACTTGATTTTACAGATTTGATAATAGCTTTCATTGCCCCCCCTGCTAGCGTCATTGGGAAATCTCATCGGTTTAGAATAATTTCAACCCGTCACCTTTGACTCGTATTTCAGGATCAACCCAGCAATGAAGCCATGTAATCATTGCGCAATGTCAGTTTCACTTAGCAAAACACCGAAAAACTTCGTACTTAATATCGTTAACAACGCTCGCAAAACTAAAAATTTTGAGCTTACGGAGCCTCTAATGCAAAAACAAATTATCTTCTACGCGATTTGCGCCCTGCTTACAGGTTGCTCCACCCTCATCGAAAATTCGAAAGTTGAAGAAGGTTCCGACGGGCTCTACAGGATTGAAGGCGAACAGGTCCCCGAAGCGGTGCTTAGAGATAAATCAGGCTACGTTATTACCGATCGAGAGGTTGCCGAAAAAACGGTTCGAGAACTAAAAACTGATGCAAATCTGATAAAAAATATCCAGACCACAGACTGTAGCTATAATCGTATTTATCGCTCGAACGAGTTGCAGGTTGAGGCCTTAAAAAGTTTACAGGCAGCGAATTTCCAAGGGGCGCTACAGTCTTTGGATCAGGCGCAGGATGCATGTTCCACTATCGGTAAATTTACCGCGCAAGGATATCTAAAAGCTCGTGCCTACTTAGGTTTGGGGCAAAGCGAAAAAGCAAAAACAAGCGCGCAGGATTTTTTATTGCATTCGAGCAGCCATAACCCGGCTATTTACTATCAAAATAAAGATGCAAACATTTTGTCGCGATCCCCAATAACGCTGCAAGAATTTCGGGAATTTCGCGATCGAGCAACGGCATTTGTAAATGGCCAAAGCAAAGATCTGGAGCTTCCACAGTCGCTGCCAAGCACCGCAATGTTTTATCCCAACTTTTTTCTGAAACCGGGAGGAAGCGAGATAAAAGGGCCACCTTTTATTTTCCCGCAGATCACCGCAGGGGGCGTTGCGGGTACTGGTTTTGGTCTCGGTGTCTATCGGCAGCAGGGCAAGTTCGGATGGGGCGGATCCTACGTTGCCACCAGCGATGCTGGCTCATTTTACAACTTGAAATTGCGTCGAAGCTTCTACGAATCGGTAACGCGAGACTTAAACGTGGATGGATCCATATTTGGAGTTACCAATAAAAGTATTAGGTATCAAAAAAATCCCTTCGGAGGATATTCTAACGTACAGGTTCTCGACACAAGTTTTGATCCAGGGCTCACTGTTGGGGCGACAAAGAGATTCTTCATTCCAAGTTTTGGCGTCGCCAGCGAAGGCGGCGTGATTCTAAACCAGTTGGAAAAAGAAGCGAAGTTTTTTGGCTCCCTGTACACATTTTACGACATTGGTGGAGGTGGGGTGTTTTCGCTCAATGCGGGATATATTCAGAATGTTCCAATGGTCAGCCTATCGGCAATGCACCTTCACGTGGGCTATAATTTCAAAGACGAACGTTTCGACGTCGTCGCCCGCGGTTTCTACTTTTAAAGCGAAGCGCTACTGATTTAGTCAACATAATGGAATATTCAAAACTATCCACCAGTACGGTCGCGAGCGTGAAAAGGGTGAGTTTTTTACTGTAGATGTGCCAGAGATACCGGGAAGGCAAAAAAAAACTCAGTCAATTGACCGAGTTTTTTTAGGTTCAAATCCGGTTACAGCTTGTTCCAACTTACTTTAGACATCTAGGCTATCTGGAATTCCGTCGCCGTCGTCATCACTATCATCAACATCTGCAATACCGTCATTGTCGTCGTCAGTATCAGCAGTGTTGTCAGATCCATCGTTATCAGCATCGGTATCGGTTAAGTCGCTGGATCCGTCGCCATCATCGTCGCTATCATCTTCATCGTCGAGGCCGTCATTGTCGTCATCATCGTCATCATGATTCGGAACGCCATCTCCATCAGCATCACCATCGGCAACGTCAAGAAGTCCGTCACCGTCATCATCGGTATCGGTGGAATCCATATTGCCATCATTGTCATCGTCTGAGTCGTGTTTATCGCTGATGCCGTCAGTGTCTGAATCGACTTCGGCAGAATCAAGAGTACCGTCACCGTCATCATCGGTATCAACTGTGTCTAGCTGACCATCACCATCATCGTCGACGTCGTTAGAATCTGGTACACCGTCTTCGTCAACGTCTGTTTCGTTCTGGTCACTAAGGCCATCGCCGTCATCATCAGCATCAGTCGTGTCAGCTGTGCCATCATTATCGTCATCAGCATCGTCCGTATTTTGAAGGCCATCACCATCTGAATCTAGCTCATCTTCATCGGATATCCCGTCACCATCGTCGTCGATATCAGTCGCGTCGGCGGTGCCATCATTGTCGTCGTCGCTATCCATGTAATCCGGAGATGCATCATTATCACTAAAAAATTTGTCGGATTCGGCGATATCACTGATGCCATCATTGTCGTCATCAAGATCGGACGAATCATCAGTCCCATCATCATCTGAATCGACATCGAGGAGCGTGTCAGCAACGTCTATATAGTTATTGAGTGGATCAGCGGGAAAGCTAACCTCTCCGATAAGAATCGTAATACCGTTGGCACCTAGGAAATCAACATGCCCTCCGGCCACCACATCAATTTGACCTTCAAACGTCTCAAAAATCCCATTGCCATCAACGTCGCGTCTAAAGAAAATTGTAAACGAACTGTCGTTGGGAACTGCACACGTCCAGCTTCCGCTAGCACTGTCGACGTTGCCCGTGATAACCAATCCCGTATCGGTTAAGCAAACCGCTTCCACCGAGTTGGCAGCCAACATACCAACCTTAGAGAAAGCCAGTGATCCTGGTCCCACCGTACCGGAGACAAGCGTTGTTGACGCCGTCCCGTCGCTGCTACTTGAGCAACCAACCAGACCTGTCAGAGCCAGAGTTAAAATCGAAATTAAACGTACCGTGTGATTCATCAGAATCTCCCTTCGAGTTTAGAGCCGAGTGAAAATAAAAGCATATTGGACCGTAACATATTTTCAAGCGAAAACTGTCTAGGTCTAGTTCGCTTCTTTTGGCCACTGGGTGCCCTTTTATATTGCGAAGCAAACGAAACCTTCACATTAAGTGTAGCCGAAATTTATCCATTCGCAAGAGAAGTGGTGCCTAGGTAACAACGACGGAGTATCAAAGTGATAATGATTAGAGAAACAAATAAGTTAAGATATAAAATATTCTGAACCGTCATCGAACGCCGCTTAAAGATACACATAAAATCTTTCAGTAACGACTCGGTATTAAAATCGACGGCAGCGCAGACAGCTTAGCTATTTTTAGCATCATCGATGTTACAGTGGTTACAACTCGCCCACTGCGAAAACCATCCGTCCTGTCCTTGATACGCTTTATTAATAATCTAAATAGTTAAACTTGTTTTGGAGTCATATCTGGCGAGGTCAACTTCATCAGATGCAGGGCGCTTGCAGAGTCAAACCGATGAGGTCTTCAAGATCGTCACGAATGCTGAAAATTACAGAAAACGAAGAGAGTTCACAAATTGATCAAGTCGCATCTGAAATCAAGGCCCGGTCGCACAGATACCTGTTATTGAAATCGTAAAGTGGTTTTAAACCGAGGAAAGATGCAACCTAGTCGGCGTACATCGACCACGATAAACACAACGCTGCTAAAAACACTTAACCCTGAGCGCACACAAATTTCTGTGAAATACTGATACTGCGGCTTTCAAAATTGGTGGCATGTTTATAATGCAAATCTTTTCGCCAACCTAGAATCTCTGGAAAAAAATGTAAAACGAAGAAAGATTTTAAGACAAGGGATATTGATATGAAAGGCCGGCTATTAATATATGTTGCTATCCTAGGTATGACAAATGTTGCTGGGGCTCCAGACTCGAGGCGATTTTCTGGCTTTGGCGAGGTAAGAGCTGCTGACCAAAAGACAGAAACGCCATATTACTTTTCATTATGAAGGACTCTTTTTCTCGCTTTTTTTAAATTTCCACTGAGTTTGTTGTGGGATTTGTGTTTGGCATATTTAGAACAGCCGAATAACTGTCTTCAAGTGCAGCAAGCACTCCTGCTTAAACAGTTTCATTTTGTTCCTGAACAGGAACTCGCAAGTGAGTTTGCGCATCGATACCACAAAGCATTAAAATCATATTTTTTGCATTAAATCGTTCGCCATCGAATTGAATCTTAGATTTCATTTCGACAATTAGATCATTTTTGATCATAACATCTAAAAAAACAGGGTCAGCTTCTGAAGTCCAAAAAGAGGCATTTTGAATTGAATAATTCTTGGATATTTTTTGTTGAATTGTTTTTATATAAACCCCATTACAATTTGTGCCAAAGGGTAAAAAACATTCCATGTACCACCAGGTCGGCACTTCTTTGGCGATTCACATTCATATTTAAGTAACCAAAGTCTGCCATCCAGGTTTCATTCAATTTTTTAGTAAATCCTAAAAAGAAGCGATTTTGATCATAGCCTGCGTCAATAGTTTGAAAATTCGGCTCATCGACTCGATTCAGATTCCAAAGCAATTCATTCATCATTAGCGGTTTTAAATCCAAAACATTTTTAAAAATATTTAAAAACGTCAACCGGACAAGTAGTCGAGAGCGGTGGGCTATTTCATCTCTCCCTTTCAGTTGATTGATGGGATTTTTTCGCCACCTCTGTTCTTGACGGAAGCGCAGAGATACATTTCCTAATTCGAACTTATGAACTGATGTTACCTGTTGCCATATTCTCTCCTCAATCTCACGAAAATTAGATTGCCTGAGTGACATGTAGCCAAGGAAGAATGAGACGTCAGAGTTCAAATTATAAAAAAGTGCTGGTCGTAACAACGTTGCGTAATTTCTTTGTTGATCAAACGAGTGTCTTGTTTGGTACTCCAAATAGATTCCGTAACTAGTTTTTTTCGCAACCGGAACCATAAAAATATACTGAGACCAAAATTGCGTATCTTCGCTAAATGCAAAGGATGTCCGGGAAAAAAGTATGAGAAATACCGAACAAAAAAATAGTTTTATTTTTTTAGAATGCAATTTAAAAAACATACGCATACAGCATAAATCATTTATGGATAAAACGTCACTTCGCCAGTTGAAATATCATGTATCCCACTGGAAATTTTGCATTCGCCAGCCTCAATCATCGCCTTTAAAATTGGACTTCTCTCAATAATCGCCTGTGCGACTCTCTTTATATTGATCGCTGCTACTTTTTCCACAAATTGGCTATTGCTTGATGTTCGATTGTTTATTTCAGTTTGTTCATCATGAATAGCGGGCTGTATTTTACTCAGCAGAGCGGTGAGATTTCCCATTTCTACATGATCACAGGCTCCTTTAATCGCACCACACTTCGTGTGGCCTAGGACTAATATGATTTTCGCTTTAGCAACCTTACAACCAAATTCCATGCTCCCTAAAATGTCTTCATTTAATACATTGCCCGCGATTCTAATACTGAATACATCGCCCAAGCCCTGATCAAAAATCAGTTCAACGGATGTGCGCGAGTCTATACAACTCAGAATAACTGCAAAGGGATGTTGCCCATCAGTCGTTTCATTAACCTGCTGCAAAAGATTACGATTCAACTTAAGGTTGCTTATAAATCGTTTGTTGCCCTCTTTAAGCAAACTTAGCGCTTGATCTGGCGTGATTTTGTCCTGTGCTTCTTTTGTTATGGTTCTCACAACTATACTCCTTTTAATTAATTACTTGCCGTGGGTGGATACCTAAAATTAATTGTCTCAACCTCTATATTCTTTGTTGCTGCTAGGCTTTTATAGTTTTGTATCAATTCAGCCACATCATAAGCAATAGACTTAGATGTCGAGCAATCAATGATGACTTTTGAATTTTTTGGGATAGCGTCCAACGCAGCTGCTATTCTAGCTTTGTCGAAAAAAGAGACCACTTGAGCTAAGAATAAATGATGAACCTTGCGGTTACCCCGAAATTTCGACCGGAGCACTCTTGAGTCTTCCCGCGTTAGTTAAATTTCAAAACTCTTTTCAAACTCTACTGGAGTTTTCATTTCAA
>JAYUQP010000075.1:0-26631 GCA_043757265.1 Bdellovibrionales bacterium | reverse complement strand
CGCGGCCAAGTCCTAAAATAGTAGCTCCGATAATTCCGGGCATCGAACCGCTGAGCACCGCCAAACTTAAAACTTCCCAGCGGTTGGCTCCAAGCCCGCGAGCCGCATCTTTTTGAATCTGCGGAATCGTTGCAAACACTTCGCGACAGATCGCTGTGATGGTTGGCGTGATCATAATGGAAAGCACGATAGCTGCCGTCATCATCCCGAGACCAAAGGGAGGGCCGTTGAGAATGGGAATCCAGGTCGCATACGTATTTAAGAACGGCTGCACGTACATTCGCAAAAAGGGCACGAGCACAAAAAGGCCCCACATGCCATACACAACACTTGGAATTGCGGCGAGCATTTCGACAAAAAATCCGACCACTTTGCCAGTTTTCGGCGGAGCCATGTCGGTGATAAAAAGCGCAACGCTAATGCTTGTAGGAACCGCGATCAGCAACGACAAAAAAGAAGTCACAACAGTCCCGTAAATAAACGGCAGCGCCCCATAAACCTTTTGGGCCGGTAACCACTGACGGCCCGTCATAAAAGCGATTCCATCGCGCTCGAAGATGGGCCACGACATTCTGGCAATAACAAAAATCATTGCAAAAAATAACCCCACCAACATCCACGCCAGGGCTTTATGAAAAATATAATATGTTTTATCCGCAGAATTGCGAATGAGATCTTTGGAACCCACCACTCACCTTCAAAAAAATGCTTTTAATGCAGCTGTATTTTTTGAATGTTAAGCTTGGCTTTGGCAATGACTTTGTCTGGAAGCGGCGCATAGTGCATCGCGCCAGTCATCGACTGTCCTTTGCTGAGGGCCCATGTAAGAAATTCAAGTATTTTTTGGCCTTTTTCTTTCGGCATCTGCTGAGGAATCAAAAGATAAGTGAAAGCGCTGATAGGATACGCAAGCTTTGCCGTGGAATTAGTAATCGACATGCGAAGATCATCCTGAATTTGCACACCGATGGCTGCAGCAGTTACGGTTGCAAGATCAGCTTTTACATATTGCCCTGCTGAATTTTTTAAAACAGCCGTGCGCAAATTATTTGCCAAAGCAAAAGTGAGTTCGACGTAACCGATAGATCCAGGATTTTGCTTTATAATGCCGCTTACACCTTCGTTGCCTTTTCCACCAAGACCGGTTGGCCAGCTTACTGACTTTCCTTCGCCAACTTTTGTTTTCCACTCGGGACTTACTTTACTTAAATATTCGGTGAAGATTGCGGTGGTACCACTTCCGTCGGAACGTTGAACGCTGAGTATATATTTATTTTCGACCGAGGCTAAATTTGGATTTAATTTTAAAAGTTTTGGATCATCCCAAGTTTTTATTTGACCAAGAAAAATACTTGTCAATAATTCGGGAGTTAACTTTAACTCTCCCTGGTAATCTGGAAGATTGTAGCTGATCGTCACGGCACCCATCACGGTTGGGATGTGCAAGATTGTTACCGCTGATTTTTGAATTTCTTCTTCCTTCATTGGAGCGTCCGACGCGCCAAAATCCACCGTCTGACTAACGACTTGAGTGATGCCAGCGCCACTGCCGATAGATTGATAATTGATACGCACATCTTGCTGTACTTTTTGGAACTCTAAAAACCACTTTGAATAGAGAGGTGCAGGAAAAGAAGCGCCCGCACCATTAATCAACAAAGCCTGCGATGATATAGAACAAAGGACGGTAATGAGAAGTACTATCGCGTGTTTCATATCCCATTTATACACCCCGCTTTGTTGGGAACCGGTTAAGAAACGGTTAAGATTTTTTGCATGTGGCGAGGATCGAATTAAGCCAGTTTAATCAATAGGATACCGGCCAGAATAAATGCAATTCCTGTGATTTTTAAGCGCGTTACCGGCTCCTTTAAATAAATGATTCCTAACAATGAAGCCATGACAATTGAAACCTCGCGGAGAGCGAGCACGTAGGGTGCCGGTGCAAAGGAATAGGCCCAAACAACGATGAGATAAGCGGCCGATCCCGCCAAGCCCACAAGAAATGCCAAAAGAAGGTGATTTTTAAAAACATAGACGAAGTGGTTTTTTTTACTTCGGTAGAGCCAGGGTAACGCCGATAACGGCGCTGCGATATTCATAATCGCAACATAGAAAAAAAGCGGGATTTTTTTAGCTCCAAAACTATCAATCACTGTGTACGAGGACACCAAAAGCGCGATACCAACCGCCAAAAGCATGGCCTTTCGGGTTTTCTCTGTGGACCAATTTCGAAAGGCAAGCAACATGGCTCCCGTAAAAATAACGCCTATGCCTATCATTCCAACGACGCTAACGGGAAGCTTCGCAAATACAACCAACGTGATAGTGGTGAGGGCGATGCTCATGCCACGCGCGAGGGGAAACACCAAAGAAACATCGGCCAGCGTGTAAGCTGTGCTTAAAGCCACCAAATAAATTCCCTGAACCAAGCCAGTTGCTAAAACAAAGTGCCACCAACTGGGGTCCAGCGGCTTATCCATGAAAAAGAGACTGAACGGCACAGAGACGATTCCTAAAGAAAGCCATCCCACAAAGAGAAATGCCGATTTGTCGACATTCACTTTTTTTAAATGAAAATTCCACCAGGCTTGAAAAAATGAAGCTGCTATGACAAGCAGAAAAATACCAAACGACATAGAAGTTTGAAGTTTATAACAAAAATAGAACTGTTCAAATGCATTCTTTTTATAAATACTAGGCCGTGCAAATCTAGCTGACACAAAACTTTAACAAGCGAGACCCTATGAGCCAGGAAAATATTGTATCTACATTAAACGCAATTCTTGAACATGAGCTGGCCGGAGTTGTGCGCTACACCCACTACTCGTTTATGATTTTTGGTCACAACCGAATCCCAATTGTAAAATGGCTCCGCGACCAAGCCACAGAATCCCTCGCCCATGCGCAGCAAATTGGGGAATTTATCACGTCTTTCGAAGCCCATCCTTCGCTTAAAATTGCTAAACTTTTAGAAACCGAAAAGCATTCCATACAAGATATTCTAAAAGAGAGCATGGACCACGAAAAGGTACAGCTCGCTCTTTATTATGATTTGCTTAAAATCGTTGAGGGTAACCTTGTAGGACTTGAAGAGTTTGCTCGCCAGATGATTAGCGAAGAAGAGTTGCATATCTCTGAAGTGAGTAAAATGCTGCGCTCTAAATAGGGCGGTTGTTAGTTAGCAGCTCTTTCAGAGAGCAGCTGTTAGTTAGCAGCTCTTTCAGAGAGCAGCTGTTAGATAGCAGCTCTCCGAAAGAGCTGCTTTTTATTTACCGCGTGCTCTGAACAGCGCAGTGTCAGCCGGTCAGCGGCGGTTTTGCGAATATACGAATTCAATACATCAATTCTACTATTCTACGATTCCTTACGTGAATTCGTGAATTCCGGTTTCTTACTTTTTTATCGTTTTTTCGATGGCGGCTGTCATTGTGTCGGAATCTGGTTTGACTGATGATTCAAAGCGAGCTGCCACTTTGCCTTCCGGCGTGACCAAAAACTTTTCGAAATTCCAACCGATTTCTTTTTGCGAAGGACCTTGCTCCAAAAGCCATTTTACGACTGGCGATTTTTGCGCGCCTAAAACGTTGGTCTTCGACATAAGCGGGAATGTCACCCCGTGATGCGTTTTGCAAAACGTTTTTACATCAACATCTTTTTCAGGCGTTTGTCCGCCAAACTCATTGCTCGGAATTCCCACAACAACAAGACCTTGCCCTTTATACTTTTGGTAAAGTTTCTCTAATCCTGTCAATTGCGGGGTGTACCCACACTGAGTAGCAATATTCACAACCAAAAGCGGTTTGCCTTTGTATTCTGCCAATGTTGTTTTTTTACCTTCAATTGTCGTTACGCTTTGATCGTAAATAGACCCCGCTGCGTTGGCCGTAGAAATACCCATCATAACTCCTAACACTAATAAAATATTCATATGTTTCTCCTTGTTGAATACCGCTTGGATTGTAAATTGTTTTCGTGCGTGGTCAACTTGACGTGCGCCAAAGAGTCTTTTATTTAGACTGTATGCCTGAGCAACACAGCGAATCTGTATCTCCCATCGATTGGGGTCCTGTTTACAAAGAAACCCTATACGGTCGCTGGCCCGTCGAACCGTGGAACACCGTCACGACTCTCTTCTTTCTAGCATTCGTAATTTATTGGGCCTGGAAAATTCGCAAAGATTGGAAACGACATCCGCTCCTTGTAGCCACCCTGCCCATTATTTTTGTTGGCTTTATCGGTGGCTTTTTATATCACAGTTTCCGCGACAATAGATTATGGCTGATGATGGACTGGGGACCGATTGTGATCTCTACACTCGTATGCTGTGTTTATTATTGGCGACGGCTTTTAAATTCTTGGACTTGGGCGCTGCTTGCCACTTTCGTGCCACTCGTTGCAACGATTGCACTGCTTAAAACTTTTTTACCTAAAATTATGATGGGACTGGGCTACCCGATCCTCACAGTACTAGTTCTTACCCCTTTGATCATCTTGATTCGTCGAAAAAGCTTTTTCGAAATTCGCTACCTGATATACGCCACGGCGTGCGTGTGTTTAGCCATCACACTGCGCTTTCTTGATAAAACGTCGGCCACTGATTTCCTGCCAATGGGTAGTCATTTTTTGTGGCACACTCTGGGCGCCCTTACATGCCACTTTTTTATCCGCTTCAATTACGAAAATCTCTACAGTTAAAATTTCCAAAGTACGTCGATCCTTTAGGAATTTTCGTTCATGTAGATGCCGGCGAAGGCCATTGCGACGGCGCACAGGCAGTGCCATGCCACGTGTCCATGCATGATGATGTTGGATGGCTCACAGTAGATACGCTTGAGATCAACTTGTGCAAAAACCTGAGCAATCACCAAAGTTACAAAGCTGAGCACAAACCAATGGAATTTTTTTGCGCGCTTCAAAACTATGTAGCAATAAAGCTCAGCCAGCAAAATAGAGATCATGCTGATTAGGAGAATAAGCTGCACGGGTAATTTCAATACACCGAGAAAAAGTAAAATTGTTAAATTGCAGCTTAGAAAAAACCAAAAGTACTGATTGAACGGGTTTTGGGCTTCTGTCCGTACATTTTTTAAAATTCGACGGACGATAAATGCCATAAAAAAACTTGTCATCAGCGCCATGCCGAAAAAATCAAAATACTGGGTGAGCAAATTATTGGTGCCGTGATAGACAGCCGACAAAAAACCCATAATGAAAACAACAACCCCAAAGGATCGTACCAGCGGGTTGGTAAAGCGTTTCCAAAATACCAAGCCCACCAATAAAAATGGAAGGTTGCTCCATGTGTTTGCAGGCTCGTTGATCCATGCACATACTGTAGGCTCGCACCAGTCAACATTTGGCGTGCCGTAATGGGTTTGTCCGCCGTGCCATGGACAGTGTTCTGGGATCGTGACGTCAACGGATTTAGCTGAATATAAAGACATGCCTGGTATATATCTTCGTTGTGTTTTGGAGGCAAGGACTGCTTAGAGCCTGTTTAATAATGTGAAACTTCAGATATTCAACTATCCCGCGCAGAGTGACAACGAATCGGTCGTCACCAGCGCAAGCCATTAGTAAATGACAAAAGAAATAAGCAGAAGTGAAAGCCGGCGATCTAGCTAGAGACCGAATCTTCGGCGTCAGCGCGAGCGAGGCTACGGGCTTGCAGGCAGACGTTTCGTGGTTTTGCTTTTGATTTTTGTTTTGTCTGCTAGAGTTAAAATTGCCTCTGCATAGTCGCGACTGTTGTTGTACTTCATGAGCGCTGCCAGATGAGTTTTATTTTTAGCTGCTCGCCACCCGTGTTTTTTTAGATACGAACCTACGCTACAGATGGCATCAGCAGCCATGTAAAGATCAGGAACCTTTCCAGGTTTGCAAGATTTAGCGTACATTTCGTAGCTTGATGGCAGAAACTGCGGGAGGCCGAACGCCCCCGAAAAGGACCCTCTCAATTTTAGCGCGAGGGTTGCGTTGCGTTTATAGATCGCTTGCAGCGAGCGCAGCTCTTTGAGGGCCCAGTCGGCTTTCACCTTTGTTCTTTTCACGATCTCGGCGCGCTGCTTTTTAGTAACGTTTTTCGAGTAATCAGTAGCTTTTTTTTGCAAAAACGCCTTCACCTCGGGTCGCTCTGACTGAAGGAGATGGGCATAGGCACTTGCAACGTGAAACATTCCCTGATTTTGACCATGACGAGTTTCGATCCATAAAAGGCTGGCAATGATATTTCGTGAAACTCCGAAGTTTTTTTCAGCCTGGGTAAAACTCTTTTCGTTCTTTGCTAAAAAAGAAATAACATTTTTTTCGCCTTCATGTGTAACTTGGACAGTGTGATAATTGGCCTTTACGAGGAACAAAAGAAGGTTCAGCTTCACCACAGTGTCGAAGTGCTTGGACTCGTAGTTTTTTTTAAGTTTCTTGATGAAGCCACGATCGAAGCCCGCTTTAGAAAGTTTCTTCTCGACATAGGACCAGTCCGCCTTGGGCGACTGAGCTTCTGCCGAGAAACAAAGTAAGAAGGTGAATAAAAATGCTACCACTCTTTCTTTATCGGCATTTGCCAAAAATCCCCAAGCACGACACAATAAAATTTATGAAAACACTCCTTCTAATTTCCGTCTTGATATCCACAATCGCATCTTCTCGAACCGCCTCGGCTGGACCCATCGAAAGTCTAATCAAAAAAGGCTTCAGCAAAGCGGATAAAGATTTAAAGCCATGTGGTGAAGACTACAATGCGGCTGTGTCTATCTGGCCTCTATCCGAAAAAGAGAAGCTGCTTCTTTGTGTTTCTCCAGACCAATTTTCGAAAGAGGCACAAAAACAAAAAAGTCTTCATGCAGGTAGGAATCTATTGCCTTTGATGTCTGAATTCGTGCTAGTTGCTAAAAATAAACCGGTTTCAATTTGTACGAACGATGAAGTGCGCGAAGTGGACTGCGCGGCTTTTATTAGTGATAACAAAATCGAAGTTATGATCACACACAAAAAAATGCCCGGGCTGCAATCTGTATCGCTGATCGAATGTACGGAGACCGAGGGGATAAAAACGTGCGAAAAAAAACGCGGATGTTCAAGCCAGATCCCAATCAGCAAAGCATTTCGTGAGCATAAGTTGAGGTCGTTTTTGAAACAGGTTTCTGAGGATGCAAAAAATATTGTTGCAGGCAAAGGACCGGAGCTTAAAAAATACACGGTGGATGAACAGATCGTACTGGTGCGTTTGGCCCTAAAAGAAGACAACTCCGAGGCTGAGCAAATTTTAAATTGGTTTACGCTTGGAAAAAACTGTAAAGAAGATTGCATTAGCGCCGATGATTTTTTTGAAGATCGCGAGTGTAAAAAGAAATGAAGTCCCGTGCTTCATTTTTGTAAGAAAAAGTGCCGACGGCGTCGGATAACGCTGCGCTAGATCCTTCGTTGCACTCAGGATGTCGGTACGGGAGATCCTTTGTTGCACTCAGGATAACGGCCTGGAAGCGTGAAAGCTGTAAACAGATTCCAATCTAGGCGGGCTTTTTAACTTTTTGGGTTTCTTCGCGTTCGGTAATGGCTTTTACGGCTGTCGAAAGGGACTCGTCGACGATTCCATTGCGGCGTAAGACGTCGTTTGTTTTATCAAGTTTGTGCACCAGGCCTCGCGTAAGGGCCACAAGCCAGCTTGGCAGTTGGCGCATATGTTCCTCGATGACATGGTTCGGGATTTTTAGGCAAACAGTCTTTGTTAACGCCACTGCGTTTGCAAAGTGCGGCCGATCTGTGATCAACGACATCTCGCCTAGGTACTCACCGGATTGCACAAGGCCTAAAGTGATATGTGTATTTTGTTTTCCAACTTTAAAAATTTCAATTTGACCACTTTTAACCACGATCAGAGAATCGCACTGCGCGCCTTCACGGATAATGTAGTCACCCGCTTGGTATTCGCACTCGATCACTTTGTCTTTAAGAAACATACGGCCCCCGTCACATTCATGGACGTATCGGCCTAAGTGATCTCTTTTTCAATTCTTTTTAGTTCGAGTTTTTTGAACAGATCGGAGAGAGCTTGTGTCTTTTGTCCTTCGGCCATTGGTCGAGCTCCAATCATTTCTGAGAAGAGCTTGTTGTCAACTTCGAGCAAAAACCGCGAAGGGGCGATGTCTTGCAACTTCCCATAGCGCTTTCGCTGTTGAACGCGCGAAAGAATTAGGTGTTTTTGCGCGCGCGTAATACCGACATAAAATAATCTTCGTTCCTCATCCGTGTTTTGTCCAAGACGAGCGTGGGGCAAAAGGTCTTCCTCGACCCCCAGCAAAAACACCAACGGAAATTCAAGCCCTTTGCAAGCATGCAAAGTCATCATCTGCACTTCGTCAGGTGGGTTGTCGCCGTCATCTTCGCCCACATCGCGAAGCTCCATGTGATCAACGAACATCTCCATCGTGTCCTGAGTTCGCCCATGTTTTTTAAACATTCCATCCAAAATACGGCCTAGAATAATCACACTCAACCACCGTCCGTCAGCCGCCTGCAAATCTTTATAGGACTGGTTGACCAAGGTTCTGTATCCAAGCTTTGTCATTTCTTTATCGAGAACCTCTTCCGCACTTTCAGAAGACGAGACGAGGACCTTTTTGAGGTTTTGTAAAAACTCAAACAGCTCGATAATATTTTGCCCAGCTTTTTCCTGCAAATTGTTTTGCGCCCACGTTTTTGTTTTTTTAAAAAACTCGCCATCTTCGATAAGTTCAATCTCATCGAGAGTTTTTTCGCCGATGCCGCGGGCGGGAACGTTCAGAATTCGCCGAAAAGAAACTTCTGAGGGATAAAACATGCAGCGCAAGTAAGCGAGCACATCCTTTGCCTCTTTTCGGTCGAAGAGCGCGGTACCACCGGTGAGTTTGTACGGAATTTGCGTTCGACGCAAACCGCCCTCCATCAGCCCACCTTGTGAGTTTGACCGATAAAGAATCGCCATATCCCGCCACGTGTATCCCTGTTTGTTAAAGTTCTGTAACTCCCGCAAGGTTTCGTCCACTTCGTTTTCTTCGTTCTCGAAAACAAAAAGCTCTGGAAGTTGCCCAGGGTTCGGGCGACCGGGCTTTAGCACTTTTCCGTGGCGCATTTTATTATTGGCAATCACTTCGTTGGCTAACCTTAAGATAGTTTCCGATGACCGGTAGTTTCGTTCAAGGCGAATCACGCAGCATTTTTTATAACGTTTTGGAAATTGCAAAATATTTTGAATCTCCGCTCCGCGCCATCCATAAATTGATTGATCATCGTCTCCCACTACGGCCAAATTCCCATGGGATTTTGATAGTAAATCCACAAGCTTCATCTGCGTAGAATTTGTATCCTGAAACTCATCGACCATTATGTAATCAAATCGGTTTTGAATTTTTTCTTTGAGTTCAGGCGAGGCGTTCATCATTTTGAGCGGTCGTAGCAGCAGCTCCTCAAAATCCACCACGCCCAACTCGCGCAGACGCCTTTGATACTTTGGTGCAAAAATAACACTTGCCGCAGCCTCGGGACTTCCATCAAGTACAGGTTCTTTACCATGCTGACGAATCCACGCAATTTTATTGGCAAGAAGTTCTAAATTGAGCTGAGCTTTTTCGTAATCTTTGATGTTCTTTGCAAGGTCTTTGAGAATCGATGTGGAGTCGCCAGAATCTATCACGCCAAACTTTTTAGGAAGTCCCGCTTCCTTCCAGTGTTCCTTTAAGAATTTGAGACCAAAACTATGAAAAGTTCCCGCCCAAACTTTTTTGGCGCGATCGCCAAGCCGGCGCGCCACCCGGTGCTTCAGCTCCGTTGCCGCTTTGTTGGTAAATGTAAGAACACAAACTCTTTCGGGAGTGGTTTTTTTTTCGGAAATCAGCCGCCCGGTGCGCGCCACTAAAACCGTGGTTTTGCCAGACCCAGCGCCGGCGAGGATTAAAAGCGGCCCGTCGTTGTGCAATACAGCTTCGGCCTGCTCAGGATTTAAATCTTGTAGCCAGTCTTTCATGAACTGTTAGTTGTCCCCCACACCTCTAAAACGCGTCAAGAGTAAGCGCTAGCGTGTGTTTTCTTTAAGCATTGACGCAAATCAGTATCCGAATTCCGGCGTCATACGCTGTCGAAATCAGGCAATCGGGCAATATTTTAGTTATTTGTTTTCCGTTTGCTGGGTCAGCTCGTCGGCGCTGTATGTATCCATCGTGTCCACCGCTGAAAGAACAAATGTTGGGATGGGACCATAGGATTTGGGGTCGTTGATGACCTCAGAGGCTTTTTGCATTGCTTTTTTATAGATTCTACGAATTTCTTTGTAAGCTTCTTTGTTTACCGAACACGATTGTGAGATGAAAAATGGAGCGTAGTCGCTTTGCGCGTTTGCGTGCTTTTCAGGCTTGATAAAATCTGCCATCACTTTGAAATGCTCTACGAACACATCGAATGATAAAGAAAAATTCGGCGTTTTTACAAAATAAAGTTCGTTTTCTTTGTAAATCCACCCCGAAGTCACTAAAGACTGTAACTGTCTTTCACCGTGCGATCCAAACAAATCAACGATCTTTTCGGCACACAGACCGTGGCCACCTGCCGCAATTTTGTAAATCACATATTTAACGGGATCACGCAGAATTTCCGTCAAATCTTCCGAGTACTCGATCTTTTTGAAGCTTTTTAGGTGGCTTGCCTTTTCTTGCAAAAAATCACTTAACGGCGCGCCAACGAGCACGATCAAACGCTCCACTTCTTTTTCCTGAAACGCATAAGTTAAAAAAGTAAATATGGTGGATATGTTTGGCAGCGTTTTGACTTGTCCATGGCGAATGCGTCTGAGAGTAGGCTCGCTGACTCCGCAGCGTTTGCTTAAACCATTGAGACTGAGGTGCGGGTGACTTTCTAAATAATCCAAGAGCAGTGTCTGTAATTGATCAAAAACGGTGATTCCGTCACGGTTTTCTTTGACATCGCTAAGACCTAGGCTTTGTTCAAACAGCATATATTATTTTCCCAATATAATTATTCTGCAAACGACCACTCCACCCACGGAAGGTCGATAAATTCCTTAGTGCAATAATCGATCATATAACTATGAGTGCCCAGATATTCAGATCCAGTCTTTTTGGCATTTTTTGCGAAAAAATCAATTTTGTAGCTAAGCTCCACCCGGTCTTTGTCGGCCGCGTAAATTTCGAAGTCCCTATTTTCATTTGGACAGAATGGCTCGCTTCGCTGACCTGATTGATTGCTGTTGGAGAAACTCACGGCATTTTTAAAAGATATAAAGCCAACCGTGTTGCCCGTCTCGTAATCTTTTACTAACCACACCGCACAAGTTAAAGTTGTACGTGGACGAACCGTACGCACGTATTCTTGCTCAATACAAAGATCAGACGCGGGGTTAAAGCTCAAGCTGGATTGCGGAAGAATCCGTCGCTCAATGACTTTTTGAAATGCTACGGATTGAAGTGCTTGTTCGGGGGACATCATTTTGAATTTAGCAATGCTTCCACCGCTGGACTCACCGCCTGCGTGGACGTGAGAAAACACCATCAAAATAAATGTAAAAGAAATACGTCGAATAATCATGTCAAAAACCCCTACGCAAGAGAAGAAAGATAGTTGAGTGCGCTCCAAAAATCAGCAACATTCCCTTTCCTAGTAATAATTTCCCAATTCATATTAAGGAATCTCAATGAGCACGCCTGAATACACTGGAGAAGTCCGAGGTCGTCGTCACACAAGCAATGACGAAAATTGTGTTCCCTAACTCTGTCTCAATTTGAGATGGCTACGAGGCGAGGATAGCAAAACAACATTCGACCTTTCCTAAAATTGGGGTAACATTTAGAATGAAACAAATGGTCTGGGGGACTGCAAATGAATTCTAAATACACTCTTTCATCGCTTGCCATTGTTTCATGTTTATTAGTGCTGCCGTTAGCTTTTGTAAATTGCGAAGGAGCAAGTTCCACGTCCGCGGATACCAATCAGAATACAAACGATGATAACTCAACCGAGTGTTCAGCTACGGAGCTAACTACTCTCGAAACGCAGATGACTCAGGCCCTGCAAGCAGTGGATCCCACGGAGACTTTCTATCTCGAACTTCGACGGAATCTTGATGAACGAGTGTATACAACAAATCGTGCCGCAAGCGCCCCAACGGGCCCACGACTAAAAACAACGGTGACCGCGACTACAGCCCTTCAAGCTGCCTCCACTGCCAAAATGGTAACCGCTGCCGTAATCCTTGACGTGATTTCGAACCCATCACTGTATCCACCTGGAAATGGCATGGTGGGTGGGCGAACTCTATCGTTGGACTCCTTGGCCCGACAGTTTTTGCCCAAAACGGGTGGCGGAACTTTGTGGGCAACCACCACAGGTGCTATTCCCACCAACAACCGGCTTTTTAACGTTAACCTCCGTCATCTCTTGAGCTTTACTTCGGGCCTCGAGGAAGAAAATGGCTGCATCGGAGATACTACTTTAAGCCCGAACGAATGCATTCCAAGACTGGTTACGGCCAGTGTCAACATTGTCGACAACACCTCTAATGCAAACCGTACTTTCTTTTACGATGGTGCTCACCTCTACGTGGCGGCACAAATGGCCGTGAATGCGTCTGGCCTCGGAAGTTGGGCAGCCCTCTTTAAACGCTTTAAGGAGAATCACGGAGTTTTTCAAAATTCTATTCCAAGTCCTGACATCGCTAATATGGGTGTGGGTGCTTTTTTTGCAAACTCTTCCCCGGGCACATTCTCACCAAACCCAGCGGGTGCCATGCAGTATCGGGCCGACGATTACGCGTCGTTTTTACTCAAGCTCGCTAAGGGGCAAATTATTAACACAACTCTGCTAGATGAAATGATGAGTGACCAATTGGGTTTTTTAAATACTCTGGTTAAATATTCACCTATGCAAAACGATGGTGAAGAGTGGTCATATGGGCTCGGTCTGTGGAATGAGTGCCCAGCACCAACCTTCAGCCCTGCTTGTTTGGAAGATCGTTATTCGAGCCCGGGAAGCTTTGGCTCGTACCCTTTTGTAGATTTTAATATGTGGGACGGGAAACCCCAAATGTTCGTTGGATTTTTAGGGCGTGGAGGGAACACGCCAGCTGAGGCCATCAAAGGGATCAATATCTATCGCGCACTCGGTGGCGGATCTGTGGGTGTAAAAGATCTGGCGCAAAAGTGGGCGGCGAACAGGTGTGATTAACCGTCGCGATGAACCGTGGCGACTCACTTTCATGAGTTTGTGTTAGTGAACTGTAAAAAGTGCATAGGCTCGTAAGCATCAAAGCATTTCCACCATATTTCCTCTATAAGAACCCCTTAAACCATTAAAGGGAGTTTCTATGAATACCGTATTCAAATTAAGTGTGCTTTTTGCTTTGTTACCATCAACTCTGTTTGCTGTAGACATCCTACCAACTGCTGAAAACCCGGTCTGCCTTCAGCGCGTTTATAGCCAAAAGCATTTAGCTAAAAATCCAAAACAACAACTGACAGAACTGACTGTGAAACTCCAAGAGGTTACATACATCGCAGACGAGACTGCGCAGCCGGTAGAAAAATACACTTACAACATTGCAGAAATCGTCGGTCGCAGTGCTAAAGATAAGACTTATTATGGCAACACGGCAGGCTGTACTTTCAACGAAGATGGATCGGCAAATTGTTTTATCGAATGTGATGGCGGATCGTTTGAACTTAAACAGCGCCCTACTTGGATCAACTTTGAAGTGACTCCAGATTATTATTTCCCTCTATTTAAAGGTTTGATGGCGCAGGACATGGAGTCTAACGTGCCTTCCCTTAGTCTTGATGGGGATGATAAAAACAACAATGTATTTCGCCTAGAAAAAGTAGCCATTGAAAAATGTGATGAAGCTATCTCTAAAGTTACCGAAGCTGATGGTGGCTGCTAGTTTTAAAGTCAGTTAAAAGTCGCTGCGGGTTTCGTAAATGTCTTTTGAAACCCGCTCCTCTAAAATCAAAAACCGCTCGCTAATGGAACACTCGCACCGACTGCGGCGTTGACCGCAAGTTCTGCATCCACCAGGCCATTGCCAAATTCGTTATTGGAATTTGGCAACAAGGCATGAGTGCTCGAGTTGATAAGCTCGCGCACTTTTTGTGGAGTGAAAGCAGGGTTGATGGATTTGACCAAGGCAACGACTCCCGCCACGTGCGGAGAGGCCATGGATGTTCCCGCAAAGGCCGCGTGGTTTGTTGCGGTGACACCGATCTCTGCCGTCACCACTGTAGCTGGAAATTGAGTTAGAGCTTGAACCATAGATTGTCCAGCACCTTGCTCGATCATTAGAACGGGAATGCTGACAGCTTTTGCCAATCCGCCGTTTATTAATCCTGCGGCATTGTTGTAAATTAAAACTCCGCTGGCGTTGGCCTTGATTGCATTTGCGACTTTATCCGTAAAACTAATGGCGCCTCTTTCGATCAATGCAATTTTTCCTGAGAGATCTTTGCCGGTAAAATCATTCATATTACCTAGACCACAATTTTCAATCTGACCTATTACTGCGTCTAAATCCATAGACGCGTTTTGAAAGAGGGTGTTGGTAACTTCGCTGGCGCCTGCGCCTAAATCTACGCGCACCAAACCCTCGCGGCCCGTTCCCTGCGGTATCGACGAAATCACATCAACCCCTGGCGCCACTACATCAAGTTCGGGACCCCATTGGGAAAACGGTGCTTTCGTGAGATCCTCGTTCAGCGCACCGACGGCAAGAACAGTGCTGATGGCGGCCGGGTACGAAACTTTGTTTGTGCCGTCGTTCCCCGAGGCTGCAACCACCACAATCCCCGCTTGCTCGGCTCGCGCGTAAGCTTGTTTTGCTGACGTCGAAAGGAAAGGTCCACCAAGTGATAGGTTCATCACCGCTACTTTTTCGGAGATGCCCCAGTCGACACCTTGAACAATTGCAGCCGTGCTACAACCTAGCTCTGTGCACACCTTGGCCATTAAAAAACGCGCTTCAGGAGCTACACCTAATAGTCCTGAACCCAGTCCGTCAGCGACCACAGTTCCCGAAGTGTGAGTTCCATGGCCCACATCATCCGTAATAGATCCATCCCCCGTGAAGCCGCGACCCTTTTCGAAGCGCTGAAGAAGATCTGGATGAGTAGCATCCACACCAGTATCAAGAACCAAAACGCGAGCGCCACTTCCTTTGGTTTGACTCCAGGCTCTGTCGGCTGCGATGGCTTTAACGCCCCAGGTAAGGCCCATAGTTTTTGTTTGATTTTCGATGTCTAGAGTTTCGGATGCTTGAGTCTTTTTAAAAAAGCGATAGTGCGGTTGAGGTAAAATTTGATCTTCCTCGACCATTATCACTTTTGGATCAGCTGACAGTTGTTTTGCCTGAGCTGGCGAAAGTACGGCCACTGCCATTTTGACTTCGTTTAGGTATTCGGTTTGCGCTGATCGCTGGGATAAAACACCTTTGGATCGCTGGCTTGAATCGCGAAAGGAAACATAGGCATCTGGCTGGATCGTTAAGATGTATTTTTTTTGAATTTCGCCAAAAGCTGCGAATTGTAGTCCCGATACTCCTAAAACAATGAACAAACGAAATAAAAGCGTTTGCATTTCCCCTCCTTGAGAACACTTTATGAACTTCAAGCGCATCCGAGCGCTTTTACTATTAAACTAACGTATCGGTTAAATATCAATAAATAAAATGACCACCCATTAGCCAAATTAATGAGCCTTCGGCATTATAGCCAATTTGCTCGGTTTTTAATCTCTTTCCTTCTCCAATCTTTCGGTGCTAGAAGGACAAATCGGGTCATCTCGGCCTTTTACTTTTAAAGGAGTAATTATGAAATTAACTATTTTTCTGATGAACATGTTATTTGCTGGCTTCGTTCAGGCGGACATTATTAAGTGCAGCTTTACCGAGCCGTTTATCAATTTGGAATACAGCATGACACAAAGCTCGCTCAAGGTGTCTGGCGCTGATATCGCGACCTACTCAGTAAAAAACGTTTCGTTTCAAATTTTTGGACCAGGATCGTTTGAACTTTGGGACAGAAATAAAAACGCTCTGGTCACCTTGCAAATGGATTTTGACGGGTCTGACGGAATGAGTGATTTTATGTATCCTTACAGTGCAATTTACAACGGCCAGCACGGTGGTTGCTCCTCGAATTTTGCGAAAAAATCCGAACTCCTGCCGTAAACCTATATAAGGTCCGAAGAATGTTAGACGCCCAAAGTTTTATTGATGGAAGCATCTCGACCTTCGAAATGTATTTTAAAGACGCAATTGCACCGCAAACTCTTTGCGATGCAATTGCTAAACATCTTTTTTTACGCAGCGAAAACATTGGCGTTGTTGAGTTAACCAAAATTGATACCAAGGCGACATCCATCGTCCTCGAGGAGCTCGAGGGGGATTTTCCTCTAAGTGCGCGGATCTTTACTGAGCTTCCCTGGTTTTCCATTACAGAACAGGAATTGGCACAAAAGTTGTGCACCACTTTAAATACTCAGTGTCTTATCGCCGACGAAGGCGACAACCCCTATAGCTGGCTTCTAGTGTCTGCCACGGACATAAAAATTGTTATTGTGGATTCAGCACTTTTTGATGGACAATGTATTTTTAAAATTCTCCTGTGACGAAAATAAAAAACAGCGGTAGATTGACCCATGGTCATTCCTCAAAAAATTCTCGACTTTTGGTTTCAGGAACTCTCGTCCGAAATGCACTTTTCAAAAAGCGCCGAGCTTGATCAAAATATCCGCAATCGCTTTCTAGAAATTCATACCCAAATTCTTGCGGGTCGAACCAAAGTGTGGAGAAAGACCTCCGAGGGACGCTTAGCAGAAATCCTTGTGTTGGACCAATTCTCACGCAACATGTTTCGCGACTCGGCTGAGGCCTTTGCTAACGATGTTTTAGCTCTTGAGCTAGCAGAGGCCGCAATCGACGCGGGGGACGATCAAAAACTTCCCATGGAACAAAGGAAATTTTTCTACATGCCTTTGATGCACAGTGAAAATCGCAGAATTCATGAAAAGGCCGTAAAACTTTTTTCGCAAAAAGGTCTCGAAGAGAGTTTAAAGTACGAACTGTTGCACAAACAAATCATTGATCGCTTCGGCAGATTTCCCCACCGCAACAAAGTGCTTGGCCGGTCGTCTTCCCACGAAGAGTTGGAATTTTTAAAACACGATGATTCCGCGTTGTAGAACACGAAGGATTCGATGCATAAAAACTCGATGCCGTTAGATTTTAAAACACTCATTGCCGCGCGATTTCTTTTTACTTTTGCGGTGCAAATGCAAGCGGTCATATTGGGTTGGAGCATCTACGAACTATTTAAAACTCCGCTCTCGCTCGGTATGATTGGGCTTACCGAGGCGATACCCGCACTTGGCCTTGCCCTCTACGCAGGCGTCATCGTCGACCGCTCTCGCCCTCTCCGTGTTTATCGTTGGGTCATTGTCGTGAGTTTTATTTCTGGCCTACTCATGTGGCTGAGTAACGCCATGATCAGCGATTGGCCCGTGTTGTTAAAAGCGTCCATGCTTTACGGGGCTGCGTTTCTCACCGGGCTTGCTCGCTCATTTTCACAACCTGCCATCTTTGCGGTGATTCCACGCATGGTCGAACGAAAACGGTTGGTCAATGCCACCGCTATCTTTAGCACCAGTATGCAAGTAGCGCGCGTCGCTGGCCCCGCGGTTGGTGGAATTCTTTTCGGGTTTGCCGGCGCTCGCTTTGCGTCCGTGCTTGTCTGTTTTTTACTTTTGTTATCATTTGTTTTCCTGGTGCTGATCAAAAAAGATATTCCCACAGGTCCTGTAAAGCAACATGCCAGTATGAAGGATGAATTGCTCTCAGGTTTTCACTTTGTGATGCGCCATCCTCTGCTGTTCCCTTCAATGGCTCTCGACATGGTCTCGGTGCTTTTTGGCGGCGTGACGGCGCTTCTCCCGATTTTTGCCAATGAAATTTTGCTAGTGGGTCCTAAAGGACTGGGAGCGCTGCGAGCGGCACCGGCGGTAGGTGCAGCACTCATAAGTTTTTTTCATTCTTACGTGCCGTTCAAAAAGAATTCGGGTCATTGGCTCTTTGCCTGTGTGGCGGGATTTGGTTTGTGTATTTTGTTATTTGGGGCCAGTCGATCTTTCGAGCTTTCTTTTTTTGTTCTTATTTTGAGCGGCGTATTTGATGGCTTGAGTATGATCATTCGCTCGGTCGTTGTACAATTTTCGTCGCCCGACTCTATGCGAGGAAAAATATCAGCAGTAAATTCAATTTTTATTGGATCTTCGAACGAGCTTGGCGAAGTGGAATCTGGACTCACCGCTCAGTTCTTTGGAATTCTTCCCTCGGTCTATTTTGGTGGCTGTATGTGTTTACTCACAGTGGGCGGGATGGCGTATTTTTATCCGGCACTTCGCAAAATGGATTTAGTTGAATTAGAAAAAGATAATATTCAACCTGTGTAAAACCACAGGTCTTTCTCTTTTTCTTCGAATGATGGGTTTTTAACAAATTGAACACCATCTTATCATGACGCACTTTCCGTTTTCCCCGTGTTCTTATTCAAGACCCGGTGTAAGCAGCTCAATAGATTTTCGGTTTTGTAAGGTTTTTCCAAAAACTCGACATTTTCCGATTTTTGCCAATTTTGAGGAAGTGCACTTGTAAAAACAATGCGTACCAAGGGGTTTATCTCTTTAAATGCTTCGACTGTATTGATGTCTAGCATTTCCGAATCAATGAGGATGAGGTGAATACGCTCCATAAGTACGGAGTAAACTTTGATTGCCTCTGCCCCTCCCTCCACTGTTTGCACTCGGTATCCAAACTTTTCCAAAGAAAAACACGTTGCATTACGAACTGCTAAATCATTATCGATAACAAGTATGCACTCGCCTGAACCGGGTATTAGAATCCACGATTCTGAGAGATCATTTTGTATCGCGTTTTTTTCGCAAGTTGGAAAATAAACGTGAAATTTTGTCCCCACACCAATCTCGCTTGCGACCCGCACGAAACCTCCGTGACTTTTGACGATAGCCAGTGATGTCGAAAGGCCTAATCCAGTTCCTTTGCCAAATTCCTTTGTTGTAAAGTAAGGCTCAAAAACTCGAGCCAGCGTTTCACCGTCGATTCCAGTCCCTGTGTCCTCCACCGTTACCCGAACATAAGTTCCTGGCGCTTCGCCTTGCTGGGCAGCCAATGACTCGTCGAGAATCACGTTTTGCGCATACATTGTTAAGCGCCCACCGCCAGGCATCGCATCTCTGGCATTTACACACAGATTGAGCAAAACTTGATGAATTTGTGTTGCGTCACCTTTGATGCTCCATAGTTCTGGAAAATTTAACAGTTTAATTTCGATATTTTTTAAAAAAGTATTTTCGACGATCCTATAAACTTCTGTGAGTTTATTATTTATCAGAAGATCATTTCTTTCCCCTTCCACACCTCGGGAGAACGCCAAAACCTGCGAAATCATTTCGGCTCCGCGCTGCGTGCAGGAAAAAATAGTATCATAAATTTCAATACGCTGCTGATCAGTTTCGCCCGATGACAGGAATTTGCTTGCCATCATTATGGGGGTCAAAACATTGTTGAGATCATGAGCGATTCCGCCAGACAAAGTTCCTAAACTTTCTAAACGTTGCGAACGAAGCACACTGGCCTGTTTCTTTTTCCATTCAGTCACATCCACACTTATGATAGTGATTGATATTTCCTGATCGTTGAGATCACGAACGAGTGTCATACGGCTTTCGACAGAGATGGTTGCACCTTGACGATTTTTTAGACTAAACTCACCTTCCCAGAAGCCTTTTTCACGAAGCTGCCGAATGCCCTCACGTCGTTCTTCTGAGTCATCGGCATAAAGATCTGTATCGAATCTTCCGACAGCCTCTTCCGCCGTCCATCCGTAAAGGCGTTCAGCTCCTTCATTCCAAATCAAGATTTGCCCCATTAAACTCATAGAAATTACTGCGTCCCGTATCTGGTTAATAAGGTTTGCCTGAGCTAAAATCATTTCTTCGCGAGCTTTTTTATACTCTATAGTTTTTTTTATCTCATCAATGTTGGTGCAGGTTACAACCCACTTGGTAACAATTCCCTTCCTGTCTTTGATGGGAATGCCGCGGAGTAGCCACCATTCGTAACTTTTATCCAACTTACGCAATCGAGCTTCGAAAGAATATTCTTTTCCGGTGACTTTAGCTTGTTTCCAAATATCCGTTATAGTTTCATGTTCATCGGGATGAAAAAAATAAATTAAATTTTCCCACTTTTTATTTGCGCGTTCATTCCCCGTATAAATCGTCCATTGCTCGTTAAAATAATTCGTATTTTTCTCATCATCCGTCATCCAGGCGATTTGTGGCATCGCCTCTAAGAGCGTGTTTAATAGCTCATGACTTTCGAGCAAAGACATTTCATCGGATTTTCTTTTAGAGATATCTTGAACTTGCGCAAACCAACATGCCTCGACGTTCTCATGACCCTCCAGAAGAGAAACATTTAACTCAGCCCAAACAGTATACCCATTTTTGTGAATGTATCGTTTTTCGGTAGAGTAACGCTCAATCTTCCGCGCCATCATGTTTTTCAGAGCATTCTGATCCGATGGTAAATCATCGGGATGGGTAATTTCTTGAAAGGTTTTCCCTTGCAGTTCCTCGCGCGTGTAACCTAGCATTCTACAAAGTGACGAATTTACAAATATCCAACGACCGCTATAATCAGTTAAAGCCATGCCAATAGCAGCATTTTCAAAAGCACTGAACAACTGGCGGTTGATTCCTTTGTCTTCAAAATTCTTCGACATTTGACTCCGAGTGGCTATGCCGTTCGAACTTTTTCGTCCAGACCTAAGACTTTTTTTAATGCAATTAAAAATTGTACGTCAACGGCCGCTAAAATTGTTAGCGAAAGTCGATCCACCGCCTTTTGCGGAGAAAGCCCTGGATAGTTTTTGGCAGGCAAAATCAACTCGCAGAATTTGTCAGCAACTGCGATGAGTCGTGCCATAGTATTAATTTTACCGGCTGCTAATTTGGATGGATAGCCACGTCCATCGGCTGACTCGTGATGCTGTAGCACCGCCTGTATAATTTCATCGGAAATAGTTGGGATGCGAGACAAAATTTCAGCGCCCCGCACGCAGTGGCTCTCGTAAATTTTTATTTCGTCTGGTGTCATCGAACTGCGAGGTTTGTCGACAATTCCACGGTCAATTTCTTTGAGTCCGATGTCGTGAAACAATCCTGCGGTAGAAATTTTAAACAATCTGGTCGGCGATTTCCATCCAATTTGTTTAGCAATCAAAGTGCTGAAGACACTCACACCTAAATTATGGGCGTAGAGGTGATCTCCATTGCCACTAAGAGTAGAAATAAGTCCTGAAATTTCATTGGATTCAACGAGCACCGTCAAGGTGCTCTCGAGAACTTCCTTGGCCTGATTGAATACCTGCTGATCGAGACCATTTACAAATAAGTTTTCCATAACAACATCACTTGCATGTTTCACCAGTTGGATTTTTTTTTCCTTCGAAATACTGTCTTTGTTTTTTGCCACATTTACCAAAGAAAGATTAAACCCAACGTACCTAGCAAAATCTTCTTTTTTGACATATAAAAAATTAACGCCCTTACTTTTAAAAGCGTGAATCTTCTCCATCGCGATATTCTCGCCCGTATGAGCGATCTTGATGTACTTATCGTCTTTGATACAAACGTAAATTTCAAATTTGATAGTATTTCCTGCTAAAAATTCGTCGATTGGGATCCGGCAGTAACTTTCGACTGGGACGTCCTCTACTTTCGGGGCAATGCTTTCAATATTTTTTTTTGGACCCGTTTCGCAGGCTTCGGCCAAAGCTGCCATCAATTCGTCACGTTGAAACGGCTTGGCTAAGAATGCTCGCGCCCCAAGCGCAAAAGCTTCCTTGGTTTCCATGATCTGAGTAAAACCCGTCATCAAAACAACTGGAAGTTGGGGCCGCGCAATTTGGACGTATTTAAGCAACTCAAGCCCGCCTGATCCCGGCATATTAATATCTGAGATGATCGCTACCAGTTCGTGAATATTAACAAGCTCGCGCGCCTCAAGGCCATCTGCCGCCTCAAAAACTTCGTATCCCTCTTTTTCGAGCACGATAGAAATTATTTTGCGAATGGCTTTTTCATCGTCTACGAGCAAAATTTGCGGTTTATTCATCATTCTCTGAGTATTGAGCATGGCAACCCAAAGCCAACTTCAAAAATGTTTAACTACAAATACTGGTCCAAAGTTAAACCAAAAGAGTTTAGTTTCAACAACAATCGAATGTCGCCCAGACGGTAGTCTGGGCGAATCAGTTTTGGTTCAATCAAGGAGATTTAATTAAATTTCCCGTTTCGGAGTTAAGGTAATTTTATTTAAAAGCTCCTCGTAAGGAGCAAAGATGCGCTCTGTATAACTTAAAATCGTATTGCCGAAATCAGTTAATACAAATTTTCCGTGCACCCGTTCTGCCAGCTTATTGCCTAAAAAGGTATCTAACTCTTTAAGCTGATTCGAAAGAGCAGGTGCACTAATAGAAAGTCGTTTTGCGGCTTTCGTCGTACTCAGCTCCTGCGCAAAAATATGGAAGTAATAGAGATGCTTTAAATTCAACATGAAGGGCCCACCTTAGCTACCTATAATCTGGTACCTAATTCTCAAATGGTCAACTAGGCCCCCTCGATATGGAGAATTCTTAAAGGTGGGACAATTTTTGTAAATTTTCTTGCCGTCGAAATTTGTTTATCGCCGATTTTCTATCCGATTATCTCTGTTGGCTTATTTTTTAACCTATCTTCTTAACTTATCTACTTAATTCATCGATCTATTTCATCGACAATTTTAAATTACTAAGCTCTTCGCTGGATGCAATCCAAAGAGTTTCGTTTTCTTGAAGCGTTAACGAGTTCTGGGCGAAGTTTTCTAACGTTAACGCCAGTTCCTGAGGCGATAGCTGACCGCTGGAGATTTGGTCGTTGAGTTTAACGGTTGCATCTTCGCACTCGGCTATTTGTTTTTCGATATTTTCAATTTGTCGCTCGAGGTACTTCAAACGCTTCGCTTGGTCTTTCCATTGTTTACCTGTGCTATTCTTGGGATTGTTTTCTGTCGAACTCTCAACGAGTGTCACCACCTGTGTGGGCTGATCATCAGACTGCGATGCCAAACGTTTTTGCAAACTCCAGACGTACTCATCGTACGTACCGGGGTAAATATTTACTTTTTGCTGTGAAACTTCGAGAATTTTTTTACCCACACGCCGCACAAAGGAGCGATCATGGCTCACCACTACCAACGTTCCAAGATAATTATTAAGTGCCTGAGTAAGCGCCTCGACAGTTTCGAAGTCTAAATGGTTCGTCGGTTCGTCGAGAAGCAGGCAGGGAACTTTTTGTAATAAAATTCGGCCAAGAGCTACACGTGATTTTTCGCCGCCCGACAAAACTTTTACCTTTTTTTCAATATGATCTGCTGAAAAAAGCAAAGACCCCGCCATATTTCTGATATCCTGCGAGGTGATTTCCTTGGACGCAGTCTCCTCTAAAGACTCGAACACACTGTGTTCGGGATTTAAAATCTCGGTGACATGCTGGTTGAAAATCGCAATGTCCACTTGATAACCTAAAATCTTTTCGCCGGACAAGGGAGCAAGCGTTCCCGCCAGGCCCTTCAAAAGCGTAGACTTTCCGACGCCGTTAAAGCCGACCACGGCGATATGGTCCCCGCGCAGAATTTCGATGGTTATATCCCTTAAAACAGGCTCGTTGTTATAACCAAAAAAACAGTTCTGTAACCTTAAGACCGACTTGCCCACGTGTATGGGCGGCGGAATTTTTATCACCGAGCGGACTGGAATTTCTTTCAGCTCAATGGTGTCCATTTTATCAAGCATTTTTAATCGGCTCTGCGCTTGCCGGGCCTTTGTGGCCTTGGCACCAAACCGATTTACAAAGTCCATAATCGACTTCTTTTTAGCGGCCTGATTTTGCGCCTGCGCTTCAAGCTGTTCGCGCAGCATCTGCTTCTGCTCAAAATAGTCATCAATATTGCCGCTAAATTTTATAATATCTCCGCTTTCAACTTCCAGCGTATGGTCTGTTGTCCGCCTAAGGACCTCGCGATCATGGGATATCAACAAAAATGCACCCGTGTAGTTTTGCAAAAAACGCTCGAGCAGAAGTGTGGTTTCGAGATCTAAATAATTTGTCGGT
The DNA here is from genome assembly GCA_043757265.1 of Bdellovibrionales bacterium. GTDB lineage: Bacteria > Bdellovibrionota > Bdellovibrionia > Bdellovibrionales > JAGQZY01 > JANPLN01. Next base: position 2,367 of record JAYUQP010000075.1, on the reverse strand, counting down.
TCATCCAGCATCATCAAGTTGGGTTCACGACCAAGCAATCCCATCAACTTGATTCGCATTCGATACCCGCCACTGAGGCTTAAGATCGGACGCTCTAGCTGGGCTTCGCTCACCTGCAGCTCTTGCCCCATGAGTTTGGCCTGCCACACGGGAACTGTGCACATCTTTTCCAGATAGCTATTGCCCGTTTCGGTGGGCGACCACGTGTCGTGTTGAGATAAATATCCCATTCGAAGGGCTCGAGACTTTACGATTTCACCTGTATCAAATTCCATTTCTTTATTGAGTATCTTAAACAGAGTTGTCTTGCCCGCTCCGTTTGGACCAATAACGCCCACGTGTTCGCCTTCGTTGATGGAAAAACTAGCGTCGCTAAATAGACTTTGTAAGCCAAAACTTTTAGAGGCTTTTGAAATCTGAAGGAGATTTTGGGCTTTTAATTGGGATTGCGACATGCGCGCATTTTGACAGGCATCGGAATTGGAATCAATTGCATCCTGAGGTAAAATATTGAATATTCTTAAGCCAATGACGCAAAAAGACCTTTTTGACCCATTTCTCGTCTCTCTTGGCTGGGACGAATTTTTTAAGCTTAGTTTCGACGAGTCGCCCGAGCCTGGTGGTGTTCCCGGTCGAATCATCAGCCAGGGAAAAGGCCACTATCACGTGCAGATCGGGCCGCAAGCGATTATCGAAGCTAATATCACAAATAGGCTTCGTCAATCGGCCTCAACAGCACTGGACGTTCCCGGGGTTGGCGACTGGGTTACAATAACGAGCGAGCCCGGTACTAAAAAAGCGAATATCCATCGAGTTCTTAAACGAAAAAATGTGTTGCAGCGAAAACGCGGTGGGACGTCTCAGGAAGCTCAACTTATTGTCACGAACGTTGATTATGTATTTATCGTCACCTCGCTTAATGAAGACTTTGATCTTCAGCGTTTAGGACGCTACCTCACCTTGGCAAAAGAATCGGGGGCCGCGCCCATCCTATTGTTGACCAAAGCTGACCTTTGCAAAAACCCAGATCACTATGTGGAACAATTAAGGACACAATTTGAAGCCCTGGAAATTATAAAAATCTCAAACATTGATGTTTCCTCTTTGGATTTGTTGAAAACTTTTTTCGCGCCAGGCATGACTTCCGTCCTCATCGGCTCTTCGGGAGTGGGAAAATCAACTTTAACAAATTATCTTTTGGGTTCCGAATCTCAAAAAACGCGAAATTTAAGCGGCGAGGCCAAAGGTCGACATACCACGACGTCGCGCAATCTCTTTGTCACTCGCTGGGGAGGGCTCGTTATCGACACTCCGGGAATGCAGGAAATTTCGACGCTCCAATCGACAAAAGGGGCTGAAAAGCAATTCCCCGATATCGAGGAGCTTATGCTTCAGTGCAAGTTTACCAATTGCCGGCATAGTAGCGATCCTGGCTGTGCAATTACAGCCGGAATTAAAAAAGGAACGCTTCCTCAAGAACGGTGGAATCATTTTTTGCGGTTAAATGACAAAAAAACCTGATCAGCGTTTTGATCTAACGCTAATTTCTGTCGAAGTTCCCACATTGCCTGCGGCATCTAAACCAGAAGCTTGAATTTTATAAGTGCGTCCAGCACCGGTGCGGAAGCGGCAAACGGCGCCCGCAGCTTTAACCGAGCAGATTTGCGACCCGTTCACCCGAATCCGTACCTCAATCACGCCTACGTTGTCGGTGGCAGAGGCGCTAATATTAACGTAAGTGTTCTTTGGAATCACTGCCAGATGAGTGGGTGACGTCACTGTAACCAATGGTGCCGTGTTATCTACCGCCGGTGGTGGCGGCGGAGCCGTTGGAGATCCCAAAGCCAGCTTTATGGAGTTGAGCAGTGGATTTTTTTGTCCTGCAGAAGCTGAAGGAAAATAACCTTGTCCAATGGACCAAATGATAAAACCGCCTAAGTTGTTATTTACCACATAGTCAACTTTGCTAGTAATGGATCTTGAATCATCGTACGTGATAAAGCGATCACCGCTTGCGCCGCTCTGGTCTATACTCAAATAAGGAGCAATGGCCGCCGCATCCCAGTGTTCTGTGGCACCGGCGTATTGCGCTACCAAATCAACGTAAGAAATCGCCGTGATCGATGGAGCTGTCGTCCATTTTTGACCGGGGCGAGTGACCCCTCCCGTTGAAGTTCCAGCTCCTCCACTCCAGATGTAGCCGTAGAAACCAATTCCAATCCCAAGCTTACTGCGGGGAATTCCAGCAGCGAGGAAAGTATCAACTGCCGGTTCTTTCTAAGAATCGTGGGTTTAGTGTTGATAACCCACCAAGTAAAGTCATCTCGGGCATTCCAAGTTACGCTCTAAGTTTACCACAACAAGGAG
>JAYUQP010000074.1:0-3455 GCA_043757265.1 Bdellovibrionales bacterium | reverse complement strand
AAAACAGCGGCCCTAGCGTCCAATTGATTCCAGCATAAACGCGCCAGTCCGGCGAGGCTGTGCCGTGAACAATTTCTGATCCAAAACCAAAGTGTGCGGCGATGTCGTACATCAAGTCAAATTTCGCGCCCAATAAAACTTCCGCCACCGATTGATCGCGATCGGAGGTAAAAGCAATTTCTTCGGCAGGAATAGATCCGTAAATTTCGCCGATCAATTTAAAATCCCAATCGGTAAAGTAGTAACTTCCGGCAACCGACGCCAGGTACTGATTGCCAAAGGGTTGGATGGTGGTTGTGCCAATGGTGATGGGCGTTCCGGGATCGCGCAAGCGATAGCCTAAGTTAACACCCCAAGTAAATTGATTGATGGTGTTGTCATAGGCAATTTCCAAATTGTAAGTCGGACCCGGTTGGTCGCCAGTGAAGGGAAAGTTTTCGATCATAAAAAAGTTAGCTGATCCGATCACGGCAATCCCTTGCGACATTGCATCCCAAATTCGAAATTTAGAATTTACACGGACTTCGTTCACGCCGGTTTGTTCAAATTGACCGCGAAAGGCGGTAGAGCTTTCGTCCACAGTTTGCGAAAGCACCTGAGGAAGACTGATTCCCACGTCCCAATTGTTCAGGATCCCAAAACCCATGTTCAGATCCATAGAAAGCAAAGAATCTTTTGGTTCAAACCGGCTGGCGGTGTTTGTGTCCTCATAATTAGGCAGGGTGTTGACCGCGTAGTTTAAAAAGAACCCAAAATTTATTACGCCCGGCGACAAAGTCTTTGAAGAGTGCACCGTTACAAAATCAAGCCCGCTGGTTGTGGGGTTAAAGTTTTGCGTATCCACACCGACAACGTTTGCGTAGGCAAAAAGCGGGAGAGACAATATAGAGAGGATGAAAATTTTCATTGAGGCTCCGTCCTTGTTGGTGCTCGTAAGGCTTGCATCTGCAGGCTCAGTTCAAGTCTAGACAAAGGTGGTAAAAGTTCAATGTGTTTTCAATTGAAAACCCTGTTTATAAATAAGGTCCTAATGCTTGGTGATAAACTTTGAGAAGATAGATGATCGTGGCATACTTGTTTTTGCCAGTTAGTTTGTTCTCCTTAATTCAGTTAGTTGCTTGAAGGGAGCTTAAAAAGCTCCCTTTTTTTACGTCTTTTTCTATTTTTGTTTACAATCTCGTAAACTATTATATGTTTAGACCCGTGACCTAACTAATTTTTGCCTGCCTAGAGCCGGTGATGTATACCAAGCGGCATCTCGACAAAGCGGAAAAACGACTCAATGTATGAGTAAGGGACCCGAGAGTTATGTTGATGAAAAAAGTTAATAAAGGTGAAATGCCAGACATTGCCGCGCACTCAAGCTCGGTAATTTATAGTCCTATCGACTGGGTCGGCATGGACGAAATCACTCTTCCCATCGAGTTTTTAGGCGAAGCAAGCGTTGCGAAAGCCCGCGTGCACGTAAATGTTCTGAACCCCAGCGCCAAAGGCATTCACATGTCGCGGCTTTTTTTAGCCGTGGGACATTTGCTCAAGCAAGCGCTCACTCTGCCAGTGCTACAAAACGCCATGCGAGAGCTTATTACCTCACAGGAAGGCCTCAGCGATCAGGCCCGATTAATACTTCGGTGGGAGCAGCCCCTGCAGCGCAAAGCTCTCATTAGCGATAATAAAGGTTGGAAAACCTACCCAATGCAACTTGTGGTGGTTCAAAAGGGCAACGATTTTAAAATGAAGTTTAGCTTTAGCACGTACTACTCGAGCACCTGCCCGTGCTCGGCAGCTCTAGCTCGTCAGCTTGTGCAAAATGCGTTCAAAAGTCAGTTTTCGAAAAACCCTGTTCATTTTGACGAAGTGTACAATTGGCTGGGGCAAAACCAAATTGCGTCACCGCACAGCCAACGAAGTCGCGCCGACGTGAAGCTTGTGTTTCGCGAGGGATACGAATCGATGGATGTTTTAAAATACATCGACGCCATCGAGGCCGCTTTAAAAACACCGGTGCAAACCGCAGTTAAGCGCGAAGATGAGCAAGAGTTCGCCCGCCTCAACGGCGAGAATTTAATGTTCGTAGAAGACGCCCTTCGAAGAATGCAGCAGGCATTAAACCAACACGAAGAACTTAAAAACTTCAAAATCAAAGCCCACCACTTCGAAAGTCTTCACCAGCACAACGCCGTCGGCGTGATTACAAAAAGCACAAAGTAAACGCACTGAAGGGTGCGAAAGTGCCTGCATGATTGCGAAATCCCAAGCAGGCATCTCGTCATTATGATCAGCACTCCGTCATCATTATCAGCACTCCGTCATCGTAAGCGAAGCGAAGAATATACGCCCCGATTTTGCTGCCAGATCCAGATCACTCTCCTGATCCGGTGCCAGGTCCTATTTAATCCGGCGCTAAAATGGTATGCGCATTCCGAAGAAATTTAGCGCCGGATTAAATAGGACCTGGCACCGGATTAGGAGCGTTTGAGTGTAAAACTTATAGAATGCGTGGTTTTGAGCATTTTTCTGGAAGTGCCATGGAAAGGTTGTTACTCCTTGGCCCGTTAGGGGCTTATCAAACAAACAAACAAATTAAAATTAATAGGAGTATTTATGACAAAATTCGTATTTGCAGCCGTTCTTGCTTTCTCTGCTGCGGTGAACGCACAAATCGCTTTTGAACTTCCACGTTATTGGTTTCCAGAAGAGTTCACTGGAAAAGGCGAAGCCAAGATTCAAGCTGACGTTCAGATGATCGTTGATAGCAAAAATGTTCGGGCTTACATGAAGCTCAACGGCCTCGGTGCTATCGAAGTCATTACTTGGGTTTCTACAAACAACTACACGATTATGTATAACAACTGTCAGTTTTCGGTTGTGATTCGCGCAAACAGCACGCCGAATGTTTTGCCTGTTGAGAATTCTTTAAATTGCGGCGAATAACTTAGCTAAGTGATCTAGTTTTCAGAAGGCTTCGGTACACCAACGAAGCCTTTTGCATTTTTGTGCACCGTAATCTTTACAAGCTCAATTGACGCATAAAGACCTTGATGATCTAAGCGGGAAACCAAAATGCCGAAAGCAAAAAGCTTTCAGCCAAACTTAGGGAGCCCCCAATGAAAAGTATAAGCATGTTTACAGCAGTTCTTTTAACTGCAATCTCATCTGCATTCGCAGAAAAAATGGAACTCGTAACTGTATCTGAAGGCGAAGTTGTTCAGTTTCAAATTGCCGTGATGTATACTGCAGACTCGTGCAACAGTGTCAGCGTTGCCGACCAAAAACTCGATCTTATTTCTAACAATTATAATGGTGGAAAACTTTATCAACCATTCGTTGGAACAATGCAGACAGTGATGGGCTGTTCGGACAATAAAACGACACAAGAAACCATCGTTGCAGATCAAGTTTATACAACGAAAGCCGATACTACCGTTCGCCTGTTACTTCCTGAAGGCTATTCA
>JAYUQP010000073.1:0-3486 GCA_043757265.1 Bdellovibrionales bacterium | reverse complement strand
ATACCTATACACATGACGCAAGTTAATCGAGACACGGTTCCGACTTAACCGCAGCTTCGACCATTCGATGGAAAACAAGCCCTCGACTTTTTGATGTTCGACGGTTGTATCTAAATACAAATTCATCAAGATATGGCTGCACTTTTTTAATTTTCATGCCGCCATGATAGGTTCCGAGATACCAACGTTTCATATGCGCAGCAACTCGCCCAACACGTGGCATTAGCCTGTCATCGTCGCCGTTAATATTTTCCCAAGAGTAAGGTTTTTTCATGGCTTCGCGGGAATAACTTTTTTCAACTATTGTGTGGTAGCTTTTGTGGCCGTCGGAAATAATATTTGAACCCAGTTCAATCACATCAATAATAAAACCTTGAACCTCTTCAGCACGTTCAGATTTAACATGTTTAAGTCGGATTCGGCCTGTCGCATACCCTCGTTTTTCGGCAGCTATCATTATGATTTCCTTGCCGTTTACGCCGCCTAGAAAGGCTTGATCAACTTCAACATCACCGCTCAACTGAGATCGTGGCGACTGTGTTATACACGTGCGCAACTTCTTTAAAATTGCCCATGAAGTTCGGTAGCTTCCGATACCAAAATTTTGCTGAAGTGAAAGTGCGTTTGCACCGTTTTTTTGACCCATAAACCACCAAATCATTTGGAACCATAGGTTTAACGACAGCTTGGAGTCCTGAAAAAGTGTACCAGCTAAGACTCTGGACTCAGTTCCGCATTCTGAACAGATCCAAATCAATCGCTTAGATCGCCAAAACTTTTTTGAATTGCAATCACCGCAAACAAAACCGTCTTTCCAGCGAATCGATGCAATGTAATCAATGCAAGCATCTTGTGTGGCAAATTTTTTAGTGAGAGCTTGGTAGTTTTTTGGATAATCCACTCATTTATATTAGATCTGACCCGCAACTTGCGTCAAGTGCATAGGTATGTATTGTTGAGTCCGTGAATTCGCCAATTGGAAAGAAAAGTCTCGATGTGCGGAGATGTTGACTTGATTTCTAAAAGTCTTGGTCCTGGACAAAGTCGATTCTCTTGCCAAACGCATAGTCCAATTTGGACCAAAAATTCAGCGATTTTACCGATTACAACTTGATCCATGCCTAAATTTTTCGAAATCGAAGTGAGATCATTTTTTTCACTTACCATACTTGCGAGCCACACAGCTCCATATTGATAAGTCGAGTAGTAAATTCTTTCTTCCGATTCCGTGAGCAAACGCCCAGGCGAGGTCAATTCAGCCGGAGCTTCAAGTTGCAACTTAAGCTTCTGTAGACGTCTTTGGGTGTGGTCTTTATATATTTAATTTCCAGCCCGAGCCAGGTTGACGAGTTCGACAAAGTAGCTGGTCTCAATCTCATCAAGCCCCAAACATTGAGCTATCAGGAAAGCCTGTTCGCTGGTTGGATGATCAATTCCATGGAGAATTCTGGTTAAACGACTGGGATGAACTTGTATAAAGGTTGCAAGTCTTTGCAAGCTTCCGCTTCGCTTTTCAAGTGATTGGGACCAAGTGCTCAAAAACATTTTGTAGTCAGTGAAGTTCCAAACTTTAAGATTTACGGCTTGACGAGGCATAATTGATTTTTCGGCAAGTTGTTTCCAGAACTTGACTAAAATGTAACCTAACTCAGGAGAAAATATATGAAAATCAAATCAGCCATAATCATCACGCTAGCTTTGCTCTCTCAGATCGCATTTGCGCAATGAATATATGGCAGTGGTCGGTCATCGCCAGAGAGACTTCCTGAGCAGGGACTTAACCGGCGACCAAAAGGTTCGCATACCTGATTGCGGCTTGCCAGGGATCACACAACCCAAGCGCTATTCCGGACTACAGCACCACCGCTCACGTCAAAAAAGCGATCCCAAATGGCCATGGCCGTTGCAGGCATGCAGTTTGCCGATGTCGATTCCCAATGCGCAAACCTATCACTACCAAGGCCACGAACCTTCAATCACTACACTCTACAAACTGATCCAAGGCAATTGGCTGTCGTTCCAGCAGCAGGTCGAACACGACCTGGGGTACCCATTACCAGATTTTGTGAACAAAGAGTTCGAAGAGTATTTACGTTGCGGGATCTTGGCGCACGGATTCTTGCGGGCCCAGTGTACTAGTTGCCAGCACGAGATGCTGGTTGCGTTTAGTTGCAAAAAAAGAGGATTCTGTCCCAGCTGCGGAGCCCGGCGGATGGCAGAAACAGCGGCACACTTAGTCGATCACGTTTTGCCACACAAAAACATTCGTCAGTGGGTGCTGACTTTTCCAGTGCCGATTAGGCTATGCTTGGCAGTCCGTCCAAAAGTCATGGCAAGAGCCCTTGAGATTTCACATCTGGTGACCAGCCAGTATTACCGTAAAAAAGCAGGGCTTGGTGCAAAGAACTCCAAATCAGGAGCGGTAACCCTGATTCAGCGCTTTGGTGGAAGCCTGAACCTAAACATTCACTTCCATCAACTATTTGTGGATGGCTGTTATGAACTGAGTGACAAAAACGAACCCATCGACTTCGGGGTAGCAAGTCCACCAACAGTTAAAGAGATCGAAGAGGTCCTTTCAAAAATCATTCAAAAAATTACCAAATACCTGGAGCGACAAAAAATCATCATCAAAGATGACAACGATGGTGGATTCCAAATACCGATTCCAGATGAAGATACACTCTCAAAGCTTCAAGCCACATCTGTGACCTACAGATTTGCCACCGGCAAAAGTAAAGGCAAAAAAGCAATTGTGCTGAAGTCCGTCACCGATACTGATCACTCGGCGACAAAGGGTCTTGTCGCGAAGAACTCCGGGTTTTCACTGCACGCAGGGGTCGCAACAAAAGCCCATGAGCGTGATCGTTTAGAAAAGATTTGCAGATACATTGCGCGTCCGGCTGTTAGTGAGGAGCGCTTATCAACTGATGATTATGGCAACGTGATTTATCGATTCAAAAAGCCATGGGACGACGGAACGACAGCACTGAAGTTAACACCGATGGAACTGATGGAGCGGCTTGTGGCACTGGTTCCACGGCCAAGAGTTCATTTGACACGTTACCATGGAGTGCTGGGTCCCCATTACAAACACCGCAAACAAATCGTCCCAAAACCACCAGAACTAAAAGTCGTTTGCCAGGATCAAGACATCATCGATCCAAAGCAACTGGAACTGAAAAAGAAGAACATTCCCTGGGCTCGGTTACTTGCAAGGGTCTTCAACATCGACGTTGAGACTTGCATCAAATGCGGTGGAAACATGAAAATCATCGCAGCCATCGAAGATCCCGCAGTGATTCGAAAAATCTTGGAACATATGGGCCTGGCGACGAAGCCACCACCACTACATCCAGCACGGGGGCCGCCAAAAGTTCAGCATCATTTTGAAGATGATTTTGCTCAACAAAACTTCGAGATGAACTTCGACAATTTTAATCAATCAGCAGACTAAGAATTTAAGCTGCAATGGATTCGTGTATT
>JAYUQP010000072.1:0-68317 GCA_043757265.1 Bdellovibrionales bacterium | reverse complement strand
CTCGGCGAATATATAGAATCACTTTTCAAGATGAAGAAGCCACATTCAACAATGTATTGAAAGCTGTGTGCGGCGGCGTATAATCACCGCACTCCAGTGTGGGTGCGGATGCAGGCATTCGGATCTCACACGCATTTTAGCGCTGAGTGCTTCCTTTAGAAGCGCCTAAAGTTCCTTACCGCGCTTCCACAGTAAACATCGTGCTGTGGCCCCCTCGCTAGGGGGAGCAGTTTAACGACCAGCTTCGGAAGTCATAATTCATGACGAGTTCAAGAGAATTGCAATTTCCTTGAAAAGGGCCTATCTTTTTGGTCTTCTCATACAAAGAGGTCAAGTGTTTTCAAAACTTATAATGATAGTCGTTTTTTTAGGTTTTAATCAAAAGGCCAAAGCCTATTCAGTTCCTGTCGAGAATTACATCTCATCAATAAAAAAATCTAAAAGTCCTGACCAACAACTTAAAATATTTTCTAGGAGACTTTCTGCCGATCTAGAAAACAGCTCAACAGTATCTGAAATAATTTTTGCTTGTGCAGAGAATATTTTTAAAATTTCTCCTGAAAAATTTCCATCTCACATACAGCTTATTCTCAAAAAAATTAAAAATCTACCTAGTGACAAAAGAGTTCGTGAAATTGAAAAAAACATGCCATCTCTCGTAGAGTTAGCCCAGGCAACATCAGTAGAGGCAGTATATTCAACTTTTATTGAAACAATTTTCGATATAGCACCAGAGAAAGTGACTGTTTTTTTTAACATATTTATAAGAAATAAACAGACTCATTTATTTCTGGCCAGTTTTGAAAAAAATGAAAATAAATTTTTGTTAAATGAAAAAATTAAAGTCGAATCCATCAAATTCTTTTGCCTAACGACACAATTTAACGGGGTTACATATAAATGTATTGATCTTCTAAAAAAGGTAGAATCTACAATCCGTCAAGACTGGCAAAAAGTTGCGGCCATTAATGCCCATATTTCTGGAAATCAAATTGTAGAAGCAAAAAAGATTCTAGCTGATTACCTTGGAGAAAATCTTTTATGCAAGGAACTTAAAGATACACCTTGGATTAATTTACTGGCGGCACAAGTTCATAGAGCAAACATGAATTACACGCAAAGCATTGCCTGTCTAGAATTGTTTAAACTCAGTCAAGGGTCCATTGACAGCGCGATGTTTTTTTATAATCTTGAAAGCGCTAAATCCAATTACAAAATTAATATGAAAATTGCTAATAAACATATTTCAGCCTGCCAAGAATACATTAAAAAGTATGATCTCGATAAAACCTTTTTCAGTTTAATTTTAAATATTGAAAAAATGAAATCTTTCCACATCAATAAAAAAAATGCGGACGCAAAAAATATTCTCACCGAAACAATAAAGGAAATTGATAGCAACGCTCTCAGTCCTTACTCATATACATTAAGCTATTATAAAAAAGTGATTGAATCTAAAAAAGATATCCCTTTAGCAGATAAAAATTGTTCCAAATATTTTGAGTGCGCTGATTTACATCATGCAATTTTTAAAAACTAAAAAATTAACCTAGAAAATCATTTGGACTATGGGCTACGTTCAATCAATGCGCTCGTATCAACTCTTCAATCACGTGACCTTCAACATATTCAGGCACAGGCACTTTCATAAGATTTAAAATGGTAGGCAACTGATCAATGTGTCGAACTGGGCGCGAAAGCGCGACGCCACTTTTAACTCCAGGTCCCGCAATTATAAACGGTGTTTGTATGGCTGGATCAAGAGGGCTTACACCTTCTTTGTAACCCGTCGCCCGAGGAGTAGTGAAAAGAACCCTGTCTTCGGTCATTTCCTCCCACATCCGATAGCCCGTGGTTGACTCAAGCACAAGATCTCCAACTCGATCGGTCGGAAGATCTAGCACGCCGGCATCTTCCCATTTTACAACTCGGCTCACAGGATGAACGCCGTTCAAATCCTGAAGGCCTTCCAACTCTGCAATAACTTTTTTACGAAGCGCCTCATATTCGGAGCCGCTCGCCCTTTTGTAGTCGCCGGCAAGGCCCTTCGGATTGATGTAAACGTGTGCCATTTTAAGATAGACAACTTTCGAATTTTTCCAATCGATCGTCGCCATCCGTGTTTTTTCATCAACACTAAATTTTAACCAACCTTTTCGCGCAAATAAATTGTTTAGACGCGTGTTCCGGTAAAGCGCCGCCGTTCCATGCTCCGCGGAAAGTACGATCAAAGTGTTGGCATCCGCCTTATCGAGAGCCTCTCCCAAGATGGAATCCACTCCTTGGTACATTTCTAAGAGATCTTTCCAGCTTTCTTTCGCTTTGGCCGGATCGTATCCTTTTCGATGAGGGTCGACAGCTCCCAGCCACCACTTCGAAACCAGCATCTGATTTGGCGTATAGAAATCCTCAATGAGAACATCCGGCTTCCATTTTTTGATGATGTAGCCCACGGCTTTTCTGTGCCAGTCCCACGACATGCGAGCTTCCTCCAGAGCGACCATTTTGTCTTCAGGCTCGACAATGAGTTGAGGGGCCATTCCGAGGCACAGACAGTTATCAAGAAAGTCGACCATGGGTCCGACCTCCCGGGTGAGCTCGCTCGCTACTAATTCCGGTTGAGCCAAGTACATGTTGAGGGAGTTATACAGAACTCTAATTCTAAACCGGCCATCAGGCCAAATTTTAATGACCCTCACTTTTGCTTGAGATACCACCGCTTGCCCATCATAGGAAAGCGATACGGGAAACCAATCACTCCATTGGCCTTGATGTAAGCGGGCTAAGACAGACTTTTTGTCTGATGACAGTTGAACGCTATCGTAGTTTGTTTTGTGGTCATTGGTTGAATCGTAAATATAAGCGTGGAGGGTTCCACCGTGGGCTTCAAACGGAGCCTGAATGGGTTTCGAAAAAGAAGCGGCGGCATCTACCCAATCCGTCGCAGGCGAAGTTTCCACGAAACGAGTGAGCTTCTTATCCAGCGTATTGAAATAAAAATCTTCGATCGTCGCTTTACGCATCTCATAGTTAGCTTGAGGCTCGAAAATCACCGCGGGAGCGTCAAACCCCCAGTTGCCCCATCGCCCTCGGATTGTCACGCCATCAGACATCTCCGGAGGAGTTGACCCTGGTACGGACAGTACCACTGTTTTTTTTCCAGCATTCTCCATGATAGACCATGTGGGGGCCACTTTTTTAGAGGCGGAACTGAAGCCGTTGATGGTCGCTTGCTCCAAAGGATGCCCCTCTGTGCGAATCGCCCCTTCAACAATGCCATGGACTTTGGCAGAGGCGCCGGTGTGCAGAGTCGCAATGTTGTTTGACGTCAGGGTGGGGAAAGCAGGGATAGAATAGCCGTAGGCGCCTCGATCCATTAATTTCTTTATGTTTGGCAGTTTTCCCTCATTCGCCCACCTGTACATGTCGAATAGATCCTTATCCGCTCTCAGCCCATCTGCCGTAAGCCAGTAAAGCTTTACCCGACCCTCATGAGGCTTTTCTTGCAAAGAAAAACTGAACCAATTAGCTCCAGAAGATTGAACGGAGAGTGAGTAGGCTCCAGAGCCTAGAAGAAGTGCTCCAAGAAATAGAGAATAGACCTTTAGCTTCCTTGATCCAAAAAGACTATGTTTCATGATTTTCCCCTTGAAGACTTAATTAAATACCTTTCGATCAGAAAATGCAAACCTACAATCAACCTCGTACGACTCTCAGGACGAATCATGTTCTCATTACATAAAGAATCAAAATCTATGGGAAAACAAGCCGATAGTAGGTGGCGGTCATGCCATGACTACTTGTAAAAAAAAGACCAGTGAGCAAGCGAGCCATTGAAATGGATTGCCGTAAAGTAGCAAAACAAAGAATCCAAGCTGAGCTAAAATTTGTGCTAAAAGGGGTCAGTGTCTTACGCGGGAGCTGGTCGTTGTGCGCCAACTGCAATAATCGCGGTTGTTCTGTGAATTAGTATTTGTGCGTGGGTTGACTAAAGTCTTTCGATCTTTAGCAGAATGTTTTCTAGATCGCGGATGAGGTCGTCTTTGAATTTGGATTGAACTTCGGTTGATAAATTATCTTTATATTCAGATGTGAGTTGGTGCAGATAATTTATAAGTTGGCGATCGACGGGTCTATTCAAGGTCCGATGTCTTAGTTCTAAAACCGCTTGGTGCAAAATATTGATATGTTGGAGTCGCGCGATCACCGTATTGCTATGATTGGAAGTCAAAAAACCTAGAGTGCGACCTGCACCTTTGAGAGAATTTAAAGGCTCGGAAAATGGTGGGGCTACTTGTTTAGTTTGCATTAAATTTAGAACGCCGTCTTGAACAAGCAGGTCTTCGACGGTGCTCATCAGATGTCTCTGCGCTGCTTTTATGAGGTTGAGGCCAACGTTGTTGGCGGGGATCTCGACAGTTTGTCCGACGTGTTGACCAATTTTCGAAACGATGTCTCCTGTGACAAAATAATTCGATGTTAACATTTGAGGAATAATGATTTCTGCAGCAGCCGAATTAGGGAGGGCAAGTTCCAGTGCTCCAAAGCCGTTAAATGTGACAAGTTCTATACGGCCCGGCGTAAAACGCATCAGAGTGCGCAAGCTCTGAACTTTGTAAGCAAAAATTTGCGCTAAACCTCCGCCCAAGCTGTGGCCTGTGATAATCCAGTTTTTGCCCGCGATAGGATTGCCCGCGTTATCTATGTACAAACAGTCGATCATTTTTTTGACCATGGCTTCCATATGCAAAATTTGGTCGTGACCCATGCTTAAATCGGCAAGCCAATCGATTGCTGTTTCAGAGCCAGCAAAAGAAAAAATCCACGGAGATGTGGGGTCATCCGGAGCGAGTATCATGAATTTTAAACCCGATTGGCGATTGGAATAAGACTCAAAGTAATGATAGCCCGGGATATACGTGGCCACTCGATGCTCCACGAATTCCACAAACGTCTCGACAAATTCGTTCCCGTTTTGTGTATTTTCTAAGTCGGGCAGTTTATAGACTAAGGAAGAGGCTTTCATAGCCAACCAGTGACGTTCCTCGATGGAGGTGTCTGTAAGTTTCCGCACTGGTGTTTCCAGTTGTGGTTCGACAATGGTCGATTTTTGCAATGAGGAGTAGCACCAACCAGTGTCTTGGCCCCAAACCGAGCTAGAAATAAAAATAAGAGTTACACATAAAAAAACCGGCATTACTTTACTCCTCAAATTGATTAATTTGAGTTTTATCACAGGTCATAAGTGCCCCACGAAAAAACCTTTGAATATGTAAAATCACCAGGCCGAGTCGCTCGCGATGCGAACTCGGAGATATTTTTAGCAGAACCGTAGCGAATTCGCCCGGCCGCGAGGTCAGTGCGGGTATTTACAATTTATTAGTCGGCCTTGTTTTGTGCTGGGGATTTTTTATTGATTGGCGGATAAATGCATTGGACAGTGTTGCAGCTCTGTAAATGGATATCATCAACATTTTCCTGCGGATTTTGAGCATTATGGGGCTCAAGAAATAGGTTGTAGATGAGTTAAATTTTTTTAAAAATCAGTTGTCAGTAAACGCCATCAATACTTCTGTAAATCGGTTGAGCTCAACGATTTCGTCGTGGCTGCCGCCAAGATCCGGATGAAAAACTCTGGCGAGTTTTTTTCGTGCGCCTCCAACAGACTCGGCGGTTAAGCAATCCCTTAAAACAAATCCATTCTCCGAAAAATAGATCAAAGCTTCCTCCACATCGCTTGGAAACTCTGGCTTAACTTGAAATTTTGAAGTCTTGGGCTTTTTAATTTTTTGGGACCGCTCTTTTTGTAACTGATACTGCTTTTTTCGGTAGTCGGCCTGTTTCAATTTGTACGCAGCCTGGGAGTCGGCTTGTCTGAGTTTGTACGCCGCTTGGGAATCGGCTTGTCTTTGTGAAAGAGGTGGCCTTCCAGTGCCGCCTGATGATTCATTGCTCGAAGCCTCATTGGAATGCGTATCGTCTGCGGTCGTTAGTAACTCTGTTTTTGCTTCAAAAAAATCAGGATTTTTTTCTTCCACTACCACCAGCGTGGCCCAGATGTGTTTGCAAAGCTGTCCCTTTTTGGAGTTAGGGCACGTGCAGGTAGCCGTTACCACAACGCTATCCATGGAGGGGCTGCTAAATTGAACCTTAAACGACGAGGAAGTTCGAATGTAGGCCACAAGTTCGGTGTCAGTCGGACGCATCAGCGCCACCTGGCCTTTTGAGACAAATGCCTGCCCAGCGCTCCGCACCTCAGGCTTAAAAAAAGGCTCCCAAATTTCAATTGCCATTAATTAGACTTACCTCAAAGTAGGTGCCGACGACAAATTAATTAAACTTGTAACGGGTTTTTTGATTTTTCCGATTCATTTATCCGGCTGATTTATCCGACAAAGATGATTGGAGTTTCAGCGGACTACAGATTTATCTCTTGCTTGGATTTCAGACCACATCATGCGCGCGATAAATTCATAGCCCTCGTTATTAAAGTGAACTTGGTCCTCAAAAAAATCCGTGGGATTTAGTGAACTACTTTGAAAAGGTTCCGACATATCGACCACGAAATCGAGATTTCTTTTTTTTAAATCCGCGCGTGCGAGCAGAAAAAATTTTCTAAATTCTCTATCCGTCTTATCCATTACAACATTCGGATTTTCGTATTCTTTAGATGCAAATAGAAAGGGCTGAAAAAATACAATAAATTTAGATTTTCTGAAATCGGAGTAGTTTTTGATCAGAGTCATATTTTCCAAGTAGCGGTCTACGGTTTGGTGGACCCATTCTGTTTGAGAAACCCCAGTCCTGGCGTAGGCCACGTGGTCTTTTTTGGCACTCAGATTTTCAATTTTGAACCCTATGTAGGATAAAACATTTACCAGCCGAAAATGTCGAAATATGGATGTTTGCTCAATGTATTTTTTGACCGCATTCTCCCTCATATCTGGAGAGCGAATGTCTTCAACCCATGAATTAAGATCTTCAAAAGATTCCGGTGAGTCCGGAGGTATCGTAGAACTCTTTCGCAAAAAAGCTGTCCAAAAATCGTTGAAACCAGAAAGCGAGATAACAAGAGCGGTGTCTTCGTTCTGAATCTGTTTGAGATATCGGAGTAACTCTTGAAATGAATTCCATGACGGAACGCCAGTATTCACAAAAAAATATTGGCTTTGAATGCGATTTAAAACTGCGGTTATCGTTTTTTCATTTGTCTCAGCGCCATCGCCGAATGCAGTGCTACCACCTAATAGAAACGCAAGTTTGCGATCTCCTCTTTTTTCTGGCCCGTAACCGCGAAAACCACGAACATCTACCCAGTTATCTTTATTATTTAATTTTTCCAATAGCTCAGGTCTCGTAGGAAACGAGAAAAAATAGTAGGGATGTAAAAACTGCTGATTAAATTTGATGTCTTTTGGAGAAATTTTTGGTGATTTGTGAGTCTGCGAAATATATGCGTCCAGCAAAACGGCGGTAAGATAAAGCGAGAGACTCACGACGAAGATAATATAAACAGTTTTTACCTTTTTCAAAACAGCCCCGCCCATCAGTTTCAGATATCTAAGATGTCATTTTAAATCACCATTTGTATATGAAAAATTATGTTAGCGCCCCAATACGCTCCCACGCGGAGAGGTGGGGGTGAACGCTAATTGGAATATAATTCAATTTTGTGCATGGAATGATTGCAAGTCTCTAAAATTATTGGATTTTTTGTTCGATTTACCAGTTCATTTACAAAATTCCCACAAAAACTGATCAAACGTTGACCGGAGCGCGATTTTTCTCCAATATGGGGCCCAAATCTTAACGAGGAACGAATTATGCGAGCAATGGGTGAATTTCCGGTACACATTCTGACTAAAGGCATCGAAGCGAAAAAGGCATTAGTGGCCGAAGGCAAAACTGAGGAAGAGATTTCGACGTCCATTGGCGAGACTTTTAAGTACGCAGACAACAAGTTAAAGAACTTCCTCGTAGCAGTCGGTATTGTCGAGCCGAAAACGGAAAAGCTTTATCGCGTTCGTATCTTCGCTTTTAACGATGGCGAAAAAGTTCCTGAGAATGCGGTGAAGATTGAAGAGTTGCATTTTGTTGCAGAATATTTCGATGATAAAGTAGTGGCGGCCGCGCCGGTCACCGAAAAGGTCAACCGCAGTGCCGGTGGTAAAAAAGATCGCCCCCGCGGTCCAAAAGCATCTCCTTGGGGCCTGTCTCCAGAAGAGATCAACGCAAAAAAAGAAGCCAGCTTGCGTGCTCAAGCGGCCAAAGCAAAACCCTCTTAGGAGGGTTTTCGCCACAGGGCGAACAGGTGGCGTTATCTATGAATTCACCAAAAAATTGGTCTCAGTGGTTTTTCGATTTGCTCAAAAAATTAATGTCACTTTATAAACTCCAGCCGATGGAGGATGCTGATCAGGGCCAGCTGTGGCTTATGAAAACGCTCGATCTTTTACCAAATCCATTTTTTCTGATCGATTATCAACAAAAACGCGTGTCGTTTAGCAACTCTACAGCTAGACAAATGCTAGGCCTTGAATACGCAATCCATGGCATCGCTGAAATTTACGAAAAAGAACTTTCAGTTTTTTATCCCGATGGGAGTTTGGTGCCAATCCAAAATCTGCCCAGTGCCCGCGTAGCTCGCGGCGAAAAGATCGACGGCGAGGAATTTCTCATCAATACGCTTACAGGAATGTACAATATTAAAGTATTTTCCGGAGAAATTCCCAAGCTGCACAATCGGCCGGCTGTGGGGCTCATAATTTTTCAAGATATAACGACAATCAAGGCTACTGAAAGCACGTTGTTGCGAGCACAGAGTGATCTCAACGAAGCCGTTGAAAATGCAATGGTGGGTTTTTGGAGCGTGGACAAGCAAACCAAAAAAGTGACGATTAGCAAGCAGCTCGAAAAACAATTCAATCTCGAAAGTGACGAATACGATGGCACTCTCAAGTCTATAATTGCGCGCATTCATCCCGAAGACGTTGAACGCGTTGAACAAGCAATTAATAATAGCCTGACCACCGGCGCCCCATATCGCATTGAATATCGAGTGCCACACAAAGATGGATCAGTCCGTTGGGTAGAAGCGCGGAGTGCCGCTCCAGGAGATCAAAACGCCGATACAAATCGTTTTTCAGGAACCACAATCGACATTACCGATCGAGTGAACTCACGCCTAAGACTCGAAGCCAGCGAGCGAGAATTTCGCGTTTTGGCGGATTCCATGCCGCAGATTGTATGGAGCGCGGATGCAAGCGGCGAGCTTGATTACTTCAACCAGGTTTGGTTCGACTACAGCGGCTCAACTTACGAAGTCAATAAAGGCAACGGGTGGGTGCAGTTTGTTCACCCCGACGATATTGCACATACTATTCTTCGTTGGAAAAAATCTTTAGAAACATGTGAACCTTATGAAAACGAATTTCGTTTGCGAAACCAGGCTGGGGAATATCGCTGGCATGTCGTTAGGGCACGAGTGATTTTTAAGGATGAATCAAAGCAAGAAGTAAAAAAGTGGTACGGAACCAATACCGATATCCATGATCAGAAGAGACTCACCGAAAAATTAGCCGAGGCTCGCACAGCCGCCGAACGAGCGAACTCTGCCAAGTCGCAGTTTTTGGCGAATATGAGTCACGAAATCCGCACACCGCTAGGAGCGATTATTGGATTTTCTGCTTTGATCAAGGAAAAAGTATTAGGCCATAAGGAAAGCGAAGAGTTTATTTCGGTGATTGAGCGAAACTCGGCTCAGCTATTGCGGATCATCGATGATATTCTCGATCTTTCAAAAGTCGAAGCGGGAATGATGCTTATCGAAAACGTCGCTTTTTCTTTGCCAGATACCTTAACGGAATTTTCGTCGCAAATGAGCTTTAAAGCTCGCGCCAAAGGAATTCGCTTTAACTTAAAAGCAACAACGCCCATCCCGACATCCATCATTTCAGATGTCACACGGATTCGACAGATTTTAATGAACGTCGTGGGAAATGCAATAAAGTTTACCGATACAGGTTTTGTTGAACTGCGAGTAAAGTATGAAAACGAAATTTTAGAATTCGAAGTTCAAGACACCGGTCGCGGAATTTCGAACGAACAAGCAAAAATATTATTTCAACCATTTACCCAAGCTGACGCATCAACGACGAGAAAATATGGAGGCACAGGTTTGGGTCTCACTTTGACTCGAAGCTTAGCAGAAGTGATGGGCGGAACTTTTGAATTAGTACACAGCGAGCTAGGGAGTGGAAGTGTTTTTATAGTCCGTCTGAGGGCCAAATCTGCAAAAGACACCCCTCTCTTTGCAGGGTTTCATACGGAGTATGTATCGACAAAATCCGTCGAAAGCCAAGGACAGCTTTCGGGCATGCGGGTGCTTCTTGTGGAAGATTCCCCCGACAATCAGGCGCTCATTTCAATTTATCTGAGTCGAGCCGCCGCGGTAATCGACATTGCCTCAAATGGTCAAGAGGGGCGGAAAATGGCAACGTCGAAGGATTACGATATCGTTTTGATGGATGTGCAAATGCCCGTCATGGATGGAATTACGGCAGTAAAAAAGCTACGTGACGAAGGCTACACGAGGCCGATCATCGCCTTGACTGCGCATGCGATGAAGGAAGAACGTATTCGATGTCTAGAGGCTGGTTTTACCGAGTTTCTGACTAAACCTGTAAGCCGTGAAGAGCTTATAAATATGATTCAAAATTTTCAATCTTACTAAAATCTTTCTGCTATTTTTGGTGAATTTACACAAAGCCTTTCGAAGTGCAAAAAGTTGATGTACAAAATTTGAGTCTTATCGGGGGGACATTAAATGGGAATTTTTGCTCTTACAATCAGTCTGTTTTTTTCAATTTCTTTTGCGCAACAACAAGAAGAGGTAGCCCAAAGCGGCTCTGAGTACCCGGCGGAAGCGCCACTCAGCGCGCCTGTCGGCGCCCTTGTCCACCCGATAAACGATTCGGGTTTTGAAAGAGTTTATTTAGCTGGTGGTCGGCAAGACTTAAGCAAGAACGATGTTATGTCTGTTCTCAATTATCAAACTAAGGTGAAGAGCCAAGGCGCGCGTAATCTCTGTACCGTATTTGCTTTTACCGGCCTCTTAGAATCCCTCATTCTTAAAAAATACAAGGATCTTAAAACGATCGATTACTCAGAGGAGTGGGCTCAATATTTGGTGGCGCTAAGATCACCAACCGGAGGTGGGAATGGATCGACCGTGCCCAATAATTATAGCGATGTCAAAAAGGCGGGGATCGCTTTTGAGCAATATCTTCCTTATGACGACAGGCTATGGACAGTCGAAGCGGCACCTGCCATTTTTAAAGAACGCTGCGCTGGTGCAACAGGGAAGGATTTAAAGCGCTGTTTAGCTTCGCACTACAGCCCGTTATTAATGAAAATGAGCGATGCCCAATTGCGGGATCGTAACAATCTTCTTTACAACCCGGACTTTGCTGATGCAAAGCTCAGCGCTAATGAAAGCAAATCCTACTTGAGTTCAATGCGTGGAGGAGTAATTAAAAAAGTTTCGCGAATCAAAGAATTCTTGCGCGCCGGCATTCCCGTTACCTTAGAGATTAATGTTTACTACGGAACTTGGAACCATGCAGCTGGTGAAAAGTACGGGATCGACGTGGATTCTTCGCTCTACACAAAAGGTATTGTGACGTATCCTGATTATGGTTCTGTGGATCGTGTGCAGTCGGAAAAAAACGTGGCACGCCACGCAGTCGTAGTGGTGGGTTATGATGACAGCGTCGAAGTGACATACAATAGACTTATGCGCGACGGAACAACAAAAGCGATAAAACGCAACGGTGTTTACTATTTTAAAAACTCTTGGGGAACAAACAAATTTGGCAACAAATTTCGGTTGAACAGTAAAAGTGTTCCAGGTTTCGGTCTGATGTTGCAAGACTACGCCAATGAATTTGGCCAATTTT
The DNA here is from genome assembly GCA_043757265.1 of Bdellovibrionales bacterium. Classification (GTDB taxonomy): domain Bacteria; phylum Bdellovibrionota; class Bdellovibrionia; order Bdellovibrionales; family JAGQZY01; genus JANPLN01. Next base: position 56,360 of record JAYUQP010000072.1, on the reverse strand, counting down.
TTGCGCTGTCTTTGGGCGAAGACAGTTCAACTTAAAAAATGCGTTCTGTTTTGAGACACATGTGTCCCTGGATGAATCGATAAGTGAAAAATTCTTTATGATCTGTGTAGACCAAGCTAATCTGGACCTGTTAATCAGTTCATAGGGGGGATCATGAACGGACTATATGTTACTTTAGAACAATTGCAGTATGATGCCAGACCGGTTGTTTATGCGGCTCTCGCTCTTTACTCGTTCACAAATTACAAATCAATTGAGTTGCTGTTTTATAGCGGCATTGCTCTGAGCTTTTGTTGTGTTTACGTACTTCACAAGCGATTCTTCAACCACGCTGTATTGAATATTAAGTAGGATCTTATGGAAGACTTACTAGTTTATATCGAGCAAGTTCAATACGAGTCGCGGCCTCTGCTTTATGCGGGACTCTCTATCTATTCGTTTTTGGGCATGGATGTAACCCCAGCGCTTTTCGCTTCGGGTGTCATCTTAGCTGTCTGTAGTTTTTACGTTTTTAAGATGCGTTATGTTCATCGCTCACGTTTAATCAGGCGATAAACACAGTTATTCTGCACAGCGGTTTTCCTTTCGAAACAACTTTCGATAGCTTTGTCTCATGGTGAATTGGAACAAGCTACGGGTTTTGCCGCCAGCGGCACAGATCAATCAATTAAGAACATTTTCGGCCACCCTCGTGGGAGTACTGGGATTTATTGTGGTGGTGCGTGGTCTGGCACTTGTTCAATTTTTAGTAGATCTCGATTACTCGGAGGTCAACCAGGTTCGGTTGATCCAGTTTGTATTTCTTAAGATAATAATTTTTGGCTTTTTAATTTATTACATGCGCTTGCTGTGGACGCGCCCACACCGGTTAGCTTTGTTCTTTTTAATATTTCTGTGCATGCTGAGCCTTTATCACTATCGCGATGTGGTTTCTGTTTTTTCCTCCGTGACTATAGGAGCTGTGACATTCTTACTTTATCTTAAATTGTATCCGAAAAAAAACGAGGAGCCTAAAGTTGCTTTGCCCTCGCAAGACAACATTCAGGTAATCGAGAACACGTCTCCGATAGATTCAAGCGAAGCACAGTCCTAATGCAGTGCAAATCTGTGGCATTAAACTAACCCTCAGGTAGCTTTATATCACTGGGATTTATTTTATCCCCAGGGAGGGAGATTTTATGAAGCATGTATTCGCTTTAGTTATTTTTTTTGTCGCCACGGTGAAGGTTTACGCCATGGATGATTACAACTTCACTTGCGATATCGAGAGTGATGTTATTACGAGTATTCCGGGTCTTAAAAAAGCCCCAGAGCATCCAATTGTCGGATTAAAAATCAAGGTTCTAAAAAATGAAGTACCGCTGTATTTGATTAAAGCCACAACCATTACAGGAGAAAAAAACTTTTTTGTAACTGATTGGGTAGCGCCTACAGAGTTAAGCCAAGAAGGCTTAGATCTCTTGGAGCTGCTGTCGTTATTCATGGGAGTCGACACTACGACCCTCGAGTCCCTGCGAGCAGGTTTGCCAACAGATCTTCTAGAGACCTTTGCATATCTAGAACTCAAGGATGAGTCGGGAGCAATAACTAAGCTCGGCTTTAGTGATCTCACACCGTATACCTGTCAGTAGTATCCGTCGATAATTTCGACAGCTGTCACGCGCCCTTTGGCCAAATCTTAGCCAAGGGGGTATCAAGTCGGTTATAAAGGTTCCTATTAGCACGAGGATTGCTCTTTCTCTAATTAGGAGAAATAGCATGTTCCAAAGATACCTTTTCCAAGTCATCGTTGTTTTGCTACCGCTAACAACCTACGCGAGCGGCCGCACTTATATAAGTAACGGATTTTTCATGGCAGCAACGCCAACAGCATCGGTTGAAGCGGCTCCGCAAGTGACCGTATCAGAGGTCACAAGCTCAGCACCTCCAGCACCCGAAACAGAATCGCCACAGGCGGTAAGAACCTCTCTACGGCCCGAAGCACGCCCAGCGGGACTCAACACGCAAAGAACCGCGGCCCCTGCAGGCACACCCAACCTGTTTGATATGCGGGGCTGTACCTATGGTCGCGGATCGTCCACAAGCTCTAATTGTTACGGTTCGATGTCCACGGTAAACCGAGCTCGACGGATCATGAACGCGGTCAATTACATCAACCGACTTCATGAAACGCAATTTGACGGTCGATATATGCTTTGCACAGGCTTTCGTGAATCCAACTTCAATCCCGGAGCTCGCGGTGCTGACGGGGAACGTGGAATGTTTCAAGTGATGACCGCCACGGGACGAGCCGCCTTAAGATATGGTGTAGAGTTGCCGGATTTTAAACAAATGAACAGCGAAAACTACATGAACCGAATGGCTAATAGTACGATAGCTCAAGTAGAACTTTCTTTTTTAGTTTTGAAGATGAAGTTGGCCGAAGCTGCAGCTGGTAGCAGCACAACTGGTCGAACCCTGCAAACACGAATTATGTCGGGAAATGGATCGGTGGATCATTATCGAACCCTAGCCGGCAAGTATAACGGGGGCGGTTACAATTCAACATATGCACGGCGTATTTCTACCTGCTACAATTGCCTACGCGGGAAGATGACCGCGAGCGCGACTAACATCGGAACCGAAATTCAAAGCTGCTTGAATCAAGCGAAGTAAGGACTAACTATGCGATTTATTGCACTCACCATTCTTTTTGTTTCTCAGGTTTGTTTTGCAAAGACTCATTTGATTATCGGATCAAGCTCATCGGCTAAATTCACCGCTGAAGTGGCAAGCAATCCAATGCAAGTGGTGATAGAGAATACTCACAATCGCAAAAATCAGACTATAAGCTTTCCAAACTCAGTCAGCGACATTAAAAAACTGACAATTACCAAGTCGGATCGAAATTCACGAGAGCTTCTTCTCGTTGTGCTTTCGGTTTCCGACAAAGAGCAAGCCGTGAAAGTATTAGATCTTGGTAAGTCAGGTGAGTCGTTATGTTCTCTGCGCAACGAGGGTGATTTTTCTTGGGTGGACGACCAAGATTTGATGGGTCGCTTACGACTCGATTCCAAAGGTGACACCTTACAAATCAAAATCGGAAACCGTAAATCGGGCAGCACTAAGTTTGCCTGGATGAATTGCTTTTCAATCTAGGAATTTTCATTTTTTAGAAGAAATGACGATATTTTTTCTTGATAAATCTCGGGAAATACCTTGAGCCCGTCCAAGTGATGAGCGTCTGCAATTGTCCACACAGTGACGTTCAAATTTTTGTGGTCTTTAAAAATTCCTTCAATATTTTGTGGAAACACGAGTGGGTCACGCACTCCGCGAATTGAAAAAATAGGAATGCTTTGGTTCCACGCAAGCAGCGCCTTCTGCGAGCGGCGATATGCGGTTGGCCCCCACAAGAACACCGACACCGTGGTAAATATTGCACGCAAAGGAGCGGTTGGGATGTGCCATATTTGAGTGAGAAGACGGTAAGTGCATTGCCAGACTTCTTTGAAAGGTCCGCTGTCGCAGATTAAATGTGTGATATCTGTTCGCTTTGCACCTGCAATAATTGCCGCAACTGCCGGGCCGGACATGGCAAAAACAATTTTCTTTCCGCCGATGGAATTGAGCACATCCTCAATTTGCTCCACCCACAGCTGATGCATAAACTTAAAGTTATCAAAAAATCCAAAAGGATGCGGATCTTTGATGGAGCTGGCTTTGTAGAGATTAAACGTTGCACAAGAATAACCGAGATTTTGAAAAAGCTGCACGTGACGTTGCAAGATGCGATGGTTGCCCCACATGTTATGGATGAGCACCACTGTTATCGCGCTGTCAGTTTTTTCGTTTGCTATGTCGTCTCTATCGCCATTTATACTACCGTCTACATCACTGTTTAAATTGCTATGCGACAAATCTGCCGAAAACTGAGCTGGCGTCCAGTAAATCACAGTTCCTTTGCGACTCAGTGTTTTTGCAAACCTACTAGCCAAATCGACTTCTAGTTTTTGTTCCAAAGTTGTTGCCAATCAGTGCCCGAGCTTGTCGTTGCAGTCCGCGATGTTTGCTCAAGCACGTTAGTGTGCAGGCGTACAGACTCCATGGCAGTCTCGGACAGCACCTTCCCGCATGCTTCCACAATTGCTTCGCTATCAAGGTGATGATAGTGGTAGATTTCCGAAGGACGGCCACACTTTGAATGTTTCCGTACAGCCAGCGATTCTTGTTTAACGCCAACAATACTTCCTAAGTTATCAAGCAATCCTGGTTCACCATCATGCACGCTTACAATAGGAATGCGACGGCCAGAAAGAGTGATAATTTCACCCTGCGTGGAGTGCCCATTCAATGCCGGCTGTAAGTAAAGATCTCCCGAAACACCCAGGTCTTTTTTGATCAAGGTGTAGTTGTCTTGATGGGCAAGGGTCCCGCACAGTAAGTCCGAAGACGTCACCACAATTACGTTTGCGTAAATGCCCCGAGCTAAGAGATTTTCTGACGCGGCAACAGCTTCGGTCACCAATGAGCCCATACAGAAAATATTCACCACATTATCGCCGGGTTCATAATTTTGATATCCACGATAATCAATAAGGTAATAGGCTCCGCGCAAAACCTCGGTGCGCAAGGCTTGCATCATTTCGGCTTCGCTTGCAGATTCCAAAGTAGATTCATCTATGGCGCCTTCTAGTGGATACGCAGAGACACAGAGTTTGGTCTCGGGGCCTAGATTGGTTTTAAAGCGTGTTTGTCTTTTTAGATTTTGCGCCCAAATTTTTTGGTCAATCCCACGAGTCACACCGCGAATGAGTACACCGTTTCGTCCTTCGTTATCACCGCTAAAATGCCGGCGAACCGATTCGGATAAAATCCAATCAAGCTCTTGGCAAAAAGCAGGCTCCCAAGTGATTTGGTTGGGAATTTGAAAATCCGACTTCCAGCCATGCTGGGCACCTTCAGGAGACAAGGTCACACCAGATGGTGTCCCAACAAGGATAAAACTCGATTTCCAATATAAATTGTAAAAATACTGGTCAAGCGCACGTTTGATAAAAAAATCGTAAACTGTCATCAGTGGAAGAATCGGAATGCCTAATTGATCACGAAGTTTCCCGTACGAACCAACACAGGACATGGTGTTGGCTTCAACAATCTCAAAACGCAGGAAACGATCGGAGTTGTCCTCACCGGGAATTAAGTCAGGCGACTTTGTGTCTTTTACTCCCAGTTCAGTCTCGATGTCTTGAACTATCTGCGCACCAAAAATTTTTCCATCCATTGCCGGGTTGAGATTTGTACTGGTACCGACATCAGGTGCCATCGTGGTAAGCATTTCAGCCGGGAGTTTCCAGCGAACTTCTTCTTCAGTGAGCGATTTTTGGCCGTCTTTGATTTTAGCAGCCATGCGGTTGGTATTCGCAATTCGCGTTAGTTTGGCTGTGCATTGTCCCAACATCCATTGTGTGTGTGGGTGATTGGCCATCTTAAAATTAATATTTAGCGATTCTGGAATGCCGCCGTCTTTTTCGATTTGCGTTTGAAACTGTTTCCAGTTGGTGTCTTTTAATTTTTTCTGGTCGGCAATTTCTTGATAAAGCTCTGCTCCACGCTCGCTTAAAAATTTTCCGGCCGGGGTTTTTGCATCAAACCCAGCGAACATTGCATCGACGCTCATACCTTGCGCTTTTTTAAGTTGATCCATCTCCTCTTGATCGGGGAGTGCCGAGTGATTGCTTTGCGAAGCTGCCATGTCGAGGCCCCACCCTTTAAGAGTGTGGGCGATGATGATGGTGGGCTGCTGGGTCGTTTTTTTACTTTTTTCGAGAGCTTCGGCCACTGCTAAAATATCGTGGCCGCCAAAATCCCTAAGAGCTGTGTACAAATCAACGTCCGAAGTATTTTTCAAAAAGTCTTTTATCTGCGGAAAACGATTTTGCATTTCAGTTTTCAAGACTTTTTTATCTTTCACCAGCAACAGAGATTGGAGAGTGTAATCATCCATCTCGATCTCAAGAAGTTTTTGGAAAGCATCGCCGTTTTTTGTTTTAAACAAAGCCAAACGTTTTTGCCCGTGACGAAGTTGAATCACTTCCCAACCGTTGGCTGCCATGGTCCGCTCGATGCGGTCCGCGTCCGTGCCGTTCATGATATTTTTATTTACCATTCGATGACCATCAAGGCTCTGTCGATTGTAATCCACAATCCAGGTCAGATTGCCAATTTCTCGTTCGGCAAAATCGGGTGTGGCTTCAAACAATGAGCCTTCGCGAAATTCAGAATCACCCAAGATACACCAAAAGTGCGCATCGGGAACATTGTAACCGTGCTTTTTAGCAAAGCGATAAGCCAAAGCAAGATAACCGGCGTTGACCTGCGGAATACCGACTGTACCAGTTGGTAAAAAGTTGTGATTATCAGAGTCGTAGGCAGAGTGGTAAGACTGAAACACATAAGGATTTTCATCTGTCGCATAGGCACGCAAGCCCATCATGGCCTGATTCTTTTCCTCGGTGCTTAAGCGCGAGCCATCGGATTTTAAGAATAAATCGAGCAAATAATTAAACGAGTGATCCGCCGGCGAGGCGTGTGGTTTGTTAGCTATATAATCAAATCCGGTTTTTGCCACCAAGTGGATGGCTCCGAGAATGTGCAGAGAGCTTGAACTCGCTGACGAGTGCCCGCCAATTTTTGGATCTCCTGGCATTTTATTTTTTCGATGATTGGCCTGAAAAATCATTTGATTGGCTAAGTAATGAGCCCGCAAACAGATTTGATCCAAAACGTCTTTAGAAACACCCTTCATAACGCACTCCATAATATTCTTATTTGTACTGCAACGTTATAGCACCGGATGAGTGCACAGTGAACAGCCTTTTCTTATGAAACACGTCCTGAATTTACGACTCTAGGATAAAGTCCCAGTTCAGAGTCACAAAGCCCTCTCGAACGAGATCTTTAGGTGGATTTGGAAACTGAGCGGCGTCTTGAAGAGCTTCTACCGCCGCATCATCTAAATCTTCGAGGCCTGAAGTTGTGGAAACCTGCACACGTCGCAAGAGTCCGGTGTCGTCGAGCGTGATGATCACGCGCGTGGACAAGCTGTTCTCGGTTGACGCGATTTCGCGTCCCTTTTTTACCATCGAGCGCACCTTTGCATGAACAAGTGGTTCCCAATGCTGGCGCAATTTCTTTTTGATGCGGTTGAAATACGAGTAGTACAAAAATTCACGGGTGTTTAAATGCGTTTCAGCACCAATAGCAACGTCTTTCAAGTGATCGCTCGTTTGACTCAGCATAGAGTTTTCTGACATTTGTTGCATAGTATTTGGACGGAGATCGGCCACAGATTTTGCTTTCGCCACTCTTTTTTGCGTTTCGGTTTTTTCGCTCTGAGAAACGGGCATGTCGCCGTTCGCAAACGTTTTCATCTGTTCTATCGCCGAATCGGCTTTTTCAACCTTGGCGCTCTCGCTTGGCGCCGGTGGAGGAGGAGTAAACTGTTGAGATGTGGCGGCCTGAGTTTGTTTGTTTTGGAATTCACCATGGCGGGGAGCGCGCGTTTCTTTTTCCACGCTCTTATCCACCTTACTTACAAATTTTGCATCCTTGGGCTTTTCGTTGGCTTTTTCGTTTTCGCTTTGTTCTACAAGACGCCCTCTATCCAGCGAATCTAAGTCGATAAACTGAATATCAGAGGGAGGGTCTTTTTTTACAGCCACTGGGGTCGAATCATTTCTAAAAAACCTTTGATAAGAATAAAAACTTACAAGAAACAGGATGTGAAGAAGGGCGGAGATGACTAAAAATGAGACACTTCGCATTCTGTGATCGGAAGAAGAAGTAGGTGCCTGATTTTTTTTGTTTTCCATGAAACTTATTCGGAGGAGAACATCGTTTACTGAAGACAAGTCTAGGAAGAATTCTATATTTCTCTTTGTTTTCTGCGGGACTCTCCCCTAAAATAGGACCCATATGGAAATAACTTTGACATCTTTCGGACAAACCGATGTTGGCCTAAGACGCCACAAAAACGAAGACTCGTTTTTAGTGGACGACGACCTGAAACTCTTTGTGGTGGCGGATGGCATGGGGGGGCATAAAGGCGGGGACCTAGCCTCTTCGATGGCAGTGGAGGCTCTGCAAAGTGCACTGTCTCATAATCTAACAAAAAATCGTGGAATGTTTTCTCCACGAGAAGCTCTGATCGATGGTTATTCGCAGGCAAGTTTACAAATATATAATAAAAGCCACCTCGAGCAACCGGAACTGCAAGGAATGGGAACCACGTTGGTGTCGGCATTTTATTTTTCGGGATCCATTTATATCGGCAACGTGGGCGACTCGCGAGCTTACCTGGTTCGCGATAATAAAATGTGGCAGCTTACTGAGGACCATTCCCTCCTTAACGAACATATTCGCGCAGGGTTTATCCGTGACGTGGACGTATCGCAATTCCAGGCAAAAAATGTAATCACACGCAGTGTGGGTTTTGAACGGGATGCTCTCTGTGATGTGATCGAACGACGGGTGGCTCCTGGAGATCGCTACATAATGTGCTCTGATGGGCTGTGCGGCCTGGTACGACCAGAACGTTTACAGGCCCTTTGTCAGATAGGCGATATTCTTGAAGCTACCCACCAATGTATTGAAGAGGCTAAAAAGAACGGTGGGGATGACAACATTACGGTGGTGATCGTTGACGCCTCGGGACGTTAATCCATCTTTTCGTTTTATTCTGAAGACTCTGCTAAACACTAAATCCAAACGATGTTAGGCTTATTGCATGGATCGGAATTCAAAAAAAACCTATACAATCCTGCTATTTAGCGATAGCGCCGAAACGCCACGAAAAGTGGTTGTTCCAGGAGCAGTTGCTAAATGTTTGCTTATTGCGCTAAGCGTTGTGATTGTATTGGGGAGTTCGGTCCTTGTTGATTACGTGCAACTGCTTTTCGAAAAAAATCAAACGCGCTGGTTGCGCACCGAAAACCAATATCTCAAAGAGCAATTCAAAGATGTGGAAGGCAAACTTGTAGCGCTCGAAACAAGCTTAGAGCGCGTCGAGAGTTTTTCGTCAAAGTTAAAACTGATCACCAACATTGGCTCAGCGGATCGTCAGCTTGAATTGACGCTACCGATGCGTTCGGATGCTCCGTCAGCTCAGGTTTCGCCTCAAGCATTGCCGCAGGGTTCGTCGCAATCTCCAGTTCCGCAGCGCTGGCCTGCGAATATCGGACCTGTCGAAGGGTACTTCCAAAAAGAAAGTTATAATTCTCCTGTGCAAAATTCTGGCGACAGCGTGGCTATTCAAAGCAACTACAGCACTATTTCGGTACGCATGGATAAAGTTTTGCGCGGGACAGAATTGCGCGAAAAAGAATCCCTGCAATTGTGGAAAGATCTCTCAGACAAAAACGATATTCTTTTAACCACACCAAGCATTCGCCCCACCGGTGGATGGATCTCCTCCACGTTTGGAACGCGGTCATCACCATTTTCGGGTGATCTTTCCCAACACAAAGGGTTAGACATTGCAGCCGACAGCGGCACACCCATCGTTGCCCCGGCGAGCGGTATTGTAAGCTACGCAAGTTTCGATGAAGGCTACGGCAAACTTATTTCTATCGATCATGGCCATGGCATCGTCACACGTTTTGGCCACTGCTCACAGATGTATGTAAAAGTCGGCCAGCAAGTTCGCCGCGGAGATATTATCGGCGCCGTGGGAACCACAGGTCGCTCCACAGGACCGCATTTGCACTATGAAGTTCGCCTCGGGGGGGTCCCGGTAAACCCAGAAAAATTCATCCTCGAATAGGCTTCTGAAAATGCCCAATCTCCTTCGTTGCCTTCGCTAAAATCGTACTCGACGGGCAGGAAGCCCGCCTCCGTGCGATTTCGACTTGTCGCCTTGTATCTTCCAGTTTTTGAGCGGTCTATAAAGTGCAAAGCACTATTTTACAAACTTCTGAAAAAGCCCAATCTCCTTCGTTGCCTTCGCTGGTAAAAAGGTACGGACACACTTTTGCGGCTCGATGTGTTAGTAAAGGCGTGCGGAGTTTTTCTGCGCTTCTTTGAAACTTTCAAAAGTGACTCTGATAACAACTTCTGGAAAGCTTGTTTCAAAATGTTTCAGCTTTGTGGTATTTCAGACGTTCTCATTAGGGGGGGTGGCGATGTTTATTTTGCTTTTTAGTTTTTTTCTTTTTGCTAAGGAGCCGGTTTCTTTGCAGCCGGGAAGTGTGGTTCCGAAGGCGCCGAAAAAAGGGGAATTGGTTTTTAAAGACTTTCAGGATGTGAAGTTGAAAGAATTGAAACCACCGGAAGGTGCAGTAAGCTGCAAGAGTCGAGGGGGAGTGGAGCACAAGCCTGGCACTGCGAATTATCAGTCATGTATGGAAGAAGGTAACCGATATACTCCGCCGGGCTATGTTCCTGGTGACAAGAATCAATAGCCCACTCGGTAGCTATTTTAGCCGCCAATCTAGTGCCGCCTCTATTGATCCATTGCTTGGTCCATCGATTGATCCATCGATTGATCCATCGATTGACGTCGCGTCGACTTTTTTAATCGTTCAGGAACTGGAGAGCATCGCCGTTTCCGCGAATGGCTCCGCTTGGATCGCCCATTTTCCAATTAATAAACGACACTGTCACCGGTTCTCCAACGCGCCAATCGAGTGTTTCACCTGCGGGTCGTGCAAGTTCCACACGATGAGTGTAACTATCAACGGAGTACTCCACCACGACCTGACTGATTTCTACCTGCACCACGCGGCCCACTTCGCTATGTGTGGTTAAGCCCCAAACAGATCCAAACGTTGTTGCCGCTGCAAGCGTGATACCCGCGGCCATTCCTAAAACGCGTTTTCTAAAAGGTGTCATGCGATTTTGAGGCGCAGCGGTTAGGTCGCTTATGTTTGCGGTGCGTGGACGACGGGGCCCAGCGGTTGTTCCAGTGTCTATCAAACCTGAGCCAAAATCTCCAGTCACGCGAGGCGATGCACTCGAGAGCAAGGCCGCAATAGACGACCGCACTTGACTGGCATCTTTTGCCGAAGCTCCACATCCTGCGCATGAAACATCTAATTTAAAATCAACATTTCCGCAAAATGGACAGCCCATAAGGTCGGCGTTTTTTGCGAGATCTTTTTCCTGTTGGGTGCGAGAAATCTGGCCGGGGTCAACAAGCCATAAAGCTCCATCTTTTTCAAAAACGGCGGGCTCGCGATATTGCTCGCCAGTATGAGGTGTTCCGCAACCGCCGACACAACGAACACGTCCATCAACCGACGGCTTCATCGTATTGGTGCGACCGCAACTTTTACAATCGTAAAGCCCCCAGTAAGTTTCACCATCATTCAACCGAATTGGCTGGCTCTGCATCACGTTCACTGGAATGGCTAACGCGACAGGCACGGCAGGTGCTGCAGTCGATGTTCGATTGAACATTTCGAAACACGCCATTCCCGCAGACGCCGAGTTTGAACTCATGATTAGCGTTTGAAGAAAAAGAAAAAATAAAAGAGTAAAGCGAGACATTACTGATCTCCTTGTTGTGTAGAGCCGTTCATTAAAAAGAAGTCTGTCGTGATAGAGCGATCAATTGCAGGCCAACTTAATAGTGACCGAAAGCGTTCCCTTGCAGTAAAGCTTGGTAAAAGTCGTCGTCGACGTTTTCCTTCGTCTTTAATTTGCGTCACCTGTTGGCTACGCTGAACTGATGTCGCCTTATCTCTCAGCGATTGAGTTACAAACTGACGAAGCTTTCTATGCTCGAGGTAACCGGAGTAAACTTCGACGGCCGCTAGGATATATGCGTCCTCACTGTTGGCGCTGCTTGCTTGCAAATTTTCTAAATAAGCTGTGAGCTTTGCGAGTTCTATCATTTGATCAGGCAAAAGCTGACTCAATACATCTTCTAGATCCATCTCTAGTATCAAATCATAAATGATACTGTCGCGCACATAGCGATGAACGTTTGCATCCGAAGTCGTTGCACGGTGAGCTTTGAGTTTAAATAAAAACGAAGTCGGCATCAATAGCGCACGGAATACTTCCTCAGACAGGATTTTTTGCGGGGAAAGAATTTCCTGATCAGTCAGCGGTACAAACACCGCTCGTCCGCCGCCAGGTGTGATAGTTCTTAACGCTGCAACCGAGCCTTTCGCTAATATTGCTTTAAACAAATTGTTTTCTTCTTCCGAAAGATCGTTATCAAAACGCATGAAAAATCTTTGTTGCGGGTCCACAGCTCGTGTCACTTCACCAAGCGCTCCGTTATCCGGCGTCCAAAAGAAAAGGCGACGATAGCTGTCGTAGGCGCGATCCGTCCATGACTGGGTTGCGACGGAAGAATTTCCTGCCGGGACATTCAGCAATTGTTGATAAAGCAGCGGCATATTATTCATATCGCCACCCATAAAAATCACATTGGCTTTTTGTTTGGTTAACAAAGCCACGAGCTCATCGGCACGAACTGCATTGTTCTGGCGTGCAGAACCAAAATTATTAAGAACAACAACTGTCTTATGAGCTAAGATATTTTGCAGCTTTTGACCTTGGGCTTCTTGCAGTGTCTTTTTGAGGTCAAGAGCGCCGTAGTAGCTAAGATCCCAAACGTCAGTTCTCGAGCCAATAGTTTGTATTGCCCGTTTCCAAGCCAAAAAACTTTCGCGCTCGAGGTCTTTGTTCGTTATCAGTAAAAACTCGGAGTTTGGATTGTACGAGTAAAGCTCAGAAATTCGTAGAACGTGTTGATTGCGTTGAACCATGCGGTGCGTGTTACTAAAATCGTCAATCCACAGGTCCGAGTTAAAGCGCATGCTCGTGTAGGGAAGGGCGTTTGCATCGATTTGTAATTCCCCACGAACAATGGCCTCTCCACCTGCACGAAGATTGAGAATTTCCTTGATGAAGCTTTGCTGCAGAAGCACAGCTCCTCCATCAGAACTACGAAATATAAAATCGGAAGCTCTTGCATCTCCACCATCAGCACCGAAATGAGTTCTGATCTGTCGTCGAATTTCCGATGAACCTCCAAAATCCCGACCGGAAATATTTTTTACTTTCCAAAAAACTGGAATTGTCTGACCGGCGCCCGCAGTTTGGGCCATCACTAAAGGAGTAATTTCGATGGGAAACGTAATTTGAAGATTTTGGGTTAAACCAAAATTTTCTTGGGCGCGGTCAATGCGCGTAATGCGGTTGTCCGGAGTGATCGGTTGATTCACAACATGGCGCTGGTTGAGTCCCACATTCAGGTCATTTTTGATTTGAAATTTTAACGTCTGTGGAAAAGTATAATTCTGCCCTGGGCGAAGCTGCGGGACAATGAGGCTTGAAGCCGAAGCTTTGGTCGAAGCTGTTTTAGAAAAGAACATATGAAATTCTGCTTTTTGCGAAGGGCTCGGTAAGCTGCCAACGTTCTGAACTTGGATGCCAGAAACTGTAACTTCTTCCATGGGTTCGAAAATGCCGTCGCCATTTTGATCGGTCATTTGAAAATCAGTCACTCGAACTTGGAAAGGTTTTGAACCTTGGTAGCGATACCCGCTCGCATTGGTTTCAAAAACACAGGAACCATTGCGGCCGCCGTTTCCAGATGACGTGTCACCTGAGGCACGGGATCCATCAGAACCGTCTTGCCCTCTGCTGCCACCACCATTGCTGCGACTGCGATATCTCGGCGTGCAAACTTCATCGTAATCGACCGTGAAACTTCCATTTCCGTTGTCAGATCTGCTAGTAACAGTTCGGCAGTCTTGCCCATCCTGCTCCGTCCATGAGTGGCTACTACCTCCGCGGCCACCATTTCCGCCTTGACCCGGGTTCCCGTGAGATCCTGCGCTGCCGCCATTACCACCACTTGAATTGCAACTGACTAACAATGAAAGATGAATATCTTCAATCGGGATGAAAATAGAAATATCTCCACCGCGTCCGCCATCAGAACCAGGAGATCCAGAGCCCGCAGGACCGCCATCTTCCCCACGTCCTCCGTCCGACCCGTTAGAATGTTCAGTGGCATCCCGCCCATCGCTACCATCACGACCATCACGCCCGTCGGCGCCATCACCACCGTCGCCACCCGGGCCGCCCGAAGCATCTATATGTATGCGCGAGCGTGAATCAAGCGTGAGAGTTTGTTGAATCGAGTTACGACGTGGACCAGTCAATTGTCCGCGCAATACGATGGTGGCTCGCGATGATGGACCCGCAACCATTTCGGAGAGATTTAGTATGACGTCACTCGCATTACCGCCAGGTGTGGAGTTGCCGGCGTCTCCGCCATGACCCGATCCATCTCGAGCGTCTTGTCCGGTGGTGCCAGTCGCATCGATAGTGGTCGATGTCTGTTGCCCGCTTCCCGAAGTGGCGATTGAAAGGCATGTCAAAAAAATTGACAGGTGTGTAAAACGGCGAAGTGAATTCTTTTTCGTGTGCATCGGCAAGGCTCCCAAAAGGTTTTGGCTTAATTCATTGTTTTGCAGAGAATATATAGCAAGGTGAATGCCACTCAAAATATGATCTCGGTTATGCCCAGAAGGACGTAAAAAAAAAGCCAAACATTTCTGCTTGGCTTTTTTTGAATAAACAATATTGAATGAATATTAGCGTTTTGAAAACTGAGTTGAGCGACGTGCTCCGTGTTTTCCGTATTTTTTTCTTTCAACCATACGGGAATCGCGAGTGAGGTAACCAGCTTTTTTCAAAGTTGGACGAAGAGTCTCATCAAGGCTCACAAGCGCACGAGATACTGCGTGTCTCATTGCTCCAGCCTGACCAGATTCACCGCCACCAGCAACTGTGATTCGGATATCGACTTGGCCATTTTTGTTTACAAGAATAAGTGGCTGCATCATGGCCGCGCGTGATGCTGGCATGCTGAGGTACTCTTCAGGTTTTTTTCCATTAATCGTGATAACACCAGTTCCATTTTTTAGAAACACACGAGCAGCACTCGTTTTTCTTCTTCCAGTAGCGTAAAAAACTTTCTTTTCGGCGGCCATTCTGATTCCTCTTCGATTGAATTATAAGTTAAAAGTTAATGCTTCAGGTTTTTGTGAGGCGTGAGGGTGTTCTCCACCTTCGTAAACTTTGAGTTTAGTTAATAAAACTTTTCCAAGTCGTGACTTTGGAAGCATGCCTTTAACAGCATCCATCAACATGAACGTTGGATTTAATTCTCGCATATCTTTTGCTTTGAATTCTTTAAGTGACCCAAAATAACGAGAGTGTCTGTAATACTTTTTATCACTCCACTTGTTACCTGTCATAGTGACGCTTTTTGCGTTGATTACTACAACGAAATCGCCAGTGTCGGCGTGAGGTGTAAAAATTGGTTTATTTTTTCCACGAAGAACAGAGGCAATCTGAGTCGCTAGGCGGCCCAAACTTTTTCCTTCAGCATCAACTAAGTGCCATTTTTTTTCTACTTCTTCAGTTTTTGCCATCCAAGTACTCATTGAGATCTCCTCGAAATTTTTGCGAGTTTTGCGAAGGAAAAGTGTTATAATTTTCGGCACTTATTGTCAAGAATGGTTTCTCATGAATTGATAGGTTTTAGCAGCTTTTCTAGCTCCAAAGGATAATGCACACTTTTTAGGAAGAGAGCATAGGCGGGAGCCGGCATTTTGGCCTTTCTGCGGTCCAAAGAGGCAATAATACTGGCAAATTCTTGTTCTGGAGCGGGTCTTTGGGTGCACCAAATCATTGTTCCCACGATATTTCGCACCATCTGTTTCAAAAAACCATCGCCCACGATGTGAAAAGTGAAGTTGTCGTCTGATAAAAGCCAATAGGCCTCAAAAACAGTGCGAACCGTGGTTTCTACATCCGTGCCGGTGGATTGGAAGCTTTTAAAATCTTGTTTTCCAACCAGACACGTCGCCATTTTATTCAGTAAATTCACCTCGAGTCGGTGTCGCACATGATAATAATATTTTTGTTTAAAGGGATGTGGCACCGTCGCATTCTGAATTTTATAAAAGTATTCTTTTTTTTCCACGGATTGCTGGGCGTGAAAAGCGCGGGTGGTCACATACATTCGATTGATGCGCAGGCTGTCGGGAGTAAGGCGGTTGAGCTTGTGTAAAAGATTGGCCCCCACAGGATCCTTAGGGATATCCACATGCGCCCATTGCGAAAGAGCATGGGCGCCCCGGTCGGTGCGGCCTGAGGCCACGACGGCGACTTTTTTGTTCATTAGCTGACTGATTTTATCCTCAAGAAGGCCTTGGATGGTTGGCTCCTGGTTGGTTTGCCGCTGCCATCCATAGTAATCAGCCCCATCATAAGTAAGGTTCATAACTAGTCGGTAGTTCATGCGATCACTCAGTCGGTGATCAGGCCGGTTGCTGGATGAATCGTTCGGCTGGTCATGCTGTCCGTTATCGGGTTGATCGATCGATCCGTCACTGATTTCGTGGTTCATGCAGTAAGCAAGTACCTCCAGCGGCAGCATCGTGTCCAGGTACGGACACACTTCGTGGGACTCAACGCATCAAGAAAAGGAACGGCGTACCTAAAAAGGTACGCCGTTCCTTTTCTTAGCGCATCGAGCCGCAAAAGTGTGTCCGTACCTAAAAAGCGAAGCCGAAGCCTGCTGTGATCATGTTGGAAGTGAAATCTTTTTTGTCGTCGAGGCCTTGATAGCGGCGAAATTGTAGATCAAACCATAAATGGTTAATGCCATAATCCTCGTACATGATGCTCGCAGAATTGCGATCAAGCAAATTCATCGAGATCAAAAGGCCACCAGAAAATGCCAAGACCGCTGCGCCTCCAAAAGTGGGATCCTCGCCATCGGTGCGATATTCGATAAAGGTAAAGTAGCCAGCGCCCGCTTCGAAGTACGGAGTGAAGAGCTGAGAATCCGAATATTTGAGTTTATAATTTAGCAGGGCTGTGTTCGGAAAAATGATAAAATTAAATTTCTCGCGAGGGACAGAACTCGCATCATTAACAAATCGCCCGTTGCCTTCTTCAGTAGAAATTCCCGATCCCAATTTTATAGCCCACTTACCTAAAAGATTTCCGATATACCGTTCGTACTCGGCAACGATCACTAAGCTGCCACTGGTGCTGTACATTTGCTGAAACGTTGTGCCCGAATCGCCTGTAATGTCATAGGGGCCAATGCTACCAAAACGTAAAAAGAACGCGCCCTTAATGGGGGGAAGCTCAGTCACCTTGTAGTAAACCGCCTCTGTGGGTTTTTCGCCTTTGTAAATGTAATCGCCTTCGTCGTTTATTTTTTCTGGTTTGGGAGTGGGTGTGGTTGGACGGTCGGCAGCTTTAGCGGAACCAACGGAAAGAATTATAAATAAACTGCAGATCCAACTACTCATTTGAGCTGCTCCCGGCGTTGTCGTATCCATAACACAAAACCTAAAATTGTTGAGAGAACAAAAAGGCAAAATAAAAATGGATGTTCCATTAGAAATGTTGTGAACACTACAATTGGTGTCAACAGCACACGCGCGACGGATCTGCGTGTGGGCGATTGGCCGATCCATTCGGCAAGCGGTGGGCTGACGGCGTAGTAGGCAGCGACAAATAATTTTCCAAAGCTTGATTGCAGAAGAATACGATCGCGAAATGAGCGAAGAACTTTAACATGTTTTTCAAGAGGTGATCCATACGCAGCGGTAGCAATAAAACAGCTGTTTTCTTCAAACAGTCCAACAACCGAATCTGGAGTGACAGATTGCCCCGGCACAGTTGGAGTTGAAAGTTGATCAAGATTTAAAAACAAACCAATATTGCCTGCAATGTCAACGGTGGCTGCGCGGAACACGTACTGGGTGCCATTCGGCAAACCTTCAATGACATCGTTAGCAAGGCCGCCGCCGGTGATTGCAACTTTATCGGTGCAAGGACGATCGATGGCAGTAAAATCGCTGCCTTCGGCGCAAAGGAACATTACATATTTAAACGTGGTGCCAAGTCCACTGCTCGAGACTCGAATATCGCTGACGTATGCCTTTTCGTCGCCTTTACTGAGTGTGTAATTGCAAAATCCACCGCTGCTGCAGGCATTTGTCGTATAGGGAGTCGCAAATCCTGCCTGGGGATCTACAACGTGAACAGTAAACGTAATGTAGTCATCTGCAGAGGTGTCGTTTAAAAAAGTATCATTGTTTCCGTCGATGCCCACCCGGAAGGGTTGATTGTCGACAAGCGCCGCACAGGTCGCATTTCCATTTTCAAAAGCCGCGCATATATTTCCCCACGAAATTCTTAGCGTGGTTGCTTGGTTTGGAGTCGTGGTGGCTATTGGCGCGTTGGTGGATACCGGCTGTTCGGTGAGGACGGTCGTCGTTAATCTCGGCGTACCAAATTTGTCAGTCGACGTAAAATTTAAAACCAGTTCTGTGGTGGGAGTGATCCGATTGTTATTACAAATTTGCTGATCAGTGACCCAGCTAGTGGTAGGGTTTGTAGTCAGGTAGCAATTACTGCAAGTTCCTGTGCCCGAAGCACAGGCTGTACCGGCAAGTCCACCGGCAACTTCAAAGCCCAAGCTTGGAGTGTTCGCATTGAAGTTGTATAACTCCGAAAGGCCGGTAGGTTGACCATTAAAAATCAATTCTGCGTGGGCAGACGTAGACAAAAATGCGAGGAGAAGTGGAAATATAAGACGCATTGTATAATGCTGACACGCTCTCTTGCGGTTGTCAAATTGAAGCCTCCCCAAAACGCCGAGAAAGCTGACTCTACGAACTAACAATCATTCAGGGAAACGCTCTCTATATAACTAGTTTACTGAAAGAGCTTTTGAGCAATAAATAGGCCATTTGAAGCAGCACCACGGCGGATATTATCGGCCACAACCCACATCTGCCAGGTGTTTTCGAAGTCGCGCACTTTTTTGAGACGACTTACGAAAACATCGTCTTTGTGAGTAACGGTTTGCAGGGAAGTGAAATCTTTTTTGTCTTCCGTTACCTGGATGCCCTTAAAATTTTTGAGAAGCGAGTAGATTTCGGCATGCGTGGTTGATTTTTTGGTTTCAAACCAAATTGCTTCAGCGTGGGAGTTGAGAGTGGGAACGCGCACAGTAAAGGCTGAAACTTTGAGATTGGGGAGCGAGAGAATTTTTTTAGTTTCGGCGACAATTTTATTTTCTTCGGAGCAAAAACCATCTTCGTCAACGGAGCCAATTATCGGATGACAGTCAAACGCAATGGAGCGAACAAAGTTTTTTCCAGGCTGCGGCGTTTGATTGTTGAGCACGGCCTGCGACTGCACTCGCAGATCCTCGATGGCCTCTTTGCCAGCACCGCTAACGGATTGGTACGAAGCAACGCGCACGCTGACGAGCTCGAGAGGTTTTAATGCTTCAAGTGGCAATACCATCTGGATGGTTGAGCAATTGGGATTGGCAATAATCTGCGGACGTGGTGGCTGCGAAATATGATGAAAGTTAATTTCAGGCACAACAAGAGCTGTGTTTGGATCCATACGAAAGGCAGCCGAGTTATCAATGGCATAGGCGCCATCGAGTACAGCCTTAGGAGCCCACTCGGCACTGATGTTATCGCCTGACGAAAAAAACACCACATCAAGCCCTTTAAAACATTGCGGAGTGAGGACGCGCAAAGAAATTTCTTTACCGCGAAAAGTTATTTTTTTCCCGAGCGACTGTTCGCTAGCAAACAGCCTAAGCTCCTCGACCGGTGTTTGGTGTTCATCCAAAATTTTTAAAAATGTTTCACCGACAAGCCCGGTAGCGCCCACAATTCCTAAATTAATTTTTTTCATACGCTTCCTTTTCGCTCTTCTTGTGGAAAAAAATTCCGAAGATCGCGCCAAGTGTAGCATACGATAAAAAGAGTGCAAAGAGCATCACCTCAGGTCGTAGCGCTATTAAAATCATTACAAGAACGCCAATGACAAGATAGCTGAACGGCTGTTTTTTTCGAAAGTCTAAATCCTTAAAACTTCGATAGCGAAACTGGCTCACCATAGTAATAGATAATAAAAATGCCAGGCAGAGGATCGCAAACGAATGATAAGCGTCGATCCGGAGGTCGTTAAAACACAAAACGGAGCTTGAAACGATACCCGCAGCCATCGGAGTCGGCAAACCCTGGAAGTAATTTTTCTCTTCGTTAGATTGCACGTTGAAGCGCGCAAGTCGAAGTGCTGCACAGGCAACGATGCTGAAACTGGCAAGCCACCCCAAGCGGCCAAAGGGTTGCAAGGCCCACATATAAAGCAAAAAGGAAGGGGCCACGCCAAAACTGATCACATCGGAAAGGGAATCATACTGAGCTCCAAACGGGCTTTCGGTATGGGTCAGTCGAGCTACACGGCCGTCGAGCATATCAAACACGGCAGCAGCAACAATGGCATAGGCTGCAATTGTAAACTCACCTCGGATGGCATACATCGCAGAAAAAAATCCGCAAAACATGTTTCCGGTGGTGAGCAAATTGGGCAACACGTAAATATGCACGCCTACGCGCTCGCGCAACTTTTTACGAATTTTAAATTGTCGAACGTCAGCCGATGGTTTGCTAGGAATCATGTAAAGCCTCCGTACAGAGAAAAGAGACCATAAAGCAGGAGCGAGTTTAAAACTGGTTGTGTAAAATTATCGTCGATTTTAGCTAAGGGAATAAGTTCAGTGAGTGCCCCGATCAGTCCTGAGAACAAAGCTGCTATGAACCAGTGGTCCAACATCAATTTGTTATGATGATAATAAATAAGGGCAATCAAAGTGCAAACGACAAAGGCGGCAAAGGTCCCCTCGAATGTTTTTTTGCCTAGCAGTTTTACTGAGCCAAAACGAATTCCGATGTAGCTTGCTAGCGGATCTGCACAGGCTAAAAATAGCAAAGACAGCGTTACGATGGGCGGAGGGAAAAAAAAGAAAATAAGTATTGTGCCCAAAAATAAATACGTGGTGCCCGTGATGTGATGAAGTTCTTTGCGGCGCATGATTAGCCCAAAGATTTTGGGCATCCACTGGTTAAGCCGGTCATTTTTGAGCCGCAAAAAATCCAGCGTCATCAGCGGCAACGATATTCCAAGTAAAATCACCCAGGCCAACCACGCTGGCGAAAATGCGTGCAAAATCACCATGCCCATGACGCCCAAAAAATGAGTTAGTTTTCGTTCTATGTGAACATCTGCTGTTGCTTTGATCATGAAGACTGAGAGCTACCATAGAAGCCCCTGAGTGTCTTCGGCTAGCGAGAGCAGACAACGCTGCGCACAACTCCGTCGAAAAATTAGTAGCGAATGATTAAAACCTTGTAGGTCTTGCCGTTCGATTTAATTTCGAAAGGATTGTCACCAGACGACAAGTAAGCGTATTCGCTTGAAAATTGATTGTTGTGTGACTGGAATGTCATCAGCTGTTGTTGGAAGCGCAAATCAAACAGCTCCGGTTTCTGCGCGCAGTTTTTAGTGCTCAAACGTATGGTTTCGTGCTGGGTACTCATCTCGATAAACTCGTGGGGGTGCTGGCAGTCGAACTCAAAAGTTTGTTGAAGCATGTTCGCCGGCATTCGGCGGGTGTATTTGCTTTTTGCGGAAGCTTGAAAAGAGGACGCAGAAGTGAGTTGGGTGCTTTCTAAAAAATAGGTCGTCATTAGAAGTGTCACTAGACACACTCGGTGCATAATTTTTTCGGAGCGTGTTTTTGGTGGCCGATATCGCATACATAGACATCGGCTTTTTGAGTGACGACTTGAGACGGGTTTTTTACAACCGTCTCAATGTGGGATGATTTCCTACTAAATAAAACAGCAACGCCTTCTTATGAGACGACCACCGACTGGGCCTCTACGGTTTAATTGCAGTCCAAAACTACCGGAGTGTTTTTTCCTTCGAGAATTTTTTTGGGTCCAAAAAGGTCAAAGCGCATTTTTCCACTCAAACACTGAGTTTTAAGTATATCTAATGCCTCAGTTGTGTGCTGAACAATTTTAGCAACATCTTTGCTGCTCAGATTAAATTCTGAAGAAATGTACTTATAGATTTGTCCTTGCGCCTTTAAATCTGCATCAAGGGATTTTAATTTTTCATAAATTTCCGCACTGAAGTGATAAAGGTCAATTAACATATCGTTTTTCTTTGCACGATTGGTGTAAATATGTCGGGCACCGGCATCGTTATCGTTGAGTCGAGTGCGCTGAATAAACTTGGTCGAAAAACCGTCCACCTGCTCAGGATAAACGAGTTTTGCCATATTCCTTCGTGAGATATCAATTTTGTCTGATTCCGGCTCCCATTTTTTAGATTGCGCTTTTCCTTCGCCATCTACCCAGTAAAGATACCACTTGTAATCAATATTGCCGACGCGATCCTGCTGCGAAAAGATATAATCAAGAACCACAATCTCACTGAGTTCTTTCATCCACACGGCCATTTGAAAATCACTCGGTGTCGAACTCAATGCCTTTTTCATAGCTGAGTTTTTCTGTGCTTTCTCAATTCCATTTTTTATGGCTGCCGCAAGTTCAGCATTTTCGCGAAGTGCCAAGTAAGCTGGTGTTTCTTGAAATTGTCTGTTTTGATTTTCGGTGCGTAAACCGTTTACTTCAGGTCCGTACCGTTGACCGCCACCATGTGCAAGCGATCCATAAATCTGTGCTGTGCCGTCGGTGAAAAGATCGGTAACAGGTCGGTAAACTTCGGGATTCTTTTCGGCGCGGTAAAGCCATTTCCAGCCTTCGCGAATCATTTTGTCTTTGCCCATATTGTCTTCATGCGCTCGGCGTGTAACGCGGTCAAAATGCGCCAGTCGATCCATAGAGCGGTAGACCGCCACTGGGACGTCCACTGTTGTATCGAAAAATCGCGCGAAATGATAATACACAAGAGAGCTCGGCGAGTACGTCCCGCTTGTTCCGCTCTGATTCATACTTTGCTTGAATTTTGTTATTGTATCGTGGCCGTCTTTTTCTCCACCACAAGTTTCTTGGGCTTCGTATTCACTTTGAGTTAAACCTGATTTGCTGATGTCATAAACCATTGTACCAGGGCTTGTGCTCCACGTTTTCGGGCAAAGGGCCAGCGTTGGCGTGGTGTAAAAATCCATTGAGCAGTATTCCGCTTCGTCGGCAGCATCTTTTTTAGAGTATTTGCCTTCGGGAATAGGGGGCAATGCCCTGCAAACTTCTTTAAGCCCATTTGGCGAAGTAAACTCGGTTTGGATGTTTGCAAACGCACTCCACACAATTCCTTGCAGTATCAAAAGAACAATTACTTTCATGGACATCCCCTTTGGTTTTGGAAAGAGCACTGGTACCATGACTACGGTAAGTCGGAACTTCTATTCGGCCAGACACCCAAATTTTGCAAAGCCGACAGTGGAGCCCTCGGTAATTCCTTCAGCGAACTTAATAATATGGAAGTCTCTTTACCATCCTTTCGGCTCATGTTAGCCATTCAAACTCATCAAGGAGATTTTGTGAAAACTTTCGTCATACTCAATTTGTTCGTCACTATTTCTGTGGTCGCCGGCAACGTTTTTGGTTTTTCGTCCCTGTCGCAACAGGCCGACTATTACCAGGAGCTTTACAATAACCCTTCAACGCCCACGCAGATTAGCAAATCGCAGATGAATCAGGGAGAAACTCGGCCAAAGGCACTTCTAAAAGGCGTTTTCTATTTTGGTGGTTCGGATAAAAAACGTGAGACGTTATCCTCGGGCTACCAAGGGTTGCTTTGTTTGGAAGGATTTTCGCAGGCTTATTCGGTTTATACGAAAGTAAATAAAACGGCGTCCTGCTCAGCTGGCGAAATGAATTACAACTACATCGGCACACCAAAGGCCGACGGCAGCCGTCCTCGCGAAGTGATGCAAAGTATTTACCAGGTGATCAAGGCGGGTGGATCCTTAGGGCCCATTTACTTGCATTGCTATTATGGAGTGCACGCATCAAACAGCTACGCGCAGATGGCGCTTAAACAGTTTTGCGGCATTAGTAACGAACAAGCTGTGGACAACTGGAACAAAGTAAATTTGTACGACTCTTTGGATGCAGCCAACAAAGCGAAGCAGTTAGAGATTATTCGTTCGTTTCAGCCGTATCCGGAATTTGCAATCACTGCTGCGGAACGTTCGGTGGTTTGCTACTAACTTTAGCCGTCGTCCAGAGCAATCACCTGTCCTCCTGAGCAACCACCGTCATCCTCAGCAACCACCGTCATCCTGAGCGCAGAGAAGGATCTCGCATCTGCAGTTACCATTGCTTCGCAGAGAATGACGGTACGGATGTTTGTGACACATTTTTATAGCAAAAAAAATCACACGTTTTTTTATTGAAGAGACGGGATCAAAATGCGAGATCCTTCGCTTTGCTCAGGATGACGGATGGGTGGCCCCGCTTACGTGTGGGTGGTTCCACATAACGTGTGGGTGGTGCGCGGATGATTGTCGAATACGGAACGGCACGGGATGATAGAAAGTTTTAGTAGCCGAGGGCGGGGCGGAGCCAACGTTCTGCCTCATCGAACGTCATTCTTTTGCGAACGGCATAGGCCTCTACCTGGTCGCGGGTGATTTTGCCTACATGAAAATAAGCTGCCTCGGGGCGAATGAAATAATATCCGCACACTGTGCTAGCTGGGTTCATGGCAAAATTTTCGGTGAGTCCCACGCCAAGAGTTTCCTGGGTATTAAGAAGCTTCCAAATTTTTGCTTTTTCGGAGTGATCAGGACACGCAGGATAGCCAGGAGCCGGGCGAATGCCCTGATATTTTTCCTGCAGAATGTCCGCAAAACTTAAGTACTCTCGAAGTTGATAGCCCCACTCGCCGCGAACTTTTTTATGCAGATACTCAGCGCTGGCCTCGGCAAGACGATCCCCAAGGGCTTTGATTATGATGGCGGAGTAGTCGTCGTTTTGCGCGATGTATTCGTTGGCGATAGTATCGATTTCGGGGCCGGCGGTAACGACAAAGGCGCCAATGGTGTCCATTTGACCAGAGGTTTTCGGTGCAACGTAATCAGCTAGGCATTTAAACGAGGCATTGGATTCTTTCTTTTTTTGCTGCTGTCGTAAAAAGCTAAACCGCATGACCTCTTCCTGTTTTTGGAAAGGGTTGTAAACAATCACATCATCGCCTTCACTTTGTGCTGGCCAGATTCCAAAAGTTCCGCGCAACGTAACCCGCGGATCAGTCACGAGATCGCGCAAGATTTTTTGGGCGTCATCAAAAAGCTTCTGCGACTCGACTCCATACTTTGGATTTTTTAAAATATCAGGAAATATTCCCTTCATCTGCCACGCCCAAAAAAACGGCGACCAATCAATCAACGAGACCACTTCGTTGGGTTTGATAGTTAGAATTCTCTTAGCAAAAAACGACGGCGAGTAGGGTTTAGAAAAATCAACCCCTGCGCTTGGTTTTTTTTGAGCTTCTTTATAAGGAACAAGATTTTCGTCTTTTGCATTAAAGTTATCGCGAAGCTTTTGGTACTGAGTGCTTACTTTTTCTTTGTAGATTTCGGCGTTGTCTCCACCGAGTTGTCTGCAAGCATCCACCACTAAAGAGGCGTCGCTGATATGCACAGTTGCGCCAGTATAATGAGGCGCAATTTTTACAGCCGTATGAATTTTGCTCGTGGTCGCGCCGCCAATTAGAAGCGGGATCGCGCATTTCTTTTTACTCAGTTCCTGAGCATTAAAAATCATCTCATCGAGAGATGGAGTGATCAAACCACTGAGGCCAATAAACGACGCTTTGTTCTCAATCGCTGAATCGTAAATTTTTTGCAGTGAAACCATCACGCCTAAATCGATCACCTTGTAACCATTACAAGCGAGAACCACCGACACGATGTTTTTACCAATATCGTGAACATCACCTTTTACGGTGGCAATAATAAAAACCTCTTGTTGCAGTTCCTCAGCAGAATTTTTCAGAAGGTAGGGCTCAAGTACCGCAACGGCTTTTTTCATCACCCGAGCGCTTTTTACAACCTGTGGCAAAAACATCTGACCTGTGCCAAAAAGCTCGCCCACTTTTTTCATTCCATCCATCAATGGAGTTTCGATAACCTTCAGCGGAGTGTTGTATTTTTTCAAAGCCTCAAGTGTGTCGGTGTCAATAAAATCAACGATGCCCGAAACCAGCGCGTGCGAAAGACGCGCCTCAAGAGACCATTCGCGCCACGAGAGATCTTCTTTATCCGCTGCGCCTTTAAGGCCTTTAAACTGTTCGGCAAAAGTCAAAAGACGCTCTGTAGAATCTTTTCGACGATTTAAAATAACATCTTCGATGCGGTCGCGAAGAGCAGGTTCTATATTTTCGTAAACGGTCAGCATACCGGCATTGACGATTCCCATATCAAGTCCTGCCTGGATGGCATGATACAAAAATACACTGTGCATAGCTTCGCGAACCACGTTATTTCCACGAAACGAAAAGGAGATATTGCTGATTCCGCCGCTTGTAAGCGCTCCGGGACAGGTTTTTTTAATCTGTCGCACGGCCTCAATAAAATTAACTCCGTAGTTGTCATGCTCTTCGATGCCTGTTGCCACGGTAAGAACGTTACAGTCGAAAATAATATCTTGTGGAGCAAAGCCCACGCGCTCAGTTAATATTTTATACGCCCGCTGACATATGGCCACTTTGTCCTCGGTGTTTGCCGCTTGACCATTTTCGTCGAAGGCCATGACCACGGCAGCCGCGCCATACCTCAAAATTTCCTGTGCTTGTTTAATAAAACCAGCTTCGCCTTCTTTGAGACTGATAGAGTTTACAATTCCTTTGCCTTGCAAACACTTAAGGCCCGCGTGCAAAACATCCCATTTAGAGCTGTCGATCATAATGGGCACGCGTGAAATATCAGGATCTGAAGCGACAAGATTTAAAAACTCACGCATAAGCACTACGCTATCAAGAAGACCTTCATCAAAATTGATGTCGATAATGTTTGCGCCGTTTTCCACCTGCTGTCGAGCTACCTTGAGCGCTTCTTCAAAATTCTGTTCTTTTATCAGTTTATAAAATCGCGGCGAGCCTGTCACATTTGTGCGTTCGCCGACCATTAAAAAAGTTTTACTTTTTTCGATGGGCTGAATATTTAATGGTTCAAGTCCACTCAGACGCATTTTTCGCTCAGGCGAAGCAAGCGGCCGCACGGGATCGTTTTTTGTTAGTTCAATTATCTTACGAATATGCTCTGGTGTTGTTCCGCAACACCCACCGATAATATTGAGTAAACCTTCCGACGACATTTCGCGGATGGCCTCAGCGGTGATCTCGGGGGTTTCGTCGTAACCTGTGGGGGCCAGCGGGTTTGGAAGGCCGGCGTTTGGATAGCAACAAACAAAGGAAGTAGATATTTTTGAAAGCTCCTGAATATAGGGCTTGAGATCGCGAGCTCCAAGAGCACAATTGATTGCAACAGCTAAAGGTTTTGCATGTTCAATGGAGTTCCATGCAGCTTCGATTGTTTGACCCGAAAGAGTACGGCCCGATTTATCGGTGATCGTGAGCGAAGCAATCACCGGAATTTCCACATTTTTTTCACGCAATACAGAATCTATGGCGTAGAGGGCGGCCTTCAAGTTGAGAGTGTCAAAAGTGGTTTCAGGCAAAAGTAGATCGACACCACCATCAACAAGGGCAATCACCTGCTCTCGGTAAACTTCGACGAGGTCATCAAAATGCGTGGCGCGATACCCTGGGTTATTGACGTCGGGAGAAAGCGAAGCCGTTCGGTTTGTAGGGCCAATGGAGCCTGCAATCCACACAGGTCGTTGATTGGAATTTTGATAAACAGCGCGCGCCTCTTGGGCAACAAGGATAGAAGAAATGTTAAGATCGCGAACTAAACCTTCCGTTCCATATTCAATTTGCCCATACTTCGTTGCATTGAAGGTATTTGTGCAAATGATATCGACGCCTGCTTCAAGATACTCAATATGAATGTCGCGAATAATTTTAGGTTGTGTGATCGAAAGAAGATCGTTGTTTCCCTTAAGATCTTTTGGGTGGTCCACCAGGCGAGTGCCGCGAAAGTCTTGTTCGGATAGGGGATGCTGTTGAATCATTGTGCCCATGGCACCGTCGAGATAAACAATCCGTTGTCTGATGAGATCTGCAAGTTTCATATTCGCTAAAATTATATCGTCAAGTCGGAGAGGGAGTCAGGCTTTATTTTTTGTGAAGATTTCAAAAACTTATCGTTTAGCCAGCCGAAGTCATTGATGGAATTTAAATCTTTACCGTTCGCAAGGGCCTCAGTAGCAAACTGCGAGCCTTGTTGGGCGCCAAGAAGGCACCAGTCACCATGAGTGCTGTGTCGTCCTTGGGATAACCAGACCGACAATCGTTCACGGCTCTGGTTGTCATTGGCATTTTTGTTAAGATTCTGTGTGAGTTTGGCGCACTCGCGAAATGCACCCCGCCAACTTTCAAGCGGCGTTGCATTGAAGCACGTGGTTGAAGCAAGCTTCATGACCGGAATGTATTTGGGGGCGATGGTTGTCGCGACATCGGGGCCCACGGATTGTTCCATTTCAAACAGGCTGCGGTTGTAAAGTTTAATACCACCGAAGCCATAGATGAGTTGATTGACCGAATTTTGTGCCCGCCAAACGTAAAGGGAATCTTTCGAAACAGGGAACGGAACTGTAAAGTCGAAGTCCTCGTGAACACGATTGTCTCCATCGACAACGAAGTAAAAATCCGTTTCACTGCAGTCTGCAATAATAGCGTGAGCCTTATAAACACCGTGTATGCCGTGCAAACGTTTAACCCTCGGAAACCGAGTTCGTAAAGTCAGCCAGTTGGCTTCCGCGTTGCTTTCCGAAAACGAAAGAAAAAAAATATCATGCATTGGTTAAAAGAGTCCTTGATAATGGTCTTTTCAAGTCCGCCAATTCTCGATTGAAGCTTTTTACATCGACGGAGATTTTAATACAGACTCCTTAATGACGGTAGCCCCTGATACAAGCTCCTTTGCCTCTTGGTCATTGCCATCCGCAAACATGGGGCCCAGGCGAGGGCGATTAAAGTACACGGACTTAAAAAACTGCGAGCTTTCGGAATCAAGCAGCTGTAACCCTAATGCCATTTTTTCGTTGAGAGCGACGCCCAATCTTTCGATTTCTTTGACCAAAAAAGATTGCGATGGTTTTGCCGCTTTTTTGGAAAAAGTTTCTCGCCAATAGGCTTCAAACCAGTCGTAGTCGCGAATCTTTTCGATGGGCAACTGATTGAAATAAAAGTCGTAGAGACCCAATCGCGCACCAAAGATGGCCCAAAGACCATTTGGAACATCGGCGCCCACCGAGCACCAAATTTTGAGTCGTTCAAGATTTGCTGGAAACAAGAGTTGTATAAACGAAGCTGGGTTTGATCGCTCAAACTCCACCGGCAATCCACGATCAAGGGACATTTTTATTCCCTCGCGAAAGCCCGCTCGAAAAGCTTGGTAAGGCGTGTGGTGAATATGCGATGTGGAAAGCGTTTCGGGCATTTGATAGTAATTAAGATCAAAGCAAAAATCCACTGCACCTTGAAGGCTCGTGCTATCCTCATGAGACTTTAATTTAAGTACGATTTCGCGCGGCCAGTTTTTGATTCCACCGTTGCCATAGGCAAGTCCGTTTACGGAGTTTTTAGCCGACCACGAAAAAACCTGGGTGGTGATAATCAACTTCATTGGAATTTTTAAACTTGAAAAATTGCTATGTAATACGTTATCGCCGTCGATTGTAAAAAACCGCAACGTGCGAGCGCGTTCGGCACACTCGCGGTGCGCCCGGTTAAATCCTTTGATTCCATCCACGCGCTGAGCAAAAGGAATTTGTGCTTTCACAGTGTCCCAAAAGAGTTCTTTTTGAGGCTCGTCGTAAGTGATGAAAAATACGTCCATATTTTGCATGCAGCGAGGATACATAGGGGTCATAAATAGATCAAGCGTTGAGTAATGGGGGAAAAAAGGGCTGCGGGCTAAATAAATTCAAAAAACTCAAACAGTCCTCGGCTTGAAGCCTCCGGAACTCGTTTTTTGAAATTATTTAGCCCGCAACCCTTTTTTCAAATACTCGGGGGAACGCCGTGGCTGTGCGGGCTTCGCCCGCAGAAGAGGGCTGTTGCATGCTGGGTCCCTTAGGCTTCGAGTCTGCGGAGCCTAGTTTATGGTTTAGATCGGCGGCTAGTAACTAGAGCAGTTTTTTGCGTCCGGGATCATTTCTTTGATTGAAGTGAGTCAGAAACGGCTTCAATAATATCTTTGGCGGTGGCATTTTCTTCAAGCTCAATATCTGGTGCGATCCCTTCGACTTCGTTAGTGCCATCCAAAAAGAATCGCGCGCAGTTGGACATTTTGAGCACACCATGGGAGTGAGGAAGATTCACGGTGTTCCCACCATCGACATATCCGCAGCCTGCACCCATTGTCCTCGTACCGATGACTTTTGCACGCAGATTATCTTTAAGTTGAGCTACTATCTCTTCAGCCGAGGATGCCGTGCCTCGATCAACTAGAAAAAATAGGGGGCCTTTGTATATCCCAGCCTGGTATTTGTATACAGGATCGGGCTTGCATTTTTTAGGTGGACTCATTGCCAGAACTTCGCAATTTGCCTCAAAGTTAGGGATGGTCCAGTAGCCTACACGATCACAGGAAGTGATAGCCTTCGGAATAATTCCAGCCCCGCCACAAACTATGTCGTCTGGAACGAAAGATCTCGTGATTGCTGAAACCCAGCCTGAACCACCACCGTTTCCTCTCAAATCGATAACCAACGCGTTGAATTTTCGACGCTTAAGATTGAGCAAACTTGATTGAAAGTGCTTGGTGAGTCTATTCGCGAGTCGGTGACTGAAGTTATCTATGCACTGGTCATCGCAGATTGGCGTTTTTATTTTTTGCCTGAAGTTTTCCCACTCAGATTCACACGATTTAACGTAACTCGGCTCATGAAAAGAAGGAATACGGATGAATGCGATGCTTCCATTCTGCGCTGGAACAACCCTATGCCCGAATGCTGAAACTCCCTCAATCGGTATTGCAAATCTAAATTCATTTTTTATGGGGTCAGGCCCAAGTTTTTGGCAAGCCATTTGAGCCCTGTCGGATTTATAAATTACTGGTGACTCGAACGTCTTGATAGCACCACTTGGAAAAAGGAGTCGAAAATGGGGGTCTTTGAAAGTCTTGGCGAACTTTTTGAGGATGGCTTTTGCTTCTTCAGACGAACGCGCCAATTTGATCTGTTTTGATGTCGATTTATTTAGTTCGTAGGGATCGATGTTTCTGTTGTGGACCATCCATCCGAAGTTTGCATAGCCCACAGCCATGCCGCGCTTCATTTTTTCGAAGTCCTCGAGCCAGGGTCGTG
Source organism: Bdellovibrionales bacterium (assembly GCA_043757265.1). Classification (GTDB taxonomy): domain Bacteria; phylum Bdellovibrionota; class Bdellovibrionia; order Bdellovibrionales; family JAGQZY01; genus JANPLN01. Next base: position 25,047 of record JAYUQP010000072.1, on the reverse strand, counting down.
AATCGAACAAGACTTCCTGATGCGTTGTTTGTGCGCAAGACAGTAACAAAAGTAAAAAAACCAAAAGGAATAAGAATCGCATCGTTCCCTGATAATTGGTGGCAGCTATTATAGTCAAACAAGGAAGGTTTGCGGCGCGCTAAATGCGCGCAAAGAAAAAACCTCGCTAGCTGCGTGGTTGGTCATGAACTTTTATTGCTGCCAGGGTTGGAGGTCCATTGAGATTACGATTGCGGCTTCAAGGATTGTGCAGCTGGTGAGGGTTTTTTGCTGGAGTTCCTCGGGAGTGTCGGCGGTGATTTTTGCTGGAGCTTGGTGGAGCATCATGGCGCTTTCGCTTTGGATGCCTTGGCCGGGGACGGCGCAGCCGTCTCCGTCGACGATGAGGTTGTGTAGGCTATTGAGTTTTGTGGCGTCGCAGAAAGCGGCGATTGTCACTTTGCCATTGAAGTTTTTGATGGGCAAACACATAATTTTTGATTCGCTCGCGTCTGCCGAAAAATTGAAAACTACAATCGTGAATGCCATCAATAATTTCAACGTCATCATCGGCAATCCCGCCCTTTATTTTTCTGCATTACCGGTTGTAGCGTTTTTCTTCGCCTTCGAGGCCGAAGATAACTTTCTCTACGGTTTTTAACTCAGCTTTTTTTGTGTCGAGAATGGCTTGGTAGTGAGTTTTTGCGTCAGCAGGGACGTTGGGATCGTAGAATTTTTTAGTGAGATCGGCGATCTCAGTTTCTAAGGTTGCAACTTTTTGACGAGACTCGGTCAATTTTTTCCCGCGTTCGAAAGCTGCGAGTAGCGATCCACGCATTGATGGGGCACAGCTTTTTGGTTCGAAGGTTTTATTTTCGAGACCTGCGCGAAAGGCGACGGACGAAGAGCACAGCTCCTTAAGGCCCAACGCATATCCGTTTTGGTACGGAGTTACTTTGGCGCAAACGTCTGCGCGGGGAGTGCCGGCAAAGGCGTGTTGTTTGGCTGCATCGGGAGTGCAAAACTCATGCAGCCCTAAATCGTAGCCATCTTCAAAGCGCGTTTTTTCGTTTTTTTCTGAGCACTGCGAAGCCACGTCTTGAGCTACGCCTTTTTTACCAGATTCAAAGCCTTTCGTGTGGCAAAACTTGCTAAGCCCTTTTAGATAGCCTTTTTCGTACTTGCTTCCATCGGGAGTTGTTCCGAATTGTTGGCAGCGGCTTGACCAGGAGGCCACATCATTGCTTGCGCGTTCTCCATCTTTTTCGCCGACAGCTTCCCAGTTGTTACCTGTGCATGAGTTTTTGTATAAAAGCGAGTTCACCGAAGAACAATTTGTGATTGCGAAAAAAATAAAAGCTAAAAAGAGATGGTAAACGTTCATTAGAAAAACTCCTTGTTGTGAGAGTCCATAATAAGATTGGTCTATGGTGAGTCAACGGAATTTTGTGAGTTTTTGGTGACGAAAGACCGATCTTTAAGTTTGCGAATGGTTTGCTGTAAAACTGTTTCGAGCATGTGCAATTCTTTCGCAGTAGGAAAACCTTTTAGGATGAGCCTGCGAAGGACCGTGTAGGAATTCACTTTTTCGTGCATCGAAAGATCGATGTTCAGAGCCTCGAGCCAGCGTTTAATGGTTTGATCTGGAAAAAAGAATTTCTCGCGCTCTTCCTTTACTAAGGAAGAGTCAACGGCGGAGCCCGTAGACTGATGCAAAATTGTAAGTGCGCTCAGAACGGCATGTGACAAATTCAAGCTTGTGTTTTCACCAGGTAATTTAATTTGGAATACTCGGTGAACAAAATCGAGGTCGCTATCAGCAAGGCCGTGATCCTCTGGACCAAAAATAAGATATGTATTTTTGTTAAATATTTCAGACTTAGTTTCTAAATCGTGTTTTAGGCTTGATGCAAAATCGAAAGCATCACGGCGTTTTCCATCACGGGCCGAAAATGCGACGCGAATCCCTTCGTGCTCCCAATCATAAAAACGCTGCCAGTGCGGATAGATCTGGCATTTTTCCAATTGTACCTGCGCATGGGCCGCACCTTCGCGGGCTTCTTGGTCTATTTCACAGCGGGGCTCGATCAAAATCAATTGATCCAAGCCGTAATTCGACATGGCTCTTGCGACCATGCCGACATTTCGTGAATATTTAGGGCGAACAAGAACTATGCGAAGATTTTTCATAGTGATATACGATCCGAAAGTTGTAACCCCAATAAAATATATTCCTTATCGGCGGGATATTTATTTTGTAAGTCCAGTAGATGCGCTTCGATCAAAGAACCCAAATCGTTATCAGAGGTTGTATCGCACATTTCAAGAAGTTCAACAAAGGCAAGCCACTGCTCGGGGTAGTGCGTATGGGCTTCGTGAAACAGAGGTTTGATGGCCTCAGAAGTTATATTTTTTAAGTCGCGCAATTCACGGATCTTTTGATAAAGTTTATGTTTTTGCAAAGTCGTTGCAGAATATTTTTTTGCAGGAATTTCCTTTTTTACAAAAGAATCAATCATGCCATAATTTGCACGGTCGGCGGGCCCTGCGAAAACTGATTCAACAGTTGTCCCCACAGCCATGTCGAAGGTGCCCCACGCAGGCAAGAACAGCGTCTGATTTTGATAACGAACGGTGCAATCATTGAAGGCGATCGCTAGAATTTTATTTTTTTGCGATCGAACAAAGTGCTGGACAGTTCCTTCTACGATCACACCCGACGCAAATTCCAGGTTCGTCACCGAGCCAATATCGAGTCCTACATTATGTAAATCAGCATCTCTAAATTCGCTTAAACAAATTGAAGAGTTTTTAAGAAAACCTAAAGGGGAACTGAATCCCTGCGCGTGATAGTTTTTTCCATGGCCCGTAAGTTCGGTATCATCGCAGCATATTTGAGTGGGTCCTGAAAGTTTGTAGTAAATCACAGTGCTAGATAAATCTGTGATTGCCTCGCTGACAACTCCCGAAATTTGGATGCCAGAATTCAGCCTGATGGTATTTACCGTTTTCGCCTTAATCGCAGTCTGTAAACCGTAAAGGCCTCCACGACGGAAGGAGAGTCGGTCTTCGAGCTCGCGCAAAACTTTTGAGAGATCGGGGAAAGAGGGTGCCACGAATAGTTGCGGCTGTTGTTCGGTAATGTCGTAGCCAGTTTCGATGCACTCTACAGTGAGCGAAATTTTTTTCACCGCTGCTTGCAAACACTGGCGGGATTCTCCAATCGAAGAGAGTAGGCCTGCACCGAATATTTTAGGATTTCTTAGATCGCCAATCAACCCGTATTCGGCAGTCCACCAGTTCATCCGCCCCAAAAGTGACGCTTCGGAAACGTGACTGATGTTTGCATTCACTTCGGTGAGTCGAGTTTCGGCGGCACGAATTTGCTCCGCAGTGGATTCTGGATCTTCTTTGATATCCGAAAGTTCGCGAATCGCTTCGTACTGTAAAAGATCTTCTGATGAGATGATAGCTTTTTTTGCCACTTGGGCATATTCCTTTAAGTATGTCGCAAATTGCTCGTCGACTAAAATTGGTGCATGCCCAGCCGCCTCGTGAACAATGTCAGGTGCGGGTGTGTAAAGAATATGATCGATGCTTCGCATGTCGCAGGCTATGGGTAAGATATTTAAACTTTGTAACTCCATAAATGCAGCTGGGGGAATAAAGCCACTCACCGGAACGGCCGTCCAACCAAACTCTTGCAGTTTTTCGCACATCACTTCGATGCGCGGGATAGCCTCAGTACCGATACCGGTCTTAGTGAGGCCGGCAATATAACAATCGTGGGCATTCTTCGATAAAAAACTTTTTAGCTGACGTAAAGTGAATCTCCAGGTGGCCTGTTCAACAGGTGTGTAGCGAGAGTAATCCTGTTCAACAACATACTGCCTCAGATGAGGAGGAATCTGTTCAATAATTTGTTTGAACTTTTTCATCCGTATGTCCTGCTCAAAAGAAGGGGTCTTGCTGGTTGAGGTAGTTGTGAACATAATCCTTTATGCCTTTCTCAAGCGACCACTGAGGTCGAGAAAATCCTTGGCTCAGAAAGCGATCCATTTTTGCTTGCGTAAAATATTGGTAGCGTGGTCGAAGCGTTTCTGGAACGTCCATCCACTCAACCTTGAGAGGTTTACCGATCTCTTGAAACACGGCACCCGCTAAGTCCAGCCATGTGCGTGCTTCGCCAAAGCCCATGTTGTAAATTCCCGAAAATCCTTTTTTCTCAAAAAGGATTTCTGCAATCCAACGTGTTACATCTTTAACATAAATAAAATCTCGCAATTGTTTGCCGTCTTCATACTTTGTGCTGTGCGAACGGAAGAGTTTGAGCTCATTATTGACGTGGATTTGGCGGTAAGCTTTAAAAACCACACTCGACATATCTTGTTTGTAATACTCGTTGGGACCGTAAACGTTAAAAAAGCGCAGGCCCATCCACAACGGTGGAGTATGTGTTTGTTGAACCGCCCAGATATCAAAATTAAGTTTGGACTCCCCGTAGGGGTTTAATGGCTGAAAGAAGCGTGGATCCGTTTGGTCATCAAACCCCTGAGTGCCGTCTCCGTAAACTGCGCCGCTACTGGCGTAGATAAGGCGAGTTTTGTGTTCGGTGCACCATTCAAAAAGGCGCTGGGTATACTCTGTATTGATTGTTCGCAAGTACGTGCGATCGAGTTCGGTGGTCGATGAGCAAGCGCCCATGTGCAAGATGGCTTCGATTTTTGGCTTTTGATTTAAAAAATCCCAAAGCTCTGTGTGCGTAAGAAATTTTTCGTACTTTCGTTTTGTTAAAATTCCGTTGCGTAGATTGGGGCGGACGACATCAACTGCGATGATGTCTTGTCGCCCTCGCTCGTTCAGTTCCCAAATAAGGGCACTGCCGATAAAACCTGTAGCACCAGTAACGATGATCATGGCGGTGGTTTAGCACTAAATCGAAGTTGAGTCACCGCGAGAGTTCCAAGCTAAGTTAAGCTCTTCGATGGTTTTGTGCTCACAAAGGCCCATATAAACCAGATAAACTAGCGGGAAGGTAAGGGGCATGAAGTAAAGAAAGAACGGAACGACACAGAGGGCCATGGCCACCGCCCCGAGTGCCAGCAAAAAAATTGTAAGACACAAAAGATTACCTATGTTTCTCCAGGCTTGCGAAAGCACGTAGTCCATTGCCTGTTTCTCGGTAATGCCAGGATTTCGAAATTGGTAGTAGGCCATGAAAGGGATTAGATAAATGGTTAGAGTAGTGACCGCCGTAAGCCAGTAAAAATGCGGAATTTGAGCACGCATGCCCACTTCCACAAAAAGACCGATGGCACCGCAAGCTAGCAAGTAATTTTTAAATGGTTTTAAAAGGCTTTCATCAAAACAAAGCTTAAAATAAGACTCGATGGTGTGGGTTTCGCCCTTCATGAGTCCGTCCATCAAACGTAAGCCGCCAAAGGTATACACAAAACGCAGCACTGGGTTGGCGATCGATCCCACAAAGGGAATCACGCTGACCAAAACTTCGGTTAGAAACACGATCACACCCAAAAGTGCAAAAAGTGAGAATTGTTTTTCGACCATATTAAACGCCGCCCGAATCCAGCGGTGGCAATAATCAAATGGCAAGTGAGAGTTTTGCAATGTTTCCATAGCCATCAAAGCTGACACGCTTTTTAAATTATTTCAAGCGGAGTTAGGCCACCAAAAGGGGTTTGTAGGTTGGTCAATTGCCCTTGATAAAGACGAGCAACGGCAAGATGAATTTCGCCTGCGAAAAAATAAAAACGAAGATCATATTTAAAGGTATGCGACTGATTTTCGTATTCGAAAACGACTTCAGGAGCAGGAACAATCTGCTGTGCAAGATATTCTGGGGCAAAGATGCGATTGAATACTGTTCGGCTGATAGACTTTCCACGGTACACAGACCGGCTTCCGTAGGCGTTTGGTGGTTTAAAAAAGTACTGAGCGCGCTTCGACCATAAGTCGTCCGAATCCTTGAAATCTGAAAAGCGAAATGTTTTAAGCAGGGCCTTTTGCAGATGAGGCAGTGAAAGATCTTTTTGCGACCATTCAACAAGTCGATTTTTGTCGGCGATGGCGGCATAGGTCCATGGATTGGGAGAAATAAGAGTTTTATCAAATCGAAAGGCTTCGGCAAGAACAGGAATGTTTGCAAAGTAAAAGTCCGTGTGGCGGTTGTAAATGCCATGGACTTTTTTGTTTTGCCAAATCACTTGGTGTTCGGCATCGATTGTTAGTTCCTGAGGTGAACTGATTTCGCAATCGATGAAGTATTCTTTTTTTAAGTATTCGCGAAACATCAAAAATTCAAAATACATGTTTTGCTGTTTTGGATTTTCGTCCACAATCAAAAACAAATTTCCTTTTTGCAAGTGCGTTCCAAAGGTTTGTTCAAAACTCCTTTTGAAATTTTCTTTTGCATCTTGAAAATCGGGAAGGTTTTTCGCCGCGTACTGTTCGGCATTGACCAAAAAAGAAGAAGCATTGGTATTGATCTCAATAATTTTTAGCTGATTTTCTGAGTCGATGTGTACATCTAAGCTATTTAGAATCGATGGAATTTTCGGCAGTTCCGTTTGCTGAAGAATTTGATCTAGATCGCGAACAATGTTTTGTGCATCTACCAAGTGTTGGCGCTGAAGTTTAAAAGTAAACGGCGAAGCCAGCTGCGGAGACAAAGATTGAATCAGCTCATCCGACAAAGTTTTGTAGTTTTGGCGCAAATACGATTGGTATTTCGGGAAAAAAGTGTGCATCGTGAAAGACCCCGACAAAACACTCGTGCCCAGCAATGGGCACGGTTTGTAAAAGATTAAGCTTTGATAAACTTAGAGCCTGGTTTCCATCCGGCAGCGCAAAGCTCTCCGGATTGTAGACCCGAAAGAACGCGAAGAATTTCGTTGCAGTCACGGCCAACGCTCAGGTTATGAATGCCCATGTATTGGATCATGCCTTCTGGATCGATAATGTAAGTGCCGCGAGTAGCGATCCCTTTATCTTCCAAAAGAACACCGTAGTCGCGAGAAATTCTTTTTGTGATATCGCCAATGAGAGGATAGCCAAGATCTTTTAAGTCGTCTTTGATCCAACGTTTGTGCGAGTGAACAGAGTCGATACTGCAGCCCAAAACTTGTGCGTTTACTTCCTTGAATTTTGGAAGGCAATCGCGAAACTGGGTGATTTCGGTGGGGCAGACAAAAGTGAAATCAAGTGGGTAGAAGTAAAGTACAACCCATTTACCTTTGTAATCGCTCAGATTGATGTCTTTGAATTCACCACCATCAACTACAGCCGGTGCTGTAAATTGTGGAGCTGGTTGTCCGATCATAGGCATGAGAAACTCCTTTGCTTTAAAAATTGAATGGCCATAGTGCGGGGTAACCGCACCGCAGTCAAGTTAGGGAACCAGCTGTGCGGGAGGTGATGTCTCCTTGAGGGAGCCGGAGCGAGCATCGCGGACGAGCGCCGAAGGCGCAATTGCCCCTTTGGACCGCAACGAGCTTGGAAGGCGTAACTAACGCACATCTCAACCAAACGGTACGGCGTACCTTTTTAGGTACGCCGTACCGTTTGGTTGAGATGTGCGTCATGTTGGCTCCCTGCGTACCCAAATCCGCTATCAATTGATAGTTTGCCGGCATGAAAATCATTTCTTGGAACGTAAATGGAATTCGAGCAGTACAAAAAAAAGGCCTTCTAGATTTTATCAAGCAAGAAGACCCCGACTTATTATGCCTCCAGGAAACGAAAGCAAATAAGGACCAGCTTGAACCGATCCTTTTTAGCCCCACACCTGATTATTCGAGCTACTGGTCGTCGGCTTCGCGCAAAGGGTACTCCGGAGTCGTCACATACTCAAAAAAAGAACCACTCTTAGTTGAACATGGTATTGGCCTTGAACAATTTGATTCCGAAGGCCGCTTTATCATCACCCACTTTGAAGATTTTGTTTTGTACAACGTGTACTTTCCCAACGGCGCCGCTCGACAGGAACGCCACAACTTTAAGCAAGAGTTTTTAAAATTATTCCAACTACATCTTCGGAAGCAAATCGATATCGGTAAAAAAGTCATTTTGGTTGGCGACTATAACATCGCTCATAAAGAGGTGGATGTGTACGACCCGGTTCGGCTGGCAACCACGAGCGGCTTTTTACCCGAAGAGCGTAAATGGTTTGATGGATTTTTGAAATCCGGTTTTACAGATACATTTCGCTATAAAAACCCGACAGCAAAAGAGAGATTCTCGTGGTGGTCGTATCAAGAATTAGCGCGCCCCGCGAACCGCGGTTGGAGAATTGATTACATTTGTGTGAGCAATAATCTTCAAGCCCATATTCAAAAAGCAGAAATTTTGGATCAGCAGCACGGTTCAGATCATTGTCCCGTGCTACTCAGGATGTAAATGATCTAATTCAAATTGCAACGTGCGAGATCTAGCTTTTTGTTTTGGTCAAAACAGGCGTTGAGGTCGACCACTGGAATTGCGTAAACGGCGCCTTCGTAAACGGTGGAATTTCCGGTGCGGTGCTCGCGCTCACAGGGATTCATAGCTGTGCACATAAAAACCTTCTGCGTTTGAAGTTCCGCAGCTCACGTTGTCGATTACAATTTTTCAAAATAGTTTGGATTTATAAAGAAAACGCCTCTTGAAACTGAAAGGTGATCAGTTTCGTGCCAGCTTCTGGAAATGCTAATCGCGTCAACATCTGGTGAGAGTCGAATAATTTCCTTTAGGCCTTCATCCTTTAACAGGTTTATATCCCAGGGCGATAAAATATCCGTTGAGTAAAGCCAAACAGGTTTATCGAAAAACACTTTTAGAATGTACTGATTCTGAAGGGCCATCAAAATGCCCTCAATTTGCTGCTCAAACGAGGGAGACATGAAGGCACTGGCATTCAAATTTATCTCTCCGTCGGTATGGCGTTGCATATTAGATATTCTGAAACCCAAACTAGTGACCCGTGGCCGTTTGTGCATAACCGCCCAAAGGGCAAGTCTTCGTCCTTTTTCAGTTTGCGAAAGTTCGGCAATCCTTGTTTTAAAATCCAATGCTTTTTTTGGATCGGCAAAACTCAATGCAACTTCAATGGAGTCAAAATGAAAATCCGCTATGTCAGCGAGGGTCTCGGATTGAAAATACTCAATCCAACCGTAATCCTTTGTGGAATTACAATACACGGTCGTATTGTTTTTCTGAGTTGCATAAACCATCTGTGTTTCTGCATCATCGATGAGTTTTACAATGGACTCGGTACACGTTGCCCGAGCGACCAATGGTCCAAGACACATCATCAAAGTAATACACATTTTTAGCATCGGAACCTCTTCGGGAGCTGAGTTTGTAACAAGTTTAACAGGCAGTTGTTTAAAGAGGTAATAGCAACCAGCGTGCCGCCGCGCTAGGGGGTTTGAATGTTTTACGGGAGTATTTCCTAATTTTGAACTGTCTACATAAAACACATGAATGACAATTTTACAGATATACAACCTGGACTATGAGTTAGGATTTAGAGTTGGATTTGTCGCTCGTGTGGGCAGGCGCCACTGTGTTTGTTATGCTTTCAGATATGAAAACTCTGATGGTAACAATTCTATTTTTTATGCAAATTTCGGCGGGTGCTGCGTGCATTGCGCAGAATAAAGTAAAATTTCATGCGAAGCCCGATGCGAAGGCCAAAGTGAGTTGGGTGGTCGGCGAAAACATGCCGGTACTAGAACTCACCAAAAAAGGGCCGTGGTACCAAGTGCAAGATTTTGAAGGGGAGAAGCATTGGGTTCATGCGCGCCACCTGACGTGGCGAGGAAGTTGCGTAGTTGTAAAGTCGCTAGTTGCGAACTTACGTTCGGGGCCCGGTCAAAAATTCGCATCAACTGATCTGGGCAGTGTGAAACGATATGCGGTTTTTAAAAAAGTGGGCCGGGACGACGACTGGCTAAAACTGCAAGACAGTTACGGACAGATACACTGGGCCCACGAAAACAATTTCTGGGAACCGCGCGAATACTCCCGCGTAAACTTTTAAATTTTGGGCCTCATTTCAGAAAAATTATGCGTAACATCACAACATTTAGTGATGGGTGCCTATTAACAAATCATTCGTCATAGAAGCCAATTCCAGCGCGGATTTCCAGCACGACGTTGGTCCAGGTATAAGCAAGACTTTGGGCAAGTATCGAATATTTTTAAGATATTTTAAGTAAATTGACTTGCCTTTTTTCTTCGTCACGTGTCTTAATAGTCCCCAGTTCCAAATCGGGACTTGGAGCTGGGAATAGCTTAAAACCTCAGGGGTGGGGTTTTAAGACTACAAAACATGGAGGGGGAGAATATGCCTATGATTACGAGGGCCTTAGTGGAAGAGTGCCGTGGCAGGTTGTTAGCAACAAAAGAAGACATTCTGAACAGAGTTCAGGAAGTTCGTAAGGATCTTTATTTCGAAGATAAGGGTGGGGATGAAGCTGATCAAACAGCGCGCATTCTCAACGAGAAAGAGATCCTTACCCTGCACGACAGATTACGTGGTCAGTTGTTTGAAATCGAGCAAGCTCTGTCGCGAATCGAAATAGGAACTTTTGGGGTCTGTGAAGAGACAGAAGAGTTGATTGAGCCAGATCGTCTTAAGGCGATACCCTGGACACGCCTTAGCATCGAAGGTGCTGAAATTCGAGAAAGCATGAAAAAACGCTACGCCCAAGGTGGCGAATAGTTCGGGGCGAGTAAATTAAATAAGCACGTCGGGTAGATTTTCTATTCGACCAGTGGAAGCGTGTCTATTTAGACGAACGCTCGCCTGCTTCTTCGGCAACAGCCTGCTCCCACTGGAGCTGCTGCTTTAATGCGCTTTTGATTTCGTCTGCAGTTCGCACCGGTCCTTTATTTACGCCGGGACAAAATCCCATCACATCTTTTTTCCAAGATTTTGCCGACATTGTTTCGGGCCAGAACGGCCACGTACGGCACTGCATTGGGCGTGCAGAGTAGATCGAACACCGTTTGTTTTTTAAAAACGAACAGTCCTCGCCATTGTCTTTAAGATGATAAAAATCGTCGGTTTTATTACAGTGTTTTTTTGTAAAAGCGGCTGTCGATATGCCGAGCAGTTTTGCCATGTTCTGGCGGTCCTGATTAGTCACGTAGACAAAACCGTACTCTCCGTGCGAAACGCAGCAGTTGCCAGAACCCTGGCACTGAAACTGAACTCCTGTGGCCCACCATTTTTTTGGTGTTTCTTTTGGCACCATTAAAACTTCGCAATCAAAGCCGTGACATGGCGGAAGTCGAAGCGAATGGTGTTTGGGGCAACTGGAAGGTTTCGATAGTAACCCTCGTAGCCAAACTTTAACGAAAATGTATCTGACAGGATCGCCGTCATGTAAGGACTAAAGTTCACGCGGTAGTTTTCTTCGTCTTTAAGGTCAGGAAGATACTCCAGCCACAACCCAAACTTGATGGATGGGGTGTAAATGTAATCGGCTTGCGTATAAAGTCGAATAAAGTGCGACTCACGGTAAGAGGGAGTTGCGGCATTTGCATCGTCTCGAAATTCTTCCTTTAAAAATTGATAACCACCCTCGGTAAACCACTTAAAGGATTCACTGGAGATTAAATAGTACTTTGCGCCTGCGTCGTATAGCTGACCGAAATCAACCCCGATAAAACGATCGCCGCGCACCCCGGCCTGAGTAAAAACGCTGATGGTCTCTGGAATATAGATGTGCTCCCAGCGCAAGTTGGCGGACCAATTTTCGGCAATGCCTTCAAGCTGGCGAGTGGCCTGATTTTGCGCTTTAGAATTTAAATAATGTCCATTAAGCCTTAGAAGATCGCTATCAAACTGATACCACGAGGTTTGTTTTCCACTAAAGGACTGTGACTTGGCATTTCCGCCAACAACGATGTAGCCCAATTCGCTTTCGTGGTGGAAACCCATGGCGGCCGCTTTTGCGGCGGCAGCATCAGAAGCTGCTTTTTCAGCAGCAGCTTTTGCAACGACCGCTTTTTCAATAGCCGCTTTTTCCAAAGCGGGTGCTGCAACAGCAGCTTTAGCAGCTGCGGCCTTTTGGACGGCCGCTTCTTCCGCGTGGGCAATGGAAGACATAGATACAAAAAGAATAAAAATCGCACGTAACATAATACCTCCAGCAAAGGAGACAATTAATCACTGGAAGCTAAAGTGTAGCAACATAAATTGTATAAAACGCGGCTTCCCACATTGCCATCCCAACCATCAAGTTCTTCGGGCGCGGGTGGGGAAACTTCGCAAAGATCAAAACCCACAATGCGTTTTTTATTAGCGTAAACAAAATTAAAGAGTTCGATGGCTTGATCGTAATCAAGGCCACCGGGAACTGGTGTTCCCGTGTGTGGGCAAAGAGCGGGGTTTAAACCATCAATGTCGAAGGAGAAGTATACATTTTCTGTAGGAACATTTTTAAGAACATCTTCGCAGATGGAAATCCAGCTTTCGCCCTTAGCAAGTCGGCGTTTTGTGGTGCGGTCGTAAAACGTAGTAATGTCATTTCGCGATTCGATAAAGTCGGCTTCTTCAGGGCAGTAGTCGCGAACGCCAAGCTGAATTAATTTTTTCGCAAGTCCATGTTCCATCACGTTGCGCATGATTGACGCGTGCGAAAACTCATACCCCTGATAGGCCTTGCGAAGATCAGCGTGGGCATCTACATGAATCACGGTAACGTCGCCGTTATACTTTTCGGAAATCGCTCGCAGAGCTCCGAACGGGGAGGAGTGATCGCCGCCGACGACACCCAGAATTTTGTCCTGCGCTAAGATTTCTTTGCACGTGCGGTAAACGTCTTCATGAAACTCAGCTCCTTGGCGATTGATTTGTTGTTGCATTTGCAAAAATCCACCAACGAGTTCGTGGCCGGTTTCTAAATGGTTTTTGATTTTGATGGCCATGGGTTTTAGTTGGTCATTCAGCGCTTTCCATTGCGGTTGTTTGGCATTTAACCAAAACATTCCCTTTTCATACGCGCGCCCGGTGTCGGCGTGGGTCACATCAATCTGCCGACTGCACTCGTAAACAGCATCTGGTCCAAGAGAAGTGCCGTTGCCATAAGACGTCGTCACTTCCCATGGTACCGGGAGGAGAACTAACTTTGATTCTTCAAAAGTGAAGGGAAGGCCAAAAATGCCGGCCGTTGCAACGCCTGTAGCGTTTGGATCAAATTTCATGTGTGACTCCAAAAGTAGTAGATAGCAAAAAATAAAATTACGATGCCAGTAACAACCAGAACAATGCGCTCTAAGTATTTATCTATATAATTTTTAACTGACTCACCCCAGATGTAGAGTGGAATGCCCACAGCAAAAAAACGCAAACTTCGGCCAAGAATGGAGCCAATGATAAAGGTTGTAAGCGGCGCGTGAGTTGCGCCCCCAATAACAGCCATGACTTTGAAGGGCATTGGCGTAACGGAGGCTGTGATCAATGCGACAATAGTATTATTATTATAGACTTCAACAACGGTCTGATAAAGTTTTTCCGAAAAAATATAGCGAAAGAAAAACTCCTGGCTCCATTCCCAAAAAAAGTAACCGATGGCATAACCGAGCAATCCGCCAGCCACTGATGCAATAGTATTTAAAAATGCGATCCACAACGAGCGCTTGGTGTTTTGTATGGAGATGGCGATTTGAAGTGGATAGGGTGGAATCATAAAGAAAGATGCTTCTATAAAAGTAAAAAACATCATGAATTTGATAGCCTGAGGGTGGGATGCAAATTGCAGAACCCAATTGTAGATCTTGCGCATGTCTGTTTATAGTCCGCGTGCTAAGCGATGTCAAAAGAGCTTGATAGAAGACAAGCTCCGAGCTGACGGCTAAGCAGCGATAAAACAAATTTCAATTTTCGTTACTAATATCGAAGCGAGATATCCCCGATTCACAATCTAGCTTTAACCGACGAAAAAAAAGAAGAAGGCTTAAGATTAAAAATGATGGAATGACTCTGATAAATCCCGGCATGCCGGGCAACCACGACTAAAAAGTACAGATGACCACAACCCTCCTTTGTAATTTAAAAGAACCCAGTTCGATTTTTCCCTAATCATAGTGCATGTCTAACGGATCTAAGACGGATTATATTGGGAATGCTACGGAGCTGACTAGTGCTTCTTACAAACGCTGGTGCGATATTGGCCTTTGTTAGACGAAATAACTCGAGAGCATCGTGTGGAAGCAGGCACACGCCATGAGGGAGCCGATTATAACTGGCCTTGGGTTTGCTTTGTTAAAAGGACTATGGCTTTGATTATAGCTTTCTCCACTCTACTTTTGCCGGTGCTTACCTATGCGTCTTCTCGTTGTGTTGAAATTTTCGACGTCTCTGTAAAATACTCAGACTCCGTATTCTCCGCAGTGAAGAACTCAACTGTTAAGGACTTATCGGCAAAAATACCAAGCCAAGAAGACTATCTTAAGAACTATCTTGCTTTGAACATGGCATATCCGCAGCACAGATCGACCATTTCGTTGGGGGTTACCGCATTTTATTTTTCTCGCGGAATGGCTTTTGAAATGATCTACAAACCGCTCAGCGAGTCGCAAGCCAATTCAGTTTATTCAGCGATGATTCGGGCTCACTCCACGGTTGGGGTAACGATGTCCATCCCGTTCGAAGATTCACAATTTGCTTTGGCCTCGTTTACGATGACTCTGCCATTTCGGATCGAGCGGACTGAAATTTGGCTTGATACATACTTTGGCGGGCACAAGTCAGACGTTGGGAAAGAGAAAATTCGTGTGTATTCTTCAACGATTTCCTCGGCCCTGCGTTCGCCGGAGGCGCGGGAGATGTCACGACGGTTTCGCGAGGGATTGCGAGTTGTTGGCAATCTTTCAAATTCAGAGGCCATTTCGCGAGAACAGATCTCTGATCAAATTCGCGATTTGGTGATTCAAAAATTGCTAGAAGCGCACCCCGAGCTTTCGGAGTCTCCGCCTACAGCTGCGCCCTTAGCTTCATCGAAAACTCTGGCAGAGCTCCTCTACGACGCTATGGAATAAGCCACTTTCTTTCGCTCAGGACAACGGTGTGAAATTGGTATGAGGCGTATGGCGCAGTGCCGCCGGTAAAGGTACTTGGTACCTTTTGTCAGGCCCCGAAGATGTGATCTGGCTCTTCGAGGTAGGTGTAACCTGAGAGGCCCTCTTGATATAACTGGATGAGCATTTTGGCTTCTTGCTTAGACATTGAATTGTTAAGAATGCTGCTCTCGCTAGCCTTACGGATGCGATTGATTAGCTCTTCGCGGTTGTACTGCACGTAGCTTAAAACTTCTGCAACAGTGTCACCTTCAACGACGTGTTCAATTTGATAACCGTCTTGCGAAATGGAAACGTGCACCGCATCGGTGTCACCAAAAAGATTGTGCAAATCTCCCAATATTTCTTGGTACGCTCCAACTAAAAAGGCACCCATGTAATAGGGCGCATCGGGTTTTAGTTCGTGAACGGGTAGCGTTGTTTTTGGAATGCCATCTTCCAAACAAAGGTACTTTGCGATCTTGCCGTCAGAGTCACACGTCAGATCTACAAGCATGGTTTGTTTGTTCGGAGTTTCTGTGTGGCGGTGAATGGGCATAACTGGAAAAATTTGGTCAACAGCCCAGGAGTCAGGAAGAGATTGAAACACCGAAAAGTTACAAAAGTAAGTATCCGAAAGAACTTCGGTGAGGTGGCTTTTGATTTCCTCATGATCCACATCGTTTTCCACAAGCTTTGCCATTTTTGTCGAGATCGACCAAAACAACGTTTCCACAGTGGCTTTTTCGGCAAGGGAAAGTAGCCCAAACGTAAACAGCTGAAGAGTGTTGTCTTTGAGGTCATTCAAATCGTTGTAGTTCTCACGGAGATTGCTAATGGTTAGGTTATTATAAATATCACGTAGTTCGTGCACCACCTTGTGGTCGGTTTCTACGAGAGCGGGAATAGGACCCGGCTGCGCCACTTTGTTTAAACCCAAAACATCAAAAACCAATACTGAGTGGTGCGCCACGGTTGCACGTCCCGATTCAGTCACGATTGTCGGCATCGGCGCGTTTTTTTCCTCACACGTCGCTTGGACAAGGGAGATCACGTCGTTTGCGTACTCCTGCTCGGTGTAATTAACAGACGAATCAGAAAGACCGGTGCCATCGTAATCGATTCCAAGACCGCCGCCGACATCAAGGTAACTTGGATAAGCGCCCATCTTGTGGAGTTCGGCATAAATCTGTACGCCTTCTTTGAGCGCGTTTTTAATTTGTTTAATATTTGGGATTTGCGAGCCCACATGAAAGTGAACCAGGTCCAAACAATTCAGCATGTCTTCTTTTTTAAGTGTTTCGAAGGCCGTAAAAATTTCGGAGGTGGTTAAACCGAATTTTGAACGATCGCCACCGGAGTCGATCCAGCGACCAGAACCTTTGGATTGAAGTTTTGCACGGAGACCAATTTTAGGTCGTGTGTTAAACTTTTTAGCCGCGCGCATAATCAACGTGAGTTCCTCGAGGCGCTCAACAACGATAATCGTGTTTCGACCAAGTTTGCGCGATAGGACTGCTGTCTCGATGTACTCAGCATCTTTAAATCCGTTACAAATTACAATGGACTTTGGATTGTTGAGCATGGCGAGAACGACAAGCAACTCGGGCTTACTTCCGCATTCAAGGCCTAAGGAATGACTTTCGCCAAAGCGAATGATCTCTTCCACGAGGTGTCGCTGTTGGTTTACTTTGATTGGATAAACGCCTTGGTAGCGCCCTTTGTAATTGTACTCGTTGATGGCCTTCGCGAAACACTCGTTGAGAAGTTTGATGCGTTCTTTGGTGATGTCGGGAAAGCGCAAAAGCATTGGCGAGCGAATGCCACGCTCTTTGAGATCGTTAGTGAGTTCCATCAGGTCAACTTTGGGACCGTTTTCGCCACGCGGGCAGATGATTACGTTGCCACGATCATTAATGTCGAAGTATCCGCGGCCCCAGGTGTCGATACCATAGAGCTCTTTTGATTTTTTTGGTGTCCAAGGTGTCGGTGTTGTTGTGGTCATATTTGCATCCGCTACTGTTGTTTTATCATCTTGCGATGATGTTGAGAATTTTTCCTGGTACATAAATAACCTTCCCCACCCCTAAGTTGCCAATGGCATTTTTTACGGCTTCGATTTCCAGAGCTTTAGCCACCACAGAGTCTTGGCTTTCATCCACGCTGATTTCAACCGCGCCACGTTTTTTTCCGTTGACCTGAATTCCAATACTGACTGTGTTATCAATAGTCAAATGAGTTTTGTAGGCGGGCCATGCAGACAGTGATGCGAGACCAGTTTCGCCAATTTTTTCCCACAGATCTTCTGCGAGATGCGGAGCAAAAGGTGCGAGCAACGCTAAGAGTGGCTTTACCACCAGGCGCGAGTGGGAATTGTGTTTGTAGATTTCGTTTACCAGGATCATGAGCGCGCTAATGGCGGTGTTAAAGCTCATACTTTCGATGTCGTCGCCAATTTTCTTGATTGTCTTATGCAGAGCGCGCTCAAGCTCTTCAGGGAGCGGAGCGTCCGTTAAAAGCAGCTGGTTATTTGCAGCTTCCGAAGGAAGCAGCTGGTTATTTGCAGCTTCCGACGGAAGCAGCTTGCTCTGATCGTTCACGCACAGCCGCCATACGCGTTCCAAAAACTTCCGAACGCCAATGATCCCCGTGGAGCTCCAGGGTTTGTCGCGATCGAGCGGGCCCAAAAAAAGAATAAAGCAGCGCAAAGCATCTGCGCCGTATTCGCCGCGAACATCATCGGGGTTGACCACGTTACCGCGCGATTTAGACATTTTTTCGCCGTCAGCTCCAAGAATCATTCCTTGGTGCGCTAGCTTCTGGAAAGGCTCGGCGTGGCTCACAAGGCCCTGATCGAAGAGCACCTTGTGCCAAAATCTCGAATAGAGCAAATGCCCAACAGTGTGCTCAGGGCCGCCCATGTAAAGATCCACAGGCATCCAGTATTTTTGCTTTTCAAAATCAGCCAAGGCGTTTTGATTGTGCGGATCGGTGTAACGCAAAAAATACCATGATGAGCCAGCGGAGCCCGGCATGGTGTCGGTTTCGCGGCGTCCCTCGGGCGTATTCACCCAGCTTTCGTTGCGGGAAAGGGGAGCTTGTCCATCTTCGGAGGGTTCGTAGTTTGGAACCGAGGGAAGAACAATTGGCAGCTCTATCGAAGGCACGGTCCTCGCTGTGTTTTCTTTATCGAAAATAATTGGAAACGGCTCGCCCCAATAGCGCTGACGACTAAAAAGCCAATCACGCAGCTTGTACTGAAAGGTTTTTTCGCCAAGCTTTTTTTCCTGGAGAAACGAAATTGCTTTTTCGATAGCGGCTTCCTTACCGAGGCCATTTAGAAATTCGGAGTTTACAAGTTTGCCGTCGCCTTCAAATGGCAAGGGCTCCTCGCTTTCAAGCACGCGAACAATGGGGAGAGAAAACGTTTGAGCAAACTCAAAATCGCGCACGTCGTGCCCTGGAACGGCCATGATGGCGCCAGTACCATAATCCATTAATACGTAATCCGAAGTCCAAATTGGGATTTCTTTACCAGTCAGGGGGTGAAGAGCAAACGCTCCAGTAAAAACGCCAGTCTTTTCGGTGCTGGCCTTGCGATCTTTTTCGGACTTGTTTGATGCTAGCTGAATGTAATTTTCGATGGCTGGCTTTTGCGCCGTCGGTGTGATTTGTAAAGTGAGCGGATGCTCCGGCGAAATCACGCAAAAAGTAACGCCGAACAAAGTATCTGGTCGCGTGGTGAATACACTGAAGGATTCAGCGTGGTCTTTAATTTTAAACTGCACGTAGGCGCCAATGGATTTGCCAATCCAGTTTTTTTGACCCTCGCGTGTGCGCTCGGGCCAATCGATGGTCTCAAGGTCGCTCAGGAGTCGGTCGGCGTAGTCGGTGATTTTCAGCATCCACTGCTTCATCGGCTTGCGGATAACGGGATGTCCACCGCGCTCACTTTTGCCATCGATCACTTCTTCGTTGGCGAGAACAGTTTTTAAAGCCGGGCACCAGTTAACCGGTGCTTCTTTTTGATAAGCCAAGCCGCGATCGAACAGGATTTTAAAAATACTTTGAGTCCATTTGTAAAAAGATGGGTCGCACGTTGAAATTTCGCGGGACCAGTCGAAACTGAAACCAAAACTTTTCAGCTGACGGCGAAAATTTTCGATGGCGGCTTGCGTAGTTTTTTCTGGATGTACGCCCGTTTGTATCGCGTACTGCTCCGCCGGCAAACCAAAAGCATCATAGCCAATTGGATGTAAAACATTAAAACCCTTTTGGCGTTTGTAGCGTGCCACAACATCGTTAGGCGTAAGCGCGGCCATGTGCCCCACATGCAAACCGGCTCCCGATGGATAGGGAAACATATCGAGAGCATAGAATTTAGGTTTTGGCGAAAAATCAATGGCCTTAAAGGCGGCTTGCTCTTCCCATTTTTTTTGCCATTTCAAATCGATCTCGGTGTGTGGATAAGACATGGTTTGGATATAACAACCGGAGGCAAGGGAGTCATGGAAAAACATCTCAATTTGGATCATTTTTGCGGCAGCCGATTCCCCACATTCGGACCACCTTTTAGACAGCACTTTTTGATCAAGCTCGTTTTGAGGTTCGCGCTGGTTATTTTGCCGAGAAATCGTGAAGTCCTTGAAAGAAGACACGTTCATCCATGGCTCAACTCGCATCGCTCTGCGAGCACATCCTGTTTGCGAGAGATACCTTTTAAAAACTTCACGATTTCTCGGCAAGATAACCAGATCATCACTCCTTAGAGGATAAAAATTGCCCCTTCTAAAATAAAGCTTGAATGGGTAGGCTCGGCTGCCGCGAAAATGATTCAAATTGGATCGTTGAGAACTAAATCAGGGAAGGTTGGGAAGTGGCGTGTTAATCTGAAACGAGATTAAGAACATGGATGTGAAACTCTTTTTTAGGGCAAAGCCCTAGCGGTCCAGGGGGACTTTTGCCGATGCGACCATTGTCTAGTAACAGCCCAGCGATCTCAAATTATTCCGGCGAAATTCCGATAGAATATCTAATGAACAATAGAGTTTTGCTGATTGATGATGACAAAGACAATCTCAAACTTGTCACACGGCTTTTGGAGCACGAACAGTTGCTTGTGAAACAGGCTACGTCGGGTGTGGATGGTTTGAAATTGGTCACCGAGTTCCGCCCGGATCTCGTGATTTTAGATATCAACATGCAGGGCCTTAATGGTTTTCAAACGCTCAAGCTCATACGCCAACGCAACGACCAAGTTTCGGTGATGTTTCTGACGAGCAATCGCGACACCGAGGATATCATTCGTGGACTCGAAGCTGGAGCGCTCGATTACGTTTGTAAGCCCTTTCAGCCTTTGGAATTAATTGCGCGGGTGAAGAGCCAATTGAAGTTCAAGGGCATTCAAGATGATTTACGCATTGCCAATGAGAAATTGCAAAACTTAGTGGATATCGATGATTTGACGGGTCTCTACAACATGCGCTCGGTATATGAGAGGCTCAATCAGGAGATCGACCGCGCTCGCCGCTACAAACACAGCATTGCCGTTTTTATGATGGATATGGATGATTTTAAGCGTGTGAACGACAACCATGATCACCTTTTTGGAAGCTATGTACTTTCCGAAGTTGGAAAAATGATTAAATCAAATATTCGATCAGTGGACTTTGCTGCGCGCTATGGAGGAGACGAATTTTTAATTTGTCTTACCCAAACTCAGCCAGTGGGAGCCGTGCGCTTTGCCGATCGCTTGCGTAAGAAAATCGACGAGCACGAATTTGTAAATGGTCCTGACCGTATTCAGCTGTCAGCCAGTTTTGGCGCTGCGATTTTGGAAAATGGACGAAGCCATTTGGACGCCCACTCCATCGTTCGCATGGCAGATTCAAAACTCTACGAAGCGAAAGCCGGTGGCAAAAACCGCGTCATCAGCACCATGGTGAACGAAGAAACCGAATTCGATATACGAAGGTTGCGGAAAGCAAGCTAGTCGTTATAACCGCTTGCCGAAAGCAAGCGGGTCGAAACTTACGATTGCGCAAAGCCAGCTAACGGAAACCCACGCGTGCGAAAAACAAAGTAATTACCTCCGATCCTAGACATCTTTGCAAAGCTTCGTTATACGAAAAGGCATGAGCTTTGATCCAATTTACACAGCGTCGGCGCAAGTCCTAAAAAAAGCCCTTATCGAGTTGGGCGTAGCGGATGCATCTGTTGAAAAAATCGCTGGCGAGTTTTCTACGCCGCCTAGGATAGAAATGGGGCACTTGGCTTTTCCCTGTTTTCAGTACGCAAAAATCCTGCAAAAAAAACCACTTGAGTTAGCCCAAGAGATCGCAAACAAGGTTCAAAATGAGTTTGCCAAAGCGCAGGTTGTTGGGCCGTATTTAAATTTATTTCTAACCTCTCAAGAATTAGGCAGAAGTGTTATTGCTCCATTGCAAAAGGGCGAACTTCTCAAACACGAACAACAAAAAATAGATCCCACCCTGATCGAGTACTCACAGCCCAATACGCATAAAGAATTGCACGTGGGGCACATGCGCAATATGTGCTTGGGAAATGCTCTCGTGCGTATTTTGCGATACACCGGTCGTCCCGTTGTAGCCAACACCTACCCGGGTGATGTGGGCACGCATGTGGCAAAATGTTTATGGTACATGAAGTATCACAATCAGCAGTCGCCACCCGCCGAGGGAAAAGGCGAATGGTTAGGGAAGATGTATTCCCTTGCGCACAATAAGCTCGAAGACGAACGCGGGACGCCTCAGGAAGAAATCAACCGTCAGCAACTGACCGCAATTTTAAAACAGCTCGAGCAAAAATCTGGGGAATTTTACGATCTTTGGAAGCAAACCCGGCAGTGGTCTATAGATCTTATGAATAACCTCTACGCCTGGGCCGACGTGCACTTTGATATTTGGTATTGGGAATCTGAGGTGGACTCCGCATCGGTGCAAGCGGCCATGGAGTTATACCAGCAAGGAAAACTCACGAAGTCCGAAGGTGCGATTGGTCTGGACCTTGAGGACGAAAAATTAGGATTTTGTTTGCTATTAAAAACCGATGGCAACGGATTGTATGCAACAAAAGACATTGAACTTGCTCGCCGAAAATTTTCTACCTACAACCCTTCACGCTCCATCTATGTTGTAGACATGCGCCAGGAGCTGCATTTCAAACAGGTATTTGCCGTGCTTAAAAAAATCGGTTTCGCAGAAGCCGAAAAATGCTTTCACTTAAAATACAATTTTGTGGAGCTCCCCGACGGAGCCATGAGTTCGCGGAAGGGCAATATTGTGCCGATCATGGAATTGATCGAGAAAATGCGCGAGCATGTAAAAACCCAGTACCTGGCACGCTACAAAGATGAATGGTCGCAAGCGGAAATTGATGCGACAGCCGATATGGTGACCCATGGGGCAATAAAATACGGCATGAACTCAATGGATCCCAACAAAAAAATTGTTTTTAAAATGGAAGATTGGTTAAAACTCGATGGCGAATCGGGACCTTACATTCAGTATGCCTATGCCCGTATTCAGTCGCTACTGCAAAAAATTACGCAGTCGTCAGCACAAGTCAATTTTGAGAAACTTCAAATGCCGATCGAGATTGAGCTTTCGCTAAAGCTCGCACAATTTAATAAAACCGTAGAGAACTGCGCGCAGAATTTAAAAACCTCGACGCTTTGTACGTATCTGTATGAAACCGCAAAATTGTTTAATAGCTTTTATCACGATTGCCCCATTGGAAAGCTCGAAGATCTAGAGCTTCAGCAAGCGCGCTTGGCTTTAGCCCAAGCCACAGGGGATCTATTGAAAAAGGGATTAGAGCTGCTGGGAATTCCAGCTCCTGCAAAGATGTAGATTATTGAGAAGTTTGAAGGCTTATTTCAGCAAGGATCTCATCCCGAACAATATCGATAGTTAGGGGCTGGTCGGAAAACTGATTGTCCTCTGACTGCAGTCGAGTAACACCCAAAGTTGTCCAGTCTTGAAATCGATTTTGCCAATAGGTGTCTTCTTGGAGATAGCGCTGCAACTGGGCGCTTGTTATTTGATTCTGTTCGAATAATCCAATCAATGTTTTGCTAAACGGGTCATCTTCGATGCTTCTAATTATCTCAGAGAATTCAGAATCTAATTTCATTTTTTGGTAAAGTTCGGAATCCTGAATCTTCTCAATAATAATTTGATATTTGAGATATCTTAAGTGGGAGTTCTGGAAAAGTGACATAATCTGCGATTCAGAAAGCGGACCTTTAGATTCTGTGGGAACGATATAGCCGTCTGCATCCACAACACCATTTTCAATAACTGGCTTTAAGTGGGAGAAAAGATAATGGTCAATCAATGTCATTTCAGAGTCTAAGGTAGGTTTTCCGCTTTGGCTGCCGAGGTGCTGGAAGTATTGGGAGTAAGCAAGGCTAATAAGGTAGGCTTCCCGTTGTGCATCTTCCAAAGTCAGCTCGCCTTTTTCTACGGCCACACGGAGGTTGTTGTAACGATAGTCTGATTGAATAGCTTGATTGTATTCAACCGCATGGGTGGTAATTTCGAGTTGAATATGGTTTTGCAATTTGCTTTGGTAGGCTGCATCGACACCCAAAAAAATACCAATGCTGAGCGCAATAGTGACCGGGAATTTGAAAAAAAATGCCGGCTCGTACTGGGTTCCAAATATTCTTCGTGTGAGAAAACCCACCGGACGGCGCATGGTAATGTTATAAATTCCTGTAAATGGAGTAAAATGAAACCGATCGTCACCAGCCAGAATATTTCCAATCTTTTTCGGTACGAAATTGAAAAGGCGGCTCCAATAACTGCGAAAACCAGGTTGGTCATGAGTGAGGATTTGTTGTGAAAGCAAACCCAGCCACCTGGTCGATCCCGGGGTCTCGTCGACTGGTTTTAAGATAAGACGCCGTCCGCGCGTCATAAC
Organism: Bdellovibrionales bacterium; assembly: GCA_043757265.1. Taxonomy (GTDB): domain Bacteria; phylum Bdellovibrionota; class Bdellovibrionia; order Bdellovibrionales; family JAGQZY01; genus JANPLN01. The sequence goes on along the minus strand of JAYUQP010000072.1, from coordinate 1,056 downwards.
AACTTCTTGTCCGTAAGATTTAGTTTTTTGCCATAAACCCTTGTTTGCCTGAAACAGAGAGGTACAGTTAACCGCAGTCGGTGTGACGTCAGCGTGGGACGCCGATCCAAAAAAAGACCCGACAAAGAAAAAAATAATTAAGGAAAAACAAAAATAAGGCGTGAGAATATGTGCTATTGACCCGCCTTCTTTTTTCACAAGTTACTCTGCAATTTGATTATAGAGATAAACTGCAGCTGGCGAAATCGTGGGATTTGCATCCATTGCATTCCAAATATATATACGGGCAACAACATCACCAACTAATAGTACAGAAGCCCCAACACGAATCACTTTAACTGATTTATCGACGAGACCTAAACTTTGAGCGGCTTTGACTGCAGACTCTCGGGCCTGTGCCAGCTTCGTAGATGCAACTGCAATCTCTTTAGCTTTATCAGCTTGACCTACAATCGCTACTGAGCGAAGTCTTTCCAGTCTTGTTGCTTGGTTCGATTTCAGCTGAGTTTCGTCTCCAATTTCGGATTCATAATCAAAATTATTTGGATTATTTAGAAGCGCTTCAATAGCTGAAACTCTTTGAGCTTCTGAAACAGGTAGGTCGTTCGCAAGAGTAAGTTCGAGCTGAGCAGTTTTAACGGCGGTGGCTTCAGCGGCCATGCCGGGATACGCATACTGAGCTGCAATGAGTTCAGTTATTCCCAGGAAGATTTGCGTCCAGCCTGCAGTTGCCGGTTCATTAAAAATCTCGTCTCCAGATGAGCGGTTGTCTGCGTGCGCAGTGAAAACCATGCAAAAACTAAAAGCCACCGAAAGGCAGCGAAATACAGTGTTCATTATAATCCTCCGATTATTGATAAAGATTTCGAAGACTATAAGAGATTTAGATTCGCTGCGTCTATGACGACGGAACGCACGTGTAAAAAAGAAAGCAATAATGAAAATATATACAATTTAGTCCCTCTTTCTTCTTTTTGTGGGTCAATCAGGTTGGTTATAGATCCACTTGAGAGCGTATTTGGAGTTCAAATAGCCACATCTTTGCAGGATCTTCAG
>JAYUQP010000071.1:0-9957 GCA_043757265.1 Bdellovibrionales bacterium | reverse complement strand
CGAAGGGACAAAAAAGATGGGTCATTTTAATTGGATCCAGTATTTCACGCACATACATGATGACTATGTTCACGTTGTTACAGCGATGGCGGTTACTGTTTTGATTTTCGCTTTAGGAATGTACGCGAGAGTGCAATTAGGTTCAGGTGAAAAATCAATTGTACCAGCGGGAAAATTTTCTGTACGCGGCTTTTTTGAAATGATCACCGAAGCATGGTACACGCTTGCGGAACAAGTTATAGGACACGATGGTGCTCTGTATGTTCCACTTGCGGCATCAATTTTTACTTTCGTTTTAATTAACAATCTAATCGGCCTTCTTCCCGGGATGACACCGGCAACAGACAACTTAAACACTTCGTTTGCGATTGGGATGTTTTCGTTTGTTTACTACAACTACATCGGGATTAAATCTGAAGGTGTTAAAAACTATGCTTTGCACTTTCTTGGCCCGGTTTGGTGGCTTGCGTGGTTGATCTTACCAATCGAACTTATTTCTCACGCATTTCGTCCACTCACTTTGGGTCTACGTTTAATGGGAAACATCACTGCAGATCATACGGTGGTCGGTGTATTTCACGAACTTATTCCGATCGGTCTACCAGTTCCATTTTATGCAATGGGACTCGTTGTGAGTTTAATTCAAGCATTTGTATTCGCTTTATTGACTCTTGTGTACGTTATGTTAGCTAAGGCGCATGATCATTAAAAAATTTAAAAACAGAAGTTCTAACGAAGGGAGCTCGAGATGATTAATTTGAAAAAAACGGCTATGTTTCTAGGTGCCATGATTGCAGTTCTTCCTGCATTTGCGCAAGATGCAGCGAACGCAGCAGTGTTCAATCCAGCGGCAGCTAGTGCAGCGGCTACCAACCTAACATTTCTAGGCCTTGCGGCTTTAGGTGCAGGTATTGCCATCGGTCTAGCAGCATTTGGTGCAGCAAGTGGGCAAGGTAAAGCGGCAGCTTCGGCTCTTGAAGGCATTGCACGAAACCCATCAGCTTCGAACAGCATGTTTCTACCTCTTATTTTAAGCTTGGTTTTCATGGAAGCCCTCGGGATTTTGGCGTTCCTTATTGCTTTCTTTTTAAACAAGAATATTACACTCGTCATCAAGACGGTATTTGGCCTAGCCTAGCCGTTCAACTACTGATGTTTTAAACGAGCGACCAGACCTTGGTCGCTCTTTTTTTTCTGCTGTCTCAATCTAAAGCAGATGGTGTATTAAATTAATTCATAATTAATGTTTTGCTCAGTGACTCCGATAAGATATCCATGAGCACACCTAAGAGCTTCACGCTGGTTTTTTTGTACGACAAAATGGTTGGCTCCTTGCCTGTGGCACAGGCCCTTAAAGAAAAAAACATTGATGTGCATGTTGCCCAAAATGCTGGGGAATTAATTCAATTTGTTGCCAGCAAAAATGTTGATATGGTCGGTTTGAGTGCCAACCATGCGAGTTCAAAAAGTTTAATACAAGTTCTCCGCGAAAGGACTCAGGTTAAACTGCTTATTTTTGGTGAGGATAAATCGCAAGGAACCGCCGATCGTGTCGCCAAGCTAGATGGCGATTTAAAAGTTATCGGCGTTGCCACTGCCTATAACATTTGGATGAAAATTGCCACTCTTGTGAAGAATAAAATGAAGGAGTCGGAGTCCAACGGAAACGTGCTTTATGGTGGTAGCGGTAAAGCTTCCACCATTAAACAAGATTCTGCCATCATAGTAAAAAGTAATAAGGAAAACACAAATATTAGAATCGAAGGCTCGTCTGCTTTTGGCAAAAAGAAAAAAGAAAAAAATAAGAAGCCGGCGCAAGACGTTGACCACAAAAATGATGTCATAAATTTTCAAAACCATTCAGAAAAATCAGACGCTAATGAGAAATCATCAAATCTGATGTTCTTCAAAAAAGAGGCTGACGCCATTAAAAAAGCGAAGAAAAAGAGAAGTTTTTCTGAAGATTCAGATGAGACTGCTAGTCAGGGTACAGACGGCGACGAGCTATCTGGCGCAAATGCAAAACAAGGTGGTATTGCAGTGATGGAAGAGATGAACCCAGAGATGGGCTTAGGAGATGTTTCGAGCGCGGCCAAAGATTCTCAAGATGAATTAGGCAGTGTTTCAGAAATCGGAATGCAAGACAATAACGGGAGCACGGATCAGATCTCTGGCTCCAAGTTTAATAAGAATAAAAATAAAAAATCTACAAAACCCTCGGATGGGCGGTCCACTGTCGTAGAAATTCCTTTTAAAGATCAGGTGATGGCGGCCGTCAATGGCGCGTTTAAATCAAATACAAACACCTCAGAAGAATTTGGAACGATCAATCGACTGACAGTAGTTCCAGTTGATAAAGAGCATAGACGAGGGTTTCTTATCTTTTGCACCAAGGATAACCAGTTTATGGGCACAAGTGGCCCGGCCTTTGAAGAGTTTATAAATTCTCTCATCGAAAAAATGTCCAGTTACGAGGCCGTCAGCGTAGGCGAAGTTTATAATATAGAAACAGAAGAGATCGATATTCAAAATTTAGTTCAAAACAGTAGCGACTTTCACACTATCGTTGAAGATCCAAAAAGTCAGAGACAGGTTCTTATCTGTTTTGTTGCAAAAGAAAATATTTATCCCGATACAAACAAGTCGAGCGAAACAAATATGATGATGGTGGAGCTCGATGTAATTCCCGCGCAAACTCCAATAAGCTTTAATTTATTTTTACATTTTGCCAGAAATAATCGAATGATCCCATATTTGCGTCGCGGTGGCGAACTCACTGAAGAGCAAGTGAATCGCTTGACGGAGCGCGGAGTTCAATCTGTTTATATTCCAGAGGAAGAACGTAAGGCGCTGTATTCCTTCTTTATTTCACAAACCATTCACCATGATATTCGCCCCAATAAAAAAGCTGCTTAGGCCTTAAATACAATCGGCAGACTTAAGTCCTAACAAAGCACGCCATCAAAAAGTCTTGTATTTATCTCAACTAATAATAAAATTTTGTGAGTAACTATTAATTTATCTAATGAGTCTGAGAACGATTCGAAGACATTAGTTAACGCTCAAGGAGCTCGCAACTCCAAAACCAAAGGACGGTCTATGCGTAAATTTGTATTTCTAATTGCAATGTTGAGTTTATCTCAAGCAATCGCAAATCAAGAATATCTGGTTAAAATGAACAAAGCCACAACGCTTGAAGTGATGCAGGCCCAGTACGGTAAACAAAACGTTAAAGATTTGAACTTTAATAAATGGGTGAAGGTTACAGTCTTATCAGAGCGAGCTCTCAGTTCACTCGCAACTCGCGCTGATTTTGTGGAACAAAATAAAACATTCAAAATTCAGCTTCATCGTCCGCAGCGCAGTGGCCATGATGGAGGTGGCTTTATCGGTGGAGACGCTGGCGGCGGCTTTATCGGCGGTGGAGATGCCGGCGGCGGACTCATTGGTGGAGGGGATGCTGGTGGCTTTATCGGTGGTGGGTCATCCGGTGGTTCAACGAGTGGCGGCGGAAGCAGCGGCGGTTTCATCGGTGGTGGGTCTACTGGTGGATCATCCGGTGGTTCGACGAGTGGAGGCAGCTCTTCTGGTGGTGCGTCGGGTGGCGGTTCTACAGGTGATCCAGATTTTCCAACGGCCATTCCTACAACAGCCGGGCCCGACATCGATTATGCAAAACAGTGGGGTATGGCAGATATTGGTGTACGTGAAGCATGGCAAGCTGCAGTCACCAAAGGTTCACCCGACATGATTGTTGCCGTGATTGACTCAGGTGTTGACTACACCCATGAAGATTTAGCCGAAAACATGTGGCGTAACGCTGGAGAAAGTGGAGACGGCAAAGAAAAAAATGGCATTGATGATGATAATAACGGTTTTATTGACGACGTCGTTGGATGGGATTTTGCAAAGAATGACAACAAGCCCTACGATGTTACCGGTGGCTTTATGGGCAACCCAGGCCATGGAACCCATTGCGCAGGCAACGTTGCTGCTCGCTCAGAAAACGGCAAAGGAATCGTTGGCGTCGCTCCCAATGTGCGAATCATGGCGATGCGATTTATCACAGAAAAAGGATCTGGAACAACAGATGCAGCCGTTCAGGCGATTAAGTATGCGGTAGATAATGGAGCAAAGGTTCTTTCGAACTCGTGGGGTTCAGAAGGCGATGATGGCGGAGCTGAAAGCCTCGCCTTAAGAGAAGCGATTCAGTACGCGCAAGACCAAGGCGTGCTCTTTGTTGCTGCTGCCGGAAACAGCTCTTACAATAACGACACCCCTGGAAAAGCTAGCGTTCCTGCAAGCTACCCGCATGACAATATTATCAGTGTTGCTGCCATAGATAGAAACAACAAGTTAGCCTCGTTCTCAAGCTATGGCCTAACAACAGTTGATATCGCAGCTCCAGGCGTGGATGTGTATTCGTCTGTTCCAAAAAATAAGTACATGAATATGCCCGGCACTTCTATGTCGTGTCCGCATGTTGCTGGAGCGGCAGCTCTTTACTGGTCTTACAATCCACAAGCGACAATGATGGACGTAAAAGCGGCCATCATGAAGTCAGCAGTTCCTGTTTCTGCACTTCAAGGCAAGATGGTTACCGGTGGTAAGCTCAATGTTAAAAATCTTATCGCTCAGTAATTAGCATTTATTGTGCCCACAGAAGACTTTTTCTTTTGTGGGCCTAATTGGTCTCGATAGGCTCTCAAATAAATACCTGTAATACTTTTTTTATTGTCGATAATTTGTTCTGGCGATCCAACGGCAATGATTTCGCCTCCGCCTTCCCCGCCCTCGGGGCCCATATCGATCACATAATCTGATGAAAAAATAAGATCCAGATTATGCTCAATAACAATCACAGTATTTCCCTTGTCAGTCAGCTTGTGCAAAATCTGAGAAAGCTTCGCAATGTCGTGCGTGTGTAATCCTGTCGTGGGCTCATCTAAAACGTAAATTGTTTTTGATGAGGACTGTTTAGATAATTCACGGCTGAGTTTAATTCTTTGAGCCTCACCACCTGAAAGCGTTGTGGAGCTTTGTCCAAGAGTCATATAATCTAGGCCAACATCATTTAAGAAAGTTAATTTTTTGTAGATAGCAGAATGATGTTCAAAGAACGGCAAGGCCTCAGCCACTGACATCGCGAGGACATCGGCTATGTTTTTGTCTTTGTATCGAATGAGTAGCGTCTCCTGTGAGTAGCGACGACCGTTACACACATCACAAAGAACAAACGAATCAGCAAGAAAATGCATACTTGTGCGGATCATCCCTGCGCCCTGGCAGGCCTCACAGCGTCCACCCTTCACGTTAAAACTAAAGTGCCCCGGTTTGTACCCGCGCATTTTAGCGTCTGGAAGATTCGCAAAGAGATCGCGGACCAATGGAAACAATCCTACGTAGGTCGCCGGGCAAGAGCGCGGTGTGCGCCCAATTGGTTTTTGGTTAATTGGCAAAGCTCGCTCGAGAGATTCAAAACCTTTGATGTTTTTCACTTCACCCGCTGGATACTGAATACGGCTGAGTCGGTTTAATAGTTGTGGCAAGAGCGTATCCATGATCAAAGTCGACTTGCCACTTCCCGATACACCGGAGATCGCGATCAATGCCCCTAGTGGAATTTTTACGTCAACGGACTTAAGATTATTTGCAGAAGCACCCTCGATGCTTAACCATTCGGTAAATTGACTGCGGCGTGCCGCCGGCAAAGGAAACGTAATCTTTCGGGATAAATATTTTCCGGTAAGGCTGTTGGGAGAGGCTAATATATCCTGAACTGTGCCAGCGGCGAGAATCTCGCCTCCTTTAGAACCTGCTCCGGGCCCTACGTCGATCACGTAGTCGGCCGCGAGAATAGTTTCTTCGTCATGTTCCACAACTAATATTGTATTCCCGCGATTTTTAATCTCATGTAAAAGACGAAGAATATTTTTGTGATCGCGGGGATGTAAACCAATACTTGGTTCATCAAGAACATACAGAACACCAATGAGCGGCGCACCTACTTGTGACGCCAATCGAATTCTTTGCGCCTCTCCACCAGAGAGAGTGCGAGCACGGCGCCCCAGGCTTAAATACCCAGCCCCAGCAATCACAAGATAGTCCAAACGTTGTTTGAGTTCGGCTAAAATTTTATCTGCGATTTCCTTGTGAGAGCCAGCGAGTTTTAAAGACTGCAAAAAACCCAATAGCGAAGAGATGGACGCAGAGGAAAGATCAACAATGTTTTTACTATCAATAAATACGTTCAAAGCGTCACTTTTGAGTCCGGTGCCCTTGCATGTCGAGCAATCTCTTAAGGTTACAATTTCGGGCCCTTCTTCCTCGTCTGTCGTTTCACCTTTAATTTTCCATTTTGTTTCTTTGCGCCGAACTTGCTCGGCGCCTTTGCTGAGAGTTTCTTCTTCGTATTCGTAAATGTCTAACGTTCCAAGCCCCGTACAAGCCTCACAGGCTCCCTTCGGACTGTTGAAGCTAAATAAAAGAGGATCAATTTCCGAAAAACTATAGCCACACTCGGGACAAGCCCTGTGGGTCGAAAAGTTTGTTGATTTTTTCAAGTCAACGTCTTCAATTATGACATTGCCTTCGCCGTGTACGATGGCTTTGTGGATACTCTCTGCGATACGAATTGCGAAGCGCGGCTCAACAAAAACTTTATCAACCACAAGATCGATGTCATGGCGTTTGGTTTTTGCAAGCTTGAGGGATTCATTGATAACTACAAATTCGCCATCGATCCGCGCAGACACCAATCCAATTTTTGACCACTTCTGAAATTCTTTACTAAATTCACCTTTTTTCGAGCGGGCCACAGAGGCGTAAACTATAATTTTGGTGCCCTTTTTCATGGACATCACTTTGCTAATAATTTCTTCGGGCAGTTGGCCCTCAACAGGGAGATGATGAACAGGACAATGAGCCGTACCCACTTTTGCAAATAGTAAACGGAGAAAATCGTAAATTTCGGTTACTGTACCCACTGTTGAGCGCGGACTATTGCTAATGGTTTTTTGGTCTATAGCGATTGAGGGGGATAAGCCGGTGATTGAATCTACGTCTGGTTTTTTGAGTTGATCCAAAAAGTGACGAGCATAAACAGACAAGCTGTCCATGTAGCGCCGCTGGCCTTCAGCATAGATTGTATCAAATGCGAGGCTCGATTTTCCAGAGCCACTAAGCCCTGTGATGACAGTCATTTTATTTTTCGGAATCGACACGGACACATTTTTTAGATTGTGCTCACGAGCTCCGCGAACTTCGATAAAAAGGTTTTTCTTTTTTATCATAAAAGCGGCTCAATCACCTTTAGTACAGTGGATTTTATTTCTTCGAGTCGCTCCGGTGTGTAGGACTCAAAACGCACGACCACAACAGGCTGAGTGTTCGAAGCTCGAACCAAAGCCCACCCGTCTGGGTAGCTCACTCGAACTCCATCGATAAAGTTCAAGGTGACACCGCTTTGTTTTTTGAAGTACTCCGTGAGAACAGTAACAATTATGTTCTTTTTTTCCTCAGTTGTGTCGAGACGAATTTCTGGTGTGTTGTAAGCAGGGGGAATGCCAACCAAAAGATCTTTTAGGGTCAGCCCTGTTTGGGATAAAATCTCGATCAGCCGTAACCCGGCATAGAGCGCATCATCGTAACCGAAGTTTCTGTCTGCAAAAAAAATGTGCCCGCTGAGCTCTCCGCCGAAGGGCGCGTTTTCTTCTTTGATTTTATTCTTAATAAGGCTGTGCCCTGTTTTCCACATAATGGGTTGTCCCCCATGTTTGGCTATATCGGCATAAAGTCGATCGGTGCATTTTACGTCGCCGATTATTTTAGCGCCCGGAGTTTTTTTAAGAATATCGCGAGCCCAAATGACCATGAGCTCATCGCCCATTAAAAATCGCCCATTTTCATCGACCACTCCGATACGGTCGCAATCGCCATCAAAGCCAATACCGACTCGTGCATTTGTCGCAATGACTCGTTCTTTAAGATGAGTAAGATTCTCTTCGACCGTTGGATCTGGATGGTGATTGGGAAATCGGCCATCTGGCTGTTCGAAAATAATTTCAGGCGTCAGGCCAACAGCCTCGTACATACGTCGAGCAATACATCCCGCGGCCCCATTTCCACAATCGATGACAACAGGAATATTTTTTAGGCCAGCAAATTCTTTTTTGTAGCGAGCTACATAATCGGGAAAAATATCGAGCTCGCGTACGCTGCCTGTGCCGTGAATAAAATCTCCACGAGATAGAATTTTTCTCAGTTCCTGAATTTCGTCGCCAAACAAAGTGGATTTTCCGTACGAGATTTTGAATCCATTGTAATCAGGCGGATTGTGGCTGCCCGTGATCATAATGCCGCCATCCGCGCCAAGATGAAACATGGAAAAGTAAGATATCGGTGTTGTCACCAAACCCAATGTTGTCACCTCGGCACCCGAGGCAATCAGACCTCGCACGACAGCTTTTTCGATGTCGGGGCTTGAGAGCCTGGCATCATAACCGACAGTGACTTTGGGCTTTGAGGTACCTTTTTTTACAATGAAAGCACACAAGGATTTTGCTAACCCTTCTGCAAAATTCAAATCAAAGTCTTTTTCGTAAACGCCACGGATGTCATATTCGCGAAAAATAAAATCTTTATGCATATTCACCTCTAAGAGCGCTCTAGAAAGAGTCAGGTTTAAAACCAGAACGACTAAGCACTATAGCGTGTTTTAGGGCCTCTTGCATAGAGGAAGAGTCGGCTTTATTTTTCCCAAAAAGATCCTTGGCTGTGCCGTGGTCTACACTCGTACGAACAAAAGGAAGCCCCATCGTTAAGTGGCACCCCGAATGCTCGTGCGACATTTTAAACGGGATAAGGCCCTGATCATGGTACGGGGCCACGAAGAAGTCATACTTCTTGATGTTTTTTTTTGTAAAAGCCGCGTCAGGAATTAGAGGCCCGTGAACAGGAAAGGAAGCTGCCGACAATTTTTTAATTAGGGGAACAAAATAGTCTTTTTCCTCCACACCAATAAGACCCTCTTCGCCAGCGTGGGGGTTCAGTCCCAACAGAGCAATCTGAGGTTTTCCCGACTTGGTCTTTAAATGAGAGCACAGGCGATGGGCAGCGGCTAATGCAAGTTCCAACCTCTCAGGGCTAAGGCTGTTTGCGACCTGCGAAATCGGCAAGTGCCCTGATGCCAAAAGAACATGGTAGTGCTTTCCTAAAAAAGTCATGAAGAGATTCTTTTTCCCAGAGACTCTCGCCAGAATATCGGTGTGCCCAAGATCTTTAAACCCCGATTGCGCAATAAGAGTTTTCGAAAGCGGAGCGGTCACCATCGCATCAATGGACTTGAGCATAGCTCCTTGTGCCGATGCCTCCACCCAGGCGGGAGCAGGCGATGTGGAAACAATGTCGATCAGTAATTTCCTATTCGGCGCAATTCGCAAAGCCTCAGGCCACGAAGGTACAGAAATTCGTTTAAATTTTTTATCAAGAAGCTGCAACCAACGACGGCCAAAGGTGGGGGATCTCCATAAAAAGAACTGAATATCTTTTAGCGCGCCAATTTTTGCGAGTGCTTTTGCACTGACCTCGGGGCCAATACCATCTTGGTCGCCAGAGGTGATGACGATTCGTAGTTTTTTATTTATCGCCATTCACCTTCACCACTGCCATCCGGCGCTTCTGATGAATCCAGTAATCAAGTTGCTCTTTGTAATTTTTTGTAAACAAAATTTGGAAAATCTGTTGGCGGCGCCGTTCAAAGTCAGGATTGTTAACAATCTTTTTTTGATTGAGTTTAAAGATATGGAATCCTAACGGGGATTTTACAATTTGGCTTGTCTCGTTAACCTTTAACTTCGAGATCGAATTTTCAATGGCAGGTTGCATTTCGCCACTTTTAAAAACCCCAAAAGAATCGTCTTTGCTTTTGGAATTGTACTTATTGTGTACGGCAGAAAA
>JAYUQP010000070.1:0-10016 GCA_043757265.1 Bdellovibrionales bacterium | reverse complement strand
AATACGCATAGGCAAGCCATAGTAAACTGTAGAACTGAATTCCCTTTGCCCAAATTCTTCTGTAACCCTGTTGCGGTCCTGTTTCATTCCAAGTCACTTTCAGAATTTTTCCCTCGTGCCAATTTCCAGTAACCATGCCCTGACTATCACTGTTAGATAGGGAAGATTTTCCCTATACCCCAGGGGACAATGGCAAAAAAATTATTTCTTCTTAGATTTCCCCTTTTGGCCCTTCTCATAGAACTGACAAAACTGATCCAGCGAAGTCATAACAACTTCTGTGACCGTCCATCCACGATCTTCAGCAACTTTTTCAATTTGGCTGAGAAGGGTTTCAGGTAGTCGCCATGTTGCGAGTTTCTTTGGACCACTACAAAATTTCCGTTCAGGTAGGTTGTATTCCATTTCTCAAGAATAGCAATTTTCCAAATGTATAACAACGTATAACATAAGTTTGACATTGTTATACAATGCGTTATAATGAGTCATGGAACTGAAGTTCACAAATGCAGTGGCATACAGCCGAGTTTCAACCCTTCTCGGTCAAGATCCTGAAAATCAATTAGTCCACCTTCGACAGTTCGCAAAGGCCCGTGGCTTTGAACTTGTTAGCGAGTATGTGGACAAAGGCATCAGCGGTTCCCGCGAAAAGCGTCCAGCCTTGGATCAGCTGGTTCGCGATGCAAGAATGGGGAAGTTTAAGATCCTGATTGTGTCTGGAATAGACAGGCTTGCGCGAAACACACGTCACCTTCTCAACTTGCTACATGAACTCAATCAATACGGGGTTGCGGTTATCAGCCTTCGTGAGTCCATAGACTTCTCAACGGCGGTCGGTCAGGCCACTCTCACAATCTTGGGTGCAGTTTCAGCCCTCGAACTCGAACTCACCAAGGAAAGGATCAAATCTGCATTGAGGGCAAAGAAGATCAAGGCTGAACAAACTGGAAGCGGGTGGCGCTGCGGAAGACCTCAAGTGGTGACACCTGCAATCGAAGCTGAAGTCCTCAGCCTTCGTGCCCAAGGGCTATCCCTTCGCAACATCGAACGACGGCTGAACAAGGTCATCAGCCGAACCAGCGTCGTTAGAATTCTACAAAAGCATGGTGGTCCAAAACCTTCAAAAAGGTGACTTCCCAAGTTCCTGATTTTCTTCACCTTAGAATCGTCCAATTCGCATCGGCGGAGTGTAACACCATCAAATGGTTTCGGGACACCCGTGGATGCCATTCCCACGCGCCCACGAAGCAACTATTGCACCATAGGACTTGCTGCACTCGTTGTGAAGGTCAATGCTTGGGTTCTTCTTTCGGCTACCGTTAGATGCAGAAATTCGGGCTGGTGTAACATCTTGTAACATACTCACGACCAACCGTGCTTGGCTGAAAGATCAGTTACAGCTTCCTCAGCTGTCATCACCGTGATTTGAAATGCAGCTTTTAATTTTTCGCGTCTTCCATCATTGATGAAATCCTTGGTGTTGTTGGTCACGAAGATGTCCGAAGCTGCAAAAAAGTGACTCATCAGGTGCATCACATCGTTGGATTGATTGTTATCCAACTTCTCATGGTCTTTTCCAGGGAACATGATTTTTGAAAGGTCCCAGAATTGCGGTGCGTTCGGCTTTGGTCCCGCCAAGTATGCGTGTCCGAGATATGATTTTCCTAGAACAAGAGGTTCGCCAACATTCGGGATGTTTTTTTCTTTTTCCGAAGCCTTCGCATTTTTGTAGGCACCTACTTCAAACTTCAGTCTGGTGGTTCCAACAATGACGATCTTTCCTTCATCGCGCCACCGTTCCAACATGTTCATGGCTGCAAGCCGTTGTTTGCTGTTGATGACGTTCGTGTCGATTGTGATCTTGGGTTTCTTGTCAGCCATGTTTTGCATTTATAGGAAAAAGTGGTCGTGCATACAAGGCACGGGGTGGCCCAAAACACCGAATCCCCGCAGCCAAAGATCCAATCACCATGTCTGTGGCATACATGGTCCCCCGCTGAAAAACATGGATTCCATGTTGAGTTCAATTTGAAATGAGAAATTCGACTGAAAACCCGTCTGCGATGTTTATATTCTTTCCCCATGTTTGCCCGTCATGTTGGGCATGTGCATTTAGGTGGGACACTATGGGGGGACTAGGTAGGGGACTTGAAACATGGAGTCTATGTTTCACTCGGTTTGACATGTCCCTTTTGTCAGAATCTTGGCCGCTGATGTTTAATTTTGTTTTGCATGTTCGCGGTCTATGTTCGGCTGTGATTCTTGACTACACTTTGGTGACACTCACCCCTACACACTTGAACATCAACCCTTTGTTCCCATGTTGGTCCAAGGGACTATGTCAGTTTTTGACATCGTGCTTTGAAACATGTCTTGGCGATTCTGTGTTTCTCAGTATGTTTCTTTCACCGTAAACATTGGCAACCGCAAAACAGTTCCAGTTTTTGTGGTCAATTCGACGGTGCCTCTGAACTCTACGATTGCGTCCAGTCCCGAAACATCCTGTCCCTCAATTCCCTCAATGGCGTTGCAGTCTTTTCTTGAACCACATGTCAGGCGGTAGTGGCCGTCACCTTCCTTTTGTCCAAACCCCGCATCATTCAGGCGAATGTAACTGAACTCGCATGACCCTTTTTTGCAGTTCATCCCAGTTACTCCGTCGCCCAGAAGCATTATCCGATATTTCTTCCCAACATGGGCTTTCGGGTTGCTGAGGTATGTTTGGGCGGCAAGAACAGCTGGATGTTTTGATGCTTTTTTCTCAGCCTCTTTCTGTTCCTTTTGTGCTGTTTTGAATTCCTCTTTGGTGACCACTTCGTTTTCGACATCATCCTTCAGCTTTGGATTCAATTCGTTGCGCTTTTCCGTCAACATGTTCACGGCAACTTCTATGTTGTGTTGGCTGAACAAATCAGTTGCCTTGAAATAAAACAAATCCACGTCGTCGGGTTTTGCTACTTCATAGTCGATGACTTTCACACAATCTATCGCAGCCTGATATTCTTCCCACTTCTGCGATTTGAATTTTCCTTTGTCGAAAACAGGATCTAGACATTTCTTTTCAGCGGCTTCATTTTTTTGTAAAGACGTGATGTAGGCTTTGAATTGTTCGCCGGTTACTTTGATTTCTTCTTTGTGCTTGTTGTAGTGATCTGCACCTATCTTGCAAAAATCCCTTCCCGATGTTCCCACACATGACCAATCCGTTGCACCGCCTTGGCTGGTCTTCAAAATCCTTTGTCCAATGGCGCGAAGTTCTTTCTCGTCCGATTTTACATCTGCGATTGCGTTGATTGCGAAAAGTGAAGCAAACAGTAAAAGGGACTTCATAGGTCACTACCTTTTCTTTTCAGGCGCTTTGCTTCGATTTGGAAGATGCCCGAAAATGCAGCATCGCCTTGAACATCGAAGATTTCGGATAGCGAGAGTCCTTTAATTTCAGCCTTAGATATTTCGCCTGTGAGTAACCACTCAAACTCGCATTTCAACGCGCGGCACAGCCTTTGGACCGCAAGAGGATCAGTGGGGTTTGATCCTGTCGTCCAATCCACGATGGTTGACTGGCTGACACCCGCGAGTTCAGCGGCGGCCTTCTGAGAAACCCCTCGGTCAGTCAGGATGCTTTTTAGATTTTTGCTAAAAGGACTCTCGGCCCTCTTCCTGATTGGTTTCTTTTTCATCAGTTTCTTTTTCGGCCTTTCTAACTAAATCCTCAGAAGTATTCGTTTTTCCGCATTGATGCGGGAATCCGCACCGACCTAAATCTTAACATTACGCATCAAAATATGCAATCAATTATGCTATCAAAAAATGATTGCATTGAAACCCATATTCCTTTGAGGCATAGTCCTACGCATGAAAATCAATAAAGAAACGAAACGCTACAAAGCACTCACGTTGCGCATTGCTGAAGAGACAATGAACAAAGTCGATGAAGTTGCCGACAAAAACGGTCTGTCGAGACAGAAGTTGATTGAAGCCATTCTTGAACAGGTCATGGCCGACAAGAAATTTGTTTTGAATGTGAGAGACAGATGACCAAAAGGTCTAAAAAGAAAAAGACTTTCAAAGTCACGGCTGACATGGAGGCGTTTGTCGATTCGTATGTGAAGGCTATTGAAGATCGAACCGCCGCCGTCTTTGCGGGTGCCGGACTATCCATCCCAGCGGGATTTGTTGACTGGCGTGGTCTTTTGAAAAACATCGCAAAGGATGTTGGCTTAGACATTGACGAAGAAAACGACCTCGTCGCGGTCGCCCAATATCATGTGAATGAAAAAGGTGGGCGGCACAAAATCAACCAGTCACTTGTGAACGAGTTCAGCCAAGAAGCAAGTTTGACTGAGAACCACAGGATCTTGGCGAGAATGCCAATCCAGACTTATTGGACCACTAACTACGACAAACTCATTGAATCAGTTTTAAGTGACGCTGGAAAAACCCCCGACGTAAAGATGACGACGAAGAACTTGGCAATCAACGTTCCGTTGCGGGATGCGATTGTCTACAAGATGCACGGTGACGTGTCCCTACCTGATGAAGCTGTGGTCACAAAAGATGACTATGAAGACTATTCTCAAAAGCGACAGTTGTTTTCAACCGCGCTACAAGGTGACTTGTTAGACAAGACATTTCTCTTTTTGGGCTTCAGCTTCAGTGATCCAAACATTGGCTACATACTCAGTCGAATTCGGATTCTTTTAGGAAGAGACCAGCGTGAACACTTTTGTTTGATGCGCAAGGTTCACAGAAAAGACTTTGATTCACAAAAAGAATTCACTATTGCGCAAACTCGACAGAAATTGCAAACCCGTGATCTGCGTCGCTTTGCAATCAATGTTGTTCTTGTGGACGATTATAATGACATCACAACTTTGCTTCGTCTTGTTGAGGCGCGAGTAAAACGCAAGCGCATTTTCATCGGTGGAAGTGCGGCTGTCTATGAACCATTCGATGAGGGTGAAGCACGTCAATTCATTCACGATCTTAGCAAGACGCTTGTCAAAAGCGGCTACGAGATTGTGACGGGTTTTGGCCTTGGAGTTGGCGATGCGGTTATCAATGGCGCACTTGACCAAGTCTTCTCTACAAAGCACCGAAGTCTCGACCGCTTTTTGGTCATGCGACCTTTTCCTCAGTTCGCGACTGGCGCAAAGAAAAGGGCTGAAATGTGGACTGAGTATAGGAAGTCCATGATGGACGAGGCTGGAATTGCAATCTTCCTTTTTGGAAACAAAAAAACTGGGGCCGAGATTGTGCCCGCCAATGGTTTGCAAGAAGAGTTTGATGTAGCCCTTGAAAAAGGAATTCCCGTCATACCTGTTGGATTCACAGGTTTTTCCTCGAAGGATCTGTGGGTGCAGATAATGAAGAAGACGGCTTCGCATCTTTGGAAAACAAACGGTGTCGTTAAGGAATTGAAGAGTCTGGAAAAACCACCTCGAAAATTGAGTGCGGGAATTCCAAAAATTATGAAGCTGGTCAAACGACTTCAGCAAGAAGGTTATTAAAAAACTAAAAAAGGATGAACAATGGCAAAGAAAGTATTTTTCAGTTTTCACTTCAAGAATGACTGTATGCGAACGCAACAGGTTAGAAACATGGGCGCGCTGGAAGGAAACCAACCAGTAACCGCCCAAAAGTGGGAAGAGGTAAAAGGTCAGGGGGACGCTGCAGTCGAAAAGTGGATTGAAGACAACATGAAGGGAAAGTCTTGTGTTGTGGTCCTTATTGGCGAGGAAACCTCAAAGCGTCCATGGGTGAAACATGAAATTATTAAAGCCTGGAAGGATGGAAAAGGCGTTTTGGGAATCTATATTCATAACCTCAAATGTCCAAACAATGGGACCTGTTCACAAGGGGCAAATCCGTTTGACGGAATAACGATGACAAATGAAAAGAAAATGTCGGCCTACGTTCAGTGCTATAACCCGAAGGCGTCGGATGCTTATAACGACATTGCCGGTAACATTGAGTCATGGATTGATGCTGCAGTAAAAGCAAGACAGTAGGAAACTTTATGATTATAAAATCAAAAACTATCCAATTAAAGAATGGCCAACAAATAATTCTGCGTTCGCCTCGACCAGACGAGGCTGAAAGTTTACTGCAACACCTACGCATTTCACATTCGGAATCCTACCGTAACCTCAATCATGCACCTCACTATTGGAGTGGGTTTTCAGCTGAGGACGAGGGAGAGATTCTAGCTGATTTTGAGTCGTCAAAAAGCAAGTTTATGCTGTCGGCCTTCAGCGGTGACAAGATTATTGGTGGACTTGGATTTGTTGGTAGCGTTGGTGACTTTCTAAAACACAATGCGCGAATCGGGATGAGTATTCAAAAGGCATTTTGCAATTCAGGTCTTGGAACTGAGATGATGAGATATTCTTTGGACCTAGGAAAACAACATGGCTTTCATCGTGTCGAGTTGACTGTGAGGACATACAACGAGGCTGGAATTTCCCTCTATGAAAAGGTGGGATTTCAACGAGTTGGTCTTTTGAAATCTGCGGCGTTTATTGATGACGAATATGTCGATGAATACCTTTACCAAATTATTTTGAAATAGGAACTAGGGTTGAAATGAAAGAATGGTGGCAAAACTTTTTTATTCCCGTGACAGGTGAAATCATGTTTTCACCAAGGGCCAAGCAATCTCAGACAGAAGTTGAACAGATTCTCAAACAAGTGAATCTGAAAAAACCTGCAAAGATTTTAGATTTGGCCTGTGGCGTAGGAAGGCATTCAATTCCTTTTGCAAAGAGAAATTTTGAAGTCGTTGGGTTGGATTTTTCCAAAAACTATCTCGCAGAGGCACGGAAGTCTTCACGTAAAGAAAAGGTATCAGTCGATTTTCGCCATGGTGACATGAAAAATCTGAAACCGCATTTTGATTTCGGCGAATTTGATCTTGTGGTTTCTCTCTACAACAGCTTCGGGTATTTCAAAACTCGTGGTGACGACATGAAGATGTTGAAGGAAGTTCTGCGAGTTCTCAAACCAGGTGGTCGCCTTGTCCTGAACACCTTGAATGGCGATGGGGTGAAGGCTGCACTGAAGAAACCTGTCTCAATGGGACGAGAACCAATAAAAAATGTTTTCATGATTGATGCGGCAAAATTCGACGATTCCAAAAGGAAAACGATTTCAGAATGGACCATCGTTGATGCGCGAAAGCGAAATGCCAAGGTCCATCGAATGTCATTTCAACAGAACGTTTACACATTCAATGAAATGAAGGCACTCTTGCGAAATGCAGGATTCAAAATTGAAAAGACATGGGGACTTCTACAGGGTGGACCATTCAATGCCAAGAAATCGTGGCATCAGACTATCGTGGCACGAAAGCCATGACCTTTATTATTTGTGCCACGAAGCTGTTCCAAAAACCTTGTCCGTGGATTTCCCGCGCTTGCCCTGGTGATCCCTCGGCTGGAAGCACAAAATCATCAGAGAACTTGTCGATTGTTGCACGGGCGTATTTGAAGTAGAGTGGTTTCAATAGGTTGGAAGGCCACAGGCGTTTCCACCATATACGGAACCTGGAAATGGTTCTAAGTTGTTAAAAAGATTTGATTCTCCCCTCTGGGGGAATCGTCTTCAGGTTCCGAGGTTCTACAGGGAATCAACATGTTAGAGCGATGTTTTGATTTTCAGTCATATGAAAAACGATCATCATCTTCACCATCGTCAGAGTCGTAATCTTCTTCCTGAAGTGAATCACCCTCATCCCATAACAGCATTAGCGACTCACCATACTGATTCTCTGGTAGTGGCCATAGCAGCAACTCTTTGCCATGTGTCCGCCGGTTTGGATATAGCCAATTATCTGCAGCAACGGTCATCCAATCCGTGGATTTAATTTTTGGTGGTTTATACGGACTATTAAGATCGATCCTGAACTCATTGTGATCAGCCATCACATACCGCTGTAGTTTTCCGGCTTTACTGACAACTAGCCAACACGACTGATGAGTTAAGTTCACAAAACGAGCGATCGTGGCTTGCAATGAAGTTTGATATTTTGCGCTCAAACTTTGAACCAGATCCCACGAAGGCTTTTGACCTTTAATATCTTTTAAAAAGAATTCGGTCGGCAATAACAATTCTGACGCAAACTGATTGGCTCGTATTTCTTTCGCATCAAGTTGCTGCTTTCCATATCCCAAATCATCTCGATTACACCGAATTATTCCGCCAGTAGATAAGTCATAGTAGTAATGACCGAGCTCATGAGCGCACGTAAAAGTCTTGCGAGACTCCTCTGAAATCTTCGAGCTCACGCCAATTAGTTGAGTTTCTCCTTCGACTAATAACAGTCCGTCAAAGCCGCTGAAAGGTTGCTCATCATAAACTATTTTTAATTTTCTACAGATTTCTTTGGGGAAAACAGGAACCCGATAGAGGTCTATGTCTTCAAGAAATTCTTTGACGTGCTTGGGGATTTTCATTTCTTCGGTTTAGATTGCGACTTTAATATATCGATTTGTTTTTGAACGTATTGCTTGTCAGCCTCATTTAAATCTTGGAATCCTCGAAAAAACTTTTGAAGTGTTTGATCTTGAAGCATGTCTTTTAGCTCAGACTTATCTGTTGCTCCCAATAGGTAATCTGTGGATACCTTCAGCGCAGTCGCTAATCTTCTCAAGATGGGGGTCGAAGGAGTTCTGTCGCCGGATTCAATTTGTGAAATCGCTGCCGGGGTGATTTCCGCCTCAACAGCCAACTTAGCCTGGTTTAAGCCAAGCTTCTCTCTGACCTCTTTTATTCGCCTACCAATCGCAGATGCTTCACTATCTTTGCCCATAGTTTTCTCCTTACAAATGCCAATACAATCAACATCTTAACAGAAAGATAAGAGATTGTTAACAGAAAATTTGACATAGCTCGATCTTTTATGGCATTATCATTCTGTGAACATATAGTTCACGAAACAGAATTCTAACGGGTCAAATTGACCAAGGGGGGCCAAATGGCTAATAGAAAATCACCTGTCCACACCGTACCGTCAGGCAATGGATGGGCAAACAAACAAGATGGCAAAGAGATATCTCACCATAGAACGAAGACGCCAGCAGAGACCGAGGGTCGAAGACAAGCCAAGCGTGATGAGACCGAGCATGTGATTCATAAAACTAATGGTCAAATTGGCGAGAAAAATAGTTATGGCAATGACCCCAATATCCAGATGGTAAACGAACTCATGGGCGACCAGAGGCAGCTCAATTTTCTCCGGCTTGAACTGTTTTGTTAGAATGCTAATTGCTTCATGAACATAGAGAACTCGTTCACTGAGATCAGATATTCGGGCCCGCTTATGAATGCCTTCATCTTCAGTTATCAAATACGTCGCGCAGTTGCGCTTAACTGAAAAGAGAATGTGGCAATCAATAATATCGTTTCGCTTTTTAATTGGCCCGAAAATTCGTTCGAGATCAGCGCCTGTTGCGGTAGGCGGAC
This sequence comes from Bdellovibrionales bacterium, assembly GCA_043757265.1. GTDB lineage: Bacteria > Bdellovibrionota > Bdellovibrionia > Bdellovibrionales > JAGQZY01 > JANPLN01. The sequence continues at coordinate 554 of JAYUQP010000070.1, read as the reverse complement.
TTTCGAGCGATGGGTATTTCTTGATTCGGGACAACATCTCTTTTCGACGAGCATCCTGTCCGTCTTTTTCGAGGTCATCGACAGAAGCTGGATGATATTGGAAATAGATTTTATTTTCGATAAGTAGAGCATGGAGTCTTTGAAACTGTTCCCGTATCCGCCCATCGGGGCCGGGTTCCTCGAACTGTATTAAAATATTTGTATCTACAATAAAGCTGATATCCACGGTTTATATTGTGGCAGCCAAGTCTTGATGAGGCAAATACCTATACGACTGGGGCGCGAGTATGTCTTTGCCCAATTTACTCAAGATCATCTCTTGAGAATATCGATCAGCCGCATAAACGTGAATTGCATATCCATGTTCCAGACCGTGGAAATACGACTTGAAATCCTCCCAAGAAATCATTGCCTCAATCGATGAAGTCTTCCAAAGGTCATTAATAGATAGGCGCTTGTAAGGCGCCAATGAAAAAGGGCATGGCGCGCCAATTAAAAACGGATCACTTTCACCGGCCCGGAGGGGCCAGGAGGATCCGAGATGTTGAATTGGC
>JAYUQP010000069.1:0-3581 GCA_043757265.1 Bdellovibrionales bacterium | reverse complement strand
TGTTAAGAATAGTCGGTGCTTCGCACTTTCTCGCCGTCTTTCAAAATTGTACTCTTTCCCTTCTACGAATTGCTCGTGAACGAGGGCGGTACGTACCAGCTTTAAGAAGGGGCTCATTTGTTTCGAATTGGGAAAGAATCTAAATGATATACAAAATAAATCGCATTTTTGTCTCATTTTGAGTCACAAAAGACTAAAGTCTAGCTGCAGGACTCCGATGAGAGTTTACCAATTAATGGGGGGGCCTATGATGAAGTTTTTTACTTTTGTTGCGCTTGCAGGTTTGATTGTGTGTTTCCAAAACTGCTCTGATAAGCAATTCTCAGCAAAAACTGATTTAAATAAATCCATGTCACTCGACGGGACTGAACAGCTCGTTACTGATGACACGCCTGTTGTAACCGAAGAGGACGATGAAACTCTCGAATTTGAGGACAAAGATAAAGATGTTGTAACAGAGATCGATGACGACAAAGATGACGATAAAGATGTTGTAACAGAGATCGACGACGACAAAGATGATGATAAAGATGGCGTAACAGAGATCGATGACGACAAAGATGATGATAAAGATGGCGACAAAGGCAAAAAGATTTGTATGCGCCATGGTGTAAAGCTAAATACGACTGACATTGGGGTTTGTATTTTAGAGGGAAGCGGCAAATCACAGCGCGTAGCTCTCATCAACAATCAGATCGTGTCAAACAATTCCACTCCGAAGACAGTGTGTATGTCTGCACTGGCCTGTCGAAAAATCGTCGACAGCAAATTCGACGTTGTCAGCCTTGAAAAACGTGGTTTCTGCAAAAATGGATCGGCACACTCGATCTTGCTTACGGATGCCCAAGTCCGAACACTGATCGACCAGACTCATTAAGTAAAAGTTCAGATTCACCATAGCGAGCCTAGAGAACCTGCTTATGCAGGTTCTTTTTTATTTTATGCCAGGCGAGACAGCGACAATACATTTTGTAAATTGCTATCCAGACGCACAAAACTTTTTTTTGGCACTTTTTCTAGAACTGAAAAGCAATTGAGTGCATGGATGTACGATTCACGAAAAGGAAGATTTGAGTTCTTAATTAACGATACCCGGCCGTAAGTTCCATCGAAACCTTCAGTTGGATTTATTCAATCTTCAATGACTCTTTAAATTTAAACAGTGATTTAAAAGTTTCGGTCGATGCTTGCCATTTATTTATTTTGGCTTTGATCCGCGAACGAGTCTTGCTTTCTAAATGCATTTGATGATCCAAATGATCATCCAGTTTTAATGCTGGAACTCTGGTTGGTTTTTGAGAGTGATCTAACGCCACAAATGTGACCATGGCATGGGTGGCGTGCTCCTTAAAACCGTTGGAGCCGTCTTCTCGGTCGACCACGACGAATATTTCCATGGAAGACCGACCCACCATCGTAAGGCGCGATTTTAATATCACATGGTCGCCAACAAAGATGGGTTTGTGAAAAACAATTTGATCCATTGAAACAGTAACTACAAAGGGTCTCCCGGAATGTATCTGCGCCGTCATGTAAGCTGTTTGATCAATCCAAGAGAGGAGCACTCCCCCAAACAGAGTGCCATTCGGGTTAATCTCGTGGGGCATGACGAGTTTTCGTGTGATAACTACGCTGTCTTTGGGGCTTTTTTCTAAATTGTAGTTCATACAGCCATGCTAGAGGCTTTTGAAAATTGTTTTCGTCAGCACATGGTTAGAATTGAGTCTAGATTTTAAAACTTGCTTTATTTTCTCGCACCTTGACGTCAGCCGTCCCAAGGCTTTAAATGTGGTCCGAATGCGAAAAAAAAGATTTTTTTATATCATTTTTATTTTCAGCTTGATTGGTCTTTCCTTTCTGTACGTGAACGATTTTTTCTTAAAATCTGCGGTTATGGTCAATCAGGATGAACAATGTCGTTGCAATTCGAAGAGCGAACTCGACCCTTTTGAACATCCTTTGCGCTACAAGCGAAACATTTACACAGGAGTTTGCATTGATTCGTGCAAATACAGATACCCGCTTGTTATTGAGACCTCAAAGCATGAAAAATCAATTTCGGTGGCAAACACTTTTCACGAGGATCAGTTTTGGGTGGCGGAAATTCCGGTCGATGCCATTAGCCAGGTGCAGGTGCTTTTCGAAAACTTTGCGCCTGGCATTAACCATGTGGCTTTTCGATTTTTATTTCATCCACACCACGACATTGTTTTACACTCGCAAAACCGGTCTGTTTTGCAAAAGCCCACAACCGTTCAATCCATTGTACTCTCTCCTGAGGCCGCTCCACCAATGAATCACAAGTACAATTTATGGGATGGCTTCGTTGGCAACTATGCGCTGATCAATCGACTTATAAGCAACTCTGCTTACCAGCAGATGGCTCAAAAACTTAAACATCCTCTAAAGTCCCACACACTCAAAATAAATTTAGAGGAGGCGCAAAGTCTGCTGAGTTTTTTGTTGTTGGACTCAAAAAACGTGTATCAAAACCAATACCAGCTCTTGTTTAACAACTGCGCGACCTCGGTGATAGATTCAACTCTGCAAGCAAAAAAAATGTTGCGCTCGAAAAATTGGGATGTTTGGGATGTACTTGATCCTTTGAGAGGGATACCTAGCACGCAACCGATAGGTACGCTTCGTACGCTTCAATGGTGGGGTCTGATCGACAACGAGACCCTTCAGTAATACTGCAAGGCTGTAAGTTCAATCGGCGGATTTGATCGGCGAGCTAATCAACAACCAGTGATATAAGTTGGTTTTCTTTGCCCATGGTGAATTCAAACGTGGCATGACCAGCCGAGGTTTGAACTTCGTAAACTTCGGTTTTTTTCTGACCATTTTTACGAACCGAAACTTTGCGAATGGAGTTTAACCCAGGCGCAAGCGCTGCTGCGTTCGTTTCGATAAACTCAAAGCGATCGCGGATGAGAGTTGCACCCACCGAGTTCGAATTGAGCGTGATGTGTGTCACTCGCCCATTGTCAGTAGTGATAGAGTACTTTCCAGCTAGTGGACCAAAAGTTAAACTATCGGCGGCTGTTGGTCTTTGCGCCACTTCGGTAATCATCTCTTTATTCAAGTTTTCAAAATTCTTTTTCATATCTATTTTTGGAATGGCTGGCGATAAACTAGCAAGCCCGCGCTGAAGTTTTTGGTGTTTCTCAACTTCAAGTTCTTTTTGAAAGAGGGAAAAGTTAAAGCTCACTACAAGTAACATCAAAAATGCCATTGTGCCAGCTGTGACGGCCTTTAAATCGGTAGCCCCAGACTCACTGCGCTTGGCACCTGGTTTCTTTTTTGGTTTAAAAGGAAGCACATTCGAATTATTTTTATTCTCACTCATATCAACTCCCGTTACCCTTTATCTATGCGAATTACGTACCAAACGTCGAACGTTTTACGCACCGGAAAGACCAGCAAAGCGTCTCATTGTTTAACAGTGTCTAAGTAATTATCGGTAGAGTCCCTCTTTCTTCTTTTGTCCTTTTGCAGCGATTCTGACCGGCTATAACTTTTCAGGGAATTTGACCGCTTACGTGTGTCATTTTGATACGATTCTTCATTTGAATTGCATC
>JAYUQP010000068.1:0-28801 GCA_043757265.1 Bdellovibrionales bacterium | reverse complement strand
GTTTTGTGGGTTCTATTTTAGCTACTTTTTTTTGTGAACTATTTTTTGGCTCGTCAACGGCCCGTTTCACTTCGTCCACTTTTGGGACTTGCGGAGCTATTTCCTCCACTTTCATAGTGTCGCTAAACTCTTTATTCTCTAAAAGTTTTTCATCGTAATCGTTAAAAATGGTAGCACACCCGCTAGCCATCGTTAGTCCGAAGATAAGGAGAATTTTCTTTTTATTCACGAAACTCCTTCCAACGCCGATGAATCCACATCCATTGCTCAGGGTATTTACGAACAATTGCCTCAATGCGGTCAGTATACTTTTGCGTCATATAATGTACATTCTTATCTTTCTCGCCTAAATCTTCAAAGATAACTTCTTCTTCGAAGCAAATACTATACCGACCATCGGGATTGCGCCGCGAATAGCATGGAACAACCGGCGCTCCCGTTTTTTGTGCAAAAAGCGCCAGGCCCATGGCCGTTCCAGTTTCTCTACCAAAAAACAATGTCCGAACCCCTAAAGGTGGCCCCATAAATTGATCCATAACAAAGATAACACATTCTTTCTTTTTCAATGCCTTTAAGATTTCATAACTGCTGTTTCGGGGAGCAATGAATTGCGTGCCGAAGCGCCCACGTACCGAAAACCAAATATCATCCAGCCATAAATTACTAAATCTTTTCGAAATTAAATTCATCGGATACCCAAAGTTTGAAAGCGCCAAGATTCCGTAATCTCCGTTTGCAATATGGGTGCCCATAACAATCACCCCACGGCCCTTCTTGAGCGCGCTATCGATATGCTCCAGTCCTTCAAACTTCGCAGATTCTCTGAGCTCTCTAGGTGATATCCATGTCAACGTATTAAAATCAACGATGGTGCGGCCCATCTGTACGACCGACGCTCGTGCCATTTTTGTAGCACCGGCTCTAGATATCTCCGGGAAAGCTATTTGAATATTGGCCACGGCCACTTTTCGGCGAATTCGGAATACATCAAACCATAAGATTCCAAGACCAAGTGCAAGGCCCTCTTTAAACCACCGGGGTGATTTGAAAATGAGGTAAGCGAAAAAGAAAAATAATTTCTTAAAAAAAGTTTTCATACTTCAACTCTGGTTCGATTTTAAGTTCAAGCTTAAGAGTATGGACCTGCAAGTATCGAAAAACCAGGTTTTCCATTTTTACGGAGTCTTTTTCTGTTATAAGCAATACCTTTACGCCGGCATCAACAGCCTGAACTTCCATTAAATCAATGTCTTTTTGCTGCCAAACGTAGTGATCATTTTGTGCATAATGCCTAACGATGGGCCAGCGCTCCCGTGCAAGCTGATAAAAGCTTTCGGGACGTGCAATAGAAGAAGCTAAGAAAACTTTTTCACCGTCATTAAGCGTACCAATGCCGCGAAATAGATTCATACTTTGTATCAAATAGCTGGATTCAAACAAATTATTTTTTGCCAGCGAAAAATTCTGGTTCCGTAAACGTTCAAGCCAGACAGATTTTTTTTCGGGAGTCGCCAAATTGGTCTTAGTCAGGATAACTATCTGTGCCCGTCTGAGAGATGACAATGGTTCGCGGTATCTTCCCATGGGCATCATCCAAACGTCGCTGTCTGTGCAGTCCACTAGCACAACGTCGATGGATCTTCCCATCCAGCGATGCTGAAAACTGTCGTCCGACACGACCACATCGGGACGAACATCGTTTATACAAAGATCCACCGCCGCGGAGCGGTCGTGGGCCACATACGTGGGCGCGGTTAAGTTTTTTGCAAAAAAAACTGGTTCATCGCCGTAAAGACTAGCGGCATTATCCTGCGCCGGAAGTACGCGGGTGGCATAGCCACCGTAATTTCCACCGTAACCGCGGCTCACAATAGCCGCGCGCTTATTACTTCTCTGTAGAATCTCCACAATTTTTTTAACATGAGGAGTTTTACCGGTGCCGCCAACGCTAATATTACCAACCGATATGATAGGCACAGCAAACCGCCGTATTCTCAAAAGTCCACAGTCAAAAAGAAAGTTGCGTAGCTGTATAACACAGAAAAAAACGAGCATAAAGGGAAGTAGAATAAATCTTAGCGAAAATTTCATAAGCCAGAAAATTCCAATAACGTTTTCGACAGAGTTTGTAATCCGTTACCATCACCTAATTTTACTTTTAGCTGCTTGAGGTCTGTGACGATTTGTGCGCGGTAGTTTGTGTCTCGAATAATTTCAGACAAGCACCGGCTTAACTCGTCGGGGTTGGCACGTCCTTGAAATCGCTCCGGAACAATTTCGCGCTCGGCGATGAGATTTACCATTCCAAAAAAAGGAATTTTGTTGACCAGCCATTTTGCAAGATAACCTGACAAAGCATTCATTCGGTACATAATTACCATGGGCTTTTCGCAAAGACCTACCATCAAAGTGGCGGTGCCCGATGCGCAGAGAACTTCATCCGCCGTTTGAATCATCAGAAACGGATCATCTTTTAAGTACAACCCTTTGTAGCCGTGCAAAGCAGCCTGTTCGCGCACTGATTTTTCATCCAGCGACGGCGCGACGAATAAAACGGGCTGCACTTCGGGATGTATCGAAACTACTTTTTGAGCTGCTGCAATTTGTGTTTGCAGGTTGTACTTTAATTCGCTTCGTCTGCTCCCAGGCATTAAGCCCAAGACACGTGTTTTACCAACGCCTAAGAGTCTCGCACGGATGTCACCGATTGTTTGCGGAGTGGCTTTTTTTTCTTCGAAAAGTTCCAAGAGCGGATGGCCCACAAAACGACTCGCAACTCCGTGCTTTTTGTAAAAGCTTTCCTCAAAAGGAAATATCACGAGCATCAAATCAACGATTTTTTTAATATTATGGACTCGGTAAGTTCGCCACGCCCAAATTTGTGGCGAAATATAATATACAACCGGGATGTTTAGGCTTTTCATTTTTTTTGCCAGACGCAGATTGAACTCTGGATAATCCATTAGCAGTATAAAGTCGGGTTTTTCAGCTTTTGCGTAATCAACCACGGCATGGAAGGCTTTCTTGATATCGCTCCAATGCACAACAATTTCTTGCAACCCCACAACTGCAAGGTCCTCCGAACGGCCAAGAATTTGGAACCCCATCGCCTCCATATCACGACTGCCAATACCTGCCGCAGTCCACGGAACTTTGTTTTGATTCCAGATGTGTAAAAGGTGCCGCGCATAAGCAGCACTCGAAGCCTCAGCTGCAACAATGATGACTTTAAGAGATTCTTTTTTGGATGTCGGCACGAATCATCTCCGCAACTTCGAGCGCCCGAAGACCGTCTTCGCCCGTCACCAAGCATGGTTTCTTTTGTAAAACGGCGTCGATAAAAGCTTGATCTTCAACCATCAAAGCGTCACCTTTTTCCAAATTCCAGTTTTCCATGGCGAGCGGCGGATCTTCGCCGAATGTCCAATCCCCCGTTTTGGTGGTAAGATTGACTTCACCACTTCCAAAATCGATGGAAAGGTATTGTGATCTTTGAAAGATTCGAAATTTACGCATACTGTTCAATGAAACTCGTGAGGCAGTTAAATTTGCAATTGCTTTGGACTCAAATTCCAGTCGCACATTGGCAATATCAACGGTTTTCGTAAGAACTGGAGTTCCGATGGCCGAAACAGACTTTACTGGGCTTTTTATCAAAGACATTACAACATCAAGATCGTGAATCATGAGATCAAGGACTACGTCTACATCTATGCTTCGTGGTTTAAAAGGAGCAAGCCGATGACACTCAATAAAAAGGGGAATGCCCAATTTATCTTTGGCGGCTACCAGAGCCGGATTAAAACGCTCGACGTGTCCCACTTGCAAAATAAGTTTTTTTTCTTTTGCTAAGAGACACAATTCTTTAGCTTCAATCACAGATTCAGTGAGCGGCTTTTCGACTTGTACATGCACCCCGTTTTGTAAAAAAAATTTAGCCACTTCGAAGTGATTGGTTGTGGGGGTTGCGACCATCACAGCATCAACCCGTCCTAACAATTTTTTGTAGTCCGATTCCGCGTGGCTTTTCACTTCATCCGCCACAGTATGAGCTTTGCCAGCGTCCACATCACATATTGCTACCAGGTCACAGTCTGTGATTTTTGCGAATTTTTGCGAGTGAAAGCGGCCCAAATGACCAGCACCCACAACAGCAACACGGACTTTTTTAGAAGTTGAGTTCGTCAAAACGCCAAACCTCGTTTTCGATCTTCTGATTTTATAAATGTTAAAAAATCCTGTAACGCCGGCACCATCTGGCACTCTTCCGATATTCTTTGCAAGGATCCTTCGATGGTTAACTTTGATTTGGTCAGAATTCGCACTGCACGGCGGATATTTTCGATTTCTTCTTTGGCAAAACCGGCCCGGTCCATACCGATTTCGTTGGCCGCGCGAACCACGGCATATTTTCCTTGGGCGATGCAAAAGGGCGGAACGTCTTTGTTCACTGCACTGTCACCCGTGATGTAGCAATACTTTCCCAAAACAACAAACTGATTAAATAGGCAAGCCCCGCTGATTTTTGCATGGTCATGAATTTCGACGTGGCCTCCAAGCTGACACGAATTGGCCATCACGATGTGACTTCCCAACTGACAATCATGGGCAATGTGTACATAGGCCATCAGAAGATTATCCGAGCCGATCCGAGTGACTCCGCCACCCTTAGGCGTGCCCACATTGATCGAAACAAATTCTCGAATATTGTTGTTGTCTCCGATTGTAAGCTGAGTCTTTTCGCCTTTGTAAGTTAAATCTTGAGGTGGGCCGCCAACAACCGCACCCGAAAAGAATCGATTATTCTTACCGATGACAACTTGAGTTTGCGGGTCGCCAATCACTACATGACTTGCAAGCTGAGTGTTGTCACCTATAGTGACATCTCCAGCGATCACGCAAAAAGGGCCTACGTGGACGTTTTTACCTAACTTTACATCAGGTCCAACAATGCTCGTGGCATGAATGCTCATACCCAGGCCTCCTTGGTTGGAAAGATTTTGGCAGTGATCTCTGTTTCGGCAACTAACTCTCCATCACAAAAAATGGTTCCTTTGACAAAAACAATTCCAGCTTTTTCGTTGATGATCTCTGCATGGATTTCCAAAACATCACCTGGAACTACAGGGCGGCGAAAACGTGTGTTATCAATTTTAGCGATAAGCACGTCGAGATATTCGCCCTCGAAAGGTAAACACGCAAGAGCACCAGCTTGTGCCATAGCTTCCACTTGTAACACTCCTGGCATCACAGGTTTGTGGGGAAAATGACCGTTAAAAAAAGGCTCATTTACAGTTACATTTTTACGAGCAATCACCTTGCGTCCAATGCGACTTTTATCGCCGTTAGGACTTGGTGTGTACGAGTCGATTCGATCGATAAACAAAAACGGAAACCGATGCGGAATCCTTTTTTTGATATCGAGCACATCCATGAAAACTTTTTGCTCAGACATTTTTTATTTATCCGCTCGTTTAATAACTTCCTCAGTGATGTCTAACTCAGTTTTTGCAAACATCACGCTTTGTTCAGCTTTTTCAAGGACCATTGAAAAATCTTTTTCTTTGGCGATCTCTTGAATTACTTTTTGTAGTTTTTCAAGGATTGGCTTCGTTAACTCGCGCTCGCGCTGCTGGATTGTCACTTGGCTTTTAGAAACCTCTTCGCGAAACTGCATCATATCTTTTTGCAGATCACCCTGCTGCTCTTGGCGAACTTTGTCGGACAGCACAGCCTGCTTTTTCTCAAACTCTTCGACGCGCTTTTTAAGATCGTCTTCTTTTTTCTTCAGATCCTTTTTCTTTTTCTCAAAATCACCCTCGACTTCTTTTTTGGCTTTTTTGCCAGCAGATGAAGTTTGAATGGCTTTTTGCATATCGACCACACCTACTTTAAATTCTGCGGCGACCGCTGCAGATGCAAATAAAACGACCATGCTAAAAATTGTACTTTTCATTAAAATCCTCTCTTGTTATCTGATCGTTTGTTGGACGACCAGCTGTATTTTTTTTACTCAACTATTCTAAAACGGACTTCCAACCGCAAACTGGAAGTTATTACTGCGCTCGCCCAATTCAGCCTGTCGATCCAGCGGGAACCCGAATTCGAAGCGCAACGGTCCCATTGGTGAGAACCAGCGGATTCCAAATCCAATGTCAGCTCGAAAGTTGGCAGAATCAATCCGATTGTCAGCCTGCCCTATATCATAAAAAATCACAGCGCGCATACCAGCTTCTTTGGCCAATGGGAACTCAAGCTCGGCCATGTAAAAGAGTTGCTGTGAGCCCCCCATCACTGTGAAGGCGCGCTGACAGTTTCCATCAAAATTAGACGCGCACGCCGTTGCGGCGTCGACATTTGCCGATGCGTTGGTTGGATCGATTAAAAAATTATAAAGTTTATCTGAATACTTTCGTGTCCCTACGTTTCTAAACGAATAACCGCGTAGGTTGTTTGGTCCGCCCAAACGAAACAATTCAGTAAATGGCAGAGGTTTATCGTCCACTGAGCCCATAATTCCGTAGGAAAGGTTGTTACGGAAAACCACATCCCAAAATAAATTCTTGTAATAGCGAGCATTCAACTGCGACTTCATATACTTAATGTCTCCACCGAGACCGGCAAATTCGTAGGAGGCGCTGGCGTACGCGCCATCAGTCGGCATCATTCTGTCATTTCGTTTATCAAACTCCAAGGATCCTTGAATGGAGCTTGTCGTCCCATTCACTGTCGCTGGATTTAAAACGTCTGAAACGTCCTGATCAGATGCGAAGCTCACGTACGTCTCATCAATCTTGTAACGCAAAAATGCATAGAAATTATTGTTCTGAAAATATTCAAAAAATAGTGGGTGTCCGCCGCGGATCCCAATACCTTTGTTTTGTTGCACAAACTGCAACACGCGCGAGTCGGTATAATACATATCCGTGCCTAAGCTCCAGAATGTATCTTGGAAGTAAGGATCGGTAAAACTCACAGTGTAGTTTTGGTATCTCTCTCCGTTGTACTCAACGCGAACACCAGCGCGATAACCATAACCCATAAAGTTACTTTCATCGAGCTGCACGTTGAGCTGCGCACCAAGTGCCGTGGCGTAGCCTGCTCCCAGCTGGAACTGTCCCGTGTTGCGCTCTTTTACAACCACATCGATATCCATCTGATCATCGCGACCTGGAGGAGTTTTTGTCATAAACTGTGCGTCTTCAAAATACCCTAATCGTTTTATATTCGCCAACGAATTACGCTTGTGAGTTTCGTTGTATAGCTCGCCCTCGACAAATCGTAATTCACGGCGAATCACCTTATCTCGCGTACTGGTGTTGCCGATCACATTGATGCGACGGAAGTAAACTTTTTGGCCTTTTTCGATCTCGTAAGTAATGTTGACCTTGCGCTCTTTTTCAAGAGTTTGAATGCGCGGAATTGGATTGGCGTAGGCATAACCCAGATCGCCATATTTTGCCTCGAGAGCACGAAGATCGTTTTGCACAGTTTCGTAGGAAAAATCCTCGGAATCGTCAATTTTCGTATCAGCTCTCAACTCGGTTTTATCGAACAACAAATCTCCAGAAAAATCCACTTCACCAACTTGAAACTGTTCGCCCTCTTCGATCTTAATTGAAATATAAATGCCTTTTCTATCGGGCGTCACCGTAACTTCTGGCCGACTGACCTTAGCCTGTACATACCCTTTATTGAGATAGATTAAAGATATGCGTTTTACATCGTCGTCGAACATTTCTTGCTTGTAAGTGCCACTGCCGCTGAGAAAGCTAAAAAAACCGCCCTCTTGGGTCATCATAAACGCTTTAAGGTCTTGATCGCGCACATTTTTATTGCCGACGAACGAAACTCGCTTTACTTGCACTTTCTGATTTTCTGTCACCTTAAAAATCAAACGCGAGGATTGCGGTGTTTTTTCTTCAGGCTTCAAAGAGAAATCCACTTTTGCAAGGAGATACCCCTTCTCTTCATACGCCTTTTGAATTTCGGTGATCGCTTTTTGAATTTTGCTGTAGTTCACCATCTCAAAAGCTTTAAGCCCGGACTTTTCGGTGAGCTCATCATCATCAAGTTCGTCATTGCCTTCAAACTCTATGACGGAAATGGAAGGCTTCTCAGAAACGGTGACAACAAGTTGTGTTCCTTGGCGGGAAAACTGAATGTCTTCGAAGTAGCCCATGTCGTATAATGCCTGAATGTCTTCACGCACTTTACTGTTATCCAGTTTATCACCGCGTTTAATGGCCATTTTTTCGGTGATAGCAGTGGTCTCGATTTTTTTATTACCGTCGACGCGGATTTCGGAAATTGTAACGGACTGTTGGGCATGCAGAGGCGGGTTCCACAAAATCCAAAATGCCAAAATCCACGATGATTTCACGAAATATATCATACCCGTCTCAAACCCATCTCATACTCTAAAGCGTTGCTTTCTCAGACAAATTGCAAGTTAGCTATAAACGATAGGCATGTCAAAACCGTAGTCATTTTTAGAAACGGTAACTCACCCACATGCCGTCTTTTAGCTCTAGACGGCGGGGAAACCTGTTCGCAAAATTTTGGTCGTGGGTCACGACAACAAGCGTTAACTTCTGTTCCTGTTTCAGCTGGAAAAAAAGATCCTGAATTATTTTTGCGTTCGCGCTGTCGAGGTTTCCCGTTGGCTCATCGGCAAACAAAATGCGAGGTTTGCGGATCAGAGCACGGGCAATTGCAACTCGCTGCTGCTCTCCTCCACTCAGCTGCGAAGGGTAATGATCTTTCCGGTCTTTCATTCCCAGACGATCCAGCAGTTCGCTGGCTTTGTGTAAACTCTCGCGGTTCGAATCACCGGCAATACGACATGGCAAAAGTACATTTTCTAATGCCGTAAATTCAGGCAGCAAATGATGAAATTGAAATACAAAACCCATGGTCTGGCTGCGAAAACTAGCAAGCTCGGCTGAAGATTTTCGAGTAAGGTCTACGCCGTCAAAAAAAATTTTCCCAAGAGTTGGATGATCGAGCGTGCCCAAAATATGCAGCAGTGTACTTTTCCCAGCTCCTGACGACCCCATAATGCACAAAGCCTCGCCCTCGCGAATGTCGAGGTCGATTCCTTTCAGCACATCGAGAGCTTCGCCTTTTCTGGAAAAAGACTTGGTGATGCATTTCACATCCATGATGAGTTTATTCATATTTGAGTCCCTCCACTGGAGACAGTCGAGCACCGCGCAGCGCGGGAATCAATGTTGAAAGAAAACAAATGGTCATGGTGGCACTGCAGATCCAGACGATGTCTTGCACGCGAAATTCGGTGGCCACAAACGATAAACGATAAATATCTGCTGGCAAAAGAGGAAAAACTTTTTGCCCCAATTCGAAAAGGTAGCACAAAATCCACCCTATCAAGAGCCCGAGCAGCGTTCCAATCGCTCCCAAAAGTAGGCCATGCAGGCAAAACAAAAAGGCAATGTCGCGAGGACGCGCGCCCAGGGTTTTGAATAGACTGATATCGCGATACCTTTTAAGGATCGTCACAAAGAGCGACGTGATGACGTTAAAACCCGCCGCTATCACTATGACCAGAACAACAAAAAAAATAACGCGCTTTTCGTAATCGATGGCCGAAAAATAATTTTTATTTGTTTGTCTCCAGTCCATAACGGAGTAGCTCCAACCCAACTTTTCCTGCACGGCTTGCGCCCATTTTTCGGCGCGATCCGAATTTTTAAGCTTTAGTCGGATCCCCGAAATCATCCCGGTGTTGAGCAAATCTTGCACAATGGGTAAATCGACGAACACGAACCGCGAATTAAAATCGTATTTTCCTAGGTCCAAAGCCGCCACAACATAGAATGTTTTGATAATAGGGTTAAGATCAGATGCACTAGTTTTGCTTGTTCGCGGTAAGATAATTTTGAATGTGTCGCCGATTTGCAAACCCATTTTTTTTAAAAGATCTTTCCCCACATACGCCGGTGGGACATCATCCCGATACTCCCAGGAGTCTTGCCCGCGTGTGATGCGGTTTTTTAAATTCAAAACACTGGCCGCTTTTTCTTTTTCTACACCCTGCAAAAAAACCGCGGCGATCTTTCCCTTCGACGCAACCAGGGATTCTTGCCCTAAAAAATACAACTTATCTTGCACACTCCCCATATAGGGATTGAGCTGCTTCTCAAGGACTTCGATTTTATCGATCTTCCCATTGCGCTTGTAAATTGCCACGTCGCCCACGGCTTCGATGATCGCGCGTTTTAAAGTCGTTTCAAAACCACTAAAGCTGGACATTGCCACCATAAGCACCGCCACTCCCATGGTGATGCCTGCGACGGTCAACAGGATAGTGACATCAAAAAATTGCCTCCAGGCTTTCATGTATTTTCCTAAAATCCAAAAATGAAAAAACATGCTTCAATTCCTTTACGACGGGCTTTTAAGTGATTTGAGGTAGGTATTAATAAACGGCTGTATATCGCCATCCATCACGTCTTGTGTTTGACTGGTTTCATGATCAGTTCGGTGATCCTTCACCAATTGATAGGGATGCATTACGTAGGAGCGGATTTGGCTTCCCCACTCGTTGGCGCTTTTGGTTGAGTTTAATTTATCTTTTGCCTTTTGTTTTTCTTCAAGCTCTCGTTCATACAACGCCGCTTTTAACATTTTCATTGCACGGTCTTTGTTGGAATGCTGACTGCGTTCGTTTTGACATTGTACCACAATCCCGCTCGGCATGTGGGTGATGCGCACAGCTGAGTCTGTTTTATTAACATGCTGTCCACCCGATCCACCAGCACGGTAGGTATCGATCTTTAAGTCTTCGGTTTTAATGTCAATCACTACAGAATCGTCCACCTCAGGCCATGCAAACACCGATGCAAAACTGGTGTGGCGTCGGGCATTCGAATCAAACGGACTGATGCGCACCAACCGGTGTACACCCGACTCGGCTTTTAAATAACCATAGGCAAACGGGCCTTGAATACTAAGAGTGACTGATTTGATTCCCGCCCCGTCACCTTCCGTCATCTCCAGCACTTCGACGCGATACCCATTTTTTTCGGAATAGCGGGCGTACATGCGTAATAGCATATTTGCCCAATCGCAGGCCTCTGTGCCGCCGGCACCGGAGTTGATCGAAAGAAACGAACTGTTCATGTCGGTTTCGCCATCCAACAATCGTTTCAGTTCCAGATCGTCGATCTCCCGATTGAGTAGGAGGATTTCACGGCTCACCTCTTGAAAGGTGTCTTCATCTTCGGCGTCTTGAGCCATTTCGAGCATCAACAAGGCTTCCTCAGTGCGAGTTTTTAAACCTTTCCACTGACTGCATGTTTTATCAAGAATGGAGATATCTTGGTTGATCTTCTGCATCAGTGAGGGATTTCCCCACACTTGCGGATTTTCGGATTTGTGTTTTAATTCTTCAAGTAGCTTGAATTTGCTATCGAGGTCAAAGTGACCTCCGGAGATCCTCCACCTTTACAACCATAGATGCGATTTGATTTTTGCTGTCGTTGTAATGGGTGATTAAGCTGCGTTTTTTTTCCATTTTTCTCTATCCTGTCGGTTTATTTATTGGTCAGTAATTTCGTGCGCCAATTTCGTGCGCCATTTTCGGGCGCCTTTTTAGTACTTTTCTGGCGGCTTTTTGGCTTCTTTTGGGGAGCCGGTTTGCGAAAGGCCTTCAAGATATCGCGATCTTGTAATTCTGCAAAGAGTTTATCCTGAATTCGGAACATTTTTTTGGCTTGTACCTCGTTTTCCTCGTGGTCATATCCTAGCAAGTGCATCAATCCATGCAGGACTAAATAAGAAAACTCCTCGCTGCTTTCTAAACCGTGCTCCGCGGCCTGTTTTTTTATTTGCTCCACACACAAAACAATATCGCCCAAAAAAGTGTCGTCTCCAGAAAAACTGAGGACATCTGTCACTTTATTTTTATTGCGGAATTTTTTATTAAGCTCGCGCATCGCCTTGGCGTTAATTAAAACAATACCCACCTCTTTTTTCAAAGCCTTGCGATGCTGGATGTTTGTTGAAAGTGAGCGCGAGATGGCTCCAAGAAGCCACCTCAAAAAGACTTCTGGCACATCCCATTTTGTGTTATTGATTACGTAAAATTTCATCAAAAACACATAACACCAAAGGGTGGGACATGAAACGACAAACTCTCGACGACCTCAAAAAAGTAATGGCTTCGCTGCGCGCGGAATGCCCCTGGGATAAAAAGCAAACCCCTCAGAGTTTGACGCCGTTTGCAGTGGAAGAGGCACTGGAACTGGAAGATGCGATATTGCGCAAAACTCCAAAGGACGTCATGGAGGAACTTGGGGACTTGCTTTTTCAAGTGGTATTTCAAAGCCAAATGGCCCAAGAACTGGGCCATTTTTCCTTGGACGACGTCATCCATTCACTCAGCGAAAAAATGATCGAACACCATCCACATGTTTTTGAGAACAAAAACGTTTCCACGGCAGATGGGGTCAAGCACAGTTGGGAAAAAAATAAATCGAACAGAATAAATTCAATAGATATTTTTAAAATGCCCAAAAACTTCCCAGCCCTTTTGAGCGCATACAAAATTGGAAAAAAAACTCGTGCGATTGATTTCGATTGGTACAAAGTGAGCGATGTTTTTAAACAGTTTATGTCTGAGGTAGACGAATTTAAGGCCACATTGCGGGGAAATAACAAAGCTCATCAAATGGAGGAGCTCGGTGACAGCTTATTTACTCTCGCACAGGTCGCAAGGTTACTGGATCTTGACCCCGAAAAATCGTTGCGTTTAGCCAATCACAAAGTGGTACTGAGGATTCAAACTGCATTTCAAATTTCGGGCCTCAGCTGGAAAGAGTACTGCGCTCTGCCGGTTAAGAAAAAGGAAGTGCTTTGGAAGCAAGCAAAAGAACAATTGAAAGCCGCGCGTAGGTCTATGACGACCGCCAAACAAGCTAAACTTAAGATGAAAAATAAGAAGAAAAAAGTTTTGCGGCGTAAAGGTAAAGTTTGAAGTAGGTCTGAGGTTAAGTTTACGATTGTTCTTCTCTACGAAGCAATCAACTGTTCAGATGTTGGAACGGTCGTGACGGTTCCTAACAGTACAAAAATAGATAGGTTCCGACGAGGTCCTTCGCTTCGCTCAGGATGACGGAAGGGGGATCAATAGATCCAGCTGTTCAAAAGATATTGAAATACGCGGTAGATATCTGGCGACAAATTGTTATAGAAAAAAATCTCCGAAGTGGTTTTTAATAGCTTCTGCCGCTTGTAAGAAGAATTAAAAAATTCCGACCGAGCCGTCTCATGATAAAGGTGGTACACTGGCGTTTGCTCGAGATGGAAAGAACAATCTCGATTTGCCAATCTCCAGCCCAAGTCGGTATCTTCGAGACCATAAAAACAAAAAGTTTTTCGAAACCATCCCACTTCTTTAAAAAGTGATCGTTGCATGGAAAACCCATAAGTGCAGGCGTATTTCCAATGATCAGCTAGATTTGTCCATCCGCTCTTCTCAGCTTGATCATAAAATTGATGCCAGTATCCACCCTCGGGGATAAAACAGTGTTTATCCCTCTGCACATCCGCATACAAAATTGCCATGCTGGATACGTTTTTATGAAAATACTCGCGCCGCCACTGGACTACATCATGCTGCTCGTGAAGAGTGAGCGTTCTTTCTAGAAAATTGGGGGGCGTGAGAATATCGGAATCGAGAAAAACTAAAAGTTTTCCTCTTGCGAACTTCACCCCATAATTCCTTGCCAGGCCCGCGCGAAATTGGTTGTCGCCCATTTTACGCGGTTTCATCCGAGGGTAGTAAAGAACCCGGAGTGGCATTTCAAAATCAGCTAAAAGATTTAATAATCCTTCACTCATTTTATCGCAGCTGCCATCGTCTACAACCACAACTTCGTACTGATCTTTTGGCAAAGTCTGCCGCTCAAGATGCTGAAGAGTATTTAACAGGTACAAACCGTTGTTGTAAGTTGGAATTACCACCGACACTTTAGGTTCCAGCGACGGGTGTGTGCAAAGGAGCGGCGCATGACACGGCTCAAGCTCAAGCTCTTCCTGAATGCGAGGCTCGTAGATATCAATTCCGCTGGGACCATTCACTGGAAGGGACGGGTGGTTGATTTTTACCTTTTCCCGCCAAGCAATTATTTCACGGGCGCGAAATTTACGTTTTTTGTCGATTTGATAAGGAAAATAAAATTCGGTGTGCTGAAGAAAATTTTGCGGGATTTGTTTGAGATCAAACAAGCACGGGTTAGATCGCACTCCTACAATTTTCAAGCTGACGTCGTTTGTTTGTAGAAAGGTTTGCAAAATCTGCCAATCGGGCCACTGATCGGTAATCCATCTTTCCACAGCAATTTTTTGCTGAATAATAAATTTTTGCACTTTTAAAAAACTAGCTTCGCTGCTCAGTTGCAGAACAGGAATAAGACCGACAGATTTTATTTCAAGTACTAAGGATTCGAACTCTTTGAGATGCAATGCTAATTCCGAGACAACAAAGTGCGTGTAGCCCCCTGTTTTGGCTTTGACTAACGAGCGCAAAAACATTTCGTAGCTCCAAACTCCTTTTCGCCACGTGCCATTCAGCTTCCAAACGTCAGCACAAATGTTTCCATTTGCAGGAAGAGCATAGACATAACTTCGCGCCCGAAGAGGAGAATGTCTGATTGAGTCTTCGTGGAACCGCGTTGACACAGTCATTCCTTGTCAGTAGTTTCGTTCAATGCTTTCCGTAGTCATTCCAACAATGAATCGGCCTGACAGGCTTATCAAGCTTGTGAGCTCGCTTCAACTACAAAACTTTTCGGTTGATTCCGTCGACGTGCTCGTTGTTTACAATACAAAGTTAGACTTGGACGGCTCGCCTGTTCGGGATTCACAATACTTGAAACGTCTATGCGCGCCACGACCTGGCGTTAATCATGCACGCAATTTCGGAGCAGTTCATGCTCGCGGAGATCTCATTCTTTTTCTCGACGACGATTGTGAGGCAGTTGATTCCACGTTTTTGCAACGGCACTGCGACTACCACCAAGCACACCCGGAATTGATGGCCCTGGGAGGCCCATACCGTCTACGCGAGGGAGCCTCGATTTCCGACAAAATTTACCAACAGAACAATCTTAACTGGATCGAGGCAAATCGAATCGGCAATTCACGCTCCACTGCCCTTCTTGGCGGAAACGCATCTTACAAAGCGTCTATCTTCAAGAAAGGATTTCGCTTCACCGAGGAAATCACTTACGGGGGCAGTGAGACGCCGCTCAATACAATTCTTGCTCTGAAGTACGGTCCACATGGGTATTTTTCAAATCTCGAAGTTCTGCACAACACGCAACTTAACTTTCAAGGTCTCTGGCGGAAAGCTTACCTGCAAGGACGAGGAGCCGCCCTTCAAAACGCCTTATATGGTCACCCGTTACGTCACGTTCCGCATTTTGGTGCAGAAACCTCAGCCTTGCTACGAGCAGGGGCGGATTTTTATGGATTATTTTTCGCAGTGGGGTTCCAGTCGCTCTCCTCTCGTCAAAACATTTTTATTATTTTTATGCGCGCTTTTTTTGATCGCTACATTGCGAAAAAAACAGTCCATGGAATCAATTTCATAAGCAACAGGATAACAGACCTCTACTGGTGGCAGTATGCAAACATCCGTCACCCAATGCTTGTGTATCCAACCCGAGTCTTTTGGTTTACTGCAAAAATCTACTGGGTCTGCTATCCGCTTCTCATGCAAACTCTTCAAAGGCTAAGGTTAATGCCATTAAATTTTTATTGGTTAATTTATCCCATTTTTATGCAAACCCTTGGTTTTTTCATTTCACTCGGAGAACCGCTGCCGGCAGGCCCTCAAACTGCGTTTGTTAAGCGCTTCACCGATCGATTTCTCCACGTGGTAAAAAAAATCGGATGGTTATTTTTTAAAACAGTGGGATTAAGATGAGTTTGATTTCTATAGTGACAGCATCAAGAATCAACTTCCATTTTTTGGACCGACTTTTAAAGTCTCTGCAAAAACAGGACTTTCAAAAGTTTGAAGTGATCGTCTGTTTGACCAATCCCCTACGCGTTGATGAAGAACGAATCCAAGCCCTCGCACCAAATCTTACAATTCGTGTCGTGAGCACTGCCGTGCCGAGTATTGCTAGCGCCAGAAACGAAGGGATTCGGCATGCTCGCGGCGCGGTTATTTTGTTTTTGGATGAGGACTGCTTTTTACCCCGTAGCACATATTTGAAAGATCTTGCAACGTTTCATCGAAAAAATCCAACGTTTGCAGCAGGCGGTTATTATCGCACTTTCGATGGCACCTCGCAGAGCGATCGATTTTACAACTTTGTTTGCAATACTTGGGTGCAAAGCCACCAAGAAATTAAAAGTTCCGCTCCCGTGCTATTAGGGGGGTGTTGTTTCTACCCGCGTAATTTTCTTCAGAAACATCAGATTTTTTTTGATGAAACTCATTCCCGCGCTGGCGAAGAGTATCTGCTCAATTTATCGTGGACGAAACATGGATTACCTCTCCTGCTTTCAAACCGCTGGAGCGTTTTTCACAAGCCCGAAACTTCCTTTTATGATGTCTTTCGAAAGTCGTGGACCCAGGGGGCCCAACTCCATCCACACCGAGCTATCTTCCAGGCGGATCAGCTTAAGAAAGGGCTTAAATTCTTACGCAACGAAAAAGAACATCAGCTTATTTACCTTTCTCTCCTTGGCCTTTATGGCGCCATTGGACGATTGTCTTTTTTTCGGCAAATAGCGATAGAGCGCTACACCCGTAAAGCATCCCGAGTGAATAAAAAAGGTGCGTCCCCACCATTCGTAAAGCAATTGCCAGGCTCAGGCCAACCCCTTGCGCGTTTACGGAACAAAAAACGCAAGACACTAAATACAGCGATAGAACTCCTAAAAAACCAACCTTTGAAAAATACCAACTCAGCAAAAACGTCGGCAAAAACAACAATGGCAAAACAGATTGGTACGAATTAACATTTTTATATCTGAGTAGAAGCTCGCCGCGAGCCGTTCCATATAAAAACATTTTTTTACACCAAATGCTCAGATCACCCGGCAGCTGATGTTGGATTTTGAGGAGGGGATCATATTCGATCTTTATTCCCGACTTTTGAAGGCGAAAGCTTAAGTCCAAATCTTCGCCCACGTAAGGGTGTAAAGAAGAAAAACCGCCCACACTCAATACCGTTTCACGATGATAAACGATATTGGCGGTTGGCAAATGGTCGACAAACTTTTGCCGGTTTTCGTTTCGTAAATAGATAGCCCCGAGGTGACCTAAAAAGGTTTGAAAAAGCCCATTGTAGACGGCGGCCTTTTCTCCGGTGATCGTCCAGGGTCCGCCAAATCCACCCGCAACCACTTTACCGCTCGATATGCGTTGCAATAAATGTGTAATCCAATTTTCATCAATTCGACAATCAGCATCAACAAACCCCACCCAGGTGGTGGCACTGATCGCAATGGCCTGCTGGCGTGCTTGGGGAAGGTGATTTTCGTGTCGAGCTATGTAGTGAACGCCGTACTTCAGGCTCAAAAGCTGAAGCGTATGGCTCGAACCGTCGTTTGATGCATTATCAACCAAGAGAAACTCAATCAATGGCGCTTTTTTCCTTAGCAAACATATATTATGTTCGATAATAGAAAGGTTTCTTTCTTCATTGTAAACAACAGTGCAGATCGTTAGACTCATATACAAGACATATGCGCATTGCCGTTAAAAATATTCAAACATTTTATTTGGTACTTTGCCTAACCGGTTGCGCTCTTTTTGTCTACCTTGCTACCGTTTGTTATTTTTCAGATTCAGAAATCTGGCTGTTGGCCCTCAGCAAAAAGGCAATGTCTCCCGGTCCGGATCATTCGGTCTATTACAAGTGGTTCTTTCATGTGGTGGTATTTTTAACTTCGTTTTGGGCTAGAAATAATCTATTGGTTTACGAAATAGCACGAAGTGTCTTTGCTGGAGTCGCCCTTTCGTCGGTTTTTTTAGTAGCCGCAACTTTCTCCAAAATTTTACAAAAAAAGCATCTATTTTTGCCCCTGGTACTTGTTTGCCTCACTTCCAGTCTTTTTTTTAATCAAGGCTTCCGTATTCGTGCGGATATTTTAGCTCTTTTTTTGCACGCATTATTTTTGTTTGTTTTATTTTACAAGCAAGCTCATGGGCGCGGATTGGCCTTTTTACTTATTATAATAAACCTCGCGCTACTTCTCACCACCGCCAAAGCAATCATTTTTATAAATCTGCATATTCTTGTGGGTATTTATTTCTTTATACAAAAAAATCAAGAGCACAAAAATTTGGGAAAAAAAGTTCTCATTTCAGTTTTGGCGCCGGGAACCTTCGGGCTCTTTATATTGTCGTTATTAGCCTTCGTTATGCCCACTCACCCTTTTCTTACCATGCTTCGTTCTGCTGGCGACTTTTATATGAAAAGTTTTGAACCAGGATTGGGTGGCGCTATTTTTTTTCAAAGCTACGACTTCATGCACGTTGTGCGTTTTTTACACTTCAGCTGGGTTCACACGTTGTTATTTTTAGGATGGTTAACTTTATTTTTTATGGGCATCTTCGCAAAGAAAAAGGAATCTCTACATTCATTTTTTCATATTTACTGCTCTGTTTTGCTCATCCAGATTCTTCTATATAACCAAAAACTCCCATTTTTTTTGGGACCGTTTTTAACGCCTGTAATTGCTTGGCAATATGCCTCGGTTGCCAGTTTTCTTTCTTCACGGCGGCTACTTAATTGGGTTCAACCTCTGTTAATCAGTTTGGCCTGCTGGCTGTGTTGGAAGCAATTTATGGTGAATTACCAGTTTAATAATAATGTGTTTCAAAAAGAATTTATCTCTCAATTAGAGGATTACAAACACACCAACCCTCAGGTTTCAATTTACGACGTTATTGGTCTGTTGCCGCTGGACACAACATATTATGCTTTTATTGGCCCCGGAGACGTTTCACAACACGAAGTAATTTTGTCGTACATCCGTGCTGAGGCTCCAGATGTTTACATCTATACATTCAAAAATATCCTATTCGGGACTGAACTTCGTACATTCCTTAATGAAAATTATTTTGAATCCGCCCCGGGCGTCTGGGTAAAAGCCCAGCACGTGCGCACAGATCAAGAACTTCCGGCGTCCACAAAAATAATCTCTCTTAACCAAAAAAATTACTGGTTGGTTCCCAACAAAAAGCCGCACTTTGTTTACTCGCCGATTCTAAAAAAAGATATTCTGAGCGAATGTTTACTACTGGACTCAAGGCTAGCATTGTCTCAGACCGATTCGGTATGGGTGGGTGTTCCGCTCGAATACCATCGTTTTACTATCGTTTTACTTCCTTTACCCAACCTGAAAAACAATCCCTTTGAATTGTTTCGGTTTGATACTGCGTTTTAGGTTTAACTCGTTTAGAATTCTGATTAAAAGACCGATACATATTTATGCGAGGTCTTAAAAACCATAACGGTTTTTCTCTTATCGAAACTGTCGTCGGAATGGTTCTACTGGCTATTCTTGTGGGCGCTGTTTTGTCGGTGACGGTTGGACAAGATAAGGGCGCATTTAAAGACAAGGTGGTCAGCCGCGGCGGTTGTCACGCCGAAGCTAACCGTCTTTTAAATAATTTTAAAAACAAAAGTCTCATTCGTAATTACTACCGTTTTCCACCAGACCCTGTTGGGCCAGGCGGCGCACTCCCGGCCATAGGAACCAACGTTCCACCACCAAACGAGCCGGCATCAAACGAAACTGGCGTCACTTTTGCCGATCGCTGGAACACCGCGGGCGCACCCGACACAATCAACACTCCGTTTTCTATCGGCAACCCTCTAAGCGCTACAAATACAACTACCTTACGCCCCAACACTCTCATCATGGGTGCAATTTCGGCGATCGAAACTATCTACAACAACATTCCCGCGACTTGCTCTGCGACGGGCTTATCGGGAACGTCGGCGACTGCACCTTTAACCGATTTATTTACCAATTCAGTGGGAAGTGAGGACTCGCCGGTGGAAACTACGGGACTGAAGGAGCCCGAGTCCTTTTTGCGTATCCGCCTTTACAACACGAACAATGGTACTACCATTAACGCTTGCGGTGGCACTCATGAACACGTGGTTATGCCAAGCAGCACATCCGGAATGCTCGACCAGATACCACGTGGTTTGACAGGCGGTACAAATTTCCCACCGGCAGCCACTCCAATTGCCGGATTGCGCGTAGGCCAAACACCGGCGGCAGGCGTTCGTTTTAATGCTGGTTATGAAGTGATGATTCGTGTGGAATATGAAAACCGAAGCGGCGCCAGAGAGGATTGCGAAGTGGCTGAAAGGTTTCAATACCCAACAACCTCTTTTGACAATGCTAATCCTCTCGACGTGCATGATATCGAACCTGTTATCGACGATACTGATACACCAGGAGATATAAACACGTATATACAATCAGGTGCAACTTTGGACTATGGAGGTGGAGGTGGTATACTTCCCGCTCGCGACTGTAATGATCCCATAGCAATCGGTAGTCTTAATTTTCGAATCACCAACGTGCGACCGGGAAGCGTTTTTATGTGTCGAAATTTAACCCGACAACGTGCACTGAATGACACTGCTGGACTCAACCACTTCCGAATCGTGCCTGTCGATGCGACTACCCGCCGACTTCGCGTTTTGCGACCTGGTGGTCTTCGCCAGACATTTTATTCTTCGGAACTTCCAAAAAATCCTACTTCGTTTGATAATATTGGTTACGTCAATCGTCCTGATGGCACGCCCGATGGGCAAGGCTTTATACAATTTAACAGCTTATATTATCCTGCTGGAAACTATTTTTGCAGTACTGTCGATAATTGTCCCAACCTTCCACGCTTTGACACCTCAGGCTTAGCTTACACCGCAACCGGCCATTATGATTTGTATAGGCCCTCACGACATTCCTCCAACACAAATACGGGGTGGAACAATACGTTCAAGACGGGCCGTTGGGTGCCATGCGAGTACGCGCAAATTTCTTGCGCAACAGATGATTACGCTAGTACAGAAACTCTCTACAATCCGATAACCGAATATGTGCCCGGACCGGCAACAACCGCCAGCAAAATATCCGACGGTTATCATATTCGATATACTGGATTACCCACTGGTTGTGATGTGCATATGCAGGTTGCAGAAGTAGATGCCGCGTACAATGTTCGCGCTATTGAGCTCTACGAATATACTCATGAAGCAGTTCCCGGCAACCGACTTGTTCACATCGCAGGACGCCCAGCTGATGAATGGAATTTCTTCTGCACAAGCGCAGTTGCAAGTCCTCTAGCCGCTATCATAACTCCGTGCCCAACACCTACAGCGCGAGTTGCTACACTTCCGGGTAGCTCCGCCGAATTTGACTTATCAAGCTCGTGTTATATCGATTATCCTGGCTCGACCACAAATACAGATTATAGAGGCGGTGTTTGGCGAGCTGATCCAGCAGCAACCGAAGCCTACCCGCCGTAGCCAGCAACTGTGCAGTAGTGTTTTAAATTTGTTTGTTTCCGAGACGAATTTTCAGTCTGCTTAATATCCATTGCGCTTCTTTTACTTGTAGCAATTGAGCAGCCGCAAAAAACAATAAACCACTTAACGTTACAACACTTCCCAAAACCAAAACTTTTTGCAAAAAGCCGAGTGGAGTAAAAAGTAACTTCTGCAACCAGCACACTCCAACAATGGCAAAGCTCGCAGCGAAAACTTTTGCGCAAAACCAAAACAGCTCAGCAAAGTACAAACTACCGTGCCGGGTGTAAAACCAAATCACGAGAGCAATGCAGTTGATGAATGTGCTGATGGCCGTAGAGATTACTAAGCCTTCAACTCCCCAACGATTCATTAAAATCGGCGCCATAAAAAGATGAACCACAAATCCCACCGCGGATGCCATGGCCGGAACCGTCGTACTTTTTTCGGCATAAAAGGCTTGGCCTAAGATACGAGTCAGCGAAGCGCCTACAAGTGTAAACGCGTACACTTGCACGATGGCAGCAACAACAGTAACTTCGTCAGATGTAAAAGCCCCGCGCTCGAACAGCACCGAAACTAGCAGCGACGAGGTCATCCACATTCCCACCGAAGCGGGAATACAAAGCAGAAGTAATAATTTTATATTTTTAAACAGCTCGAGCTTAAAGGCTTTTGGGTCATTTTGACTGATAGCCTCAGAGAGTGTGGGTAATAGAGCTGTTCCTAAACTCACGGCAACCAAAGACAGCGGTAATTCCAACAAGCGATCAGCTAAGTAAATGTACGTGACCGATCCTTCTTGCAGCTGGCTTGCAAAAGAAATATTAACCAACCCCATAAATTGAATAATACCTAAGCCAACAACACTCGGTAAAAATGCTTTCAACACTCGTTTTACTGGCAGTGATGCTAAACTTTTAAAACTCCAATCAAATGAAATATTCAGTTTTAGAAACATGGGCAGCAGCGCTAAAAACTGCACCACCCCACCCGCGATCACCGACCACGATAAAAAAATTGGCGAAATGTAGTCGGCGTAGTAGCAATACAAACTGGCCGCAACGATAATGATATTAAAAAACAATGGCGCTATAGACGATAGCAGAAATTGTTTATGCGCATTCAGCACCGCCATTAAATACGCATACAAAGTCATCAGGAGTAAAAATGGAAACATGATCTTTGTCATGTTGACAGTGAGATCAACTTTGCCTGGAATATCGGTAAACCCCTTGCCGTGCACCCACGATCGAATCACTGTGTCCATACCCAAAACAAATACCACCGTTAGTGGCACTAGCACCGCAAGCAACAGGCCCAAAACACCAGCTGTCAGTTGCCCCAGTGATTTGTCATCTTTGCGATCTTTGTACTCTACATAGAGCGGGATAAAACAGGCTGAAAGCGCCCCTTCGCCAAAGATACGACGGAACAAGTTTGGAAAACGAAAGGCCGCAAGCCACGCATCGGAGATTGTTTTACCAAAAATAGCGACGAGGAGAGCATCTCTCACCAGCCCCATCATGCGACTCATAAGGGTGCCAGAGGCAAAATAAATAGCTGATTTTGCTACAGAATTTTTTATTTTCAGCTCGCTGCTTGTCGGCGGGTTTACGGTTAGTTCTTTTGGCAAGTGGTGGGCCCTCAAAGGCAAAAAGGCTTGTATCCCCTCACCTTTTATAATAGAAACGTTCATTCAGATTACTGTGGAGGAATTACCTTGGCAAATATTAAGTCCGCCGAAAAACAAGCACGTCAGGCTCTTGTGCGAAAAGACCGCAACCAAAAAACGAAAAGCTCGGTTCGCACGGCTGAGAAAAAGCTTCGTCTTGCAATTACCTCAGGTGATACAGCCAAAAAAGAAGAAGCTTTTAGTGCGTTCGCTAGTGCCATTGATAAAGCGGCTCAAAAAGGCGTTTACAAAAGGCAAACAGCTTCACGTAAAATCGGCCGCATGAGCATCCAAGTTTTAAAAGCAGCGACTGCAAAATAATAAATTATTCCTGCGAGCAACCTGTATAGGGCTGCTCGGCTAGCTCGTGCAATACGAGTTCGTCATTCAGTTAATTAAGAACTCTCCTCGGACAAATTCTAATTTTCTACGGTAACTTGTACATGTTTGATAACTCCCCGTTTCAAAAATAGTAAAATTCATCTACATTGCCTTCGTATGCATAGGAGCGAACAATGCGTTTGATTTTGAGCCATTTTGTTTTGGTTGTCTTCGTTTGGCCAACTTTCGCCGATGAGAGCTTACCTTTTGAGGAAACTTTTCCGGAATTTGCCCAACTCAGCATTGGTGCTCGGGTCGAAAAGAAGACCTCATCAAAATTTGACTCGCTTTATAGCGAGCAAGATAAATACTATCTTTCGGTCAGTCTCGAGAAGCTTTCTAAGCCGCAATTTGATGCCCTTCGTGCGCAATATGGATCGCGTTCGCAGGTTCCCTACCAGCCAGAGCGCAACTACAATCTTAGTGATTTTTTACCGCCGAGTATGCAGGCGGTTATCGATCAAACCTTTACACCCGTAAGCTACTCGTTTGAAGCGCTTAACGAGACCGAAGAGTATGAACACTTGCTTGAATCTGACAGTGGAGTGGATTTTTGGGCTCTCAAAAAAAACGGCTTAGGAATCCAAACTAATTGCTGGAACACCACCTTTGAAAATTTAAACGCAATCCTTTTTGATAAAACTGAATACCGAATTTACGTGCCTGCCCGCTGGACCGCGGATGGCGATGTGGATTTACATTCTGAAAAAATCAAACAGCAGGACATAAAGCTGTGGGACATGCTGATCGTTCGTGAGAAATCCGTAAACGATGGGGAGATTGCGATGCTGATGCACACAGCTATTTTAATCAACGAAAATGTCGTATTCGAAAAAACGGATTCCTCAGAAAACGATCCCTACCGGCTTTCGCTAGTGGAGGACGTCGTTGCAAAGTACCAGGAAATTTTTGGCGATCGACTTGTGGTTGAGTATCGTCGTGCTACACAAGCGTTTCCAGAGCAGCCCTATTTATCGGATCCCATTATACTTTCAATCATCAAAAAGTTTCATCCCGAAGTGAATATCGATACAATCGCCTCTGGCTGCGAAACCGGTATGGGTGGCGGATGCGACATGTATCACACGTCAGTAGTTTCCACCGAAATTATTACCTACAAAAAAACCGGCCGCGGAATTCTAAGAGGCCCAAAAAGCACTTTGGATCGCTTTTCGCCACTCTAATCCATAGCCAGATCCACTGGGGGACCGCGCCTATTTGTGTAAGGTCCCTGGAGGACCTCACTTTTACAAACACGTTTGAAGAACAAAATTTTCTAGCCAGATGTGTGAAGACATCGGCGACGATTTAAGCGCTCGGTCTGTATCGACGAGGGCCTTGAACGCATTTTCGATTTTCTTTTCGCTCCAGCCGCGCGCCTGATTTTCGTACTCCTGTAAAAAGTACGGCGAAACTCCCACCTTCGCGGCCATCTGTGGTCCGCGCAAACCTTCGCGCTGCGCTTTGCGCACGGCTCGCAATATTCGTACATGCCGTGAAACCAGAGCCAATATTCCCACCTCGTTTTGTCCGTGAGACAACAACTGCGACAGGCACAAAAGAGCTTGGGCCTTGTCGCCTTCGCCGATAGCGCGCGCGAGATCAAACACCGATTGCACTTTTATTTTGGAAACCACTTCAATCACATCTTTGACTGAAACTTGATTTCGCTCGCCGATATACTGCGAAAGCTTTGTAACCTCGCCTTCAAGGTCCTTCAGTTGACTCCCCACAAATTGATGAAGCAACTCAATGGCATCAGGCTCCATGGTTATGCCGCACTTTTGCGCCATGTACTGAATCCAGCCAGGCACCTGGTTGTCGTAGGGCTTTTTGAACTCAAGGGCTTCGGTTTTTTCTAGCAAAAGCTTATGGGCTTTTTTACGTTTGTCGAGAGCGCGTGCCGTAAGCACTACCACTGAGGACTCTGATGGCTTATTGATGTAGCTCGACAACACATCCCAGTCGGCCTCTGCCCACTTTTCAATACCCTTAACAATGACCAAGCGACGTTGCGCCATCATAGGCAGTGTTTCTGCCACGTCAAAAATCTGCGAGGTGGGGGTATCCTTCGCGTAGTATGCATCGTAGTTGAAATCTCTTGTTCCACCTTCAAGAACTACGGTTTCTAAAACGCGCAAAGCTTCCTGAACAAAAAACTCTTCTTCACCAAAAAACAAATAGATAGGATGGATCTGGGCTTTTAATTTTTTTTCAAACGACGAGAGATGAAATTCCATTTAAAAATTCTCCGTCATATCGGCCATCACTTCGGTCGCCATATCTTTGGCAATCAGTTTCATTAGCTGACGTCGAGCACTCTGGTTGTAAATAGGGTTGGCTGTGCTCAAACCCATTACTCTGAGCTGCGGAGCCTTGTAGTTTCTCTCTCCAAGGATTTGGCCCTGCCACAATTCTTTGTTCTGTTTGTCTAGCAAACGAAACACCACGTTGACGTGGGTTTGGTATTCGGAAATCAAACTTCGATCTTGTCCCGGGATCGTTGGGAAACTCACCGCCGATTTCCCCAGGTACGACACCGCATGTATCACGGCTTCTAAAACCACTTCCGCATTGCCTTCGGTGGTCACTGTGGCGACTCCCGTGCGCGCAAGCTCTTGAATACACGCATTGGTAAAATCCGACTCAATCCCCACCTCGTGAGTTCGATTTTCGAAAATTTTTACAAAAATTTTCTGATGCCCCCCCGGAAGTTGGCGCTGGTGGGGCCCAAAGCGATAGGCACAAGAACCTAGACTGAAGCTTAAACTCAGAAAAAATAAAAAGAGTGTCGCTTTTTTCATGCTCAAATAAGCTACCTTTTGACTTTTGCGCTTTCAAGACAGAAATTAAAAAAATGAATGATTCCAAGCTCATGTACAAGCTTATGACGCCCGGCCCGGTGCCCCTTTCAAGCGATGTGCTTAAAGAACTAGCTCTTCCCGTTATTCATCATCGTACGGATGAATTTGAGTCCATTTTAACGCAAATTTTAACTCGTTTGAAAAAGGTTTTTATGACGGAGCAGCCGTGCTTTGTTCTCACCGCCACGGGCACCGGTGGGATGGAAGCCTCGCTTACAAATACCATTCTGCGTGGAGATACCGTCATCTCCATCGATAGCGGAAAATTTGGAGCGCGCTGGCACGAAATGGCCATGGCGCTTGGGTATAATTCGATTCGACTGCAATTTCCCTGGGGTTCACCCATTGATGTACAAAAAATTGCTGACACTTTAAAAAAGTATCCAGAGGCACGGGCTGTTTTATGCCAAGCTTGCGAAACCAGCACGGGCGCACTCCTCCCCGTCGAAGAGATCGCAAAGCTCACAAAATCCTCGTCCTGCCTGCTCATCGTTGACGCTGTTACAGGATTGGGTGCTTTTCCGCTGAAGATGGATGAGTGGGGTCTCGATGTACTTATCAGTGGTTCACAAAAAGCGCTCAGCTTGCCTACGGGTTTGACCGTGCTAAGTCTTTCGAAACGGGCTTTGGAGGCTGCAAAAAAAATTGCCCCATCGCAAAGCTACTACTGGAATTTAATCGAAGAGTTAAAAGCTAACGATAAAGGACAAACGCGCTTTAGCTCCGCGGTGAGTCTGCTGAGATCGATGCATGTGGCGCTTCTTCACATTGAGCGCACGGGACTTGAAAATATTTTTAGCCAGCACACAGAGCGCGCCGAAACTTTCCGTCGCCTGGTTTTAAGGGATGGCATTTGTTTATTTCCATTTGTGCCAAGCCCCAGCCTGACCTGCTTAGCAGTTCCGGTGGACAGCCAAAAACTGCAACATCGTCTTCAGGAAAAATTTAAAATTGTGGTTATGGGCGGACAAGATGAGTTGAAGGGAAAAGTTTTGCGCGTTGGCCATATGGGCGCCATGAGCCTGCAAGATTTGGAAGAGACCAGTGCAGCCATCCACCAATGTGTGCAAGAACTCTCCCGTGTTTAAACTGATTGTTGCCAATCGCTTTTCCCAAGAGTCGCTTATTCAGCTAAAAAAGAGTGGAATTGTCGACGTGTCGACGTGCGAGCTGATCAGCGATCAAAAAGACCAGTGGCCCACCTGCCAAGGACTTCTCATTCGCAGTGGCGTGCACGTATCACGGGAACTGATAAGTCAGATGCCACAATTAAAAGTTATCGTGAGTGCCACAAGCGGTTTTGATCACATTGATCTAAAAGCTTGCAGCGAAAAAAAAATCACAGTCATGCACACACCCGAAGCCAACGCACAAAGTGCGGCTGAGCACACCATGGGATTGATTCTCGCCACGCAACGCAACTACGGCCGCGCAAGTGCACAGGTGAAGTCGGGCCGCTGGGAGCGAGGGGCTCTGCTCGGCGAAGAACTCGCAGGAAAAACATTGGGAATCATCGGTCTTGGACGCATTGGCAGCCGAGTAAAAAAAATAGCCGAGGTGTTTGGTCTGGAAATTCTAGTGCATGATCCTTACACCGACCAAGCAGCGCATCCAAACACCGTTTTTTTAGGATTCGAAGAGGTCGTACGAAAATCCGACATCGTAACTTTTCACGTCCCGCTCACCTCCGAAACCTACCATATGATAAAAGCGTCCACGCTGGAATGGTTTCACGAGTCGGCGACTTTAATCAATGTTAGCCGTGGTGATGTAATCTGCTTTAGCTCGCTATTAAATCACCTGATTGAAAATCCACAATTCCGCTTAGGCCTGGATGTTTTTGCTGCTGAACCTCTCGACAAAAACTCGGCGCTTCTTGACCATGCACAGATTTTTTTCACTCCGCACGTTGGTGCTACCACCCGGCAAGCCATTGCCAGAGCCTCGCAGGAGGCCGTAGAAAAAATTTTGCTTTATATTTCGACAGCAAAAATCTCCGACACACTCCCGCCAAACACTCTGTGGGCCGGTAAACTACTCAATACCTAAAGTTCTTTGCCCCGCACGAAAAAAGCGACCTGTGGGCTTTAAATGACGCTGTCAGAAGGCGATAATTGGCTCAACGGTTGCACTACGGTGCTTTTTTTGAAGGAGATTCTTTAAAATTCATAAAAGAAGACCTCTCGCGAATCATGGACGTGCTCGCTAATGCGACGCGAGCTGAGCCAGGATGGCGCGTCTTCTTTTATGAATTTTAGAGAATTTCGTTCGGAAAAAGCACTTTCTACTTCATCGAAATTTTGGGCTTGAATCTTGCGGCGTCTTTGCTTTTTGACATCATG